>NZ_CP007410.1:0-600000 GCF_000585995.1 Pseudomonas brassicacearum | reverse complement strand
TCACGCCGACCGCCGCCAGCAGCAGGACGCCCACCAGCGTACCGAGGAAAATTGCCAGCAACGAACCACTCAGGCCCAGACCCGGCGCGAGCAAGGCGCCGACCTGCAAGACCATCAAACCGATGCCGAGGGAGAACCACAGGGAAAACAGATCGCGGGCGCCGAAGACGCGTTTGTCCAGGGGGACGGCGGTGTCTGGGGAGTAGGTGCTGGGTTGGATGTTCAAGAGTGTTATCTCAGAGGAATATTTGTTGTTCTGATGATCGCCTTCGCGAGCAAGCCCGCTCCCACAATGGATCTGCTGTGAACACAAAAGCTGCGTACACCAACGATCTACTGTGGGAGCGGGCTTGCTCGCGAAGGCGGCGGTGAAATCACCGCCACCTTGGGCTCACATCACACTTTCTTGTAAAGCTGACTACCTTCCTGCTTGAACCGCTCAGCCTGCTCCGCCAAGCCCTGGGCGACATCGACATCCACCGCTTCAATGCGCTGGTTGGCCGCGTACTCGCGCACTTCCTGGGTGATTTTCATCGAGCAGAATTTCGGCCCGCACATCGAGCAGAAATGCGCGACCTTGGCCGAGTCCTTCGGCAGGGTTTCGTCGTGGTACGAACGGGCGGTGTCCGGGTCCAGGCCAAGGTTGAACTGGTCTTCCCAGCGGAACTCGAAGCGCGCCTTGCTCAAGGCGTTGTCGCGGATCTGCGCGCCGGGGTGACCTTTGGCCAAGTCGGCCGCGTGGGCGGCGATCTTGTAGGTGATGATCCCGGTCTTGACGTCATCCTTGTTCGGCAGCCCCAAGTGTTCTTTCGGGGTCACGTAGCAGAGCATGGCGCAACCGAACCAGCCGATCATCGCCGCACCGATACCGGAGGTGATGTGGTCGTAGCCCGGCGCGATGTCGGTGGTCAGTGGGCCCAGGGTGTAGAACGGCGCTTCGTCGCAGCACTCGAGCTGCTTGTCCATGTTCTCTTTGATCAACTGCATCGGCACGTGGCCCGGGCCTTCGATCATGCATTGCACGTCGTGCTTCCAGGCAATCTTGGTCAACTCGCCGAGGGTTTCCAGCTCACCGAACTGCGCTTCGTCGTTGGCGTCGGCAATCGAGCCGGGACGCAGGCCATCGCCCAGCGAGAAGCTGACGTCGTAGGCCTTCATGATTTCGCAGATGTCTTCGAAGTGAGTGTAGAGGAAGTTTTCTTTATGGTGCGCCAGGCACCACTTGGCCATGATCGAACCACCCCGGCTGACGATACCGGTGACGCGCTTGGCGGTCAGCGGCACGTAGCGCAGCAGCACGCCGGCGTGGATGGTGAAGTAGTCGACGCCCTGTTCGGCCTGTTCGATCAGCGTGTCGCGGAACAGCTCCCAGGTCAGGTCTTCGGCCGCGCCGCCGACTTTTTCCAGGGCCTGGTAGATCGGCACGGTGCCAATCGGCACTGGCGAGTTGCGGATGATCCATTCGCGGGTTTCATGGATGTGCTTGCCGGTGGACAGGTCCATGACCGTGTCCGAGCCCCAGCGGATGCCCCAGGTCAATTTCGCCACTTCTTCTTCGATGGACGAACCCAGGGCACTGTTGCCAATGTTGCCGTTGATCTTCACCAGGAAGTTACGGCCGATGATCATCGGTTCCAGTTCGGTGTGGTTGATGTTGGCCGGGATGATCGCGCGGCCACGGGCGATTTCATCGCGTACGAATTCCGGGGTGATGACTTTCGGCACGCTGGCGCCGAAGCTGTGGCCGGCGTGTTGCTGGTCCAGCAGGCCGGCGGCGCGGGCCACTTCCAGCTTCATGTTTTCGCGGATGGCAACGTATTCCATCTCGGCGGTGATGATGCCTTTGCGCGCGTAGTGCATCTGGCTGACGTTGGCGCCCGGCTTGGCACGACGTGGGTTATTCACATGGGCGAAGCGCAGCTTGGTCAGTTCGGGATCGGCCAGGCGTTCCTGACCGAAGTTGGAACTCAGGCCCGCCAGGCGTTCGGTGTCGCCACGGGCTTCGATCCACGAAGAACGCACATCGGCCAGGCCTTTGCGCACGTCGATGATCACGTTCGGGTCGGTGTACGGGCCCGACGTGTCATACACCACCACTGGCGCGTTGATTTCGCCGCCGAAGTCGGTGGGGGTCACGTCGAGGCTGATTTCGCGCATGGGCACGCGGATGTCCGGGCGACTGCCCTGGACATAGATTTTTTGCGAGCGGGTAAAGGGCTGGACCGATTGCTCATCGACCTTGGCCGAATCGCTGAGGTTGGTCGCGTTTTTTGCTTTTGTCGTCATCACGGGCTCTCCAGACACACATCCAGGCAGTGGATTTTTGTCGGAGCGAACCTGTAACGAATGGACGCATCCCTGCACGAAAGTGCGGACGCTGTGCTTGCTGCTCGAGTGCGTTCAATGGTCGAACGACATCCCGGACGAAGCACAAGAGGACTCGCCGGGTGACGAGAAATCTTGTTCCCTACGCAGGCGCTAACCTGATCAGGTTCAACGGGATCCGAAATTATTCGATCTCAGCCTCATAGCAAGGCACCCCGACAAGAACCCGGCCAGTCTAGACACAACCACGAGAGAACGCCATCACCCGGGTAAAAGGCGTGATGAATGGCGCATATACAGGATTGTTGCGGCGCGTGCGCGCAACTACACTCGCTACGCCGCGCACATCAACATGCGCACTCTCATTCGTGAACTCTCATTTTATAAAGCAGGGATTGCCTCATGCTGCGCAAACTTTCACTGGCCCTCGCCGTGTCTTGTGCGTTCAATGGAATGGCCTGGGCTGCCGAAGCGCCCCTGACCACCAAAACCGATCTGGTGAGCGTGTACCAGGAGGCCGTGGACAACAACGCCGACCTGGCCGCCGCCCGCGCTCAATACGGCGCCCAGAAGGAAGTGGTACCCCAGGCGCGCGCCGGGTTGTTGCCCAACCTTTCGGCCGGGGCCGACCTGAACAACACCCGTACCGAGCTCGACCAGCCGGCGCTGACCGCCACCCGCAGCGCCACGGTCTACCAAGCCACGCTGTCCCAACCGATTTTCCGTGCCGACCGCTGGTTCCAACTCCAGGCGGCAAAGTCCGTCAACGAACAAGCCTCGCTGCAACTGTCGGCCACCGAACAGAACATGATCCTGCAAAGCGCCGAGAGCTATTTCAATGTGCTGCGCAGCCAGGACAACCTGGCCTCGACCAAGGCTGAGGAAGCGGCGCTCAAGCGCCAGCTCGACCAGTCCAACGAGCGCTTCGACGTGGGCCTGTCGGACAAGACCGACGTGCTGCAATCCCAGGCCAGCTACGATACGGCACGGGCCAACCGGATCCTCGCCCAGCGCCAGGTCGATGACGCCTTCGAAGCCTTGATCACCCTGACCAACCGCCAGTACAACTCGCTCCAGGGCATCGTCCACACCCTGCCGATCCTGCCGCCGGCACCGAACGACGCCAAGGCCTGGGTCGACACGGCAGCCAAGCAGAACCTGAACCTGCTGGCCAGCAACTACGCCGTTGATGCCGCCGAAGACACCCTGCGCCAACGCAAGGCTGGTCATGCGCCGACCCTCGATGCGATCGCCCAGTACAAAAAAGGCGACAACGACGGCCTCGGCTTCACCAACCCGAGCCCTACCGGACAGCGCTATGGCAGTGATGCCGAGCAACGTACCATCGGTTTGCAGTTGAGTATCCCGATCTATAGCGGCGGCCTGACCAGCTCCCAGGTGCGCGAGTCCTACTCGCAGCTCACCCAGACCGAACAGCAGCGCGAAGGCCTGCGCCGGCAGGTGGTGGAAAACACCCGTAACCTGCACCGCGCGGTGAACACCGACGTGGAACAGGTCCAGGCCAGGCGCCAGTCGATCATCTCCAACCAGAGCGCGGTGGAAGCCACGGAAATCGGCTACCAGGTGGGCACTCGCAACATCGTCGATGTGCTCGATGCCCAGCGCCAGCTGTACACCTCGGTGCGCAACTACAACAACGCCCGCTACGACTACATCCTCGACAACCTGCGGCTCAAGCAGGCCGCCGGGACGTTGAGCCCGGCGGATCTGCAGGATCTGTCACGTTATCTCAAGCCTGACTACAACCCGGACCGGGACTTCCTGCCACCGGACCTGGCCCAGGCAGCGGCGCAGCAGTTGCGCTCGCGGCCGGCGCAATAACGTAGAGATATAGTGTGTGGCAATGAGCTTTTGTGGTGAGGGGATTTATCCCCGCTGGGGTGCGCAGCAGCCCTAAAACCTGACAGCGCGGTGTGTCAGTTGTTTGAGAGTGGGGGCGCTTCGCACCCCAACGGGGATAAATCCCCTCGCCACAAAGGCACGCTCCCAGTCCAAGACAGGTGGTCTGCTCGCGATCAATCGATCAACCGCCCCAACCCCTCCAGCAACCGCTGCAATGCGCCCTGATTGGTGCGCATCACCTTCAACCCCGCCTCGGCCATGCGCTGGGCATCGCGGGGCAGCTCGAACAGACGCTGTACCGCCAAGGCCAGGCTCTGGGCATCGTCGACTTCCTGCAACGCCCCGGCGGCACGCAGTTGCGCGGCGATTTCAAGGAAGTTGAACAGGTGCGGGCCACTGAGTACCGGCTTCTGTAACGCCGCCGGCTCCAGCAAGTTGTGCCCGCCGTTGGGCACCAGGCTGCCACCGACGAACGCACTGTCGGCCAACGCGTAGAGAAACAGCAGTTCGCCCATGGTGTCGCCCAGCAACACTGACGTCTGGGCGGTGACCGGTTGTGCACTGGAGCGCCGGACCGTGGCGAAGCCTTGGCTTTCGCACAACTGGTGCACGGCGTCGAAACGCTCGGGATGACGCGGCACCAGGATCAGCAACGCATCGGGATAGCTGTCGAGCAGCCGACGGTGGGCGGCCAGCACCACTTCATCCTCGCCTTCATGGGTACTGGCGGCGATCCAGACCGGGCGCTCCGTGGCTAGCCACTGGCGGCGCAAGGCGCTGGCGCTTTCCAACAGTTGCGGGTCGATGGTCAGGTCGAACTTGATCGAGCCGGTGACCTCGACGGTTTCCGCCCGGGCGCCCAACTGACGGAAACGCTCGGCTTCGGCGTCGGTCTGGACGGCGAACAGGCTCATCTCGGCGAGCATCGGCCGAGTGAGCTTGGGGAAACGCCCATAGCCGCGCGCCGAGCGCTCCGACAACCGCGCGTTGGCCAGGGCCACGGGAATGCCGCGCCTGGCGCACTGGTGAATGTGGTTGGGCCACAGCTCGGTTTCCATGATCACCGCCAGCGACGGCCGGACCCGGTCGAGAAAACGCTTGGCGGCGCAGGGCAAGTCGTAGGGCAGATAGCAATGCTGGATGCGCGGCTCGTTGGCGAACATGGCCTGGATCCGCTCCGAACCAGTGGGCGTCATGCAAGTGACCGTGATCGGCAACTGCGGATAACGTTGCAACAAGGCCCGGATCATCGGCGCGGCGGCGATGCTTTCGCCCACCGACACCGCGTGGACCCAGATGCCGCCCGGCACCATGACCGGCAGACCCCAGGAGAAACGCTCGCCGATGCGCCGGGCATAAGCCGGCGCCTTGCGGGCCCGCAGCCACAGCCGAATCGCTACCAGTGGCAGCCCCAGATAAAACAACGCGCTATAGAGAGTTCTGTTCATGGCGGCGGAGTTTATCGGTTTTTCAGCCGATCGCCTGCAACTGCACGGCAAAACGTTCCGCCAGCCAGCGTGCGGCCGGGCCCAGGGGTTCGTCGCGGCGCCAGACCAATTCCACCACGAGGGCCGGCGGGGTCCATTCGCTCTTGAGTTCGACCATATCCCCCAGGTACGCCGGATACTGCACCACATGCCGTGGCAGCCAAGCCCAGCCCAGTCCGCACCTGAGCCATTCGGCCAACACATAGAAGCTGTCAGCCCGCCAGACCTGTGGGCTGGCCTGCTCGCTGCCGGGGTAGACGCTGGACTGGGTCGCCATCAACAACTGGCGATGCCGGGCCATTTCCAGGCAGGTTACGTACGCATGATTGGCCAGGGGATGCTGCCGGCCGCACACCGTCACCATCTCGACGCTGCCCAGCACCCGGCGCTCCAGCGCCTCGGGGATCTGGTCGTGGTAGAACAACAACCCGAGGTCGGCGCGACGCTCCACCAGTTTGCGCGCAACATCGCCCTGGGCGGCGCTGGCCAGTTGCACTTCGAGGGTCGGGAATCGTTCGGCCAGCGCCGCCAGGCTGTCGATGACGGGTTGATAGGGCATGGCTTCGTCCTGGGCCAGTCGCAGCGACGCTTCCTGCCCTCGCATCAGGGCCAGGGCCCGACCATTGAGACGCTCGCACTGGCGCAACACTTCCCGCGCCTCTTCCAGCAACGCCTGGCCGGCGTCGGTGAGCTTCGGCTGGCGGCCACTGCTGCGCTCGAACAGGCAAACCCCCAGGTCGGCTTCCAGCAGGGCAATTGCGCTGCTGATGGCCGACTGCGCCTTGCGCTGGTCCCGGGCCACGGCGGAAAACGAACGCTTGTCGGCGACGCCGACGAACAGCCGCAGTTGCTCCAGATTCCACTGAACATTCATGGCTCAACCTATCTCGCATACAGATAGGTAATGACTTTACCCCATCTGACGCCGCTCTAAAATGACGACATCGAAAGACGCAACCTTCAAAAAGGAGTCGCCCATGAACGCTTACTACTACCTGGCTATCGCGATCTGCGCCGAAGTGATCGCCACCGTTTCGATGAAAGCGATCAAAGGCTTGAGCACACCCCTGCCTCTGTTGCTGGTCATCGCCGGGTACGGCATTGCGTTCTGGATGCTCACCCTTGTCGTTCGCACCGTCCCGGTGGGCGTGGCGTATGCGGTCTGGGCCGGAATGGGGATCGTCATGGTCAGTGTGGCGGCGTTGTTCATCTACGGGCAGAAGCTGGATGTGCCGGCGATACTGGGGATGGCGTTGATTGTGTTGGGGGTGGTGGTGATCCAGTTGTTTTCCAAGACTGCCGGACACTGAAGCTGCAAGAGAAGGCACCCCCTCTCGCTTGTAACTTGCAGCTTGAAGCTTGAAACTTGCCGCTTCATTTCCTCCGAGGTCGCCGCATGCCATCCGTTATTTCCACCGACGTTCTGATTGTCGGCGCCGGAGTCGCCGGCCTCTGGCTGAATGCGCGCCTGCGCCGCCAGGGCTTTTCGACCGTGTTGGTGGAAAGCGCCAGCCTCGGCGGCGGGCAGAGCGTCAAATCCCAGGGCATCATTCATGGCGGTGCCAAGTACGCCTTGCACGGAGCCCTGACCGGCGCCTCGGAAGCCATCGCCGACATGCCACGGCGCTGGCGCGAAGCCCTGAAGGGCGAAGGTGAACTGGACCTGTCCGGCGTGCGCCTGCTGTCCGAGGCCCATTACCTCTGGTCCCCGGGCACCCTGGCCGGCAATCTCACCAGCTTCTTTGCCAGCAAGGCCGTGCGCGGTCGCGTCGATCAGGTCAAGGGCGAGCAGCTGCCGCCAGCCCTGCAAGACAAGCGCTTCAAGGGCAAGGTCTATCGCCTGGCCGAACTGGTGGTGGACGTTCCCAGCCTGATCGCCCGCCTGGCGGAACTGGCCGGCGACAGTTTGCTGGCCGGACAACACATCGAACCGCTGCGCGACGGTGACGAGCTGGTAGGCCTGAAGGTGGATGGCCGCGAGATTCGCGCCCAGCGCATTGTCCTCAGCGCCGGGGGCGGTACCGCCGACCTGCTCAAGGCCCTCGGCCTGGATCAACCGGCCATGCAGCGCCGGCCGCTGCACATGGTGTTGGTCAAGGGCCCAAGCCTCAAGCCTCTCTACGCCCACTGCCTGGGCGGTGGACCAAAACCACGGGTCACCGTGACCACCCACCCGGCCGCCGACGGCCAATGGGTCTGGTACCTGGGTGGCGATCTCGCTGAAGGCGACGCCGTGGCCCGCGAGCCCGCCGCGCAGATCGCCGTCGCCCAGAAAGAACTCGGCCAGTTGCTGCCCTGGGTCGATCTCAGCACCGCGCAATGGGCCGCGTTGCGGGTCGATCGCGCCGAACCGCTGCAATCGGGCCTGACCCGTCCGGACAACGCCTTCCTCGCCGAGCAGGATCGCCTGCTGGTGGGTTGGCCGACCAAACTGGCCCTGGCCCCGGATTTCGCCGATCGGGTGATCAGCGCGCTGCAACGCGATGGTCTGAAGCCAAGCCACCCAGCCCCACTGCCGGACCTGCCAAAACCGCCCATGGGCGTGCCTGCCTGGGAGCAATTGCTGCCATGAGCCAACCGACCCTGCACGATTTCTATCGCCCGCTGGGCCAGACCGGCCCGATGGTTTCCCCCCTAGGCCTGGGCACGGTCAAGCTCGGTCGCGACCAAGGCGTCAAGTACCCCAACGGCTTCCAGATTCCCGATGACGACGAAGCGCGCAGGCTGCTCAAGCTGGCGCGCGACCTGGGCATCAACCTGATCGACACCGCGCCGGCCTATGGCAGCAGCGAGGAACGCCTCGGCCCGCTGTTGCGCGGCCAGCGACACGACTGGGTGATCGTCAGCAAGGTCGGCGAAGAATTCAGCGACGGCCAGTCGCGCCACGACTTCAGTGCCGCCCATACCCGACTCTCGGTGGAACGCAGCCTCAAGCGCCTGGAAACGGACTATATCGACCTGGTGCTGGTGCACTCCGACGGCAATGACCTGGCAATCCTCAACGACAGCGAGGTCTATCCAACGCTGGCGGCGCTCAAGCGCGAGGGCAAGATCGGCGGCTTCGGATTTTCCGGCAAGACCGTCGACGGCGGTTTGAAAGCCTTGGAGCAAGGCGATTGTGCGATGGTCACCTACAATCTGAACGAACGAAACGAGAAGGCTGTCATTGACTACGCAGCCGAGCACGGCAAAGCGATCCTGGTGAAGAAGGCCCTGGCCAGCGGTCACGTCTGCCTGAGCCCGGGTGTGGACCCGGTCCGTGCCAGCTTCGAACTGTTGTTTGAGCATCCTGGGGTCGCCAGTGCTATTGTCGGCACCATCAATCCGCTGCACCTCGCCCATAACGTCTCGACCGTCGCCAAGGTCCTACGTAAAAATTGACGCCGCTCCGCGCGGCATTAAGGAAGGAGCCGACATGCCGCGTACGCTCATCAGAAAGAACCCAAGCAACTTCAAAACCCTGCCCCTGCTCGTCGAAGCGACACCCGAAGGCCTGACGTACCAAAGCGTCGGGATGCCTTTGAATTTCTCCCAGACCTTGCAACGTCGTCGCCCGGTGACGGTGGACGATGCCGAGCGTTTTTCCCTGGAGCTGGCGAACCTGGGCGTCTCGGTGCGCCTGACCCTGCATTGGCAGAATCGCGACTATTGGGTGCTGGTACGCCAGCGGCGGCAGGATCGCGGCGACGTGGTACTCAAGCTGATTTCCGGTTATGTCCCGGCCCACGAGCTGAACCTGCCGCTGCTCACCGCCATCAATGAGATTGCCGAAGAGTGCCTGCTGGAAACCCCGGAAGGCTGGCTCGGCGGGCGCTTCAACGACACCTGGCTACCCGCCCCCTACGCCACGGCCCTGCATTACCGCGAAGCCTTGCCGTTTCGCCTGACGCCGCTGTCGGGCTCGGCCCGTCCGGTGCGCAGCGCCAACCTGCAGCTGATCGAACGGCCACGGGCCTACGTGCATCTGCCGACGGCGTCGTTGCAGCTGATTTACGATTTGCGTCTGGATGTGCCCAAGGAGGCCAAGTCCCTGAGCCTGTTTCACGTCGATGAACGACTGGAGGGCGATCAACTGGTGGCGCGCCTGGACCGCAAACGACCGGACTTGTACTTGATGCCGCTTGAAGACGGCAAACCGATAGGTGAGCTGTATACGCTCAAACGCGATCAGCTGGTTCCGGCCAGCACACGAGGCCTGCATTTGGCTGAAAGCTTCGCCAGCCAAGAAGGCTGGGTGGTTCGCGACGAACGCATCCGCTGGAAGGATTGGCTCGTGAAACAGGGCCTGGTCGTGCACCCGCCTCGTCGCCAAGGCCTGACCAGCTTGCACAAAAAGGCCATGGGGCTGATGCGCATGGTTCGCGGAACGCTGCACAAATAGCGTCAGCTGGAACGTCGTTTATCTACGTAGGTGCGCCACCGCGCGAACAGATGGAAGTAACGGTTCTCGCGCTTTCCCATGCCGCGTTTGGGCGAGAACGACTCTTCTGCGAAAGCGCCATTGATCCGTACCCGTGACGCAGTCGTCGGCAGGGTGCAAACCCTGACCCGCGCCTGCTGCAAAGCGTATTTGAGCAGCCGCTCGGAATGCAGTTTCCTGCCCGTCGCCTCGCAAAAGTCGAAAATACGTTCGATACGCTTGCCATAGGCCCGGTAGGCGCCCCGTCCGCAGATCGCAAAACGATCGTTCAAACCACCCCACCATTGCCAATCCGGAATGTAGGCATTCAATCTGCGAGCATCAGAGTGAGCAAACACATAAGCGGGAAGCGCTGTGTGGTAGAAATTATCGGGACGCACAAACACGACGAAATCCGGATCAAACGGTTCCATCATGGCCGTCACGATGTGCAAGGAGTTGAGCTGGTAGATCAGGTTTCTGAGCGAAGCGTGTTCATCTGCCCAGGTATCGCCCAAGGCCTTGACCCGTTCGAAGTCCCAACGCTCCAGAACCCCATTGGTAGGATCGAGCCGACCGGTCATGGTGCTGAACGGTGCATAGTTGTCCGCGTTCAGCTCACCTTCCTCACCCGAGCGAGTGTTGTGGATCTCGTCGATTTTGTACAGGTGGTAAAAACACTGCACCTCGCTGCCCGCCGGGATTTGCGCCAGGACGTTTTCTCGAATAGAGGGAAAGCAGATCTCCGAGTTTCTCGGGATACCAAAAAATGCCACCGCAACTTTCAACACGCATCCTGCCCCTGTCGTAAAAAGAACTTGCCCCTGACGGCATCGTATCAGGCTAGCCGACCTTGCCAACCTGACTCAACGGCGACGAAACCAACCTTGCCACCAACGCCTGCGCTGCAACGGTACGACGGTCACATCGGCCTTGAGCAGCCACTGCCGCTCATAATCCCAGGCGTGCCCACTCCAGAACTTGCCCGCCTCGTTGGAAAAGCCCAGGGTCATGATTTGATAGGTATAACCTGCATGAGCGCGCAGCCAATCGAACAGCACCAGCGCATTGAAACCGGTGGAGGGACCGACATAGCGCTTGCCACCTGGTCTATCGACCGGATAGTTCCACAAGGGCGGCAACGGCATGCGTTCCCGATACAGGACCACCCCCGGCAGCGGCGACATTTCCCCGGTGCACCCCACCAGCATGGTGAAACATCGCGCGCCGGGCAGCTCGAACAATCGCTGCACCTCGGGGTTGCAAGGCAGGCCGAAGAAATAGGCATCGGGGGCATTGAAACCGTGCACGAACACATTAACGCTCTGCGGGCTGAGCAGCGCCGATTTCACACAGGTGTTGAACGTCACGACCACATCATCGCTACCGATATCGAGCGCCTGGAAGTCGGCTGCCGTGATCGCCGGATTGTTCGCCACCAGCACCACCCGCGACGCCCTTTCCAAGCAGTCCTTCAAGGCTTGGGGCAACGCACCGAATAGCGATTGATGACCGCCAGGCAGTTCATCCAGCGCCATTTCGTCACCGACTTGAGGCACGCGATCATTCATGTCGTCTATTCCGGCACGTTCATGCCGTAGCGCAGCTTGACCCACCAACGAGTGAACGCCGAAGGTGCTTGCCAGGGCCGCATCTCCCGCTGGATTTCCTCGGCCAGGGTCTGTCCGACACGCGCAAAGGAATACCGGCTCTCGGCGAAGGCCTGGCCGTTACGGGCGATCCGCGCGGCCAGCTCCGGGTCACGCTGCAGCAGCTCAAGCTTCTGCACCGCCTCATCCTCAGAGCGATAGAACACGGTGTTTTCCATGTCCGCAAAGCCCAGCAATTGATCTTCCTCGCCCTGACTCCAGGCCAACAGCACGCATCCGCAGGCCATGGCCTCGAAGTTCTTGATCATGAACTCCCCCATGCCCAGGTCGGCGCTGACGAAGATTTTGATGCGATTAAGTGTTTCCAGGTATTCGCTACCCGATTGGGTCCGCGTCACAAGCATGCCGGTGCGTCGAACCAGGGCTTCAAGCAACGCTTTGCGCTGAGCGTATTCGGTGCTCTTGAGGCTACCGAGAAAACCCACGGGAATATCACGGGCACTGTCGGTGTTGCGCAGCATCTGTTCGTCATACCCCTTGGAAACGAACACAGCATCGATGTTCTCGGCTTGCATCCGACGGGCCACAACGGCCCCCGACACCAAAGCGCGGCAACTGGGAAGACGGCGGTATAAACGCGAGTAGACACCTTTGTACTTACTTTCGCGCATGTAGTTCTGATAAGCGTCGTGTTCAAGGAAGACCAACCCCGGAATGCACTTCAACACGCTTAATTGCGGGACCAGGCGCTTGACCCGAGTAAAAATCACCACCCGGTCGAAATCTTCGTAATTGACCGACGACAGGAACCGGCCGAGGTTCTTCTGCTGCTGCTTGCTCAGGCGATAGATCGCGCAGTCGTCACAGTTCTCCTGCACGACTGCATACAGTCGATCAAGGATCACACGCTGTTCATCCATCACCAGGAGCATGACTTTCATAAATTAATTAACCACGAAACGAAAGAAAGCGGGGCCAAGGAACGGGTTCGGCCCGGAAAAGGTAGACGCTAGCGGTGCAAACCTTCCCCAGGATATGGAGTGAGCCCATCAACGGCTGCGGATCTTTTCGACAATGGCTGTCGTAGAACTGTTCTCTACTAACCCCAATACTTTCACGGTGCCGCCGTAGGCCGCGACGATGTCCGCCCCCACGACCTGGTCGATCCCGTAGTCGCCGCCCTTGACCAGCACATCCGGCTTGACCTGGCGCAGCAGGTTCTCCGGCGTGCCTTCACTGAAGCTGATCACCCAGTCCACCGCGCCAAGGCCGGCCAGGACCGCCATGCGCCGGTCGACGCTGTTGATCGGGCGGCCCGGCCCTTTAAGACGACTCACGGAGGCGTCGTCATTGACCGCGACGATCAGGCGATCGCCCTGGGCCCTGGCCTGCTCGAGGTAGGTCACATGGCCAGCATGCAGAATGTCGAAGCAACCGTTGGTAAAGACGATGCTCTCGTTGTGGGCACGGGCATCGTCAACGGCCAGCAGCAATTGCTCCAGGCCCAGGACGCCTCGTTCGGAACCTTCTTCGCGCTGGATGGCACGCCGCAGTTCCGGGGCGCTGATGGCCGCCGTACCGAGCTTGCCGACGACAATGCCCGCCGCAAGGTTCGCCAGGGCCACCGCATGGGGCAATTCCTCGCCCGCGGCAATCGCTGCGGCCAGGGTGGAAATCACCGTGTCGCCGGCACCCGTCACGTCGAACACTTCACGGGCACGCGCCGGCAGGTGCAACGCGGGGTGATCGGGACGCAACAGGGTCATGCCGTGCTCGCCACGCGTCACCAGCAAGGCACCGAGCTCCAGGTCATGCATCAACTGCGCGCCTTTGCTCACCAGGTCGTGCTCATCGACACAACCACCAACGATGGTTTCGAACTCGCTGAGGTTCGGCGTGATCAGGCTCGCCCCACGATAGATGGAAAAATCCTTGCCCTTGGGATCGGCCACTACCGGAATGCCACGGGCGCGGGCGGCCTGGATCAGCTCTTGATGGTTTTTCAACGCACCTTTGCCATAGTCCGACAACACCAACACCTTGATGCCTTCGAGCAGGCGATCAACCTCGGCACCGAGGGCCAGGGGATCGGTGGCGAAAGGTTCTTCGAAGTCGATCCGCAGCAGTTGCTGGTGACGACTCATGACCCGCAGCTTGACGATGGTCGGCTGGTGCGCGATACGCTGGAATATCGCTCGCACGCCCGCGCCCTTGAGGCTGTTGGTCAGGCTGTCGGCGGCTTCATCGTCACCGGTCACGCCCACCAGAGAGGCCGGCGCGCCGAGGGCAGCGATGTTCAGGGCAACGTTGGCGGCGCCACCGGGGCGGTCCTCGATGTGCTCGACCTTGACCACCGGAACCGGCGCCTCAGGGGAAATCCGTGAGGTACCGCCATGCCAATAGCGGTCGAGCATGACATCGCCGACCACCAATACAGGGGCTTGATCGAATCGCGGCATGGACAACTTCATGGAGCATCCCACATACAAAATGAACAGGGCGGGGATATTAGCACAGGGTTGGCGAAGGCTAGTCCATGGCTGTAACGGGATGCTAGAGGGCGTTCTCGATTAGTTTTGCAGCAATGCGGATAGTCGCTCACAAGCCTGGTCCAGCTCCACTTCGCAGGTATTGATCTCACAGTCCGGAGCCAGGGGCGCTTCGTAGGGGCTGTCGAGCCCGGTGAAATGCTTGATCCGCCCGGCGCGGGCTTCGCGGTACAAGCCCTTGGGGTCGCGCTGGGCGCAAACGTCGAAAGGCGTGCTCACATAAACCTCGATGAAGGTACCCTGGGAAAATAACTGTCGGGCGGCTTCCCGGTCGGCACGAAACGGTGAGATGGCCGCAACGATGACGATCAGGCCGGCATCGACCATCAAGCGCGCCACCTCGGCAATGCGCCGGATATTTTCCTTACGGGCTTCGGCATCCATTCCCAGGCCTCGGCACAGCCCCTGGCGCAGGTTGTCACCGTCGAGCAGGGCCGTATGCAAGCCTCGCTGGTTGAGCTGCACTTCCAAGGCATTGGCCAGCGTCGACTTGCCCGCTCCCGACAACCCGGTCAACCAGATACAGCGCGGTCGCTGGGCCTTGATGGCGGCCCGATCCTGGGGCGTAAGAGCCGGCGCGCAAGGGCGAATTTGTACCTGCTGCATCGATATTTTTGACGTCTCATTCATAACCGAGCATCTCGTAGTCACGTTGATACACCCGCCGCACCAATCGACGGGTTCGCACGGAGCAGATTTCCCGCACAGGCGCCGAAGCGCGTTGCTGGGATAAATTCACATGGGGCAACGTCGCACTCAGGCCCAGATGTTGGCATATCCGCTGATAGTCACGCTCCAAATGCTCCTGGTAACCGATGAAGTCCATCGCCAGGTGGCCGAGGGAGTCGGTGAGGAAGTCCGTCTGGGCGGCAAAATGCATCTGCCGCGTAATGTTCTCAGGGTGCAGCCAGCGGAGGATGAAATCATCGAAGTCGCGGTAACAGCTCACCAGTTTCTGCGCCGCTTGGTCGCGCGCCCCCAATTGGTTGCCCCGCAGAAAAGCATAGGCCGAATACGCACGTTCCAGTGGGTCGCGGACAAAAGCAAATTTGAAACTGGCGGCGTACTGCTCTGGAAACTGCTCTTCGTACCAGTACAGCGGCAGATGCCCCGGGCTGTAGCCTTCAAACATGCCTACGCAAACGCTGCTACCGGCGCATTTGGGCACATGGATGAACAGGCAGGCGAGCTGAGAGAACGCTTCGGGGAAATGGCGGTTGGCCGACATCGATTTGTTGACGACCTGTCGATCGACAACCGACAGGCGTCCCAACAGGAAAGCGCGTTGCGACTTGGGCAACAGCTTCCAGAGATAACGTTGCAGCATTGCAGTACCCACGCGAAGGGGATGGCCCCCTCGATCATTAAAGTTCGTTCAGGAAAGTCCTGTGGCCAGAACCTTACCAAGCGTGGGTCGCAGATTTATTGTGGGTTGGTCAGTAGACGTATCAGTTTCGATACAGATTCCGGTGGAAGCCAAGTGTGCCCAGCGCCACCGGTTTCATCTATTCAGGCAATGTCCTGGGCCGGAGCGTCCAGGCCCATGGCATTCAGGCGCGCGTAGTAACCGTTCTGCGCCAGGAGTTCGCCATGGGTCCCGCGCTCGACGATGCGCCCCTGGTCCATGACCAGAATCAGGTCGGCTTTCTCGATCGTCGACAGACGGTGGGCGATAACCAGAGTCGTACGACCTTTCATCACCTGGTCCAACGCGGCCTGGATATGCCGTTCCGACTCGGTGTCCAGCGCCGAGGTGGCCTCGTCGAGAATCAACAGCGGGGCGTTTTTCAACAGGGCCCTGGCAATGGCCAGACGCTGGCGCTGGCCGCCGGACAGCAGCACGCCGTTTTCACCGACCTGGGTGTCCAGGCCTTGAGGCAACTGCCTGATGAAGTCCATGGCATAGGCGTCTTGAGCGGCCTTCTCGATATCGACTCGCGGCGCACCGGCCAGGTCGCCGTAAGCGATGTTGTTGGCAACCGTGTCACTGAACAGCGTTACATGCTGAGTCACCTGGGCAATGTGCCGGCGCAGGTTCAATAGCTTGTACTGTTCGATTTCAACGCCATCGAGCAGAATCTCGCCATCGTCGTGGTGATAGAAACGCGGTATCAGGTTAGCCAGGGTGGATTTGCCGCTACCCGAACGCCCCACTAGTGCAACCATTTGCCCAGGCTCGACCGAAAAACTGATGTCGTTCAACACCTGCCGCTCCGTGTCCGGGTAGGTGAAGCTCAGATGGCGCACGTCCAGCCGCCCACTGACAGCATCACGCTCGACGGTACCGCTGTCGGTTTCCGGCTTGACATCCAGTTGCTCGAAGATACTCTCCGCCCCCGCCACGCCTTTCTGGATGGTGGAACTGACTTCCGATAGCTGGCGGATCGGCTTGGGCAGCAAACCGGCCAAGGTAATGTAGGCCACCATGTCGCCCGCCGAGGCATCGCCACGCAGAAACAGGACAAGAAACATCAGCACGGCCATGGCGCTGTAAATCACCAGTTGCAGCACTGGCGTGTAGATCGCTCCGGTGCGTGTCATGCGCAACTGCTTGTCGGTATTCCCCTGGCTGGCCTCGAGAAAGCGCTTCTGCTCATAGACCTCGCCGCCGAAACTGCGCACAACGCGATAACTCTGGATGGTCTCGGAGGCAACATGGGTCACATCCCCCATCGCAGCCTGGATTTTTTTGCTCTGCTTGCGAAATTTCTTGCTCGCGGTGCGGACCATGAGCGCGATCAGCGGCAGGATCGCCACCATCACCAGGGTCAGGCGCCAATTCATGAATAGCAGTGAGGCGAACAGGAAGATCACGGTCATGCCTTCACGGATAACGACCTTGATCGCATCCGTTGCCGCCCCGGTCACCATAGTCACGTTAAAAGTGATACGGGAAATCAGATGACCCGAGTTATGTTTGTCGAAATAGCGGTTGGGCAGGGTCAGCAGGTTGTTGAACAACTGCACCCGCAAATCATGTACCAGCCCCAACGAAACCTTGGCCAGGAAATAATTGCCCAGATACGATCCCAACCCCTGCCAGGCAGCAATGACAATGATCAGCAACGGCACGGCCTGTAATAACTGCAGGTCGCGCAGGTAAGGCACCGACGGAAACAGCACGGCGTTTGGATTGGAGAGGCCGTCGACGAAGTACTTGAGGATGTAGCCAAGCATCGGCTGGGTAGAAGCGAAGATCAGGAACCCGACAATGCTCAGCGCGAACAAGCCAACGTAGGGCTTCACGTAGCCAAGCAGGCGGAAATAGACTTTCAAGCTCGAAGGGCTTGCAGGAAGACTGGAGTCGGCCATATCACGCGAATGTCGATAAAAAGGACGCTGACTTTAACACAGCTTCTTCGGTGTTCTGGCAAACCTATAAGACTGTTATTGTTACGCGCCTGCAAAACCCTGAAATACCATCACCATGAATGGTCCACCGATTCCAGGAATGAATTCCTAAGCATGCTATCCAAGCACCTCGCCACGCCCAATCGAGTTTTCGACTTCATCTGCCAGTGGATTCTTCCGCTTGGCTTCGTACTGCTGCTGTGCGCCTTGTTCTTTCTGCCCGGGCGCAGCCAGCACCATAAATTGTTCTACGGGCTCTTCAGCATACCCACCCTGATAGCTCTGTGCCTGAGGCCGAGCACGCTGAAGGAGCTGATCCGCGAGCCCATTTTCATCGCCTTTGCGCTGTTCGCGGGCTGGGCCCTGATCAGCGTGTCGTGGGCACCCGAGACCGAAAGTATCGCGCGCCAGGTCAAAGTCGTACTGCATACCACTTTCTTGTTTGCCGGCTGCTATCTGCTGGTGCGCTATCGCAGCGACCTTCTTCACCCGCTGCTGTTCGGCGCGGCGAGCGTCGCCCTGCTCGCCTCGCTCTATAACCTGTATAGGTTTGGCCAGGTTTACCAACCGGGAATGCGCCTGATCGGCGCGGGGGCCCTCGATAACCCGCTGCTCAGCTCCCACCTGTACGGGTTCTTCTGCGTTTACTGGTTAAGCCTGAGCATGCTCTGGAAGAATCGCCAGATCCTTTGGCTGACGGTACCCGCAGCCTTGGTCATGTTCACAGCCGTCGTCGCCACCGGCTCAAGGACGCCCCTGGTCGCATTGGCCGCCGCAGCCATCTGGATCGGTATCCTTTGCTGGAATCGCCGCTCGATTGCCCTGTTCGGACTTCTGATCGGTGGAGGGGTCGCCGTAGGCGTATTGTTCAGCGGGATGATTCTCGCCCGTGGGAACTCATACCGTTTCGAGATCTGGCAGATCGTATTGCGCGAAATTGCCCAACACCCCTGGCTCGGGCACGGCTATGGCGCAGACCTGGCTGTTGATCCAGGCATAGGCTTCATGTTGGCTGAGCCCCATAACTTTGCCCTCGGCGTGTTGTATTACGTCGGCATTATCGGCTTTCTTCCGTGGCTTTTTTTCCAGGCCTGGGGGTTGCTGAGCAGCTGGCGGTATCGCGTCCAACCCTTCCTGGTCATGGCCTCCACGTGGCTGATATACGGCATGGGAGCAGGGCTGACAGAAGGTGGCGGCATCCTGTCCAGACCGAAGGAGCATTGGTTTCTGTTGTGGATTCCACTGGCCCTGATCGCCGCCCTGAGCATCAATTACCGCGCCAGGCGCTTGCTGAACATTCCCGTGCAAAAACTGTCACCCCAAGCCTTGGAAGGCCTTACCTGCGACGCACAGGTGATTGAATCCGACGGGCTCGGACCAAAAGTCCTGCGCCTGGCCGGGGGTGATTTCCTCAAACTGTTTCGAGCACGTCGCTGGTACACCTCGGGGGGGTTCAATCCTTATTCCGAGCGTTTTGCCGTCAACAGCCAGCAGCTACGCAACCTGGGCATACCGAGCCCGACGATTCTCAACCTGTACTATCTGAACGACGGCAGCAGCGCGGTGCACTACGTTCCTCTGCCGGGGATGACCCTGCGCCAGGCGCTGCAAAGCACGTCTACGCCTGCGCAGCGCCACGCCCTGGTCGAGGGTTTTGGTAAGTTCATGGCGCAATTGCATGAGCGAGGCGTTTACTTCCGCTCACTGCACCTGGGTAATGTGCTGGTGCTGGATAACGGCGAGTTCGGCCTGATCGATATAGCCGACCTGTACCTCTATCCATCGGCCCTCAGGCTCGCCCTTCGCCAACGCAACCTGCGCCACCTGCAGCGCTATCCAGAAGACCAAGGCTGGCTCTTCGAGCAGCACCTTGATGCGCTGCTGAACGGTTACGCCATGGTTGCCTCGAAGCCGGCCGTCGATAACCTGCACAAACGTATCTTGTCGGGAAGCAACCCAGCCCAGGCATGACGCTCCGCTCGCCGACCGCTCTTCAACATTGAATGCAGCGGTCACGAGTGGGCTGATCCCTTGGTCGAGGCTCAGCTTTTTTCCAGCGGACAAAAAAACAGGCGACCCAGGCCTCGCCAGGTTTTCTTGTTCCACGCCCTGAAGGGGATCTGCGCCAACAGTTCACGGGCGAACTTATGGTCGCGATTGGACGTTTTCAGGAACATGGAATTGAGGAACTTGTAGCGCACCTGATCATAGAGCGGATGATCGCTGAACAAGGCATAGGTACGCAGAATGCTGTCGGTCATGAACCGATGGTTTTTGTAGGAGTTGGTCGCGTGCTTACGATAGCGCGCCATCAATACGCTCAGGCCGTCGATAAAGTAACCGGCGTGGGTCACTTTCAGCTCGATCAACAGATCTTCCAGGCGAATCTGGGGATCGAATCCGCCCACCTTCTCCAGCGCCTCGCGACGAATCATCAGGGTTGGCGCCGGTGGGTAGGGTTTGCGTTCCATGAACATGTCTTCGAAATCCAGGCGCCGAAAGGGTACACCCCGATTCTGACGACTCTCGGGATAAAGATTCCCGTCGGCATCGATCAGCTCGATATTACCCGCGCAAATACCGACCTCAGGCTTGCCGTCCATGTAGGCCACCTGCACGGCAATCCGCTCGGGCAGCATAATGTCGTCGGAGCCAAACGGCACAATCAAGCTGCCGGTGGCACGGGCAATCGCTCCGTTAAGCGTATTGGTCAGCCCCTGGTTCTGCTGAACCCGGAAGTCGAAACCGTGCGCCGCCTGCAAGCGCTGGATACGTTCGACGCTGTCGTCGGTAGAACCATCATCGATGACCAGCAGCTCTATGTTCGGGTAGGTCTGCCCCAGCACACTGAGGATGCATTCCTCAATATAACGACTGTGGTTATAGGATGCGATGATCACGGTGACGACAGGTTGCGCGGCGCTCATGGCTGCTCCTTGTGGGCTTCGCTCAGGCCGGTCTCGATCAACTCAAGGTATTGCCGACGGAACACTTCGATGTCGTGCTGCTCGACCAGGTAACGATAGGCGCGCTCGCCACAAGCCTTGAGCTCGGCGTCCGAGAGCCCCAAGTAGGTGTCAAGTGCCGCTATCAGGCTCGGTACATCGGCAGGCGTTACCGCCAAGCCTCCGGCACCTTGGATCAATGGCAGCATTGCCGGTACATCCGTAGCGATCACGGGCAGGTGTCCACTCATGCCTTCCAGCAGTGCCAGGCCCAGGCCTTCGGCCAGGGAAGGCATGGTCCAGATATCGAATGCCCGCACATACTGCAAAGCGTTTTCCTTGAAGCCCAGCAGATGTGCACGATCGCTCAACCCCAACTGCTTGATCTGCGCTGCCAAGCGGGACTCTTCACGCCCGGCACCGATAATCGCCAGTTGGGCCGTGGGGTATTTGTCCTTGAGCGCGGCAAAAGCCTGCAAAAGGTACGTATGTCCCTTGACCGGCACCAATCGGCCCAGGGCGCCAATCAGCCTTACCGAAGGGCTGATCCCCAGCATTTCACGAGCGCGCTCGCGCGGGTGCTGCAAGGCTTCGGCCTGTTGGATGTCGATGGCGTTGGTGATGGCGTAAGTATTGGACTCGGTAAAGCCGCAACGGCAATCCAGCAGGTACTGTTTGACGGCCGGCGATACACCGACGAATCGCCAGTGACGATCCACCTGTCGCTGCGTCTGGCGGCGACGATAGAACCGGTCATATTCTCCGAACCCGTGTGAGATACCGATGCACAACGGAATTTTCAGCCATCGATTGAGCTGCAGCATCATGTTGACGGGCTTGAAACGATTGCACACGACCACATCGAATTTTTCTTCGCGGCAGAACTGGTATAACCGCCACATCGCGCGAAGACGCAACCCCTTGAGCGCCTTGTCAGAAAACTCGAAATATACCGAACGGTCAGCCCGGCTTACGGCCTCGCCAGGGCCCGGGCGGCCTCGCAAGAAAGCCGCCGTCACCTCGTAGCGTTCACTGGGCAGCGCCTTGACGATCTGTTCCGCCAGATCGGCGAAATCATGCTGCTTGACGTTGTAGTCGGGCTGCAGCTGCAGCACCTTCAACCGCTGACTCATAACTCTCCTTGGTGGAAACCTGCCGCATCGATCATCCAGGCAGGCGTCGTCGCCAGCCGTTGTATCCAGGCAGGATCTGGCTCAGGCAATGCCGACCAGTCGTTGCGCTTCCAACAGACAAAATGGAAATACGGAAAAGCACGCTCTCCATCCCGATCATTGGTCAGGCAGCCATTGCGCCAGTACCAGCGAAGGGGGAAGTTCTCCGAACCGTCATGCCACTTTATGCAACCGCCCGGCGTGCTGAACGCTTCGGTGAACTCGCTGCGTCGACGCCACGGATTGAATTTTCCAACCAGGGAAAACAGCGGTTCTGGAAAATTCTTGCGCCACATGAAAATACGGCTGAACGCCCCTTCGTCCAGGGCGTGATGCTGATCGTCGGTAAATCGATCTTTCCAGTTCTTGATCAGCTTGAACACTTCACGCGTGCGCGCGGTGTTGCGCATCAAGCACAAATGCCCGGCGACACGTCGTTCGTGGGTTGAAAACAAGTCATAACGGGCCAGGCGTTCGGCGGTGAAATATTGCCGAAGATCGCCATACACCAGGTCAATATCGCCAAAGGCCCAAAAATCGTAGCCTTCGAGACGGTCGGCATGAATGTACCCTAGGGCAGGTTTGATATCACACAGCTTGTAGGCCTGGGTTGGCTTGAAATCGATGCCCAGCCGCTGGGAAACCAGCTGGCAATAGGCTTCGAACGTCGTGGTTTCGACAGTCACGTTAGGCGGGAGATTTTCCGGTACGCCACAATCACTGAATAACAGCCAATCGATATCGGCGTTACGCCGACAGCTTTCGAGAAACAACGGCATCCAGAAAGGCCAACGTCCGAAATAGGGAATGACAAAAAGAATACGCGGGCAAGGATTGATCACAACAAGCTCACATTCACTAAGGACGAGGACGCTGGGGCCCGTTATGCGTCATTTATGTTTTATTTGTGCTTCAGAAGGTTTCAATTGCCAGAGAAGTTCGTGCCGCCTGACTGCCTTGCGGAAAAAATCGTTCTCGCCGTAGACGGACCTCACTCTACTGGTCATAAGGCACTGTATCAATCGCCTCAACCGCCGCTTCAATGGCGCAGGCGGTTGCAGATCATGCATCATCCCCAGCGCCATGGCCTTGTCCCGCTGGATCGTCAACGACAGTGGCAGGCTCAGAGGGTGCATCGACCGATCCGGATCGAAAACCGGTGGCAACGCGACACCCTCTCCCGCATCGCCCATGGGCCAGCGGTCATTGTCGTGTAGGTGATTGGCATAACCCAGCAGCGTGGTGGGCTGCCACTCCAGGCCCGCGAGAGCTTGCATGACTGCGCGATGTGCACAGACATGATCGGGGTGCGGGTCAAGCGTCGGGTGCGGCAGGACAATCACCTCGGGGCGCGCCTTGAGCAGCAGCTCGCGCAGGTCTGCCAGCAGGTTGTTCCAGGTCGGCGCACCGTCGACGTCACCGGGCAGGGCAAACGGATTCATCTGGCGAAACAGCCGGGTATCGCTCAGGTCCGCCTCGCGAGAACCCTGTGGCTGGCTGGGCGCGGCTTGCATGGCAGCCAATTGCAGGCAGAAGTACCCCAGCTGAACACAATGGGCTTCAGGTACCCCAGCCCAGCGTGGCACGGCGATACTGTCCCACGCTCGCAAACGCCCCTTGAGCCGCGCGGCTTCGACGCCGTCCAGGCCCATCCGCCGATAATGCTCGGCTTCAATTTCACCCGCCGTCAACGTCACGATCCAGGCTTCATCGGCCTGGCTGTATAACCCGTAGGCGGCCAGCTCCGCATCGTCGGCATGGGGTGCGATGACCATCACCCGCTGACGCTGCACCTCCACGGGCGCGAACGACCAAAGCATCGGCTCGCCCAGCAAGCGACAGAAGCGCCCGCGCAGGTGCAGGTCACCCCGGGACAGCACGTCGCCCTGCTCGCTGAGATTGAGATAGCGCAGGCCGTTGACGCCACGCTCGAAAGTTTGTCGATCCAGATGTTCACCGCCCGACAACTCGACGAGTGGATCGATGAAACGCCCTAGCCAGGTACTTTTGACCCGCAGCGCGAGGATCAGCGTAGCGCCATCGTCCACCATCACGCCTTCGTCCAATCGCAGTCGCCCGGCATGCAAATGCACCTTGGGTTGCTGAGTGAACGGCGGGAAGCTGTATTGATAGTCGTCCTTGGGCGAATAGAACAGATGATCGGCGAACCACGCCTCGTGGGCGACCCAGCCCAGGACCGCAAGCACCAGGGGCAGCCACCAGGCCACCGCGACACCCAGCATGACCAGCACAACGAGGGCGAACAACAGCCCCATGCGCTTGTTGCGACGGTGACGCTTGAGCAACTGTTGCTTGCGACTCACGGGCGAATTCATACGGTAAACACCGGCACGGGGTTGCACCAACGGTCCTTGTACTCCCGGTCCGCCCGACCGAAGGAAAAACGCAACGGTTTGCCGGCGGCACGGGCCTGCTCCCAGGCGCTTTGGGTGTTGAGAAAGCTCAATACGCTACCAGGGCTGAATTCGCGGGTCTGCGGATCGACGCCGCCGTTGATGTACTCGACGCTGATCCACTCGGGCGCTTCGACCCGATACACCAGTTGAATGGCAATCGGCGCATCGTTGAGAAAGATCACCGAACCGATCAGCCATTCGCGCAGCAGCTCGATCACCTCGCCCATGCGCTCGGCACCGGTGGCCGCAAAGCCCCAACGGCGCAGGAACAGGTCGCAGTAGATCGAGGCCAGTTCCGCGCTGGAAAACTCGCCGACCGGTCGCACCAGCCCGCCCGCCTCTTCCAGCAACCGTAGCTCACGGCGCTGGTTGTAGCGAAACTTCTTGGACAGTTCTTCCGGCGTGCGGGCCATGGCCAGTTGCTCCTGCTGCAACTTCAAGCCACTGAAACGTCCCTCGTTGAGGGCCGACAGGTAACGCCCGCGATGACGCAACGGTGCCAGTGCATCGGGCGCGGCCGGCAGAATCAGTTCGGCATTGCCCAGGTCGAACAAGCCTTTTTTACCACTGCGCTTGAGCACGTCTTTGGACAGCGCCAGGTCGCGCCCCCAGGTTGGGATCGCCGCCTTGAGCTCGCCCCCCTGTTCAAATGCCAAGTACCGCACGGGAATCCCGGCCAGGGCCGCCAGACGCTCGACCACTGCCGGGTGAGTGGCGACACTGCCACCAAAACGCTGCCAGGCCTGGGCATAAATCGACGCATCTACGGCTGTCCAGCCGCGTTCACGCCAGCCTTGGAATCGGTTGAGCATCAGGCCCTCGGCGCCAGTTCGATAACTTGAGGCAAACGCCAGAATGCCTCGCGTACGGCGCGATCCGAGAAGCGTTCGCGCAGGCGGTCGAGCATCAGCTCGGCGCATTGGCGACGCTGCAAATCGTCCATGGCCGCCAGGTGACGTAGCGCCTGTGCCATGTGCTCGGCGTCGCCCTGCGGAAACAGGATGCCCACGCCTTCGACTACTTCCTTCGCCCCACCGCAGGCCGTCGCCAGCAGCGGTACGCCGGCGGCCATGGCTTCAAGCAGGACCATGCCGAACGGCTCGTGGTCGGAACTCAGGGCAAACACATCAAAGGCGCGAAAGTAGCGGCGCGCATCGGGCACTTGGCCGAGGAGCAACACGCGGTCGGCAATGCCCAACTCCAGTGCCTGCTCTCGAAGGTCCTGTTCCAGACGGCCCGTGCCGAGAATCGCCAGTTGGCTGTTAGCCGGCAGATACGCCAGCGCCTCGGCAAACCCGCGCAACAGTGTGGCCTGGTCCTTGTCCGGGTGCAGGCGACCGACGTTGCCGACGATCCAGGCATCCGAATCCAACCCCAGGGTGTGCCGCGCCACGTCCCGGGAGACGAGGCTGGCCTGCACGGCATCCAGGTCGATACGGTTGTAGAGGGTCTGTATCCGGGTGACTGGCCATTTCGGCAGGCAGCGACGCATGTCGTCACGTACCGCATCGGAAACCCCGAGCAAGCTCAGGCGCTTGCGAAACACATGGACGAACAGTCGACGGGAGCTTCGTTGGTAGTCATCAAAAGCATGATGCACGCCGATCACCGGCAGGCCAGTGCCAAGCAAGGCGATATAGATCGGCTTGAAGCGGTGGGCGATACAAAAACTGAAATTGCGCGAAGCGGCGATCTTGCGCAGATCACTGATGGCGCCCAGCTTCAGGCCACGTATGGCACTGGAGCTGTATTCCATGAACAGCACCTCGTCCGAGGCACAACTGGCTGCGACTTGCGCATCCGCCACCCCGGTGAGAAACACCGTGGTCACACGGTAGCCAGTACCCGCGAACAGGCTGGCGTATTGACGGGCACAGTCCAGGAACGGCCCGTCATAACCGTGGCAGAACTGCAGCACATGTCGCTCAGCCGAGCGTGTCATAAGCATCCACGCCGTCTTTGACCACCAGGATGTCTTCCATGATCAAATACTGCAGGTCGGAACCAAAAAACATATTCAGCGCGTCGGTCGGCGAGCAGATCATCGGTTCGCCACGACGGTTGAGCGAGGTGTTCAAGGACACACCGTTGCCGGTCAGGACTTCCAGGGCCTTCATCATGTCGTAGTAACGCGGGTTGTACTCACGCTTGAGCACCTGGGCCCGGGAAGTACCGTCTTCATGGACGACTTCCGGCACGCGGGTCTTCCACTCTTCAGCCACTTCGAAGGTGAAGGTCATGAACGGCGCCGGGTGATCGACCTTGATCATCTGCGGCGCAACGGTGTCGAGCATGGACGGGCAGAAAGGCCTCCAGCGCTCGCGGAACTTGATCTGTTCGTTGATGCGATCGGCCACGCCGCTGGCGCTCGGGCAACCGATGATCGAGCGACCACCCAAGGCCCGCGGGCCAAACTCCATGCGCCCCTGGAACCAGGCCACCGGGTTGCCGTCGACCATGATCTTGGCAATGCGCTCGGGGGTGTTTTCGATCTTGCGCCACGCCGGCTTGCTCGGATGACGGGCGCAGGCTGCAATCACGTCTTCGTTGCTGTAGGCCGGGCCGAGGTAGACGTGTTCCATCTTCTCCACTGGCACGCCACGGGCGTGGGACACATAAGCCGCCGCGCCCACCGCAGTGCCGGCGTCGCCGGACGCCGGTTGCACGAACAGTTCCTTGACGTCATCACGGGCAATGATTTTCTGGTTCAGCTTGACGTTCAAGGCGCAGCCGCCGGCGAAGGCCAGCTTGCCGGTTTCCTTGAGCACGTCGCCCAGGTAGTGGTCGATCATTTGCAGCGCGAGCTTCTCGAACAGCGCCTGCATGCTGGCCGCGTAGTGGATGTACGGCTCGTCGGCGATGTCGCCTTCGCGTTTCGGGCCGAGCCATTCGATCAGCTTCGGCGAGAAGTAGAAGCCCTTGCCCTTCTCTTTATAGCGACGCAGGCCGATCACGTTGGCGTAGTCGGTATTGATCACCAGCTCGCCGTTTTCGAACGAGGCCAGGCGTGAGAAATCGTACTTGGTGGCATCGCCGTAGGGCGCCATGCCCATGACCTTGAACTCGCCGTCGAGCATTTCAAAGCCCAGGAACTCGGTGATCGCGCCGTACAGGCCACCCAGGGAGTCCGGATCGAAGAACTCCTTGATCTTGTGGATCTTGCCGTTTTCGCCATAGCCAAAGAAGGTCGTGGCGTATTCGCCCTTGCCGTCGATGCCCAGGATCGCGGTTTTCTCCTGGAAGCCCGAGCAGTGGTAGGCACTGGAGGCGTGAGCCAGGTGGTGCTCGACCGGCTCGATCTTGATTTTCTTCGGATCGAAGCCCAGTTGCTCCAGGCACCAGACGATCTTGCGGCGATAGCGCTTGTAGCGACGGTTGCCCATCAGGATCGCGTCAAGAGCGCGGTCCGGGGCGTACCAGTAACGTTTGGCGTAATGCCAGCGCGCTTCACCGAACAGGCTGATCGGGGCGAACGGGATCGCCACCACGTCGACGTCGGACGGCTTGATGCCGGCCTGCTCCAGGCAGAACTTCGCCGACTCATAGGGCATGCGGTTCTTTGCATGTTTATCGCGTACGAAGCGCTCTTCCTCCGCCGCCGCGATCAGCTTGCCGTCTATGTACAGCGCTGCGGAAGGATCATGGCTAAGGGCGCCGGACAGGCCAAGAATCGTCAATGCCACAGGGGTCTAGCCTCTTATGTCTGCATACGGGCGACAAGGCGCCTCGAAAAATTGATGTGCCACTCGCCGGGGGCGCTGGGCAGAAAGGGCGGGATTATAGCTTAAAAGCGGCCTTAAGCCTCTAGCGACAAGCGGCAAGTGGCTTTATTGGGAGCCAAACACGGTCCTGTGGCGAGGGAGCTTGCTCCCGTTCGACTGCGCAGCAGTCGTAAACCTGCCAACGGTTTTTTACTCGTGCACCGTGTTGAATGGCTTTGGGGCTGCTGCGCAGCCCAGCGGGAGCAAGCTCCCTCGCCACGGGTTCATCGGTTGCCCTTACAGCAGGGCTCAAGCGCTATCGACTGTTTTGGGCACCCGCTGATCAATCACCCGATACAACGCACTGTCCTCAGGCCAATTGCGCATGAACCGCGCGCGATCCCGGGCGTAGGCCGGGGCGTAGCTGGCGTGGGTGCGGTGCTGGCACATGGAGTCCAGGTCGATCAGCGCCCAGCGGTCGTGCTGCCAGAACAGGTTGTGGCCCTTGAGGTCGCCGTGGCTGATGCGCTCGCGGATCAGGTCGGCGAACAGCCGGTCCAGCGCCAGCAATTCGGGCTCGGGAGCGTCACCGTTTTCCACATAGGGGCCGAAGCGCTCGATGATGTCGGGCCCAGGCAGGTATTCGGTCACCAGGTACGCACCGCGACGCAGCCACAGGAAACGCTTTTCCAGCAATGCCAGCGGCTTGGGCGTGGCGATGCCGAGGAAGGCCAGGCGATGGCCTTCGCGCCAGGAATGCCAGGCACGGCTCGGGCGCCAGAAGCGCTTGAGCCAGTGGGCGAAATTCTTGATGTTGTAGCGCTTTATCACCAGGGGACGGCCGTCCACTTCAACTTTACCGACGCTCGCCGCGCCACCGGTCTTGTACAGGTGCCCCCGCTCAAGCAAGGCATCCGCCTGTTCCAGCACCGGCGTCATGGCCGCCTCCTCATCACGCCGGATCGCCCGCAAGCCGAACGCCCCGCGCTGCACGCTGAACAGGCTGCACTCGCGCCCAACCTTTTCCAGGAAGTCCTTCAGGCGCCAGGCGTGGACCTTGTCGATCTGTTTTTGCAGCGCCTCCATGGGCAAAGCGTGTTCAGCGTTGCCCAACAGGTAGTACACCAACAGTTCCTCATTGAACGGCTCAAGGGCTTTGGGCAACTGGGCGAAAAACACACCCAGGTTCTCCAATACCTTTTGCCGTGACAACGGCTGGCCCGGGGTTTCGACGCGAATGCCGGCGCCGTCGATCAAGTAGAGCTTGCCGGCGTGGCGCAGCAGATTGTCCAGGTGCAGGTCTTCTTGCCACAGGCCTTTGCCATGCAATTGCGCGATGGCACCCAGGGCTTCGGCCAGCACCGCGGTTTGCTCGTCGGCCAGCAATGGCAGAGGCTCGACCTGTTTCCAGGCATCACCCAGGCTCTCGGCGCCCTCGAGCAACTCGAACAACAACCAGCCACCTTCACCTTCTTTCAGGCCATCAGCCAGCAACAGCGGCGTGGTCAGGCCTTGGTCCGCCAGCAGGCGCACGCCTTGCAGTTCCCGCTGAAAATGCCGGGCGGCCTTGCTGCCCACCAACAATTTGGCCAACACCGGCCGCCCGCGCCAGATGCCCGCACCGACGTAACGCTGCCCCGGCAACACCCGCAACAGCGAAAGCAGCTGCAATTGCGCCGGGCCGGCGGCATCGGCCAGTTCCAGGCTCAAGGGCAGGCTGGGGTTGCGGCCGACGTTCTTCAATTCGGACAAATGCATCAACGGGCTTCCTTATGGCTGCGCCGGGCGGTCAGGCGGTTCATCCAGCTGTCGACCAGACCACTTTCGAGTGGTTGATCCAGGTAGGAGGACAGCAATTGGCGCACATCGTCGTGACTCCAGATCGAGGCGCGGCGCAGCAAAGGCTCCAGGTCCTTGATCCGATCGCGTTGGCCGAACAGCAACGGCCGAGTCTTTTCCAGGTCGATCAATTGCGCCTGATAGCCGCCGTCGGTGGCTTGCAGAAAGATGTGCTTGGGATAGAAGCAACCGTGCACCTGATGCTTGGAATGCAGGCGCCGCGCCAACTGGCCACAGGCGTTCAGGACGGTGGTGCGCTGCGCCGCCGTCAGGGTCGGCCAGCGCTGCAAGAGTGAATCCAGGTCATCCCAGCCATCCAGGGCACGAGTCAGCAGGATCGCCCGCACCTCGCCATCCACCTTGCGCTGACCATAGAACACCGCTTGCAGGGCCGGAATCCCCAACTGACGGTAACGACTGATGTTGCGAAACTCCCGGGAAAAACTCGGCTCACCCAAAGGGTGGGACCAGGTTCGGGTCAGGTAATTACTCTGGCGCTTGAGGTAATAACCCTGCCCTTCCAGCTCCAGCCGAAACACGCTGCTCCAGCCGTCGCCCAAGGTATTGGGCTCATCCACCGCGTCCAATTGCCGCGCCCAAAGGGCCTCGAAGCTGTCCAGGCCATGACGTTGCAGCAACGCCCGGTCTTCAGCGGCCAGAAAATCAGTCATTCACGCCCCTCGAAAAATCTCACCACGTGACGGATGCGTTTCTTGTCGCACGCATCGAGCCGGTCGCGCTGGCGGTATTGCAGGTAAAAACGCAGGCGTTGAGTGGCCGACAGGTGGTACTTGGCCACTTTGTCCAGGCACGCCAGGTCTTTGGTGATGCGGTACTTGAGCCAGAAACCGCGCCAGAAATCACCGTTCGGGCAGTCGATCAGGAACAGCTTCGACTGGTCATCGATCAGCAGGTTGCGCCACTTCAGATCGTTATGGGTGAAGCGATGGTCGTGCATGGTCCGGGTGTAACCGGCCAGTTGCCGGCTCACTCCGTCGACCCAGGCCCGGTCCGCCAGCCTTGAATCATGGCGATCAGCCAGGGCCGAGAGGTCTTCGGTGTGAGGCAGCTCGCGGGTGATCATCGCGCCACGGGCATAGGCGGCGCCGTTTCGCTCCAGGCCCCAGGCAACGATTTCAGCCGTGGGAATACCCCATTTGGCGAAGCGCTTGAGGTTCTGCCATTCGGACTTGACCCGCGGCTTGCCCAGGTAGCGCCGCAAGCCCTTGCCGGCGCCGACGTAGCGCTTGACGTAATAATTCACGCCATTGCGCTGCACCCGGATCACCTCTGAGAGCGGGTCGCGCGTCAGACGCTCGCCCTTGAGGGCGAACACGGCTTCGAGACTGCCGAAATCTTGCGCCAGCTCAGCGTAGGCCGGTTCCAGCGTCCAACCCGACATCAGAGCGCATCCCCGTACCGCTGTTTGCGGGCATACAGTTTGTTGGCCTTGCCTTCGAGCCAGCTCAGCAACGAAGCCTCTTCGGCGAGAATCCGGCGCAGCGGCTGCTGGAAATAACCCTTGAGGAAACGCAGCTTGTCGCGACGGGTCAGGCCAATGTCCAGCGCCGAGAAATACAACGCCGCCAGGTCCTTGTTGCGCCAGCGAGTGGTGATGGCCGGGCGGGTCTGGGCGCGGTGCAGGTCGATCACCGAGAGCTTGAAATCCCCAGGCGTCACCGGCTTGTCGGTGTGCAGCAAAAAGTGGCAGATGTAGCAGTCACGATGGTTGACGCCGGCACGGTGCATCATGCCAGTCATACGGGCGACTTCGGCGATCAAGGCATGCTTGAGCGCCGGCGGTGGTGGTTGCTTGACCCAATCGATGCTGAAGTCTTCGAGGCTGACGGTCGGCGCCAGCTCTTCGGTGACAATGAACGAGTGCTGGTCCGCCGGATTGCTGCCCTTTTCACCGTATGCGACAGCCGTCATGGTGGGCACGCCGACTTCCTGCAAGCGCTGGATGGCCTTCCATTCCTGTCCCGCGCCGAGTACCGGCAACTTGGCGGTGAGCAGGTTCTTGAAGATTTCGCCCCAACCGATGCCGCGATGGATCTTCACGAAAAAACCGCGGCCGTCCACTTCCGTGCGCAAGGTGCGCCGGGCTTCCAGTTCGCGATAGACCTCGCCCTTGAGCGCTTCGACTTCGGCGAACGCATCGCGCCCGACCCAAAGGCTCTTGAACGGTTCGGCCAGCATCAACTTCATTGTGCGTGCTCCGCCAATATCACATCGGCCGCGTGCTGCGGCATGCTGTAGAGGTCGGCCGTCTCGGCGAAGGCCAGACCGTTGCGGCTCCAGGCCGCCCGTGCATCGGCGTCGCTCAACATGCGACCCAGGTACTCGGTGAGCTGTGCCTGTTCGAACGGTTCGTCGAGCACCAGGCCGCTGTCGGCCTCGGCGATGTAATGGGCGTACCCGCACACCGCGCTGACCAGCACCGGCAACCCGGCCACCAGCGCCTCGAGCAGCACAGTGCCAGTGTTCTCGTTGTAGGCCGGATGGATCAACAAGTCGGCCCCCAGTAGGAAACGCGGGATATCGCTGCGCCCCTTGAGGAACCGCACGTTGTCACCGAGCCCCAGCGTGGCGCTCTGCAATTGGAATACTTTGGGGTCGTCCTGGCCGATTACAAATAGCCGGGTGCGTTTTCTCAACTCGCCAGGCAGCGCGGCCAAAGCCTTGAGGCTGCGATCCACGCCCTTGGTCTTGAAGCCGGAACCGATCTGCACCAGCAGTAGATCGTCATCAGCCAGCTCGAATTCGGCCCGGAACGCGGCGCGGATCTGGTCGGCATCGGCGGGCCGACGACGGTCCTGGGCGATGCCGGGCGGCAGCAGGTGGAAGCGCTCCAGCGGCGTGCCGTAGTGCTTGATGAACAGCGGCTGCTGGACTTCGGAGATCATCAGCACGTCAGTCTTGGCGTCCTTGGCGAACACCGCCCGCTCGTACTCGGCGAAATGCCGGTAGCGGCCCCAACGCCGATACAACGAATTGCGCAGGTTCTGTGCCTTGTCTTCGAAGCAGCCGTCGGCGGCGTAGTACACGTCCAGGCCGGGCATTTTGTTGAAGCCGATCAAGCGATCCACCGGGCGCTTGGCCAGGTCAGCTTCCATCCACGCGCTGAGTTTCTCGTTGCGGCGATGGTTGAACAGCGCCTTGACCGGCGCCACCAGCACTTCGAAGCCTGGCGGAATGTCACCTTCCCAGATCAGCGTGTAGACACGGATCTGGTGACCGCGTTGCTGGCACTCCAGGGCGATGCGCATGAAATCACGCTGCAGGCCGCCGAAGGGAAAATACTTGTAAAGGACAAAAGCCAATTGCATCAGCGCGGCTCCTCAGCCAATAACGTGCTCAGGTGGCTGGCAACACGCTCGGGGTTCAGACGCGTGAAGCACAGGGGCTGCTCGCGTTTCAGGTCAAACCGACGGGCATCTTCGGCGGTCGGCGGGTAAGTGCACTGCTTTTGCATGCAGGGCGCACAGGGGAAATCGCTGGCGAGGTGGATCTGGCCTTTGCCGTAGGCCCCCGTCAGCACCGGATTCGTCGGACCGAGCAGTGAAATTGTCGGCACGTCCAAGGCCGCGGCCAGGTGACCGAGACCCGTGTCCACGGCTACGCAGGCCTGGGCGCCGGCGAGTATCTTGCCCATTCCCCTCAGATTCAGCTTCGGCAGCACCAGGGCATTGCGCAACCCGCTGGCGATGCGTTCGGCCCGAGCCTTCTCGGCCGGGCTGCCCCACGGCAGTTTTACCACCACGCCGAACTGTCCCATGCGCTCGGTGAGCTGGCGCCAATAGAGTTCGGGCCAGTGCTTGGACTCCCAGGTCGTGCCATGCAGGAACACCACGTAGGGATAAGGGCGTGGCAATTCCACCAGTCGGTCGATGTCGAGGCCATAGCTTCCCTGGGTTTGCGGCAGGTCATAGCCCAGCGCCAGGGCGAACAACTGACGCACGCGCTCGACCGCGTGCTGACTACGGGCCACCGCCAGGCGCCGGGAATAGAAACGCGCGGCCAAGGGCTCCCGGGCCGAATCCTTATCCAGACCGGCAACCGGGGCCTTGACGTAACGGGTCAACCAGGCACTTTTCAGCAGGCCCTGGGCATCAATGACCAGGTCGTACTTTTGCGCGCGCACGCTTTGCTTGAAGCGTCGCCACTCGCCGCTCTTGATGGTTTGCCAGAGGTTCTTGCGCCAGCGCCGTATTGCCACCGGGATAACCTTGCCCACGGCCGGGTGCCAGGTGGGAATTTCGGCGAAGCCTTCTTCCACGACCCAATCGAATTTAATGCCAGGAATCGCCCGCGCCGCGTCGGTCAGCGCGGGCAGGGTGTGGATCACATCCCCCAGCGAAGAGGTCTTGATCAGCAATACCCGCAAGTTACTGAACCTCCACGGGTGTGCCCTGCAAACGGTCCAAGGCTTCGTTCACCGACGGCGGCATGAGCTGGCGCAGGCAGTTGTAATGACCGAAGCGGCAGGTGCGGTCGAAGCATGGGCTGCACTCGATGCCCAGGCGCACGACCTCGACCTTGTCGGCCAGCGGCGGCGTGAAGCCCGGCGACGTGGAGCCGTAGACCGCCACCAATGGGCGGTTCAAGGCGGCGGCCACGTGCATCAGGCCGGAGTCATTGGACACCACCGAATCGGCGCAGGACAGCAGGTCGATGGCCTCGGCCAGGGACGTATCGCCGCTGAGGTTCACCGACTCTTCCCGAAGGCCCGGGATCAGCCGCGAGCGGATGTCTTCGCCCACCGAGTGATCGTTTTTCGAACCGAACAGCCAGACTTGCCAGCCGTCGCGAATCTTTGCCTCGGCGACCTGTGCGTAATGCTCCGCCGGCCAGCGCTTGGACTCACCAAACTCTGCGCCCGGACACAGGGCCAGCACCGGACGATCCAGACTCAGGCCGAACTTGGCCAGCGCCGCTTCACGGGTGACCGGATCGATCTGCAGGTTCGGGCGCGGATACGGCTTGGGCAACTCGACACCCGGCTCGTAGGCCAGGGCCATGAAGCGCTCGATCATCAGCGGATAACGGTCCTTGTCCAACGTGCGCACGTCGTTGAGCAGGCCGTAGCGAAACTCGCCACGCCAGCCGGTGCGCTTGGGGATACCGGCGAAGAACGGCACCAGCGCCGACTTCAAGGAATTGGGCAGCAGGATCGCCTGGTCATACTGACCGGCCAGGGATTTACCAATGCGCCGACGGGTTGCCAGCTCCAGCGCGCCGTGGCCGAGCGGGAAGCTCAAGGCCTTGCGCACCTCGGGCATGCGTTCAAGGATCGGCCGGCTCCACTCTGGAGCCAGGACGTCGATTTCGCACTGTGGATAGCGCTGTTTCAGGCACTGGAACAGTGTCTGCGCCATCACCATGTCACCGACCCAGCTGGGCCCAACGATCAGAATATTCATGTGGTTTCCAAAAACGATACGGGGAGGCCTACGCCTCCCCGCCTCGAGAATCACTGTGGCTTAGGTCGTTACCTGCTGCCTTCAATCTACAACTGTGGGAGCGAGCTTGCTCGCAATGAGGCCAGTACATTCAACATCAATGTCACCTGACATTCCGCTATCGCGAGCAAGCTCGCTCCCACAAGGGTTCTGCATAGGTTTCAAGTACCGTGCAGCACCACCAATCCACTGTGGGAGCGAGCTTGCTCGCGATAAGGCCAGTACATTCAACATCAATGTCGCCTGACACTGCGCCTTCGCGAGCAAGCCCGCTCCCACAAGGGTCCTGCATAGGTTTCAAGTACCGTGCAGCACCACAAATCCACTGTGGAAGCGAGCTTGCTCGCGAAGAGACCAGCCCATTCAACATCAATGTCGCCTGACACTGCGCCTTCGCGAGCAAGCCCGCTCCCACATTTAAAGCTTCAGCTCAGCCCCAGCTCTCGCCAGATCCGCAGCACTTGCCTGCGCTCATCCACGAACTGGTCGCCTGCAATCACCCCGGCATCTTTCTGCAAGGCCTGACGGTGAGCGGCGGAGCGGTAGGCTTTATAAGCCTCGCGCAACAGGGTGGCGTCTTCTGCCGGCATCAGCCCGACCTCCTGCAACCCTTCCAGGATGCGGATGTTATCGGTGTAGCGCAGCAGCGACGGATGTTCCTCGGACCACGCCAGGGCCGCGTATTGCACCATAAATTCAATATCGACGATACCTCCGGCATCCTGCTTGAGGTCGAAGGGCGCCGTGGCCTCGAAGGCATTTGGCGCGGTGCCGGCGGCGGTGGCCTTGCTGCCCAGGTTATCGCGCATCTTGGCGCGCATTTCGCTGACCTCCTGGCGCAGCGTTGGCAAATCACGCTGGCGCCCCAGCACCTGGGCGCGGACTTTCTCGAACGCCTGGCCCACATCCTGACTGCCCACCAGTACCCGGGCCCGCACCAACGCCTGATGCTCCCAGGTCCAGGCCTCGTTCTCCTGATAACGGGCAAACGCCCCAAGGGAACTGACCAGCAACCCCGACGCCCCGGACGGCCGCAGGCGCATGTCCACTTCATACAATTGCCCGGAGTTGGTCTGGGCAGTCAGCAAGTGGATGATCCGCTGGCCGAGCCGGGTGAAAAACTGCGCGCCGTCGATAGGTTTCGGCCCATCGGTTTCCGCCTGGGGGTCGCCATCGTGGATGAACACCAGGTCCAGGTCGGAACCATGCCCCAATTCCAGGCCGCCGACTTTCCCATAACCGACAATAATGAAGCCCGGATCGCACAGGCTGCCGTCGGTACGCAGCGGCACGCCATGCTTGGCCACCGTCTGGCGCCAGGCCAGGGCCAGCACCTGTTCGAGGATGGCCTCGGCCAGCCAGGTCAGGTAATCGCTGACTTTCATCAGCGGCAAGCTGCCGGCGATTTCCGAGGCCGCCACCCGCAGGCGGTGCGCCAGTTTGAAATGCCGCAGCGCCTCCATCTGCTGTTCGAGGTCGTCCTCGGGGATACGCGTCAGGCGCTCACGCAACTCAGCCGCCAGTTCCGGCGCCAGGGGCGGCTTGAACAGGCGGCCCTCATTGAGCAATTCATCGAGCAACAGCGGAAAACGCGTGATCTGCTCAGCGATCCACGGACTGGCCGCACACAGCGTCAATAAACGCCGCAGGGCGCCGGGGTTTTCGGTCAGCAGCACCAGGTAAGCCGAACGGCGAGCCACCGCTTCTACCAGTGGCAACACTCGCTCCAGCACCAGGTCGGGATTGGCATGTTCCACCGCCTGGGCCAGCAAGCGCGGAATGAACGCATCCAGGCGCTCACGTCCCAGGCGCTGCATGGCGCGCAATTGCGGGCTGCCACGCAGGGCCGCCAGGGTCTTGAGGGCTTTGGGCGCATCGACGAAGCCACCGTCCTGCAACTGACGACACGCCGCCTCTTCATCCTGGCTGTCCTCCCACAACGGCAACCATTCGCCACCCACCACCACTTCGCTTTCGCCACCCTCGTCTTCATCCGGGTCAGCGATGACCTGGCCGAAATGCCAGGCAACCCGTCCGCGCCAGTACATCAATTGTTCATGGAAGGCCGGCCAGTCGGCAAAACCCAGCATGAACGCAATGCGCGCCTGATCCTGCGGGCTGTCGGGCAGCATCTGGGTCTGACGGTCGGCAATCGCCTGGATCGCATGTTCGGTGTAGCGCAGGAATTCGTAGCCCTGGCGCAACTCGTCGACCACCTTGGCCGGCAGATAGCCCTGGCCTTCCAGGGTGCCCAGCACTTTGAGCAGTGGCCGCTGCTGCAAGCTCAAGTCGCGCCCGCCGTGGATCAGTTGGAACGCCTGGGCAATGAACTCCACCTCGCGAATACCACCCGAGCCCAGTTTGATGTTGTCGGCCATGCCCTTGCGCCGCACTTCCTGCTGGATCAGTTGCTTCATGGTGCGCAGCGCTTCGATGGCAGAAAAATCCAGGTAACGGCGATAAACGAACGGACGCAGCATGTCGAGCAATTGCGCGCCGGCCACCTGGTCACCCGCCACCACTCGCGCCTTGATCATGGCGTAGCGTTCCCAGTCGCGGCCCTGGTCCTGGTAATACTGCTCCAAAGCGTTGAAGCTCAGCACCAGCGCACCCGCCGAACCGTAGGGGCGCAGGCGCATGTCGACGCGGAACACGAAACCGTCGACGGTCATCGGGTCCAGGGCCTTGATCAGGCGCTGGCCAACGCGAATGAAAAACTCCTGGTTATCCAGTGGGCGCTTCGCACCGACGGTTTCGCCGCCCTCGGGGTAGGCAAAAATCAGGTCGATGTCCGACGAAAGGTTCAGCTCCACCGCACCGAGCTTGCCCATGCCCAGGATGACCATGTGCTGCGCCTCGCCGCTGCGCCGGCCAGTCGGCGTGCCGAACTGCTGAATGAGGCGCTGGTAGAGCCACTGGTAGGCTTGGTCGATGCAGGTGTCGGCCATGTCCGAGAGGTCGCGACAGGTCTGGACCAGATCGGCCTGGCGTGTCAGGTCGCGCCAAATGATTCGCACCTGCTGGCGGGTGCGCTGGCGGCGCAGGACGCGTCCCAGCTCATCCTCGGTCTCGGCGGCCTGCACGGCGCCGCCGATCTGCGCGCACATTTCACCGGGACCGTAGCTGCGATCCAGCTCGCCACTGCGCACCAGCTCCAGCAGCATCGACGGGTCGCGGACACTCTGCTCGACGACAAAATCACTGGCCGCGGCAATGCGCTTGAACTCATCCCAGCGTCCAGGCGTCCAGGCGGACAACCCGTGGTCGTCGTCCAGTGAGGCGACCGCCGCACGGAACGACTGCTCGGCACGGCTGACCAATGACTGGAGAATGGCCGGTACCGTTTCCGGTATTGGGGCAAGCGTGGGCAGGCTCATGGTCTATCCTTGGTCGGCGCGGGAAAGGACTGGATGTAGTGTTTTTTCAAAAGACACTACCTGATCGACTGTCGAACAAAGATGATAAATAGCTGAAAATCTGATTTTATTGGCAGCCTGCATCAAGTTTTTACCTGTTCGAGTTAGCAAAAGACCAACAGTAACGATTATTCTCACAACGAAACGAGGGGCCACGAGTCGCTCATGTGTAGTTTTACTACTCGTCTATACATTCGAAAGGCTGAAACGGCCGACGATTTGTAGTAAAACTACACGCCGCCGAAACAACCCTTCGGCAATCCAAGAATTTATATCGTCTGCCCACAAGGCCAGTCGCAAACTCAGGCAACCGATTCTGGTAGCCTTTCCGCCCTGGAGCAAGCCATGCAAGACCTCGATCCCGTCGAAACCCAGGAATGGCTGGACGCCCTGGAATCGGTTCTCGACAAAGAAGGCGAAGACCGTGCTCATTATCTGATGACCCGTATGGGCGAACTCGCAACTCGCAGCGGTTCGCAACTGCCCTACGCCATCACTACGCCGTACCGCAACACGATCCCTGTGACCCACGAAGCACGCATGCCTGGCGACCTGTTCATGGAACGCCGTATTCGCTCGTTGGTCCGTTGGAACGCGTTGGCCATGGTCATGCGTACCAACCTGAAGGATTCTGACCTGGGCGGTCACATCTCCAGCTTCGCCTCCAGCGCGACGCTGTATGACATCGGCTTCAACTACTTCTTCCAGGCCCCGACCGACGAACACGGCGGCGACCTGATCTACTTCCAGGGTCACGCATCGCCAGGCGTCTACGCCCGTGCGTTCATGGAAGGCCGCATTTCCGAAGACCAGATGAACAACTTCCGCCAGGAAGTGGACGGCAACGGCCTGTCCTCGTACCCGCACCCTTGGCTGATGCCTGATTTCTGGCAGTTCCCGACCGTTTCCATGGGTCTGGGCCCGATCCAGGCGATCTACCAGGCGCGTTTCATGAAGTACCTGGAAGCCCGCGGCTTCATCCCGGCCGGCAAGCAGAAAGTCTGGTGCTTCATGGGCGACGGCGAGTGCGACGAGCCGGAATCCCTGGGCGCTATTTCCCTGGCCGGCCGCGAGAAACTGGACAACCTGATCTTCGTCATCAACTGCAACCTGCAGCGCCTCGACGGCCCGGTTCGCGGCAACGCCAAGATCATCCAGGAACTCGAAGGCGTGTTCCGTGGTGCCCAGTGGAACGTCAACAAAGTTATCTGGGGCCGTTTCTGGGACCCACTGCTGGCAAAAGACGTCGACGGCATCCTGCAGCGCCGCATGGACGAAGTCATCGACGGCGAATACCAGAACTACAAGGCCAAGGACGGTGCGTTCGTTCGCGAGCACTTCTTCAACTCGCCTGAACTCAAGGCGATGGTTGCCGACCTGTCCGACGACGAGATCTGGAAACTCAACCGTGGCGGCCACGACCCGTACAAGGTCTACGCGGCGTACCACCAAGCGGTCAATCACAAAGAGCAGCCGACCGTCATCCTGGCCAAGACCATCAAGGGTTATGGCACCGGTGCCGGCGAAGCGAAGAACACCGCGCACAACACCAAGAAGGTCGATGTCGACAGCCTGAAGCTGTTCCGCGATCGCTTCGACATTCCGGTCAAGGACAGCGAGCTGGAAAACCTGCCGTTCTTCAAGCCCGAAGAAGGCAGCGCCGAAGCCCGTTACCTGGCCGAGCGGCGTGCCGCACTGGGCGGTTTCGTACCGCAGCGCCGCGCCAAGAGCTTCAGCCTCCCGACGCCGCCACTCGAGACCCTCAAGGCGATCCTCGACGGCTCGGGCGACCGTGAAATTTCCACCACCATGGCCTTCGTGCGGATCCTCGCGCAGCTGGTCAAGGACAAGGAAGTCGGCCAACGCATCGTCCCGATCATCCCGGACGAAGCCCGTACCTTCGGTATGGAAGGCATGTTCCGTCAGTTGGGCATCTACTCGTCCGTCGGCCAGCTCTACGAGCCAGTCGATAAAGACCAGGTGATGTTCTACCGCGAAGACAAGAAGGGCCAGATCCTCGAAGAAGGCATCAACGAAGCGGGCGCCATGAGCTCCTTCATTGCCGCCGGTACTTCGTACTCCAGCCACAACCAGCCGATGCTGCCGTTCTACATCTTCTACTCGATGTTCGGCTTCCAGCGTATCGGCGACCTGGCCTGGGCCGCCGGCGACAGCCGTACCCGTGGCTTCCTGATCGGCGGTACCGCCGGCCGGACCACGCTGAACGGTGAAGGCCTGCAGCACGAAGACGGCCACAGCCACATGCTGGCCGGGACCATCCCGAACTGCCGCACCTATGATCCAACCTACGGCTACGAGCTGGCGGTGATCATCCAGGACGGCATGAAGAAGATGACCGAAGAGCAACAGGACGTCTTCTACTACATCACCGTGATGAACGAGTCCTACCAGCAGCCAGCCATGCCGGCCGGCGTGGAAGCGGGCATTGTCAAGGGCATGTACCTGCTCGAGGAAGACACCCGCGAAGCGGCGCACCACGTCCAGCTGATGGGCTCCGGCACCATCCTGCGCGAAGTGCGTGAAGCCGCGAAGATCCTGCGTGAAGAGTTCAACGTCGGCGCCGACGTCTGGAGCGTCACCAGCTTCAACGAACTGCGTCGCGACGGCCTGGCCGTGGAGCGCAGCAACCGTCTGCACCCGGGCCAGAAGCCTAAGCTGAGCTACGTCGAAGAGTGCCTGAACGGCCGTAAGGGTCCGGTCATCGCCTCTACCGACTACATGAAGCTGTTCGCCGAGCAGATCCGCCAGTGGGTTCCTTCCAAGGAGTTCAAGGTGCTAGGCACCGACGGTTTCGGCCGTAGCGACAGCCGCAAGAAGCTGCGTCACTTCTTCGAAGTCGACCGTAAGTTCGTTGTGTTGGCAGCCCTGGAAGCCCTGGCTGACCGTGGCGATATCGAACCTAAAGTGGTGGCCGAAGCCATCGCCAAGTTCGGCATCGATCCAGAAAAACGCAACCCACTGGACTGCTGAGGAGAATTTTCGTGAGCGAACTCATTCGCGTACCTGACATCGGCAGCGGTGAAGGTGAAGTAATTGAACTGTTTGTGAAGGTCGGCGACCGTATCGAAGCCGACCAGAGCATCCTGACGCTTGAATCGGACAAGGCCAGCATGGAAGTGCCTGCGCCGAAGGCCGGTATCATCAAGAGCCTGAAAGTGAAGCTGGGTGATCGTCTGAAAGAAGGCGACGAACTGCTGGAGCTGGAAGTCGAGGGCGCCGCTGCGGCGCCTGAGGCGGCCGCACCTGCAGCGGCTCCGGCGGCGGCTGAAAAGCCTGCCGCGGCTCCCGCTGCCGAGGCCGCTCCCGCCCCATCTGCCGCGCCAGCTGCTGCCACGGTCCAGGACATTCATGTTCCGGACATCGGTTCGTCGGGCAAGGCCAAGATCATCGAAGTACTGGTCAAGGTCGGCGACACCGTCGAAGCCGACCAGTCGCTGATCACCCTGGAATCCGACAAGGCCAGCATGGAAATCCCGTCGCCAGCCGCCGGTGTGGTGGAAAGCGTCGAGATCAAGCTGGAAGACGAAGTGGGTACCGGTGACCTGATCCTGAAGCTGAAAGTAGCCGGTGCCGCCGCACCTGCCGCGCCAGCCCAGGCCGCTGCACCAGCTGCCAAGACCGAATCGGCTCCGGCTCCGGCTGCCGCCGCGCCTGCCGCCAAGGCCGAAGCAGCGCCCGCCCCTGCCGCCGCGCCTGCGCCTAGCGGTGCCAAGGTGCACGCTGGTCCTGCGGTGCGTCAGCTGGCCCGTGAATTCGGCGTCGAGCTGTCGGCCGTCGGCCCGAGCGGCCCGCACGGTCGCGTGCTGAAGGAAGACGTGCAGGCCTACGTCAAGGCCATGATGCAGAAGGCCAAGAACGCACCGGCCGAAGGCGCCACCGGCGGCGCGGGTATCCCGCCGATTCCGGCGGTGGACTTCAGCCGCTTCGGCGAAACCGAAGAAGTGGCGATGACTCGCCTGATGCAAATCGGCGCGTCGAGCCTGCATCGCAGCTGGCTGAACATTCCCCACGTGACTCAGTTCGACCAGGCTGACATCACCGAGCTGGAAGCCTTCCGTGTAGCGCAGAAAGCCGTGGCAGAAAAGGCCGGCGTGAAGCTGACCGTACTGCCGCTGTTGCTCAAGGCCTGTGCGCACCTGCTCAAGGAACTGCCGGACTTCAACAGCTCCCTGGCCCCAAGCGGCAAGGCTGTGATCCGCAAGAAATACGTGCACATCGGCTTTGCCGTCGACACCCCGGAAGGCCTGCTGGTACCGGTCATCCGCAACGTCGACCAGAAGAGCCTGCTGCAACTGGCTGCCGAAGCTGCTGCCCTGGCCGAAAAGGCCCGGAACAAGAAGCTCACTGCCGACGACATGCAGGGCGCCTGCTTCACCATCTCCAGCCTCGGTCACATTGGCGGCACCGGCTTCACGCCGATCGTCAACGCGCCGGAAGTGGCGATCCTGGGTGTTTCCAAGGCCACCATCCAGCCGGTCTGGGACGGCAAAGCCTTCCAGCCGAAGCTGATGCTGCCGCTGTCGCTGTCCTACGATCACCGTGTAATCAACGGCGCCGCCGCCGCACGCTTCACCAAGCGTCTGAGCGACCTGCTGGGCGACATCCGCACCATCCTGCTGTAACACCGGACGGCCCTTCCTCGCGAAGGGCCATTCGGAGCACTGTTTTCCGAGCGCCACGCTCGTACCTCAACCCCGTCCGTTTGGCGGGGCTTTTTTTTGCCTGAAGTAAACGTCGACGTTATGAACAGGCCACTAACCTTCCTACCTCCCCCCGTATAAAAGACTACGTCCTCTAGTGGTCATTACCCACAACTTCCGCCCCCTCCCCGATCGTTATTTATTATGCGCCGCGCTTTAGCATCAGACCGTCGAGCCAACTAACGACTTGCACCTGAACTTTCTAAAAAATCTGAATTTCGAATGGATTCGAATATGTTAAAACCTACCGTTGGCCCCATTGTCGGCCATACAACAACGGATCACGCACGTATATTCCTGCGGGGCGATTACGATAACAACTTGGTATTCGCCGGTATTCGCCATCGGCGCCAGGGTGATACAGCCTGGCCGAAAGGACATTTTGTTCAATTGAAGGCCTACCGCGACATGTCCGATGTCATCGTCTTGAAAAACCTTCAACCCGACACCGCCTATGAATATCAGGCAGGCTGGTTCAGCCCCTTGAGCCCGACCCATACCGTGGAAACCATTCAGGAGCTGCCGCTGCAATGGCCCAGGAAAACCTACTGCTTGCGCACACCGGCCAGTACACCCGGCACACCACACGCTTACATCGTGGGCTCTTGCCGTTATCTGCGGATCACTCGTGGCGTCCCGTTACTACCCGGGCTCGGGGACCGTACGTTCGCCGGCATCAATCGCATTGTGGAACAGGCCGAGCCGCCGATCAGCGCTGTCGTGATGACCGGCGACCAGGTTTATCTCGATGACTTGAACGCTGTCGCTCCGGACCGAAACTATAAGGACATTCTATTTAAGTACCGCACTGCTTTTTCCCAGCCGCATATCAGAAAGTTAATGTCCGGGATACCAACCTACATGATCCTCGACGACCATGAAGTCGAGGATAACTGGCCGGCCAATAAAACCGGCAACGATGAAATCCTGTATGCAAACGCCATGAACGCTTACGCGCTTTATCAGGCAAGCCATGGACCTGCCCATGAACTTTCAAGCAGCGGAACATTAAATAAATCGCTAAAGCGGTACTGGTATCTATTTGCCCACGGCGATATCGAATGGTTCGTCACCGACAGCCGGACGCAACGCAACCTGGCGGCGGAGGATCGGCGCATCCTGGATGAGAAACAGGAACAATCCCTGCTCGAATGGCTCGTCAACAGCCCTGCCCGGGTCAAATTCATCGTTACCAGCGTCATGTTCTTCCCTGACAGCAAACGTAACGACGGTGACGCTTGGCAGGCCTTCCCGAAACAACGCCTGCGTTTGCTGGAAACCATTCGCCGCCATGGGATCAAGAACGTGATTTTCGTGTCCGGTGACATTCACGGCTCCATGACCAGCTGTCTGCGTCACAACCAGGATCCTGATTTTGAAGTCAACACCGTGGTTGCCTCGCCGTTCTACAACAGCAAACTGCTGCCTTTTGCAAAAGCCGCGGATTTTATTTTCGACCAACCCATGGCCCAGACGGAAAACGCTGAATATCACTATGCACTGACCAGCAAAGTGGTCAGCCAGGACAACTTCGCCCGCCTGCATGTCACGGCGCAGAGCGTTCAGGTCACCTTTTACGACCGTGCCGGCACCCCATTGCAAGCCGTCGATATCCCGTTGCGCTGACGGGTGGTATAACCACCCGTGCCCTCTGATCGGCTGGCAACTGCAGAAATCCCCCTGCCGGCCGATAAAAGGTTTATAGCACTTGGCCTTCATCTCTCTTGTCAGCCAGTGCCGCAATGATGCAACCTTGCGGCAATCCGTAATTACAAGGGCGTAAGCCCGGCGCGATCAGCATTTTCGAAGCGAGTTTCCTCATGAAAAGCCAACCCGATGCCGCCAGCCGTATGGCGGCCGAGGTAGTGACGCAGTTACCGGTGCCCTCGCGGCTCGGCATGCTGCGTTTCGAACGGCTGAATGAAGCGAGCTGGGCGCTATTGTTCCTCGACCCCAATTGCGAACGTTACTTCGGCCTGCCGGCAGTAGAGCTGTGCTCACTGGTCAGCGCGCCCTATGCCAGCCTGATGGAGCCCGAGGCACGCTATCAACTGCATGACGCCATCCAGCAGCAACTGGCCCAGTCCTCCCATTACCAGATCCGCTATACGCTCCATACCACCAAGGGGCCCATGAACCTGTTGGAAACGGGTGAAGCCTACAAGCAGCACAATCGCCATCTACTGCGCGGTTTCCTGCTGGTGGTGGACAGCTTGCTGCAAAGCGAACCGTCGATACCGGCCCTGGATCTGGAAACCCAGAACTCGCGCCTGCAAATCGCCCTGGAATTGAACCAGCGGGCCCAGCAAGAGCAGCTCCAGCATCTGGACCGGGTACGCGCTCAACAAGACCTGATTCTGCTGCTGAGCCGTCAGCGCTACAGCGCCAGCAATTCGCTGCACGAAGCCGCCGAACTCATCACCCGCAGCGCCTGCGATATCTACCAGATCGACTGCGCCAGTATCTGGGATCTGGCAGATGGCAAGCTGGTGCCGATTTCGGCCTTCAATCGCATCACCCAGGAATACTTTCTGCCGGATGCGATCGACGCCAACGAATTTCCTGATTACATGGAAGCGTTGCAGACTTGCCGTGCCATCGACGCCCACAATGCGATGCGCGACCCGCGCACCCGGGAAATGGCCGAGAACCTGCGCGCCCGCAACGTCAACGCCATCCTCGACGCCAGCATTCGTATCGACGGTCAGGTGGTCGGCGTACTGTGCCTGGAACAGGTGGGCGCCACCCGCGCCTGGCAATCGGACGAAATCGCCTTTGCCGGTGAACTGGCCGACCAGTTCGCCCAGGTCATCAACAACCACAACCGACGCACCGCCACCAGCGCCCTGCACCTGTTCCAGCGCGCCGTGGAGCAGAGCGCCAACGCGTTCCTGCTGGTCAATTGCGATGGCGTGGTGGAGTACGTCAACCCGAGCTTCACCGCCATCACCCAATACTCCACCGAAGAAGTGCACGGCCAGCGCCTGTCAGAGCTGCCGGCCCTGGAGAACCTCAGCGAATTGCTGTTCGACGCGCCCTCGGCGCTGGCCCAGAGCAACAGCTGGCAAGGCGAATTCAAAAGCCGACGCAAAAACCTGGAACCCTACTGGGGCCAGTTGTCGATTTCCAAGGTCTACGGCGACAACCGCGAACTGACCCACTACATCGGCATCTACGAAGACATTACCCAGACCAAGCTGGCCCAGCAGCGCATCGAGCGCCTGGCCTACACCGACAACCTGACCAACCTGGGCAACCGTCCGGCGTTCATCCGCAACCTCGATGAACGCTTCGCCCGGGACAGCAACTCGCCCATCAGCCTGCTGCTGGTGGACATCGACAACTTCAAGCGTATCAACGACAGCCTCGGCCACCAGACCGGCGACAAACTGCTGATCAGCCTGGCCCGGCGCCTGCGCAACAGCCTGAGCCCCAGCGGTAGCCTGGCGCGGTTCGCCAGTAATGAATTCGCCGTGCTGCTGGACGACACCGACCTGGAGGCCGGGCAACAGGTCGCCAGTCAGTTGCTGATGACGCTCGACAAACCGATGTTCGTCGATAACCAGCTGATCAGCGTGACCGGCTCCGTGGGCCTGGCCTGCGCGCCGCTGCACGGCCGCGATCCGCAGACCCTGATGCGCAACGCCGGGCTCGCCCTGCACAAGGCCAAGGCCAACGGCAAGCACCAGGTCCAGGTCTTCACCGAGGCGCTGAACGCCGAGGCCAGCTACAAGCTGTTTGTGGAAAACAACCTGCGCCGCGCCCTGACCCAGAATGAACTGGACGTGTTCTACCAGCCCAAGTTGTGCCTGCGCAGCGGCCGTTTGCTGGGCATGGAAGCGCTGCTGCGCTGGAACCATCCCGAAAAGGGCATGATCCGCCCGGATCAGTTCATCAGCGTGGCCGAAGAAACCGGCCTGATCATTCCCATCGGCAAATGGATCGCCCGCCAGGCCTGCCGCATGAGCAAGCAATTGACCGCCGCCGGCCTGGGCAACCTGCAAGTGGCGATCAACCTGTCGCCCAAGCAGTTCTCCGACCCGGACCTGGTCGCTTCCATCGCCAGCATCCTCAAGGAGGAACAGCTGCCGGCCCGCCTGCTGGAGCTGGAACTGACCGAAGGCCTGCTGCTGGAAGCCACCGAAGACACCCACTTGCAGCTCGACCAGCTCAAGCGCCTGGGCCTGACCCTGGCCATGGACGACTTCGGCACCGGTTACTCATCGCTGAGCTACCTGAAAAAATTCCCGATCGACATCATCAAGATCGATCGCAGCTTCATCCACGAGATCCCGGACAACCAGGACGACATGGAAATCACCTCCGCGGTGATCGCCATGGCCCACAACCTGAAACTCAAGGTCGTGGCCGAAGGCATCGAAACCGCCCAGCAGCTGGCGTTCCTGCGCCGTCACCGCTGCGATGTCGGCCAGGGCTACCTGTTCGACCGTCCGATCCCCGGCGCGGAGCTGATCGAGAAGCTCACGCGTTACCCGCGCGGGCCGCTCACCTGACGGCAGCCCCTTCAAGCGCCAAGCGGTGGCCAGCCACTTGCAACTTATAGCTTGCACCTGCTTTTCTAAGGCACACTGACGGTCTTATTCGCTCAACTCAATCTGACTGAGAGGACTGATGATGGTCTTGCGCTCGGAAATTCTGGTGAACAAAAACGTGCTCCCTACTCAAGAACAAGCTCTGCCTGGCCGCGAATCCCCGATGACCGTGCCGGACAAACACTTCGTCCTCGACGCGCCGCTGCTGGGCCCGTTTGCCATGGACGTGGATTTCGCGATCTTCGGCCTCGGCTGCTTCTGGGGCGCGGAACGCAAGTTCTGGCAGCGCGAAGGCGTGGTCAGTACAGCGGTGGGTTACGCCGGTGGTTTCACGCCGAACCCGACGTACGAAGAAGTCTGCTCGGGCCTTACCGGCCACAGCGAAGTGGTGCTGGTGGTCTACGAGCCCGCGAAAGTCAGCTACGAACAGCTTCTGAAGATGTTCTGGGAACTGCATAACCCGACCCAGGGCATGCGCCAGGGGAACGACATCGGCACCCAGTACCGTTCGGTGATCTATGCCACCAACCCGGCCCAACTGGCGGCGGCCAAACACAGCGAGCAAGTCTTCCAGGCTGAGTTGACCAAGGCCGGCAAAGGCGCCATCACCACCGAAATCGAAGAAGCACCGACGTTCTACTTCGCCGAAGCCTATCACCAACAATACCTGGCGAAGAACCCGGAAGGCTATTGCGGGATTGGCGGAACCGGCGTGACGTGCCCGATCTGACTAAAAACCTGTTCGCGATAGCGGTGTGCCTGGGGCGGTGATGTTGAATGTGCCGCCGTCATCGCGAGCAAGCTCGCTCCCACAGGTCCGGTGGCATACACAAATGTTGTTGCCCCCCAAGACCAATGTGGGAGCGAGCTTGCTCGCGATAGCGCCCTTGCGGACGCCAGCAAAACATCACTCAGCGATCAACCAGTCCATCTGCCAGCCACCCTGGGTCTGCCCCAGTTTTTTCGACAGCCAGGGCAGCAACTCACGCAGTTCCTCTTCCAGCCCCCACGGCGGATTGGCAATCGCCAGGCCGGAGCCGTTCAGGCTGTTGGGCGTGGCCAGCGGATGCACCAGCAGTTCCACCCGCAACAATTTCGGCGCCCCCGTGCCGGCCAGGTCCTGGTAGAACCGGCGCAGCATCCGCTGGTCCTTCACCGGGTACCAGATCGCGGCCACCGTCTGGCGCATCCGGCCAATGGCGTCCTTGAGGGAGGCAGCGCAACGCTGCATCTCATCGAGCTGTTCGAACGGCGGATCGATCAGCATCAAGCCACGTTTCTCGGCCACTGGCAGCAGCGCCCGGGGCACGTGCCAGCCTTCACCCAGGTGCACGGTCACGCGACGGTCGCCTTTCATGTTGTCCTTGAGCAGCACGCCGTCTTCGGGGTGTTTTTCGTTGAGCAACACCCGATCCTGCGGCCGGGTCAGACGCCGCGCCAGCTCCGGTGAACCCGGGTAGTAGCGCAGTTGCCCATCCGGGTTCATCTCGTGCAGCACCTTCATGTAATCGGCGGTCAGCGGCGGCAGATCATCCTGGCCCCACAACCGCGCAATGCCTTCCAGGTATTCACCGGTACGATTGGCCTGGTCGCCCTGCAAGTCGTACAGCCCGATGCCCGCATGGGTATCGAGGTAGGCGAAGGGCTGTTCCTTGCGCGACATCAGCGCGATGAGGCGGGTCAAGGTCAGGTGTTTGAACACGTCGGCGTGATTGCCGGCGTGGAAGGCGTGACGATAATTCATGGCGGCTCCTGCGAAGGGCGACGAGTTTACCTTGAAGCGCGTCGAACGTCAGGGGTTCGCAGCCGAGCGGACGCGCCGCGTGAAGGTCCGCTGACATCAGCCCAGCTCTTGCCTCAAGTACGCCTGCAATTGCGCTTTTGACGCACGAGCCGACCCAGGCATTTCAAGGAAGTGCGCGATCTTGCAGCGCAAAATGCTCTCGTCGGCCTGCTCGAACAGGTGCGGATGCTCCTCGCTCAGCCACTTGAACAGGTTGTTCAGCAGACAATCCGTCGATGTTTCGGCCAATTCATCCAGCAATGGAGGAGGAACCTCCCACCAGGGAAAAGCCCGAACCGATCGCTGGACGTTTCCCACGATTTCAAGCGATTGGCCGTTAATCAGACAACGACTGACAACGGGCAGCAACTGCCCCGCATCCACCTCGCCGGACTGCAGGATGGGCCACACGAACCGCCCATCCCAAAAGCGGAAAAATACCGACTTGCCTCCGGGCAACAGAACCTGTGTAAGCCCACGCAGATGCTCGGCAAGGGTTTCCTGGCCAACAGAAGACACCGCCAGCCAACCCCAATCGAGCGAGTCGGTGGCCGCCACCCAGTCAAGGAACTCACTGTCTATGGCGACTGCGCCGACATAGGGCATGACCGATTCCCACTCGGCGTAAGGCGTATCGGCCCAAATCGGGCTAGGCGCCAACGTCATCGAGCGCCTCCAGGCCGTCAACGGCGCGGCGGCACACGCGCTGCTGAAGACAACGAAAAGCTGCTCGCCTGCCTGCAAGGGGTGTTGCTCCAGCCAGGCGTGCGGAGATTGGCCAGTGCTCATGGACGCTCCGGGACATCAACAAATTTGCCAAAGGCCGGCGGCACCGCGCAGACGCCATGCTTGCAACGCTCACACTCCTCGCAAAACGGCGCTTGGCCTTGCAGGCTGAGGATTTGTGCGAGAGAAAGTGGAGCAGCCATCGCGGCGACGCGCTTTTCGGTCAGGACGGGCAATATTGGCGTCGCGCTCATAGCGGCCATCGGCGCACCACCGACCTCAATGGGCACGCTGCTGAAAATCCCTCCCGCACCAATGTTGATCCAATGCCCGCCGGCCTGAATGGTCGCACTGATGCCGCCGTCCAGGACCACTTGCTGCCCCGCGCGAACGTGAAAATGCTGGCTTGCGCTGAGGGCCTGGCTGGTCACTCGGATATGCCGCTCGCCGGTCACCACCAAGTGGTCGTCCTGCCTGACTTCGGCCTGGCGCCGCCCGTGGGTGAGGCGCTGTTCATCAGCCTTGAGCTCGTGCCGCGCCGTGCCGGTGACGACGACGCTGCGTTCATGATCGACCTGCAACCGCTGGTCGTGCAGCACGTGCTGGGTCCAGTTGCGCTGCGCGCGCAGATAGATCTCCTCGGCGCCCTTGCGATCCTCGATGCGCAACTCGTTGTAACCCCCTCCGCCGGGGCTGCTCTGACTGCGCAATATGCTGCGGGTCTTGTCCGCCGGCAGATCCAGCGGCACCGGGTTGGCGCCGTTCGGCAGGCAACCCACCACCAGAGGCTTGTCCACGTCGCCATCGATGAAACCCACCAGTACTTCCATGCCGACCCGAGGAATCATCACACCGCCGTAACGGTCGTGAGCCCAACCGGAGGCCACCCGCAGCCAGCAACTGGAATGCTCGTTTCGTTGGCCGTCGCGATCCCAGATCAGTTGCACCTTGACCCGTCCGAATTCGTCGCAATGGATCTCGCTGTCGACGGGCCCGGTCACCACCGCCGGCTGATAACCGTGGGCCGGCGGCTTTTCGTGACGCAGGGGAGGACGGAAGAAAACGTCCCACGGGGTGGCCAGAAAAGTATTGCTGTACCCCTGGAACTCATCCGGATTGTCGCCGGCCGTTTCTTCCAGCACTTGCGGCTGGCGGCCATGGTGGCTGACCTCCGTGAGCAGCCACAGGTCATTCCACTGCGCTCGAGGATGTCCATGGATTTGCATGAAATGCCCACTGACGAGGGCTGCTTGATCACTGCGCCCCTCCGCCAGCCGGTAATCGGCACCATGGCGCTCGAGGGCGCGCTGGCTCAGGTAGCGACCCTGTTCACGATCGGAAAACTGGCCGGGGAAGCGATAGTCCTCCAGCACCGGTTGCTGCTGATTATCGAGGCTGGTTTGCAACAGCAGGCTGGGTTTGCGGAAATCGTAGTCGCGCAACGTCACCGCGTTGGTCCGGGCCTGGAGCCGCACCGCCAAGCGCTTGATCGCCGGCTCATCGGCGACCATGCCGCTGCCCGGTAGGTATATCGTTGACTGAGGTAAACGGGGAAACACCGTTTGGTCGTCACCAAACACCAACAGGTGACCGTCAGGGCTGTGCCTGAAGTGGTAATGGATGCCGACCTCGGCGCAAAGCCGCTCGATGAAGGCCAGATCGCTCTCACCGTACTGCACGCAGTATTCACGCTCGGGGTATTGCCCGCCGAGGCTGAACTGGAACGCGTCGCTCTGGATGCCATGGTCCTTCAAGACCCTGGTGATGATCGAAGGCACGCTCAGATGCTGGAAAATCCGCTGGTTGATGCGATGACGCAGGTAAGCCAGGCGTGGCACCAGGCTGATCTGGTAACGGGTCAGGCGCTTGCCCGAATCACCCTGGGCCACGCTGTAGACCTGGCCATGTATGCCACGGCCCGACGCATCGAACCCCAGATAGGCCTGACAATGCAGGAGCTCCTCCAATGCCAGGTCGGGGCGTTCGCTGACCAGCTCCAAGTCAAAGCGATAGGGCTGGCTGATGGCTTCCTGGCCCTTGAACTCAAGCACCTCGAGCCCGTTCGGCCCGCTGTCGAGCGTCAGCGTGAAACGCGGTTGGTTGGCAGGCGCGAACATCCGATGTCCTCTGCGGAATGAAAGGCGGGCGATTCTGCATCAGCCATACGGAAAGTTGATCGACGCTCAGAAAAAACAGATTTGCCTTACGCAAACAGAGCTAAAAGCTGCAAAACGTATGGCACTTTCCGACAGACATTCCTTGCATCGTGACCTACAGAAACCGTCGCACGAATGAATCAGCCACTTCTTACAACGCAACAGGACTCGGGCTGCAAGTTGGCGTGATAACGTTTTTTACCTGTTATAAAAAGCAAAGGACGCACGCATGACCATTCGCTACGCAAAGATTGCAATGACCCTGGCACTCGCCGCATTCGCCTTCCTGACCGTGTTCAACAACATCACGGACTACAGCTCCAACTTCAATTTCGTCCAGCACGTGCTGAGTATGGATACCACCTTCCCCGACAATGCCGCCCGCTATCGCGCCATCGATCAACCCTGGATGTGGCACGGTGCCTATTGGCTGATCATCCTCGGTGAAGCGATCACGGCAGCGCTGCTGGGCTACGGCGCGCTGAAGCTGTGGCAGGCACGCAAGGCCGAGGGTGTAGTATTCGCACGCGCCAAGGGATGGGCCATCGCCGGTTTGACGGTGGGTTTCTTCGTCTGGTTTTTCGGCTTCATGGTCGTCGGCGGCGAATGGTTTCTGATGTGGCAGTCAGAAATCTGGAACGGCCAGGATGCCGCGTTCAGGTTCTACATGGCGATCCTGGGTGTGCTGATCTTCCTCAACCAACCCGACGTTACCCAGGACTGACCCATAAAAAACGGCCCGCCTCCATGGGAGACGGGCCGTTCTTTTCAGTCAAACCTTCAAGCGAGCCATCCAAGCCTCGCTGAAAGCCTTACTGGTTCAGACGAAAATCTTTTTCGGCCGCTTCGAAGCGCTGCAGCATACCGGCGGTAGGCGAGCCCATCTTGCTGACGAAGTAGATAGCCAGGCTGGCGAAGATAAAGCCTGGGATGATTTCGTACAGGCCCAGCAGTTCGAAGTGTTTCCAGACGATCACGGTGATCGCACCCACCAGGATGCCGGCCAATGCGCCGTTGCGGGTCATGTTTTTCCAGATCACGGAGATCAGGACAACTGGACCGAAGGCGGCACCGAAACCGGCCCAGGCGTAGCTCACCAGGCCCAGTACACGGTTATTCGGGTTGGCAGCCAGGGCGATGGCGATCAACGCCACCAGCAGCACCATGGCGCGGCCGACCCAGACCAGTTCCAGCTGGGAAGCGCTCTTGCGCAGGAAGGTTTTGTAGAAGTCTTCGGTCAAGGCGCTGGAACACACCAGCAACTGGCAGCTCAAGGTACTCATCACCGCCGCCAGGATGGCCGACAGCAGCACTCCGGCAATCCACGGATTGAACAGCAGCTTTGCCAGCTCGATGAACACGCGCTCAGGGTTATCGATCACAGGACCGGCCACGTCAGGGTGCGCCGAGAAGTAAGCGATACCGAAGAAGCCAACGGCAACGGTGCCGCCCAGGCACAGGATCATCCAGGTCATGGAGATGCGACGGGCGTTGGCGATGGACTTGACCGAATCGGCCGCCATGAAGCGCGCCAGGATATGCGGTTGGCCGAAATAGCCCAGGCCCCAACCCATCAGCGAGATGACGCCGATGAAGGTGGTGTTCTTCAGCATATCGAACGAAGTAGGGTCTTTCGCTTCGATGGCCAGGAACGTGGTGTCCACGCCGCCAGTGGCCAGCAGCACGATGATCGGCGTGAGAATCAACGCGAAGATCATCAGGGTCGCCTGTACGGTGTCGGTCCAGCTCACGGCCAGGAAACCACCGACGAAGGTGTAGGCAATGGTCGCCGCGGCACCGGCCCACAGCGCCGTCTCGTAGGACATGCCGAAGGTGCTTTCGAACAGTCGGGCACCGGCCACGATGCCGGATGCACAGTAGATGGTGAAGAACACCAGGATTACCACCGCAGAGATGATCCGCAGCACGCCGCTCTTATCTTCGAAACGGCTGGAGAAGTAATCCGGCAGCGTCAGTGCGTCGCCGTTGTGCTCGGTCTGCACCCGCAGGCGACCGGCCACGAACAGCCAGTTCAGGTAGGCACCGACGATCAGGCCGATGGCGATCCAGCTTTCCGACAGGCCGGACATGTAGATGGCACCCGGCAAACCCATCAACAACCAACCGCTCATGTCGGAGGCACCGGCAGACAGTGCGGTCACGACACTGCCCAGGCTACGACCGCCCAGGATGTAATCGGAAAGGTTATTGGTGGAGCGATAAGCCATCAGCCCGATCAGGACCATGGCTGCGATATAGATCACGAAGGTGATCAAGGTGGGATTGCTAACACTCATGAGTTACGCCCTGGCTTTGTTTTTATGTAGCGGTGGCAGTTGAAAGCGCCGACAACATAGATGTTGTAGCGACGATTGGCAGTCCCGCGAATTTATGACTGATGTTTCCCCAGGAAAGCCATCAGCCGATGCCCCTCGGTTTCGAACCGGTTGCACCTTGGCGCGAATGCTATTCAAGAAATGAAATAAGGTGCAACCAGTTTCGGTCGAATCAGTTGCACCTGATCGGTTTTATCGCAAAAACTGTGTTTTTTGCTCCCTTTTAGTGCAGTCGCACAGTTTAGCTAGAAGCCAAAGCACTAAGGCGATGCACGATTGCACCAGCGCATTTTATTTCCTGATGAGCTGCTCATTATTTCGACAAAAAAAGGGTTGCACCCGGTTGCACCCCGATCAGCTCGCAGCTAATCTTGCCGCCAGCTGATGCCACGCGATACGTGGTAAACATGAGGATAAAAATATGGCTACCACCACCCTTGGGGTCAAACTCGATGACCCAACCCGCGAACGCCTCAAGGCGGCCGCAACCTCGATTGATCGCACGCCTCACTGGCTGATCAAACAGGCAATTTTCAATTACCTGGAAAAACTCGAGGGTGGTGCAACCCTGACCGAGCTGAACGGTGCGATCCGCGCCGACAGCGATGACGCCGGCGACATCCAGGTCGACCACGCCCACCAATGCTTCCTGGAATTTGCCGAGAGCATCCTGCCGCAATCGGTCCTGCGCGCCTCCATAACCGCCGCTTACCGTCGCCCGGAGCCGGAAGTGGTGCCGATGCTGATCGAGCAGGCCCGCCTGCCCGCCGAAATGGCCGAAGCCACCAACAAGCTGGCCGCTTCGATTGCTGAAAAGCTGCGTAACCAGAAGAGTGCCGGTGGCCGTGCCGGTATTGTCCAGGGGCTGTTGCAGGAATTCTCCCTGTCGTCCCAGGAAGGCGTGGCGCTGATGTGCCTGGCCGAAGCGCTGCTGCGCATCCCGGACAAGGGCACCCGCGATGCGCTGATCCGCGACAAGATCAGCACCGGTAACTGGCATCCACACTTGGGCAACAGCCCGTCGCTGTTCGTCAACGCCGCCACTTGGGGCTTGCTGCTGACCGGAAAACTGGTCGCCACCCATAATGAAGCAGGCCTGACCTCCTCCCTGAGCCGCATCATCGGCAAGAGCGGCGAGCCGATGATCCGCAAGGGCGTCGACATGGCCATGCGCCTGATGGGCGAGCAGTTCGTCACAGGTGAAACCATCGCCGAAGCCCTGGCCAACGCCAGTAAGTTCGAAGCCAAGGGCTTCCGCTATTCCTACGACATGCTCGGTGAAGCCGCCCTCACCGAACATGATGCCCAGAAGTACCTGGCCTCGTACGAGCAAGCCATCCATTCGATCGGCAAAGCGTCCCATGGTCGTGGGATTTATGAAGGCCCGGGCATTTCCATCAAGCTCTCGGCGCTGCACCCGCGTTACAGCCGCGCCCAGTACGAGCGCGTGATGGAAGAGCTGTACCCACGCCTGCTGTCGCTGACCCTGCTGGCCAAGCAATACGACATCGGCCTGAACATTGACGCCGAAGAAGCCGACCGCCTCGAGCTGTCGCTGGATCTGCTCGAGCGCCTGTGCTTCGAGCCGCAACTGACCGGCTGGAACGGCATCGGTTTCGTGATCCAGGCGTACCAGAAGCGTTGCCCATACGTGATCGACTACGTCATCGACCTGGCGCGCCGCAGCCGTCATCGCCTGATGATCCGCCTGGTAAAAGGCGCCTACTGGGACAGCGAAATCAAACGCGCCCAGGTCGAAGGCCTGGAAGGCTATCCGGTCTATACCCGCAAGGTGTACACCGATGTGTCCTACATTGCCTGCGCGCGCAAACTGTTGTCGGTGCCGGAAGTCATCTACCCGCAATTTGCCACGCACAACGCCCATACCCTGGCGGCCATTTATCACATCGCCGGTCAGAACTATTACCCGGGGCAGTATGAATTCCAGTGCCTGCACGGCATGGGCGAGCCGCTGTACGAACAGGTTGTCGGCAAGGTTTCCGAAGGCAAGCTGAACCGTCCGTGCCGCGTGTACGCCCCGGTTGGCACCCACGAGACACTGCTGGCTTACCTGGTGCGTCGTCTGCTGGAAAACGGCGCGAACACCTCGTTCGTCAACCGCATCGCCGATCAATCCATTTCCATCCAGGAGCTGGTGGCCGATCCAGTGGCCAGCATCGAGCAGATGGCGACGCTGGAAGGCGGCTTCGGCTTGCCGCACCCGCGTATCCCGCTGCCGCGTGACCTGTATGGCAGCGAACGCGCCAACTCCGCCGGCATCGACCTGGCCAACGAACATCGCCTGGCTTCGCTGTCCTGCGCCCTGCTGGCCACCGCGCATAACGACTGGAAAGCCGTGCCGATGCTCGGTTGCGCCGCCAGCGAAGAAACACCAGCGCAGGTTTTAAACCCGTCCGATCTGCGTGACGTGGTTGGCCATGTGCAGGAAGCCACGATCACCGACGTCGACAATGCCATCCAGTGTGCCCTCAATGCGGCACCGATCTGGCAGGCCACGCCGCCGGCCGAGCGCGCCGCGATCCTGGAACGCGCTGCCGATTTGATGGAAGGCGAGATTCAGCCACTGATGGGCCTGCTGGCCCGTGAAGCTGGCAAGACCTTCGCCAACGCCATCGCCGAAGTGCGTGAAGCCGTGGATTTCCTGCGCTACTACGCGGTGCAGGCTCGCAACGATTTCACCAACGACGCCCACCGCCCACTGGGTCCGGTGGTCTGCATCAGCCCGTGGAACTTCCCACTGGCGATTTTCAGTGGCCAAGTGGCCGCCGCCCTGGCCGCCGGTAACCCGGTGCTGGCCAAGCCCGCCGAGCAGACGCCATTGGTGGCCGCCCAGGCGGTGCGCCTGATGCTCGAAGCCGGCATTCCGGAAGGCGTGCTACAACTGCTGCCGGGCCGTGGCGAAACCGTTGGCGCCCGCCTGGTCGGCGACGATCGGGTCAAGGGCGTGATGTTCACCGGCTCCACCGAAGTCGCTCGCCTGTTGCAGCGCAACATCGCCGGTCGCCTGGACAACCAGGGTCGTCCGATCCCGCTGATCGCCGAAACCGGCGGCCAGAACGCGATGATCGTCGATTCTTCGGCGCTGACCGAACAAGTGGTCATCGACGTGGTGTCTTCAGCGTTCGACAGCGCTGGCCAGCGTTGCTCGGCCTTGCGGGTACTGTGCTTGCAGGAAGATTCCGCCGACCGTGTCATCGAAATGCTCAAGGGCGCCATGGCTGAAGCACGTCTCGGCAACCCTGAGCGTCTGTCGGTAGACATCGGCCCGGTGATCGATGCCGAAGCCAAGGCTGGCATCGAGAAACACATCCAGGCCATGCGCGACAAAGGTCGCACCGTGTACCAGATGGCAATCGCCGACAGCGACGAGTGCAAGCGCGGCACCTATGTGATGCCGACCCTGATCGAGCTGGAAAGCTTCGACGAGCTGCAACGCGAGATTTTCGGTCCGGTGCTGCACGTAGTGCGCTACAAGCGCAAGGAACTGGATCAGTTGATCAGCCAGATCAACGCTTCCGGCTATGGCCTGACCTTGGGCGTACACACTCGCATCGACGAGACCATCGCCAAAGTGGTCGACAACGTCCATGCCGGTAACGTCTACGTGAACCGCAACATTGTCGGTGCCGTGGTCGGTGTGCAGCCATTCGGTGGCGAAGGCCTGTCGGGCACCGGTCCCAAGGCCGGCGGTCCGCTGTACCTGTACCGCCTGCTGTCGACACGTCCTACCGATGCGATCCAGCAATCCTTCGTGCGTGGCGATGCCCTCACCGCGCCGGACCTGCGTTTGCGCGACGCCATGAGCAAACCGCTCACCGCCCTGCAAGCCTGGGCCGACAGCCAGAAGCTCGCTGAACTGAGCGCCCTGTGCGTGCAGTTCGCCGGCCAATCGCAAAGCGGCATTACCCGCCAGTTGACCGGCCCGACCGGTGAACGCAACAGCTACGCCATCCTGCCCCGCGAGCACGTGCTGTGCCTGGCGGACGTGGAAGGCGACCTGCTGACGCAACTGGCGGCCGTACTGGCGGTAGGCGGCTCGGCCGTGTGGCCGGAAACCGACACCAGCAAGGCCTTGTTCACGCGCTTGCCGAAAGAGATTCAGGCACGCATCCAGCGGGTTACCGACTGGGCCAAGGACGAGGTGCTGTTCGATGCGGTCCTGCATCACGGTGATTCGGACCAACTGCGCAGCGTTTGCCAGCAAGTGGCCAAGCGTGCCGGCGCCATCGTCGGGGTGCATGGTTTGTCCCAGGGCGAGACCAACATTGCGTTGGAGCGTTTGGTGATCGAGCGGGCCTTGAGCGTCAACACCGCTGCGGCGGGGGGTAACGCCAGCCTGATGACCATCGGCTAAACCCGCTGTAGACCAGGCACCTGCAATGGGTGCCTGGCAATCCAATCCCTGTGGGAGCGGGCTTGCTCGCGAAAGCGGTGTATCAGTCGCAATTGATTTGCCTGACCCACCGCTTTCGCGAGCAAGCCCGCTCCCACATTTGATTAGTGGTGCCCTCGCCCCTCCATCACTGCCATCAATCATCCTGTTCAACCTCTATTCCCGCACCTAGACTCGGCCCATTCCAAAAAAAGGTAGGCCGCCATGTCCGAGACGTTGCTCAGTTCCCGCAATCTGGCTTTCGAGCTGTATGAAGTCCTCGATGCCGAGGGCCTGACCCAGCGCGAGCGGTTCGCCGAACATAATCGCGAAACCTTCGACGCAGCCCTCGCGACGGCCCGCAACATCGCCGAGAAATATTTCGCGCCGCACAACCGCAAGAACGATGAAAACGAACCGCGCTACGAGAACGGCCAGGCGATTCTGATTCCGGAAGTGAAGCCGGCGGTGGATGCGTTTCTCGAGGCGGGTTTCCTCAACGCTGCGCGCAGCTTCGACGCGGGCGGCATGCAGCTGCCAACGTTGCTGTCCCAGGCCTGCTTCGCCCACTTCCAGTCGGCCAACGCCGCTTCCACTTCTTATCCGTTCCTGACCATGGGCGCGGCGAACCTGATCGAAAGCTTCGGCAGCGAGGAGCAGAAGCAACGCTTCCTGCAACCGATGATCGACGGTCGCTTCTTTGGCACCATGGCCCTGACCGAGCCCCACGCAGGTTCGTCGCTGGCAGACATTCGTACCCGTGCGGAGCCGGCGTCCGACGGCAGCTATCGAGTCAAGGGCAACAAGATCTTCATCTCCGGTGGCGATCATCCGCTGTCGGAAAACATCGTGCACATGGTCCTGGCGAAATTGCCGGACGCGCCGCCGGGGGTGAAGGGTATTTCGCTGTTTATCGTGCCCAAGTTCCTGGTTAACGACGACGGCAGCCTCGGCCCGCGCAACGACGTGCTGCTGGCCGGGCTGTTCCACAAGATGGGCTGGCGCGGCACCACCTCCACGGCGCTGAACTTCGGTGACAATGGCGACTGTGTCGGTTACCTCGTAGGCAAACCGCACCACGGCTTGAGCTACATGTTCCAGATGATGAACGAAGCGCGAATCGGCGTCGGCATGGGCGCGGTGATGCTGGGCTACGCCGGCTATCTGTATTCCCTTGAATACGCCCGCGAACGCCCACAGGGCCGGGTGCCTGACAGCAAGGACCCGACTACCGCTCCGGTGGCGATCATCCAGCACGCCGACGTGCGCCGCATGCTGCTGACCCAGAAGGCCTACGTTGAAGGTTCGTTTGACCTGGGCTTGTACGCGGCACGGCTGTTCGACGACACCACCACCCTTGAAAACGAAGTCGAGCGCAGGCGCGCCCAAGAGCTGCTGGATTTGCTGACCCCCATCGTCAAATCCTGGCCATCGGAGTTTTGCCTGAAGGCCAATGAACTGGCGATCCAGATTCTTGGCGGCCACGGCTACACCCGCGAATACCCGGTGGAGCAGTATTACCGCGATAACCGCCTGAACCCGATCCATGAAGGCACCCATGGCATCCAGTCCCTGGACCTGCTGGGGCGCAAACTGGCGCAAAACGCCGGCGCCGGGCTCAAGCAACTGATTCGCCTGGTGGCCGACACCACCGAACGCGCCCAGGCGCACGAATCACTGACGCCCTTGCGTGAGCCACTGGAAGCCTTGGTGGCGCGCCTGCAGACGGTCACCCTCGGCCTGCTGACGGACCTGGCCCAAGGCAAGGTCAATAGCAGCCTCGCCAACTCAGCGTTGTACCTGAAGGTGTTCGGTCACATGGTGATTGGCTGGCGCTGGCTGGAACAGGCGATTCGTGCCGAGGAAGGCTTGGCCAAGGGGCATGCGGCGGACAGCGATTTCTATAAAGGCAAGCTGCAAGCGGCGCGGTACTTTCTGACCTGGGAAGTGCCGGGCTGTCACCATGAACTGGCGATTCTTGAGGCGGGAGATGATACGTGCCTGGGGATGCGGGATGAGTGGTTCTGAGGCGGGTCTTGCGGTGCGGCTGAAAACCAATCGCGAGCAAGCTCGCTCCCACATTTGATCGGCAGTGAACACAACTCCGTGTCCACAGAAATATCCTGTGGGAGCGGGCTTGCTCGCGAAAGCGGCGGATCAGACAAATCAATTCTGACTGATATACCGCCTTCGCGAGCAAGCCCGCTCCCACAATTAGATCACCGCCAACCCTGGGTCCTAAAAGACTTCACGCCTGCTGGATCGTCTTGGCAATCACCTCGACCGTGGCGCTGACTTGCTCTTGATAACGGTCGAGTTCCGCTTGATGTTGCTTCTGCATTTCCATCTGCTGCGAACACAGATTCATGGCCGCCAGCACCAGCAGGCGATCACCGATCAGCGTCGGGTATTTCCTCTTGGTGTCGGCCAGGGCGGCCTTGAGCATCGACGCAGCGTCCAGCAGGGCCTGTTCCTGCCCGGCCGGCGCCTTGATCGAATAGTCCTCTCCCAGGATCGAGATGACTGTCACCCCATCGGCGCCGTGCTTCATGCGCTGACAGGACCGGCGCTGGCGCGCTCGATCAGGGCCTGGATGCGGGCGGCGGTGGTGCCGTGCAGTTCTTCCTGTTCCATCAGGCTCAGTTGCAGGCTTTCGTTTTCATCCTTGGCCTTGGCAAGCTCCGTGCTCAGGGTTTCGTTCAGGCTGGTGAGGTGACGATTCTGTTGCACCAGGTCATTGACCAGTTGCTCCAGCTGGCTGAGGGATGTTTCCAACATATTGATTTCCAGGCTTTTTCAAGGGGCGCGTACGATAAAGAAAAGTCACCGCCGATGCCACGATTTACCGGCAGCGGTGCTTCGCCGATGAGCTGTAGAGACTGCCTATAGGGAATCTGGTTCCGACCCTTCGTCGCGCCATGGCCGCTACCCTGCGACAAAACCACGCAGCGCCCTCAAGACTTTAGTCGTAGGACCGATAAGTCATGAACACCCGTCACAGTTCCGCACGGACGCGCTTTCTTCCGGTACTTTCCATGTCCCTACGTAATATGAATATCGCGCCGCGGGCGTTCCTGGGGTTTGCCCTGATCGGCGCCCTGATGCTGGCCCTTGGGGTGTTTGCCCTGACCCAGATGAGCAAAATCCGCGGGTCCGGCGAAAGCATCGCCCAGAACAGCGTGCCCAGTATCAAGGCCCTGGATGAGTTCACCCAACTCACCCTGCGCCTGCGGGTCTTGTCCTATCGCCTGCTGGTCAACCGCGAACCGGACATCCAGCAGAAAACCTACGATCTGTTCGATCAACGCAGCCAGCAGATCCGCGCAGCCCAGACCGCCTACGAAAAGCTCATCAGCGCGCCGGACGAACGGGCCGCCTACGAACAGTATGTGCAGCTGCTCGGGCAGTACCGTCAGCTCGAAGAGCGCATGAAAACCCTGTCGCGCAACAATCAGGTCGAGGAACTGCGGGCGTTGCTCAATACTGAACTGCTGAGCAACTCAGATGCCATCAATGCCGCGATCGGCCGCCTGGTGGAGATCAACAACCAACAAGCCGAGGCCCTCAATCAGAGTGCTGCTCAACAATATTCAAGCGCCTTCAACTGGGTGGTCACCCTGCTGGTCATCGCCACCGGCCTGACCCTGCTGTTCGCCTGGCTGCTGACCAACAGCATCACCAAGCCGATTGCCAACGCCCTGGACGCTGCCGAAGAAATCGCCAAGGGCAACCTGACTCGGCCGATCACCGTGGATGGCAGCGACGAAGCCGGTCGCCTGCTGCGAGCGATGTCGACCATGCAGGAAAAACTGCGCGACACCCTGCAGCGGATCTCCGGCTCGGCCACACAACTGGCCTCCGCCGCCGAAGAGCTGAACAGCGTCACCGACGAAAGCGCCCGTGGCTTGACCCAACAGAACAACGAAATCGAACAGGCTGCCACTGCAGTCAACGAAATGACCAGCGCCGTGGAAGAAGTGGCGCGCAACGCGGTCAGCACCTCCGAAGCCTCGAAAAACGCCACCACGTCGGCTGGCGACGGCCGGGACCTGGTGCAGGAAACCGTCAGCGCCATCGAACGCATGAGCGCCGATGTGCAGGGCACCGCAGCGTTGATCGGCAACCTGGCCAATGAGTCCCGTGACATCGGCAAGGTGCTGGACGTGATCCGTGGCCTGGCCGACCAGACCAACCTGCTGGCCCTGAACGCCGCCATCGAAGCCGCCCGTGCCGGTGAGGCTGGTCGTGGTTTTGCCGTGGTGGCGGATGAAGTGCGCGCCCTGGCCCATCGCACCCAGCAGTCGACCAGCGAGATCGAACGCATGATCGGCAGCATCCAGAGCGGCACCGAACACGCCGTGGACTCGATGCGCAACAGCACCGAGCGCGCCGAGTCGACCCTGAACATCGCCCGCGGCGCAGGCATGTCCCTGGACACCATCAACACAGCCATTGTCGAGATCAACGAACGCAACCTGGTGATCGCCAGCGCCGCCGAAGAACAGGCCCAGGTGGCCCGTGAAGTGGACCGCAACCTGGTGAACATCCGCGACCTGTCGGTGCAATCGGCCACCGGCGCCAACCAGACCAGCGCCGCCAGCGCCGAACTGTCGCGCCTGGCCGTGGATTTGAACAGCATGGTTGGGCGGTTCAGCCTTTAATTCGCGTAACGGTTGATCGTCCACAGACCGTGAGCGATCAACCCTCCAGCTTTTGTGGCGAGGGAGCTTGCTCCCGCTGGGCTGCGAAGCGGCCCCAGGATCTCAAAAGCGACGACTGCTTCGCAGCCGAGCGGGAGCAAGCTCCCTCGCCACGGTATTGCTGCCGCGCTTGTACCCCAATCCCCAACCTTTTTTGACAGCATCACATTTCAACAGGTTAGAATCGCTGGCACGCAGACTGCATGGTCAGTCTGTGCCCGCCCTTCAGTTTTCCCGGAGTAACTGCCTTTGACTGCGACGACCATCAACAGCCTGTTCTTGATCGGCGCGTTGCTGGTAGGTGCGAGCATTCTGGTCAGTTCTCTTTCGTCCCGCCTGGGCATCCCGATCCTGGTGATCATCCTGGCCGTGGGCATGGTGGCCGGTGTCGACGGCGCCGGTATTCTTTTCGATAACTACGCCACGGCTTATCTGGTCGGCAACCTCGCCTTGGCCGTCATCCTGCTGGACGGCGGCTTGCGCACGCGGGTGTCGAGTTTTCGCGTGGCGCTGTGGCCGGCGTTGTCGCTGGCGACGGTCGGCGTGTTGATCACCACCGGGCTGACCGGGCTGGCGGCGGCCTGGCTGTTCAATCTGAACCTGATCCAGGGCCTGCTGATCGGCGCCATCGTCGGCTCGACCGATGCCGCGGCGGTGTTCTCGCTGCTGGGCGGCAAGGGCCTGAACGAGCGGGTCAGCGCCACCCTTGAGATCGAGTCCGGCAGCAACGACCCGATGGCGGTGTTCCTCACCGTCACCCTGATCGGCATGCTTGCCAGTGGTGAAACCGGCTTGCACTGGAGCCTGTTGGGACATCTGGTGCGCGAGTTCGGCATCGGCGCGGTGATCGGCCTGGGCGGTGGCTGGCTGATGCTGCAACTGGTCAATCGCATCAATCTGGCCAACGGCCTCTACCCGATCCTCGTCATCAGCGGCGGCCTGGCCGTGTTCGCCCTGACCAACGCCCTGCACGGCAGCGGTTTCCTCGCGGTTTACCTGTGCGGCCTGGTGATCGGCAACCGCCCGGTGCGCAGCCGCCACGGTATTCTGCACATGCTCGATGGCATGGCCTGGCTGGCCCAGATCGGCATGTTCCTGGTGCTGGGGCTGCTGGTCACGCCCCATGACCTGCTGCCGATCGCCCTGCCCGCCCTGGGCCTGGCGCTGTGGATGATTCTGTTTGCACGGCCCCTGTCGGTCATGGTGGGCCTGCTGCCGTTCAAGGCGTTCCATGGTCGCGAGAAAGCATTCATTTCCTGGGTCGGCCTGCGCGGCGCGGTGCCGATCATCCTGGCGGTGTTCCCGTTGATGGCCGGGCTGCCCCACGCCCAGCTCTACTTCAACCTGGCGTTCTTTATCGTGCTGGTGTCGTTGCTGGTGCAGGGCACAAGCCTGCCGTGGGTCGCCAAATTGCTGCACGTGACCGTCCCGCCGGAGCCCTTGCCGATTTCCCGGGCGGCGCTGGAAGTCCATGTCACCAGCGAGTGGGAGCTGTTCATCTATCGCCTGGGCGCGGAAAAATGGTGCATCGGCTCGCCCCTGCGGGACCTGAAAATGCCCGATGGCACGCGTATCGCTGCACTGTTTCGTGGCCAGCAACTGCTCCATCCGTCGGGTAGTACGGTGCTGGAAGTCGATGATTTGCTGTGTGTTATCGGCCATGAACATGACCTGCCGGCCCTTGGAAAACTGTTCAGCCAGGCGCCGCAACGCGGCCTGGATTTGCGCTTCTTCGGCGACTTCGTACTCGAAGGAGACGCCCAGCTGGCCGCGGTTGCCGCCCTGTACGGATTGCAACTGGGCGGCATCGACCCGGACATGTCCCTGGGTCGTTTCATCGCTCAGAAAGTGGGCGGCGCACCCGTGGTCGGTGACCAGGTGGAATGGAACAACACCCTGTGGACCGTCGCGGTCATGGACGGGAACAAGATCGGCAAAGTGGGCGTCAGATTCCCCGAAGGAAGTCGCCCGGGTCCCGGCTTGTTCCTCTAAACTGCTCCCACTCTCACTTGCTTGACCGGTCTCTATGCCTACCCTGCGCTCCTTTTTCACCATCGCCCTGCTGGGCCTGAGTCTTTCCATCTGCACGCTGCAAGCCGCTGAAGCGCTGACCAGCGCCTCGGTAGAGGCCAGCCTGGACAAGATCGCCGACCGCAAACTGCCGGAAGCCGAGCAGAAGGCCTTGCAAGCGGTGCTGCAAAACACCCTGACCCAGCTCAACAACAAGGCCGATTACGAACAGAAGCTGCTCGCCCTCAAGCAGCAATTGGCAACCGCCCCCAAGCAGAACATCGAAAATCAGCGCGAACTGGCGCGGCTCAAGGGCACCACGGTGGTGCCGGTGGCGCAACGCTACGCCAACCTGCCGATTCCCCAGCTCGAACAGATGCTGACGGAACGCTCCACCCAGCAGGGCGACCTGCAAAAAGCCCTGGCGGACGCCAACAGCCTGATCATCACCGCCCAGACCCGGCCAGAGCGGGCCCAGGCCGAAATCTCCAACAGCCAGACCCGCATCCAGCAGATCAACGCCACGCTCAAGGCCGGTCGGGACGCCGGCAAGACCCTGAGCGCCGAGCAGCGCGACCAGCTCAATGCCGAGCTGCTGGCACTCAACGCGCTGATTCCGCTACGCCGCCAGGAACTGGCCGGCAACAGCCAACTGCAGGACCTGGGCAATGGTCAGCATGACTTGCTGATGGAAAAAATCGCCCGCATGGAGCAGGAAATCCAGGACCTGCAAAACCTGATCAACCAGAAGCGCCTGGCCCAGTCCCAGGAGACGGTGACCCAGCAATCCATCGAAGCCCAGAAGGCCGGTGGCAGCAGCTTGCTGGCGACCGAAAGCGCGGCCAACCTGAAGCTCTCCGACTACCTGCTCAAAAGCACCGACCGCCTCAACGAGGTGACCCAGCAGAACTTGCAGACCAAGCAACTGCTGGACAACGTCACCCAGACCGACGCGGCCCTGGACGAGCAGATCAGCGTGCTCAAGGGCAGCCTGCTGCTCTCCAAGATTCTCTACAAACAGCGCCAGACCCTGCCGCGCCTGAAGCTGGACCAGAACCTGGCCGACCAGATCGCTGACATCCGCCTGTACCAGTTCGAAGTCAGCCAACAGCGCGAATTGCTGAACAACCCGAGCGCTTATGTCGACAACCTGCTGGCCACCCAGCCGTCGGAGCAGGTTACGCCGCAACTGCGCAAGACCTTGCTGGAACTGGCACTGACCCGCGTCGACCTGCTGGAACGCCTGAACCGCGAATTGAGCGCGGTGCTCAACGAATCCATCACCTTGCAACTCAACCAGAAGCAGCTGCTCAGCACCGCCCAGAACCTGCGGTCGACCCTCGAAGAACAGATGTTCTGGATCCCCAGCAACAAACCGCTGGATTTCGAGTGGATGCGTGGCGTGCCGACCCGCCTGGAAAAACAAGTCGATTCACTGCCCTGGACCTCGAGCCTCACTGAACTGGCCGATGGCCTGACCCAACGACCGCTGCTGTTCCTGCCCTTGGCGTTGCTGATCGGTGCGCTGCTGTGGCGACGCAACAGTCTTTATGCCCGGCTGAACAAGGTTCACCAGGACGTGGGGCACTTCAAGCGCGACAGCCAGTGGCACACGCCCCAGGCGATCCTGATCAATATCCTGCTGGCGATGCCGGTAGCGTTGGCACTGGCGCTGTGCGGCTATGCCTTGCAGATCGACGCACGCGGCCAAAACGCCAACCTCGGCGCGGCGCTGCTGCAGATCGGCCAGGCCTGGCTAGTGTTCTACACGGCCTATCGAGTGCTGGCCCCCGGCGGTGTCGCCGAGTTGCATTTCCGCTGGGAGAAACCCCAGGTCGAATTCCTCCGGGGCTGGATCCGTCGGCTCGGGTTGGTGGTACTGGCGCTGGTGGCCGTGGTGGCGGTGGCTGAATTGCAACCCTCGGCCCTGGCCGACGACGTGCTCGGCATGCCGGTGGTCCTGACCTGCTACGCCCTGATGGCCTGGCTGCTCAGTCGCCTGCTGCTGAGCAGCCCGACGCACCGGAACACGTCGCTGTTTCGCAAGGCCGTCGGGGTGCTGTTCACCGCGTTGCCTATCGCGCTGTTCGTGGCGGTGTGCTTCGGCTACTACTACACCGCGCTGAAGCTCAGCGACCGGCTGATCAACACCCTGTACCTGCTGATGTTCTGGCTGGTGATCGAGGCCACCTTTGTCCGTGGCCTGTCGGTCGCGGCGCGGCGCCTGGCCTACCAGCGTGCCCTGGCCAAGCGTCAGGCGGCCAAGGAGGCCGGCGACGGCGAAGCGGTGATCGAGGAACCGACGCTGGATATCGAAAAGGTCAACGAACAGTCCCTGCGCCTGATCCGCCTGGCCTTGCTGGGCGGCTTCATCGCCGCGCTGTATTGGGTCTGGTCGGACCTGATCAGCGTGTTCTCGTACCTGGACAACATCACCCTCTACGAATACACCAGCGGCACTGGCGCCAACATGAGCATGGTGCCCATCAGCATCGGCGACATGCTCGGTGCGCTGATCATCATCGGCATCACCTTCGCCCTGGCCCGCAACCTGCCGGGCCTGCTGGAAGTGTTCGTACTGTCGAAACTGAACCTGGCCCAGGGCAGTGCCTATGCCACCACGACACTGCTGTCCTATGTGATCGCCGGCTTTGGTTTCGTCACCACCCTGTCCACCCTCGGCGTGAGCTGGGACAAACTGCAATGGCTGGTGGCCGCGCTGTCGGTGGGCCTTGGCTTCGGCATGCAGGAGATCTTCGCCAACTTCATCTCCGGGATCATGATCCTGTTCGAGCGTCCGGTGCGGATCGGCGACACCATCACCATCGGCAACCTGTCGGGCACGGTCAGCAAGATCCGCATTCGCGCGACCACCATCACCGACTTCGACCGCAAGGACATCATCGTCCCAAACAAAACCTTCATCACCGGGCAACTGATCAACTGGTCGTTGACCGACACCGTCACCCGGGTAACCCTGAAGCTGGGCGTGGACTACGGTTCGGACCTGGATCTGGTGCGTGAGTTGCTGCTCAAGGCGGCCCGCGAGAACCCACGGGTGCTGAAGGAACCGGAACCGATCGTGTACTTCCTGAACTTCGGTGAAAGTACCCTCGACCATGAGTTGCGCATGCACGTACGCGACCTTGGTGACCGCAATCCGGTGCTGGACGAGATCAACCGCTTCATCAACCGTGAGTTCAAGAAGGAGCACATCAACATCTCCTTCCGGCAGATGGAAATCTATCTGAAGAATATGCAGGGTCAGGAGTACAAACTGGTCCCCGCCGAGCCTGATAAAAAGACCATCACGCCCGTGCCTTCGGCTGTTGCCAGCATCAAGCCGGTGCCCGAACCGCCGCAAGGCACACTCGACTGATGCGCGCTGCCTGAGGGCGTCGCGCCGGAGACGGCCATGAAAACGCTGGAAACCCTGACCTTCGATAATCGCTTCGCCCGGCTGGGCGACGGGTTATCGACCCATGTGCTCCCCGAGCCCATCGACAATCCACGCCTGGTGGTCGCCAGCCCGACGGCCATGGCATTGCTCGATCTGGACCCGGCCGAAGCCGAGGCACCGCTGTTTGCCGAGATCTTTGGCGGCCATAAGTTGTGGGCCGAAACCGAACCAAGGGCGATGGTGTATTCGGGGCATCAGTTCGGCCACTACAACCCGCAATTGGGGGATGGCCGTGGATTGTTGCTGGGCGAAGTGTACAACCAGGCTGGGCAGCACTGGGACCTGCACCTCAAGGGTGCCGGCCAGACGCCGTTCTCACGGATGGGCGACGGGCGCGCGGTGCTGCGTTCCTCGATCCGTGAATTTCTCGCGTCCGAAGCCCTGCATGCCCTGGGCATCCCCACCACCCGTGCCTTGTGCGTGATCGGTTCGGACACCCCGGTGTGGCGCGAAAAACAGGAGCGCGCCGCGATGGTCCTGCGCCTGGCGCCCAGCCATGTGCGCTTCGGCCATTTCGAATATTTCTACTACACCAAGAAACCCGAGCTGCAAGCGGCCCTCGCCGAGCATGTGTTGAACCTGCACTTTGCCGAGTGCCGCGAGCAGCCGGAGCCGTACCTGGCGATGTTCCGCGAAATCGTCGAGCGCAACGCCGAGCTGATTGCCAAATGGCAGGCCTACGGTTTCTGCCACGGCGTGATGAACACCGACAACATGTCGATCCTGGGCATCACTTTCGACTTCGGGCCGTTCGCCTTCCTCGACGACTTCGACGCCAACTTCATCTGCAACCACTCCGATGACCAGGGCCGTTACTCGTTCAGCAACCAAGTGCCCATCGGCCAGTGGAACCTCAGCGCCCTGGCCCAGGCCTTGACGCCCTTCATCAGCGTCGAAGCCCTGCGCGAAACCCTGGGGTTGTACTTGCCGCTTTACCAGGCCCATTACCTGGACCTGATGCGCCGCCGCCTCGGCCTGACAAGCGCCGAAGAAGACGACCAGAAACTGGTGGAGCGCTTGCTGCAATTGATGCAGAACAGCGGCGTCGACTACAGCCTGTTCTTCCGCCGACTGGGCGACCAGGCGCCCGAGCAAGCCGTGACCACCCTGCGCGATGACTTCGTCGACCTCAAGGGCTTCGACGCCTGGGGCGAACTGTATGTTGCCCGCGTCAATCGCGAAGGCCCCGTTGATCAAGACCAACGCCGTACCCGCATGCACGCCGTCAACCCGCTGTACGTGCTACGCAACTACCTGGCGCAAAAAGCCATCGACGCCGCCGAGTCAGGCGACTACGACGAAGTGCGCCGCCTGCACACCGTGTTGAGCAAGCCTTTCGAAGAGCAACCGGGCATGGACAGCTACGCGCAACGTCCGCCGGAGTGGGGCAAGCACCTGGAGATCAGTTGCTCGTCGTAACGAGGCGCCACGACTGAAATAAACCGCCCGCCCAATACATAACTGTTCGGGGCATGGTTAACCCTGTGGCGAGGGAGCTTGCTCCCGCTGGGCGGCGCAGCCGCCCCAGGATGGACTGGCGCGGTCTTCCAGACAGACCGCGTCAACCGGCTTTACGACGGCTACGCCGCCGAGCGGGAGCAAGCTCCCTCGCCACAAAAGCAGGTCGGTATTTCACAGCGCTACACCGAACCATCAAATGAAGGTTTCCACCGATACACCGAAGCGCTCGGCCAACCAGCGGATCTGCCTCAAATTGAGCTGACGCTTACCGCTCAATACCTCCGATACCACCGACTGGGTACCAACGCCCGGCAAGTCGCTCTGGCTCATGCCATGTTCAGTAAGGCGGGCTCAAGGCTTCAGGCCTCGGTAAAAAATGTGAACGGATGTGAGCCCAGCTCACCCCACCTTATCGTTCCCCTGCTCGGGCGTCTCGATCCCAGGCTCGGCTTCGGCATCGTCCTTGTCGGCCGGTTTATCCGGGGTCTTTTTCTCGGGATAACCAGGCATGCCGCGGGTGTCTTCAGGGGTCAGTTCATCTCGATCGTAGCGGCGATCGATGGCGTAGGCCGGGGCGGCGTTGGGGTCTTCGTCACGACCGGCAGTGCCCAGGACGAAGCCGTCGTCATTGGGGTTGTCCGATGTTTTGGAGAGGGTTGGGTCTTGAGGATTGCTCATGGGACCTCCGGGTTGCGAACAGGTGCGTTGTGGTTTTTTTGAGGGCCTGGCGCGCATTCAGTGCAACGCATCTGATGAATGGCAGCCTGGGTGGCTGCCCCTTCGCCACAGACAAAAACCCAACGGACCCGGCCCCTACGCCATGTCGCTGTGGCTGAATTCCTCGGCCAGAAAATCAATCAGCGCACGCACCGACGGCAGCAACCCGCGCCGTGAGGCAAAGATCGCATGGACGATCCCGCACTTGGGCGTCCAGCCCGGTACCAGCTCCACCAGCCGGCCAGCCGCGATGTCTTCACGCACCACCACGGTGGGCAAGTGGGCGACGCCGATGCCGGCCAGCACCGCGTGACGCAGGGCCAGCAGGTCGTCGGTGACCATGCGCGGCTCATGGCGGATGAGTGCGCGGGTGCCGTCGGGGCCGAACAATTCCCACTGGTATTCGCGCTGCGCCGCGCCCCAATGCACGCTGGGCAAACCGTTGAGGTCCGCCGGGGAGGCGGGTGAAGACAAGCGCTCGAGATAATCCGGGCTACCCACCAGGCACTGGGTACTGTTGCTCAGCACCTTCATGACCATGTCGGTGTTTTCCAACGGTGGAAAGCGCACCCTCAAGGCGATATCAAAACCTTCATGGATCAGGTCGACCCGACGGTTAGTGCTTTCGATGAACAACTCCACCCGCGGGTACTTGAGCATGTAGCGGGTCAGCATCGGCCCGACCCAACTGTTGAGCAGCGCCGTCGGACAGCTGATGCGCACCAGCCCCTGGGGTTCGGAACGGTTGCGCTCGATCACTTCGGCCGCGCTCTCGGCCTCCACCCGCATCGCCAGGCAGCGCTGGTAATAGGCCTGGCCGATCTCCGTCAGCGTGCAATGGCGACTGGTGCGGTGGAGTAGCCGCACCCCGAGACGCTCCTCCAGTTGGGCTATGCGTCGGCTGAGCTTCGACTTGGGCATGTCCAGCGCGCGGCCCGCAGCGGCGAACCCACGGTGCTCGACCACCTGGGTGAAATAGTAAAGCGTGTTGAGGTCTTCGATGATCGTTCTCCAAATAGAACGCTAAGGCTAATTTTCGCAGTCTAGCGCATCAAAGGTGCCAGTTTTAATCTACACCCATCGAAACGCAACACGGATTGAAGCCGGGCGCTTCGACCGGATGAGTCAACGATCAATCGCTACACCGACATTGAAAACCTTAACCACGCCGACCTTCGGCAACCAAACTTAACGAGGACTACGCCATGACCACTTCCTACAACCGTCTCGACAAAGATAACGCCGCCGTTCTGCTGGTTGACCACCAGGCCGGCCTGCTCTCCCTGGTCCGCGACATCGACCCGGACCGCTTCAAGAACAACGTGCTGGCCCTGGCCGACCTGGCGAAGTACTTCCAGCTGCCGACTATCCTCACCACCAGCTTCGAAACCGGTCCCAACGGCCCGCTGATGCCGGAACTCAAGACCCTGTTCCCGGACGCGCCGTACATCGCTCGTCCTGGCCAGATCAACGCCTGGGACAACGAAGACTTCGTCAAGGCGATCAAGGCCACCGGCAAGAAACAACTGATCATCGCCGGTGTGGTCACCGAAGTCTGCGTGGCCTTCCCGGCCCTGTCGGCCCTGGCCGAAGGTTTCGACGTGTTCGTGGTCACCGATGCTTCCGGCACGTTCAACGAACTGACCCGTCAATCGGCCTGGGACCGTATGTCTTCCTCGGGCGCGCAATTGATGACCTGGTTCGGCCTGGCCTGTGAGCTGCACCGCGACTGGCGCAACGATGTGGAAGGGCTGGCGACCTTGTTCTCCAACCACATCCCGGACTATCGCAACCTGATGACCAGCTACAACACGCTGACCAACGCTAAATAACAGCGACATCGTTCAAAATGTGGGAGCGGGCTTGCTCGCGAAGGCGGTGTATCAGTCGACATCTATGTGTCTGATGCATCGCCTTCGCGAGCAAGCCCGCTCCCACATGAGTTTTCGGTGATCTGTATATAGTGTTCAATGATGCCAACGACTTTCCTGGAGACCGACCCGATGCTGATCCCCTGCCCCCATTGCAACGGGCTCAACCGCATCCCCGCCGAACGCCTGGGCGACCAGCCCAAGTGCGGGCGCTGCAAAGCCCAGGTGTTATTGAGCAAACCGTTCGAACTCAAGCAAGGCGACTACGCCAGCCAGATCAAGGGTGACCTGCCATTGCTGGTGGATGTGTGGGCCGATTGGTGTGGGCCGTGCAAGTCCTTCGCACCGGTGTTCGAACAGGCCGCCGCGCAACTGACGGGCAAATGCCGGTTGGCCAAGCTCGACAGCGAGGCCAACCAGCAGCTGTCGGCGCAGTTGGGGATCCGCTCGATTCCCAGCCTGATTCTGTTCAAGGACGGCCGGGAAGTGGCGCGCCAGAGCGGTGCATTGCCGTTACCGCAACTCATGAGCTGGTTGCGCAGCCAGGGCATTTGATGTTCAGCGACCTTTGTTGGCCGCCCGCAGAAAATCCCCCCAACGGCGCACCAGGTAATTGTGCTCGTCCATCACCGAGTTCCACACGGCGATATGGCCCATGCGTTGCTCATACGAACCGCCGTCGCGAATTTCGCCGATGTCGATCAGCGGTTCGCCATCGCTGCCCGGCAACACTTCACGGGCCGGTTTGCCGGCGTACCAATAGTCCCATTCGGCATCGCTCAAATGATCGCGGCTGCGGGGCGGGTTGCTGATGTAATAACCCTGGCGCGCCATGACCGCGCCAGGCCATCCCGAGAGCCACCAATTAAGAAACGCATAGGCGGCATCCAGCACCGCTCCCCGGGCATGGCGTGACACGGAAAGCCCACCGAACCAAGCGCGATAACCCTCACGGGGCACGGCAAGGCGGTACTTGATCCCGGCCCGATGCAGGCGCATGAGCGTCGGGGACCAGAGGCTCTCGATGTCGATGGTCGGGCTGAGCATCAGTTGCGCCGCCTGTTCGTCATCTGACCAGAACGCCGCGAAATGGCCTTCGCGCTGTTTGCGCACCAAGACGTCGGCCAGGCTGTCGATCTCTTCGATGCTGAGATTGCCGATGTCCTTGAACGACGCCAAGCCCTTGCCCTGTATCGCCAGCGCCGCATCGATGGCGCCAATCGCCGCGTCGCTTTGCAGCGCCGTGCGACCGCTCCAGGCCGGATCGAGCAGCCAGCCCCAACTCTCGTTGTCACGGGAAAATCCCATCGGCAAGCGTTCCGGGCGGTAGGCAAAACTGTCGGCGTTGTGGGTCAACGGCAACATGCTGATGTAGTCGCTGACGGTGCTGCCCAGGCTGCCGTCATGTTGCACGTACAGGCGCTCATTGGGCACGCTGCCGCTGACCGGGCGATCCGCGGCGGACAACCGGCCGCGCTTGGGCAGGTCGTTGATCTCATGCCACAAAGCGATGCGCCGGGTGTCGATGGGCTGGATCGCTCTGGCCGGCCAGACGAAATCAACGTTGTGAAACCACTGGTCGTACAGGTCGTAGCTGTCCGGTTGCATCACCGCAATGCGCTGGGCCTGCTCGACACTGTGGACCTGATAGACCAGGCGAATGCCAAGGTCCTGTTCGGCTCGGACCCGCAGGGATTCTAGGAGCGTGACGGAGGTGCCAAGTACCCGCAACGTGATGGGCGTGCCGCTGGTCATCAGGCACTCACCTCAGCCGCCGGTGCGAAGCAACGAGCAAAGACATCGAACGAATGCCGCAACCGCTCCGGGTCCAGGCCCCTGACGATAAATACCAAGCGCGATTGGCGCTCGGCACTGGGCCAGCGGGGCAGGTGTACCGGCGCGTGCAGGCAATGCTGCACGCCATGGATGACGACTGGGGCCTGGAGGCTGTTCACGTTGAGCAATCCCTTGACGCGAAGAATGCGTTCGCCGTGGCATCTTAGCAGCATCGACAACCAGACCCCGAAGCCGATCCAGTCCAGCGGCTGATCGAAGGTCAGGCAGCAAACCTGGGCCTGACCATGCTGAGTGACCTGGCCCAGCGGACGATGCAATTGCCAACGGGCCACCTCGACTTCAGGCGCCGCGCCGTGCAGACCTTCGCCCAACAATAATTGATCGCCACTGAGCACTTCGTGGGTGTCGAGCAGCGGTGCCCCCGGGTTCAGCGCTTGCAGCCGTCGGCGCAACTCGCTGACAGCCGGCGCAGCGGCCTGGTCGGTCTTGCTCAACAGCAGGCGGTCCGCGGCGGCAACCTGGGCCAGCCACTCCGGGTGAATGCGCGCCTGCAGTTCGGCGTGACAGGCATCTACCAGCGTCACCACCAAGCCAATATGGAAGCGTCCGCGCAATTGCACGTCGTTGTTGAGTGTCGCCAGGATCGGCGCCGGATCGGCCAGCCCGGTCGTCTCCAGGATCACCCGTCGAAAAGCCGGGATTTCGCCTCGGTCACGCCGCACCAGCAGATCGAGCAACGCGTCTTTCAACTCGCCGCGGATGGAACAGCAGACGCATCCACTGGGCAACAACACGGTGTCCGGCGCCACTTCCTGGACCAACAAGTGATCGATGCCGATATCGCCGAATTCATTGATCAACAACGCGGTGTCACCGAGGCTTTCGTCTTGCAGCAGACGGTTGAGCAAGGTGGTCTTGCCGCTGCCGAGAAAACCGGTGATGACGTTCAGGGCAATGCTCATGAGGCTTGTTCCAAAGACTGGAGCAGGGCTGGATCGAGAGGGTCCGCCGCACGGCCCGTCATCGACTCGACCAGGCTCCACAACTGGTCGAGCCCGCTGGCCAGTTCCTGCCGCCCGGTGGCGCCCAGCAGCAGATACGCCGTGCCCTGAAAATCCTCGACCTTGAGCCGTAACGGCGCCAACACGCGGTTAATCGCCGAAATCCGGCGCAACCGCTCACGACGCCGGGGCAGTTCATCACCCAGCGGATCACTCCAATGCACGTCCTCGCCCAGCAAACCACACAAGCCACACATGCTTCAGCACTCCTTCATGGCATGACGTCGCCAGCGTTCGGTCCCAGGGTTTGCCCCACGAACAGGTTGCCTCCCGGGTCACTGGCCAGCAGTACGGCGGTGGGCGCCACTTCCGTGGCCAGGCCGAAGCGTCGCAACGGCAGCTCGGCGGACTTGGCCTGTTTCCAGCTTTCGCTGATGCCGGCCACCAGCGGTGTTTCGATCGGCCCGGGGGCGATGGCGTTGACCAACACATTGTCGGCGGCCACTTCCAAGGCCAGTGACTTGGTAAAACCGATCACCCCAGCCTTGGCCGCCGCGTAGTGACTGAGTTCGGCCCCGCCTTTGATGCCCAATTGCGAGGCGACGTTGATGATCCGTCCCCAGCGCTGCGCCAGCATGTGGGGCAAGGCTCGCTGACTGGCGATGAACACGCTGGTCAAGTCGACCCGGAGCATGTCGTTCCACATGTCGATGCTCAGCTCGGTGCAGCGCGCCTGGGTCAGCATACCGGCGTTGTTGACCAGAATATCGATACCGCCAAAGTGCTCGACGCACGCATCGACCCCAGCCTGGGCCCCTTCGAGCGTGCCGACATCGGCCACGCACTCGTACACCTCGACCGCCAGCGCGCGACAGTCCTTTGCGGTGGTGGACAAGCGTTCTGCATCGCGATCGGCCAGCACCAGGCGCGCGCCTTGCGCGGCATAAGCCCGCGCGATGGCAGCACCGATGCCGCTGCCGGCGCCGGTGATCACGGCGCGGCGGTTGAACAGTTGTTGCATGGGAAAATCCTCCAGATCCAAGGCAAACATGGACGGCCATCCATTGAAAACACAACTGTGACGCCCGACTTCAATCCGGCCAACGCACGGTCAGGCCGCCATCAATGATGATGCTCTGGCCCGTCAGGTAGCTGGACTCGTCGCTGGTCAAGAACCGCACCAGCGACGCCACCTCATCGGCGCGGCCGACTCGCCCTAGCGGAATCGCCCGGGCCGCCTTGGCCAGGCCTTCGGGCCCGAGGGAGTTTTTACTGTCCAATGACTGCGGCGTCTCGATCAGGCCCGGGATCACCGCATTGCAGCGAATGCCCTGCCCGGCCAACTCGACCGCCAGAGAACGGCATAGGCCCGGCACACCGGCCTTGGCCGCGGCGTAATGAGAGTGGTCCTGCCAGCCATACACACCGCCGGCGATCGAAGAAATCGCCACCAACGCACCGCCTTCGGTCATGTAGCGAACGCTGGCGCGGAAGGTGCGCATCACCCCGGTCAGATCGACATCGAGCATGGCGTTCCAGGCCTCGTCGTTCATTTCCAACAGGGGCGCGCGGCGCAGCAGGCCAGCGTTGGCCACCGCGTAATCGAGACGCCCGAAGGTGCTGAACGCCTGCTCGGCCAGGTTATCCACCGAGCGAGTGTCGGTCACGTCCAGTGGCAGCATCAGGCATTCGCCACCCAACGCCTCGATCTGTTGGCGGGTGTCTTGCGGGTCGTGGGGGGCCGCCGGCAAGTAGCCTGCGGCCACGGCCACACCGTGGCGGGCATACGCCACGGCAAGGGCCTGGCCGATGCCGCTGGCGGCACCGGTAATCAATGCAACTCTACGGGTCATGAGGGGCCTCCTTACTTCACGGTTTCCGGACGGACGTGGCGCGCCGCGAACATCAGCGCACCGGAGAGGAAACAAGGCAGCGCGCCGAAGTACAGCGCCGAGGTCTGCCAGTTGCCCCCCGCCGACAACACCTGGGTGGCACCGAACCCGGCCAGCACCGCGCCGATCGGCCCCATGGCATGGATAATCGCGCCGCCCGTGGCGCGGATGCTGGTGGGGAAACTCTCACCGATGAAAAACAGCGCCGCCGAATAGGGCCCGATCAGGAAGAACAGGCCCAGACTGTAAAGGCCGACCACCATCGGCAGGTTGCTCGGACCGTAGAGCATGCCGGCAAACGACAGCCCACCCAGCATCCAGCCCAACGCGATGACATTGCGCCGGCCAATCTTGTCGCCCATCCAGCCATGGCTCAGGTAACCGCAGTAGCCCACCAGGTTGGAGAGCACCAGGATGATCAACGAGTTTTCGAAGGAGATATGGTGCACGCTGACGATCACCGTGGTGCCGAGCACGCTGAACACCTGGATCGCCGCCCAGTTGAGCAGGATCGCCGCGCCGATCACCAGCGTCGCGCGTCGCGATGTGCCGCGAAAGGCCGCCGCGAGGCCGGCCTTGCTGTGTTCCTCGTAATCGACGCCGTAGGTGGACGCCACCGCTTGGGCATCGGCAACCGCGCCGCTCTTGCGCAACTGGCCGATGCGCTGGTGGATCTGGAACTGCGGGCTTTCCTTGAGCTTGCGCGCCATGATCGCAATGACGATGGCCGGGATCGCCGCAAAGATAAAACAGCCCTGCCAGCCGATGGTCGGCAGCAGCACGGCGGTCAACCCGGCGGCGGTCAGCGCGCCCACCGGCCAGCCACCCTGCACCAGGCTGTAGATGAAACCACGTCGTTTGGCCAGTCTCGGGTCATCGGAGGCGGCGTAAAGCTCGCTCAGATAGGTGGCATTGACGGTCTCCTCCGCATAACCCAACCCGCCCAGAGAACGGATCAGGATCAACGGCGACTTGCCCCAGGCACCGCCGATGGCCGTCAGTGCCGAACAGATCGCTGCGCCGCTGACAGTGAAGATGATCCCCATGCGCCGGCCCAGGCGGTCCACCAGGGGACCAATGGCCAACGCCACCACCGCCGTGCCGACCGCCACCCAGGTGGCGATTTCGGCCTGCTCGACTTCGCTCCAATTGAAGTGCCGGCCGATTTCCGGCAACAACGTGCCGAACAGAATGAAGTCGTAGACCGCAAACACCCAGGCAAAAAAAGCGATCCAGGTGGCGAAGCGCACCTGAGCCGGAGTCAATTGCTCGGGTTTCCAACCAGTCAGGTCGAGTTTGTTGTAGATGGACATGAGAACACGCCTCGATTAAATGCCGGCTCAGCGGCTGCGGGGGTTGCGACGAATGAAGTCATCGGCAATTTCATCGAACGTGACGAAGCGCACGCCGGCATGGCCCTGAATGTGTTCGATCAGGCGCTCCAGCATCAGCAGCACCTGGGGACGCCCGGAGACGTCGGGGTGGATGGTCATGGTGAACACGGCATGCTCGTGTTCGCGATAGACCCAGTCGAACTGATCGCGCCACATCTCCTCGAGGTGCCGTGGATTGACGAAACCGTGGCTGTTGGGCGACTTCTTGATGAACATCATCGGTGGCAAATCGTCGAGGTACCAGTTCGCCGGGACCTCCACCAAGTCGGTTTCCTGGCCACGCACCAGCGGCTTCATCCAGGTGTCCGGGTGTTGGCTGTAGTCGATCTTGGTCCAGCTGTCGCCAACGCGAACGTAGTAGGGATGGAAGTCGTTGTGCATCAGGCTGTGGTCGTACTTGATGCCTTTCTTGAGCAGCAGCTCGTTGGTCACTTTGCTGAATTCCCACCAGGGTGCGACGTAGCCGGTAGGCCGCTTGCCGGTCACCTGGGTAATCAACTCGATGGACTTGTCGAGCACCGCTTCTTCCTGTTGCGGGGTCATTGCGATGGGGTTTTCGTGGCTATAGCCGTGCACACCGATCTCGTGGCCCGCGTCGGCCACGGCTTTCATCTGCTCGGGAAAGGTCTCCAGGGAATGCCCGGGAATAAACCAGGTAGTGCGCAGGCCGTAGCGCTCGAACAGTTTGAGCAGCCGCGGCGCGCCGATTTCACCGGCAAACAGGCCCCGGGAAATATCGTCGGGCGAATCTTCACCGCCATAGGAGCCGAGCCAGCCCGCCACGGCGTCTACATCGACCCCAAATGCACAAAGAATATCTTTAGCCATGATCGGCCTCCGGTTGTGGTGGTTGTTTAAACATCAATCAGGAATTGGTCAGCGTCGCCTCGACCGAGCGCGCGACCCGCAAGAGCCGGGCATCCTCGCCTTGGGGCACGCTAAGCAGCAGGCCAGTGGGCAGCCCCTGGCGGTCACGGCCGCTGGGCAGGTTGACGCCGGGCATGTCGAGCAAGCTGCCGGGCATCGTCAGCCTCAGGGTGGCGAGATTGGTGCGGATAAACAGTTCGTCGTCGGTTTCCAAAGGCGCCAACGGCGGGGCGACGTGGGCCACGGTCGGCGTGATCAGCACCGCGCCGTCGAGCTCCTCGACGAGTTGGCGCTGCAAGGTCGATCGGGCGTCGTAGAGTTTGAGCACCTGGCTGGCGGTCATGGGCCGCGCCGCTTCGAGCCGTCGGCGTACCCGCGGGTCGAGGCGTTCGGCATCGGCGCTGTCGAGCAGAGCCTCATGCAAGGCGAATGCTTCGGCCGCCCCCAGCCAGCCGTGGTCGCGGATCAGCGCGAGGCTGGCCTGGAAAGCGGGCAATGGCCGAATTTCCACCAGCGCCCCGGCCGTGCGCAACGCCTGGATACCGGCCTGCACATTGGCCTGCACCGCAGCCTCGACACGGGCATCCTCCAGCACCGCTTGCTCGACCCAGAAACGCTGCCCGGCCAGGCTGCGCACCGGTGGCGTTTGTCGTGGATCGCGCCCCTGAAGCAGTTCGTCGATCATCCAGGCGTCACGCACGCTACGAGTCAACGGGCCGACGCTGTCGATGCTGTGGGCCAGGGGAAACACCCCGTCGCGACTGTAACGACGGGAGCTGGCGCGAAACCCCACCAGAGCGTTGAAAGCCGCCGGGACGCGGATCGAACCGGCGGTATCGGTGCCCATGGCGATCGGCACGATGCCCGCCGCGACCGCCACCGCCGAACCGCTGGAGGAGCCGCCGGGGATGCGTGGCTGCGCATCGCTGTACGGGTTGACCGGCGTGCCAAAGTGCGGGTTGAGGCCGAGCCCTGAATAGGCGAACTCGCTGAGGTTGGTCTTGCCCAGGCAGACCATGCCCGCTCGGCTAAGCAGACTGACACTGGCGGCGTCCAACAGCGCGGGCGGTGCATCCCGACGCACCGCCGCTGCCGCGGTGGTGACACTGCCGGCCACGTCGAACAGGTCCTTCCAAGCCAGCGGCACGCCATCGAAGCCACTCAGCGGTTGCCCGGCACGCCAGCGCGCCGCCGAGGCCTGCGCTTCGCGCCGGGCCCGGGCTTCGGTCAGCGACACGAACACATGTTCGGCACGCGCGGCTTGCTCCAGCGCTTGCTCCAGCACTTGGACCGGGTCGGTACGCCCCGAGGCGAAGGCTTCGGCAAGCGCGATGGCATCGGGCGAGGAAAATGAATTCATGGGCAAGGGCATCCGAAAACGTATCAATTATTAAAATATACATTTATACGGAGCAGATTCCATGCCAGCTATTCTGGCGTCGCTGAATACTCGTCGCCTCCTTCTATCTGCCAACGGCCTGGAATCACCGGCTTAGAGCGGCGTCCATGCGGTGGATGAGCCTGGTGCTGGTCAAAACCTGGATGGGATGCTTAGCTAATGTATATTTTTATAAAAGATACATTTAGGTGCAGAAAAGTAACGCTTTGATGGAGCGGGCCCCACGAAAGGGCGCGCCAATGTGACCCTCAGTGACACAGGACACTGTGAGAGAATCCCGCCATCACCGACACGCCCAGAGGAATCGATGAAAGCAGCGCCAGCCCAAGACCCACGCACCGCGTCGCGCTACGCGATGATTCATCAGGTATTGCGTGACGCAATCACCGAGGGCACCGCGCTGCAAGGTTTGGTCTTACTGGAAGCGCCGCTGGCCGAGCTGTTCGGCACCAGCCGTGTGCCGGTGCGCAAGGCGCTGGATCTGTTGCACGAAGAGCGGTTGATCCGTCGTTTTGACGGGCGTGGGTACTTGATCAACCCCCTGGGCCTGGATATCGAGCCGCTACGCCTGCCCTTGAGCCATGCCCACCTGGGCCTGGCGAGCGGCGAAGAACTGGTGGACACGCGGCCACTGGGGGAGCGGATCCACGAGGAAATCGGCAGCGCGCTGCTGACCTGCATTACCTTCGGCCACTACCGCCTCGATGAACAAGCCGCCGCCGAGCATTACGGCGTGAGCCGGGCCGTGGTGCGAGAAGCCTTGATGCGCCTGAGGGATCGGGGCCTGCTGGAAAAAGAGCCCTATTCACAATGGCTGGCCGGCCCGCTCACCGCCCGTGAAGTCACCGAAGATTATGAATTGCGCGCCTGCCTGGAGCCCGAGGCGCTACGTCAAAGCGCGCCTGGGCTGAGCCGTGAGCAACTGCAAGCCATGCTGGAACGGGTGACCCAGGCGCAACAGGCTGAGCATTGCCCGGAAGAGACGATCCAGCGTATCGAGGAAGACCTGCACCAGCACTGCCTCAGCGGCCTGCAGAATCGCAAAATGGCAGCACTGATTCGCCAGGCCCAGAGCCCGATGATCATCAGCCGGATTTTTTCCCGACTGCTGGGAATCGGCGCGGACCCCGCCATGCTGGCCGAGCACCGCCTGATTCTGGAACTGCTATTACACGGGGCCTTCGACGCCGCCGCGCTGAACCTCAAGGAGCATTTGCACCGCGCCCGGCAACGCATGCTGCAACGCCTCAAGGTGCTGTCGGTCGTGCCGGAGCAAGACTTGCCACCTTACCTCAGCAAAATCAGCTGATCGCAAAGGGCCGTCCTCAGCTTTCCAGCAATCCATGCAACTCCACGAACTGCTGGGTCAGCTTGTGCCGCGGGTCCAAGTGGATCAGCGGCAGGCTTGCCTGGTGGGATTCACGCATCCGCACCGAACTGCTCAGGTACACCGGCAATACCGGCAGGCCTTCGGCAATCAGTTCATCAAGAATCTGTTGTGGCAGGCTGGCGCGGGCCTGGAACTGGTTGACCACGATGCCTTCGACTTCCAGGCCTTCGTTATGGTCGTCCTTGAGCTCTTCGATTTCCGCCAGCAAACCATACAGCGCCTGACGGGAGAAGCTGTCGCAATCGAAGGGGATCAGCACCCGGTCGGCGGCAATCAACGCTGAAACCGCATAGAAGTTCAGAGACGGCGGGGTGTCCAGGTAAATCCGGTCGTAATCCTCCTCCAACTCTTCGAGCAGCTTGCGCAGCTTGTTGATCTTGTGTTTTGCCTCAAGCTTGGGCTGCAAATCCGTCAGCTCTGCGGTGGCGGTGATGACATGCAGGTTGTCGAACGGCGTTTCGTAGATATCCACCTTGTTCTTTTTCGAGAACGGCCCGGACGACAGGGTTTGCTTGAAGAATTCGGCAATGCCCATGGGAATGTCATCGCCGGTCAGGCCCGTCAGGTATTGAGTGGAGTTGGCCTGGGCATCCAGGTCCACCAACAGCGTGCGATAACCCTCGCTGGCGCTGACCGCCGCCAGATTACAGGCGATGCTGGACTTGCCCACCCCCCCTTCTGATTGAACACCACACGCCGCATGTCAAAACCTCCGTGTATCAAAGATTCCCGAGTGTAGTAGGCCACGACACTGCTTCGCTACCTTCCGTGCAGATGGACCACAGCGCCTGTGGCTTTTTCATTCGATGAGGCGTCAATTTGCCTGAAAAATGACGGAAACAACCGACAGACAGGCTCGTCACGATCGCGATAATGATCCCGGGCCGATGTTGAGCGGACCAACGAGCATATTTCGTTTGAGCAAAATGTAACCAATATTTGCTACAAGCCAGCCGCACCGGGATAATGCGCGCCACTTGGGTCTCAAGGCCATGCAGGGATGGACGCGGATCAAACCACTGAACCGTGACAATAAAAGCCCGCAGGGGTGGGATGAATTTTGTGATCAATTTCAATATCGCCCAATGGCGCGCGTGGGCCCCGGGGCTCGAAAGCGTGGACGATTGGCAGGCGTGGAGCCGACAGCCGGTCGTGCTAGCCGCCAGCGATGCCGCCCCTGACGTATCGTTTCTGCCAGCCATGCAGCGTCGGCGCCTCAGCCGTCTGGCGCGGATGGCCTTCAGTGTCGGCTGGCCGCTGGCCGAGGGGCGTCCCAACCTACCGTTGGTCTTTATTTCCCGCCACGGCGAAACCCCGCGCACTTTCGAGATTCTCAAGGACCTGGCGGCCGACCAACCTTTGTCGCCCACCCAGTTCAGCCTGTCGGTGCACAACGCGGTGATCGGCCTGTGGTCGATCATGCGCGGCGAAACCAGCGAGATGACCGCCCTGGCCGCCACGGGTGACGGGCTGGAACATGGCGTGCTGGAAGCCGCCGCGCTGTTGAACGAAGGCGCACCGGCCGTGCTGCTGGTGATCACCGAAGAACAGCCACCCCAGGTGTATGCCCCCTGGGTCAACGACGTACCGTTTCCCTATGCGGTGGGCCTGCTGCTGACCCCTGGCGACGACTGGCGATTGGACCTGGCTGCCCAGGCCGGTCAAATGCCGGGCAGCGACTGGCCCCATGCCCTGGATTTGTTACGTACGCTGCTGGACAACAAGAGCACCTGCCAACATGCCTGGAAGAATCGTGTATGGACCTGGCAACACAGCCGGTGACCGGTAAATATCGCGACGCCTATTACTGGCGCCTGCTCGCGACCGCCGCAAGCTTCGCCCTGTTCGGGCTGGGCGGGCTGTGTCTGCGGTTGCTGGTGTTTCCGTTACTGGCCTGGCTGCCCGGCGATGCCCATGCCCACCGACAACGGGCCCGTCGCACGGTCGGACGGTTGTTCTGGTTCTTTATCCGGTTCATGGCCCGCACCGGCGTGCTCACTTATCAAATCGATGGCGCCGAAAAACTCGGTCGGCCCGGGCAGATGATCATCGCCAACCACCCGTCGCTGATCGACGTGGTGTTCCTGATCGGGCTAGTGCCCGACGCCAACTGCGTGGTCAAGCAAAGCCTGTGGGATAACCCCTTTACCCGAGGGCCGCTGCGCTCGACCCAATACATTAGTAACGACGGCAGCATGGACATGCTCGACGCCGCCAGCGATGCCCTGCAAGACGGTCAGAGCCTGATCGTGTTCCCCGAAGGGACGCGCACCCAACCAGGCCATGCGCCGGCCTTTCATCGGGGCGCAGCGGCCATCGCCCTGCGCGGTGCGAAAATCCTCACCCCCGTCACCATCAAGGTCCGCCCCACTACCCTGACCAAGGCCGAACCCTGGTATCGCATCCCCCAACGCCGCGTGCACTTCAGTTTTCGCGTGGGGGCCGATATAGATCCACAGGCCTTCGCCGCGCTCGGCCCACCGCCACAGGCCTCGCGCAGGCTCAACGATTTTCTGCACCACTATTTCATCAAGGAGCTCGCCGAAGATGAGCGATCTGCACCGTGACATCAAAAAGCTGATCATCGACGCCCTGGGCCTTGAGGACATCAGCATCGACGACATCGGCGACCACCAGACCCTGTTCGGCGAAGGCCTGGGCCTGGACTCGGTGGATGCCCTGGAACTTGGCCTGGCGATCCAGAAGGAGTACGGCATCAAGATCGATGCCGACGCCAAGGACACCCGTAACCACTTCAGCAATGTGGCAAGCCTTGCGGCCTTCGTCACTGCAAAAAGCGTAGCCTGAGACCAGACCATGCAAACTCGTGACGACATTTTCAACACCCTGCGCGATGCTCTGGTCGAGCTTTTCGAACTGGAGCCTGAGCGCGTAACACTGGAATCGAACCTGTACCAGGATCTGGAAATCGACAGCATCGACGCGGTCGACCTGATCGATCACATCAAGCGCCAGACTGGCAAGAAAATCGCTGCCGAAGAATTCAAGTCGGTGCGCACCGTCAATGACGTGGTCGAGGCGGTCTATCGACTGGTCCAACCGGCCGCATGAGCCGGCTGATTGGCCTCGGCCTGCTGCTGGCAGGCCTGCTGTACCCCTTTGCGGTGTATTTCGGCATGGAGCATTTTGCCCCGTGGCAGTTCGGGCTGCTGCTGGGTAGCCTGTGGCTGGCCCGGGCATTGCTCGGCAAGGGTGGGGCCGGCAGCCGCTGGATGGCGGCCACGGCGATTGTGTTTTGTGTATTGCTCGCGCTGTTCGACAGCCCTCTCCTGCTGCGTTGGTATCCGGTGCTGATCAGCGCCTTCATGCTCGGGTTGTTCGCCCTGAGCCTGAAGTATGGCCCGCCGATGGTCGAACGCCTGGCCCGTCTGCGCGAACCGCAGCTGCCGGCCAAAGCGGTGGTGTATACCCGCCAGGTCACGGTGGCCTGGAGTGTGTTTTTCCTGTGTAACGGTTTACTCGCCGCCGTCCTGACCCTCTGGGCGCCGCTGAGTTGGTGGATGTTGTACACCGGCCTGATTTCCTACGGATTGATGGGGCTGCTGTTTGCCATTGAATGGCTCATACGACAACGGGTAAGAGGCCGCCCATGAATTGGATAACACTTGAGCAGATGTTGCTCGGGGCACAACCGGAGCGTGCGGTTACCGTCGATCCGGCGCTGGATCACTCGCAGTTGCAGGACGAAGCGTTGCGCCTGGCCGCCGGGCTGCAGGCCCGAGGCGTGCGACGCGTGGCCGTGCATCTGGAAGATGCGGCCGAGTTGGCAGTGGCGCTGCTGGGCGCCTGGCGCGCTGGGGCCAGCGTGTTGCTGCCGGCTGATCTGCAAGCGCAGACCCGCCAGCGCTGGGCGGCGGACGTCGAACTGTGGCTGACCGACCAGCCTGATGACACTCACCTTGGCGACTTGCGGCAGGCCCCACTGAGCCCTGCCGAACTGGACCTCGACCAGTGCCGGCTGAGCCTGTGCACTTCCGGCTCCAGCGGCGAGCCCAAGCGCATCGAAAAAACCCTGCGACAGTTGAGTAATGAAGTCCACGCCCTGGAGCAATTGTGGGGCGCAGACCTGGGCCCGGCCTGCATGATCGGCAGCGTCGCCACCCAGCACATCTACGGCCTGCTGTTCCGGGTGCTCTGGCCCTTGTGCGCCGGGCGGGCGTTCGTGCGGCGGCAGCTGGCCTTCCCGGAAGACCTGCAACGCGCCAGCCGCGAGCACCCGGCCTTCGCCTGGGTCGCCAGCCCGGCGTTGCTCAAACGCATGGGCGATAACCTCGACTGGCCGGCCTTGAGCGGCGTGCGCCGGGTGTTTTCCTCAGGTGGTGCCTTGCCGGCCGAGGCCGCCCAAAGCCTGCAGCAACGCCTGGGGCAATGGCCGACGGAAATTTTCGGCAGCTCGGAAACCGGCGGTATCGCCTGGCGCCAGGGGGGTGGACTGTGGCAGCCCTTTGCCGGCGTCGAGCTGAGCCAGGATAGCGACGGCGCCTTGCTCATCGCTTCGCCCTATTTGCCCACCGGTCATGTCGAACACACCGCCGACGCGGCGCGGATCGCCGAGGACGGACGCTTTGAGCTGCTCGGGCGGCTGGACCGTATCGTCAAGCTCGAAGAAAAACGCATTTCCTTGCCGATGCTGGAACAGGCGTTGATAGCCCACGACTGGGTCAGCGAAGCGCGGCTGGGGGTGGTGCAGGAGAATCGCGCCTCCCTCGGCGCACTGCTGGTGCTCAGCGAAACCGGCCTGCGCGCCCTGCGCAACCAGGGCCGGCGCGCCATCACCGAGGGCTTGCGCCGGCACCTGAGCGAGCACTGCGAAACCTTGGCCTTGCCTCGACGTTGGCGCTGGCTGCGGCAGTTGCCGCTCAACGCCCAGGGCAAGTTGCCCCAGGCCGAAGTCGAAGCCTTGCTGATGGCGCCGCGCCCCAAAGCCCCGGAAGTCCTGGAACACGTCGAAACCGACGGCGAATGGAACCTGCAACTGGTCGTGCCGCCGGACCTGGCCTACTTCAGCGGCCACTTTCCCACCGCGCCGGTACTGCCCGGCGTGGTACAGGTCGACTGGGCCATGGACCTGGGCCGACAACTGCTGGACTTGCCGCCTCGGTTCATCGGCATGGAAGTACTGAAATTCCAGCAACTGGTCCGCCCCGGCGATCATATCCAGTTGCACCTGCGCTTCGACCGCGAGCGCGGCAAATTGTACTTTGCCTACCGCAACGCTACGGCGGCCTGCTCCAGTGGGCGGATTGTGTTGGGGGATGGCTAATGATTAATGCTTACACCGTCCTCCTGTGGCGAGGGAGCTTGCTCCCGCTGGGCTGCGAAGCAGCCCTTGGTTTTTCAAGAGCGAGTGTTTCGCACTCGAGCGGAAGCAAGCTCCCTCTCCACAAAATGCACCTTAGCCACCGAGACATGCCGCATGCATAACCCCTGCGCCGTCATTCCGGTCTACAACCACGAAACCGCCATCTCGGCGGTGGTCCAGACACTGCTCGCCAACGGCCTGCCCTGTGTGCTGGTGGATGACGCCAGCAGCCCGGCCTGCGCGGCTGTGCTGGAGCGGCTGGCCGAGGGCGAGCAAGTTCATCTGGTCAGGCTGGCGGTCAACCAGGGCAAGGGCGGCGCGGTGATGACCGGTTTGCGGGAGGCTTCGCGCCTGGGCTTCAGCCACGCCTTGCAGGTGGACGCCGATGGCCAGCACGACCTTGGCGACGTAAACACCTTCATCGAGCAATCCCGTGCCCACCCGGACGCGGTGATCTGTGGTTATCCGCACTACGACGCCAGCGTGCCGAAAGGCCGTCTCTATGCGCGCTACCTGACCCACGTCATGGTCTGGATCAACAGCCTGTCCCTACAGATCCGCGATTCCATGTGCGGCTTCCGGGTCTATCCCCTGCCGCCGACCCTGGCACTGATCGACTCGGCCAATATTGGCAAGCGCATGGATTTCGATTCGGACATCCTCGTGCGCCTGGCCTGGCGCAATCAGCCGATGCACTGGTTGCACACCCGGGTTCATTACCCCCAGGACGGGGTCTCGCACTTTCGTCTGTTCCACGACAACGTGCTGATCTCCAGCATGCACACCCGGCTGTTCTTCGGCATGCTGGTGCGCTCTCCCTTGATTCTCTGGCGACGGTGGCGGGCATGAGCCTTCAGGCAGACAAACAACACTGGGCCGACCGCCAGGAGCGCGGCAGCTTCTGGCTGATGAAGTTCACGGCGCTCGCCGCCAAGGTGCTGGGCCGCCGCTTACTGAGCCCGCTGCTGTATGGCATCGTCCTGTATTTCTTCGTTTTCGGTCGTGCCGCCCGGCAGGCCGCCTGGCAATACCAGCAGCGCCTGGCCGACTGGAGCGACCGCCCCGAGCTGCGTCCGACCCATCGACGGGTGTTCGGGCAGTTCATGGCCTTTGCCGATTCCCTGCTCGACAAGCTCGACGTCTGGAACGGCAAGCTGAGCATCGAGCAGATCGAAATCGTCGACCCGGCACTGCTGCGCAATCATTTACGCGATACCCGTGGGCAGATGCTGGTGGGCGCACACCTGGGCAACCTGGAGATGTGCCGGGCCCTGGCCGAGCTGGGCGAGAAAGTGACCATGAACGTGCTGGTGCACACCAAGCATGCCGAGCAGTTCAATCGTTTGCTGGGTGAAGCCGGCGCCACGCACCTGCGGCTGATCCAGGTCAGCGAACTGGACCCGGTGATCATGCTGCAGCTGAGCGAGCGCCTGGAGCGCGGCGAGTGGCTGGCGATTGCCGGCGACCGCGTGCCGCTGCACGGCGGCCGTAGCGTGACCGTGGATTTCATGGGCCACCGGGCCGCGTTCCCCCAAGGGCCCTGGCTGCTGGCCGGCCTGTTGAAATGCCCGGTCAACCTTTTGATGTGCCTCAAGCACGAGGGGCGCTATCGAGTCACCCTCGAGCCTTTCACCGATGCCGTGGTGTGGAAACGCAACGACCGCCAGCAGGTTATCGCCCATTGGGCCGGCCTTTACGCCGAGCGCCTGGCGCATTACTGCCTCCAGGGCCCACAACAGTGGTTCAACTTTTACCCTTTCTGGAAGACCGATGACGATGCCCACTCTTGAGCCGGTAACCTTCGGCGAACGCCCTTTGCGCATCGAAGATGTGTTGGCCCTGGCCAACCGTCAGGCGCCGACGCAATTGCAGGATGACCCGGCGTTCCGCCAGCGCATCGCCAAGGGTGCGCAATTCCTCGACTCTTTGCTGGACAAGGAAGGCGTGATCTACGGCGTGACCACCGGCTATGGCGACTCCTGCGTGGTGGCCGTGCCGTTGCACCACGTCGAGGCCCTGCCGCGCCACTTGTACACGTTCCACGGCTGCGGCCTGGGCAAACTGTTGGACGCCCAGGCCACGCGCGCAGTGCTGGCGGCGCGTTTGCAGTCGCTGTGCCACGGCGTGTCCGGGGTGCGGGTGGAATTGCTGGAGCGCCTGCAGGCGTTTCTTGAACACGACATCCTGCCGCTGATCCCGGAAGAAGGCTCGGTAGGCGCCAGCGGTGACCTGACGCCGCTGTCCTACGTGGCGGCCACGCTGTCCGGCGAACGGGAAGTGATGTTCCGAGGCGAGCGCCGCCTGGCCGCCGACGTGCACCGCGAGCTGGGCTGGACGCCGTTGGTGCTGCGCCCCAAAGAAGCCCTGGCGCTGATGAACGGCACCGCTGTGATGACCGGCCTGGCCTGCCTGGCCTTCGCCCGCGCCGATTACCTGCTGCAACTGGCGACCCGCATCACCGCGCTGAACGTCGTCGCACTGCAAGGCAACCCGGAACACTTCGATGAGCGCCTGTTCGCCGCCAAGCCACACCCTGGCCAGATGCAAGTCGCCGCGTGGCTGCGCAAAGACCTGGCAATCGACGCGCCGACCGCCCCGCTGCATCGCCTGCAGGATCGCTACTCCTTGCGCTGCGCGCCTCACGTGCTCGGCGTATTGGCCGACAGCCTGAACTGGCTGCGCTCGTTCATCGAAATCGAACTCAACAGCGCCAACGACAACCCGATCATCGATGCCGAAGCCGAACGCGTGCTGCACGGCGGGCATTTCTACGGTGGGCATATCGCCTTCGCCATGGACAGCCTGAAGAATCTGGTGGCCAACGTCGCCGACCTGCTGGATCGGCAACTCGCGCTGCTGGTGGACGAGCGCTACAACCATGGCCTGCCGAGCAACCTGTCCGGCGCCAGCGCCGAGCGAGCGATGCTCAACCATGGCTTCAAGGCCGTGCAGATCGGCACCAGCGCCTGGACCGCCGAAGCCTTGAAAAACACCATGCCGGCCAGCGTGTTCTCGCGCTCCACCGAGTGCCACAACCAGGACAAGGTGAGCATGGGCACCATCGCCGCCCGGGATGCCATCCGCGTGCTGGAGCTGACCGAGCAAGTGGCCGCCGCGACGCTGCTGGCCGCCAACCAGGGCGTGTGGCTGCGCAGCCGGGCCGAAGACGCGCGACCACTGCCGCCGGCCCTGGCCGCCATGCATGCGCAACTGGCCGAAGACTTCGCGCCAGTCATCGAAGACCGGGCCCTGGAAGGCGAACTGCGCCTGTGCCTGCAACGCATCGCCGAACAACACTGGAGGCTGCATGCGCAGTAAGGGAATGCTGCACGTCGACACACAGATCGTGGTGCCGTTTTTCGACGTCGATTCGATGAACGTGGTCTGGCACGGCCATTACGTCAAATACCTGGAAGTGGCCCGCTGCGCCTTGCTCGACCTGATCGGCCACAACTACAACGACATGCTTGAGTCCGGCCATGCGTGGCCGGTCATCGACCTGCAACTGCGCTACGTGCGCAGCGCCGTGTTCGGCCAGACCCTGACCGTGCGCGCCAGCCTGGTGGAATGGGAAAACCGACTGAAGATCAACTACCTGATCAGCGACACAGCGACCGGCGAACGCCTGACCCGGGCCAGCTCCGTGCAGGTGGCCGTGGACATGGCCAGCCGTGAAATGCTGCTGGCCTCGCCCCGGGTGTTTGTCGACGCCGTCGAAAGGATGCTGCCATGAAACGCCTGTCCGCCTGGCTGCTGCTGTGCTGCCTGTCGCCCCTGGCCCAAGCGTTCGATTTGCAACAGTTGAGCGAGCAACTGGCCCGCCCTGATGTGATCCACGGGCAGTTCATCCAGGAAAAACACCTGCGCGCCCTGCCCCAGCCCCTCACCAGCAAGGGCCGTTTCGTGCTGGCGAAGAATCACGGCCTGCTGTGGCTGCTGCAAACCCCATTGCAACAGGACTACCGCATCACCCCCCAAGGCATCGCCCGACGGGATGGCAATGCCTGGCAGATGCTGCCGAACAAGAGCGCCGGTGCCGAGCAGAACCGGCTGTTCCTGGCGGTTTTGCAGGGCGACAGCAGTGGCCTGCAACGGGATTTCGAACTGAGCCTGTCGGGTGAGCCGCAGCAGTGGAAACTCACCCTGACCCCACGCTCGGTGCTGCTCAAACAGGTCTTCAACCAGATCAACATCGACGGCGGTGAACTGGTGCAACGCATCGAATTGCTGGAAACCCAGGGCGACAGCACGGTGCTGCGCATGCAGGACGCTACCCGCGCGCAACCCTTGAGCGAAGCGGAGCAACATGATTTTGCCGAGTGAACGGATGCTGCCACGGCTGTTCCTGATCCTGCTACTGGCAGTGCTGGCGCTCGCCGGTTGGCAATGGCGCAACGGTGCGCCGCTGTCGGCCAATCTCATGGAGTTGGTGCCGGGCACTTCTCCCGACGCCCTGGAGCTCGTCGCCGAGCAGCGCATGCAGGAACCGCTCAATCGCGAGGTGCTGGTGCTGGTCGGTCATGCGGATCGCCAACAAGCCATCGCCCTGGCGCAAACCCTGGGCGAGCAATGGCAAGCCAGCGGTCTGTTCGACAAGGTCCAATGGACGTTGCAGGCCGACCTACCGGCGTTGCGCACGCAATTGCTGAACGGACGGCTGGCGATGCTCTCGGCACCCGACCGGCAGCAATTGATCGACCAGCCCCAGGCGTTCATCCAACAACGGGGGCAGGCGCTGTTCGACCCGTTCACTGGCTTCAGCCTGGTGCCGAGCCAGGACGACTGGCTGGGCCTGACCGGACGCATCCAGAACAGCCAACCTCAACGTGGCGCGATCCAACTGGACGTGGGCAGCGGTGCGCTGATCGCCGAAGCCGATGGCAAACATTGGGTGATGCTGCGGGCCCGTACCCATGGCAACGCTTTCGACATGGACCTGCCGCTGAAAGTGGCCGAGTTGCTGCAGCACAGCCGTGATCAGGTCGGCCAGGGCCAAGCCCAACTACTGGCGGCCAGCGGCCTGCTGTACGCCGCCAGCGGCCAGCAGCAGGCATCGCGGGAAATCACCTGGGTCGGCGGTGGTGCGACACTCGGCATTCTGTTGCTGCTGTTGCTGGCCTTCCGCCGTTTTCGGGTGTGGCTGGCGTTCGTACCGGTACTGGTGGGCATGCTGTTTGGGGCGGTGGCTTGCGTGGCGCTGTTTGGGCGCATGCACGTCATGACCCTGGTGCTCGGCTCCAGCCTGATCGGCGTGGCCGTGGATTACCCGCTGCACTATCTGTCCAAAAGCTGGAGCCTCAAGCCGTGGCGCAGCTGGCCGGCCTTGCGCCTGACCCTGCCGGGGCTGAGCCTGAGCCTGGCGACCACCTGCATCGGTTACCTGGCCCTGGCCTGGACACCGTTCCCGGCCCTGACCCAGATCGCGATATTTTCCGCCGCTGGCCTGGTCGGCGCCTACCTGAGCGCGGTCTGCCTGCTGCCGGCGCTGCTCAAGGGTGTTGAGCTACGTCCGGCCCAATGGCCGCTGCGGCTCTGCGAGTACCTGCTCAAGGCCCGCCAAGCCCTGCTGGCGCGGGTGCGCACACCGGTCCTGCTGGCGCTGCTGCTGACATTCTGCGCGGGTGGTCTGTGGCAACTGACCACGAAAAACGACATCCGCCAATGGATCGGTACGCCCCAGCACCTGACCGACGAAGCCCGCGATATCGCCCGCATCACCGGTTTCCAACCCACCAGCCAGTTTTTCCTGATTCGCGCCGATGATCAGCCACAGTTGCTGGAGCGCCAGACCGCCCTCAACGAACGGCTGGAGCAATTGATCGGCCTGGAAAAACTCCAGGGTTACCTGTCGCTGAACCAATTGGTCAGTCCGCCCGCTGAACAGCAAAAAGTCCGTGAGGCCCTGGCCCGGCTACCGGACTTCTGGCAACCGCTGCTGGATCTGGGCGTACCGCTCGCCACGCTGCAAGCGGAGCTCGCGCAATTGCAGGCCCTGCCCGTGACCGACATCGATGCCGCGCTGACCGGCCCGCTGGCCGAGCCGTACCGCACGCTCTGGCTCGGACAGACGGCGCAAGGCGTAGCGGCAGTCGTCAGCCTGCAAGGCCTGAACGATGCCGCGTTGCTGCGGGTGCAGGCCGTGGACTTGCCCGGTGTGCAACTGGTGGATCGCCTGGGAGACCTGAACCGGGTCTTCGCCGCCACGCAGATCAGCGCCGCCGAGTTGAAATTGGCTTCCTGCGTGCTGATCGTGCTGGTGTTGATCTGGCCGTTCGGCGTCGGCGGCGCCTTGCGCATCGTTGCCCTGCCGTTGCTGGCCGCACTGTGCAGCCTGGCGAGCCTCGGCTGGCTGGGACAACCGTTGACGCTGTTCAGCCTGTTCGGCCTGTTGTTGGTAACGGCCATCGGCGTCGACTACGCGATCCTGATGCGTGAGCAAATCGGTGGCGCGGCGGTGAGTCTGCTGGGCACCTTCCTGGCGGCGGTCACCACCTGGCTGTCGTTCGGCCTGCTGGCGCTTTCCAGCACACCGGCGGTGAGTAATTTCGGCCTGGCGGTAAGCCTGGGGCTGGCGTTCAGCTTTATGCTGGCGCCGTGGGCCGGGCATCAGGCCCACGCGGCTGCCGTTGCGGAGCCAGCCCAATGATGATCCTGGTGTTCTGGCTCATGGCCCTGGGGCTATTCGCGGCCGCAACGCGCATCGGCCGTCGCTTCGGGCTGATTCCGATTGTCAGCCAATTGCTGCTGGCGACGTTCGGCTTGCCCCTGCTGATGTACTTCTGGATCGAGCCCGGCTGGTCCCTCAGCGGCGCGCAACTGGTGTCGCCGGTGTGGCTGAAGAATCTCTACAGCCTCGCGTTCGCGCTATTGCTGGGACACATCCTCAGCGACGTGATTGACCTGCGCCTGGACCGCCAGAGCGTGAAGATCGCCCTGCCGAGCTTCGGCATTCCGTTCGCCTGCGGTCTGGCCACCGCGCTCTGGTTGCTGCCGCCCCAGCCCTGGATCAGTTCCCTGGCGGTGGGGCTGCTGTTTGCAATTACCGCGATACCGGTGCTGTACCTGTACCTGCGCCACATCGACTACCCACCCGCCGCCACCCGGCGCCTGGTGCAAACCGCGATTCTGATCGACCTGATGTGCTGGAGCCTGTTCGGCCTGGCCCAGGGCAGCCTGCACCTGAACAGTTTGTTACTGCCGTTGGCCGGTGCCTGTATGCCGCTGCTGTTGCGACTGTTTGGCCTGCGCCAACCGCTGTTGCACAGCGGGATCTTTTTTGCCCTGCTGGTGGTGGCCGAACACTATCGGCTCAACGCACTGATTGTCGGCATTGGTTATCTGCTGTGCATGGCCGCGCTCAAGGTGCCGTTGGTGTTGCCGCTCAATGCGAGCTGGATGCAAGGTTTGCAGACCTACCTGGCGATCCCGCTGATCCTCACCTTCGGCATAGTGCAAATCAACGTCCACAGCGCCATGAACAACCTCGATTGGCTACAGATAGGGGCGTTGCTGCTATTGCCGATCGCCAGCAAACTGCTGGGCAACTGGCTGGGGCTGGGATGGGCCGATACACCCTTTGCCGGTGCCAGTCGCTGGCGCGAAAGTGTCTTGCTGAACATCCGCGGCTTGAGTGAAATCGTGTTCCTCAACCTGCTCTTGCAACAACAGCTCATCAGCCCGGCGTTGTACTTCACGCTGATGCTGATGGGCCTGATCGCCACATTGCTGCCGGCCGTGGCCGGTTTCCACCGTATTCCCTCGTTTGCCGTCCCGGCCAGGAGCTCAAGTGCCAAGAGTTGAAATGGAATGTCGCCAGGTCGTCATCATCGGCGCGGGTCCCTCGGGCGCCATCGCGGCCGCGCTGCTCAAGCGCAAGGGCCACGATGTGCTGGTCATTGAACGCCAGCACTTCCCCCGGTTCTCCATCGGCGAGAGCCTGTTGTCCCATTGCCTGGACTTCGTCGAAGAAGCCGGCATGCTCGACGCAGTGAATGCCGCCGGGTTCCAACGCAAGAACGGTGCGGCGTTCGCCTGGGGCGAGCGCTACAGCGCCTTCGATTTCGGCGATACCTTCAGCAACGGCAAGCCCACGACTTTCCAGGTGCAACGCGCCGACTTCGATAAATTGCTGGCCGACCAGGCCGCGCTGCAAGGCGTGGAGATTCGTTATGGCCAAGCCATAACCAGCGCCGATTTCAGCCTCGCCAAACCACAACTGGGCGTGCAGCGCGAAGACGGCAGCGAGTACCGGGTCGAGGCCGATTTCGTGCTCGACGCCAGCGGCTACGGCCGGGTCCTGCCGCGCCTGCTGGACCTTGAGGCACCGTCGAATTTCCCGGTACGCCAAGCGGTGTTTACCCATATTGAAGATCGCATCGACGCGCCGACCTTCGACCGGGAAAAAATCCTGATCACCACCCACCCGAGCAAACGCGACGTGTGGTTCTGGACCATTCCGTTCAGTGGCGGGCGCTGCTCCGTGGGCGTGGTCGCGGCAGCGGAACATTTCGCGGAACGTACCGACGACCTCGACGCGTGCCTGCGCGGTTTCATCGCCGAAACCCCAAGCCTGGCCGACGTGTTGAAGAATGCCGTGTGGGACACTCCGGCGCGGACCATCGGTGGCTACTCGGCCAACGTCAAGACCCTGCATGGCCCGGGCTTTGCCCTGCTGGGCAACGCTGCCGAATTCCTCGACCCGGTGTTCTCTTCCGGCGTGACCATTGCCATGCGCTCGGCGAGCATGGCCGCCGGTGTGCTGCATCGTCAGTTGCAAGGCGAAAGCGTGGATTGGCAAAGCGAATTCGCCGAGCCACTCAAGCGCGGCGTCGATACCTTCCGCTGCTACGTCGAGGGCTGGTACGCCGGCACCTTCCAGGACGTGATTTTCTACACCGAAGGCTCGGACGACATCCGCCGCATGATCAGCTCGATCCTGGCCGGTTACGCCTGGGATCAGCGCAACCCGTTTGTCAGCGAACCGAAACGGCGCCTGCGCATGCTCTCGGAAATCTGTGCGAGCCCCGCACCATGAGTGAAGTACAATGAGCTACCTGAGCGACAACTACGTCGAAGAGACGCGCTTCGGCTTCTGGTTCCTGCGCAGCCACACCTGGCAGCACCATGTGCTGCGGGTGGCGATCAATGACCTGCGCAGCCTGTTCAGCGCCCCGCTGCCGGCCAACCCGGTGCTGCTGGACGCCGGTTGCGGCCAGGGCAAGTCGTTCCAGTACCTGCGCCAGGTGTTCGCGCCGCAACGCCTGATCGGGGTGGACGCCGACCCCCATAGCCTGGACCTGAGCCAGGAGGAAGCCGCGCGCCAAGGCATGACCGTGGAATTGATCGGCAGCGACTGCGCGACGCTGGCGGTGCCGGATGCCAGTGTCGACCTGTTGTTCTGCCACCAGACCTTCCATCATCTGGTGGAGCAGGAAAAAGCCCTCGCCGAGTTCTATCGCGTGCTCAAGCCCGGCGGTTACCTGATGTTCGCCGAATCCACCGAGGCCTACATCGATACCTGGGTGATCCGCTGGCTGTTCCGTCATCCGATGCACGTGCAAAAAAGTGCTGCCCAGTACTTGGAAATGATCCGCAGCCAGGGGTTCGAGTTCGAGGCCCGCAACGTCTCCTATCCGTACCTGTGGTGGAGCCGCTCCAAGGATTTCGGCTTGCTGGAACGCTTTGGCTTGCGCCGCGCCAAGCCGTTCGGCGAACGGGAGGAAACCCTGGTCAATGTGGTGGCCCGCAAGCCCGTCGAAGGGGTCATCGAATGATGCGCGCCCTGCTTTTTGGCTGCCTGTTGCTGCTCAGTGCCTGCGCCAGCCACGCGCCGTTGCCCGAGCGCACGCCAACCCTGGTGCTGCCATTGCAGTTGCACATCGAGCGACAACTGGCCGGTCAACGGCTGGATTGGCTGTTGGTCATCCAACGTGAAGACGCCGGTATCCGGTGGTCGATGATGGACCCGCTGGGCATTCCGGTGGCCCGCCAACGCCTGATCGATGGCCATTGGCAGGCCGATGGACTGCTGCCGCCCAATGCCGAGGCCCGGGAATTGTTCGCTGCGCTGTTGTTTGCCCTCACACCCGAAGGCGAACTGCCGGGCAACTATCCGGCCGCCCGACACCAGGATGGGCAGCGAACCCTCGATGCCCGCTGGCAGGTGCGCTACGAGCGACCGCTGGACTTTCAACTGAGCCTGCCCCAAGGCCCGCACTACCGCATCACACCGTTGACCGAGAGCGCCCCATGACCGCCTATTTGAATGCCCTCGGGGTGATCTGCGCCCTGGGCCGCGACAAACATACAGTTGCGCGCAATCTGTTTGCCGGCGACTGCGGCGGCGTGCGTGTCGAGGCTGGTTGGGTGGCTGAGCGTGCATTACCGGTGGCCTCGGTGTCCGGTGAACTCGCGCCTATCCCCGAAGCGTTGGTGGCACAGCGCAGCCGCAATAATCAGCTGCTGCTGGAAGCCGGGTTGCAGATCCGCACCGAGATCGATCAGGCAATCCACACCTACGGCCGCGCCCGTATTGGCATCGTGCTCGGTACCAGCACCTCGGGCATCGATGAGGCGAGCAGTGGCATTGCCCATTACCTGCGCGAGCAGCGCTTCCCCGACGGCTACGACTACCAGCAACAGGAGCTCAGCGCGCCGGCCAACTTTCTGTCCGACTGGCTCGACCTGAGCGGTCCCTCCTATGTGATTTCCACCGCCTGCACATCCAGCGCCCGCGCCTTGATGAGCGCCCGACGCCTGCTGGACCTGGGCCTGTGCGATGCCGTGCTCTGTGGCGGAGTGGACAGTCTGTGCAAACTGACTCTCAATGGTTTTTCCGCCCTGGAAGCGGTCTCCAGCGAACGCTGCAATCCGTTTTCAGCGAACCGCAGCGGCATCAATATTGGTGAAGCGGCGGTGCTGTTTCTCATGAGCAAGACGCCAGGTGACGGCACTCGTATTGCCTTGCTGGGCGACGGCGCCAGCTCCGATGCCCACCATATTTCCGCCCCTGAACCCAGTGGTCGCGGCGCCCGCCAAGCGATGGAAAAAGCCTTGCACTGCGCAGGCATCGAGGCCCGCCAGATCGACTACCTGAACCTGCACGGCACCGCCACGCAACACAATGACGCCATGGAAAGCCAGGCAGTGGCCGGGCTGTTTCCGACAGGGGTGCCCTGTTCGTCCACCAAGCCCATGACCGGCCATACCCTTGGGGCAGCCGGGGCGCTGGAAGCAGCGTTCTGCTGGTTGAGCCTGAGCGCCGAAAATCCCGACCAGCGTCTGCCACCGCATGTCTGGGACGGCCAGGCCGACCCTGAACTGCCAGCGCTGGACTGGGTAAACGCCAGCACCCGCCTGAACCCGACATCGCCGCGCCGCCTGATGAGCAATTCGTTCGCCTTCGGCGGCAACAACGTCAGCCTGATTATCGGAGACGCCCCATGATTGACTGGCCACTCGCCGAACTGCTGCCCCATGCCGGCGACATGATTCTGATCGACCGGATCCTGGCCTTCGATGACGAGCAGATCCATACCTGCACCACGGTCAAGCCTGGCGGTTTGTTCAACCGCGACGACGGCGCGCTGCCGGCCTGGGTTGGCATCGAGTTGATGGCCCAGAGCGTTGCAGCATTTGCCGGTTGCCATGCCCGCCGACGCGGCGATGCCGTGGAGCTGGGTTTCCTGCTCGGCACCCGCAAGTTCGAATGCAACGTCGAGTATTTCCCAGTCGGTGCCGAGCTGACCATCCACGGTGTGCGCTCCCTGGAAGACGACAACGGCATGGGCGTGTTCGAATGCCACATCCACGCCCCTGGCATCCATGCCATGGCCCGGCTGAACGTGTTCCGTCCGCCCAAGGGCGCCCATTACCTTCATGAACCGTCTGCAACAGGAACCCCGCCATGACTGAATCCGTACTGGTCACCGGCTCCAGCCGTGGCATCGGCCGCGCTATCGCCCTGCGCCTGGCCCAGGCCGGGCACGACATCGTGCTGCATTGCCGCAGCGGCCACGCCGAGGCCGAAGCCGTGCAGGCCCAAATCCAGGCCCTGGGTCGCAATGCCCGGGTGCTGCAATTCGACGTGTCCGACCGCGCCGCCTGCAAAGCCATCCTTGAAGCCGATGTCGACACCCACGGCGCCTATTACGGCGTGGTGCTCAACGCCGGCCTGACCCGCGACGGCGCCTTCCCGGCGCTGAGCGAGGACGACTGGGACACGGTGATGCGCACCAACCTCGACGGTTTCTACAACGTGCTGCACCCGGTGATGATGCCGATGATTCGTCGTCGCGCCGCCGGGCGAATCGTCTGCATCACCTCGGTTTCCGGGCTGATCGGCAACCGCGGCCAAGTCAACTACAGTGCGTCGAAGGCCGGCTTGATCGGCGCGGCCAAGGCGTTGGCAATTGAGTTGGGCAAGCGCAAGATCACCGTCAATTGCGTCGCGCCTGGCCTGATCGACACCGCCATGCTCGATGAAAACGTGCCCGTGGAAGAACTGATGAAAATGATCCCCGCCCAGCGCATGGGCACCCCAGAAGAGGTGGCTGGCGCGGTGAATTTCCTGATGTCCGCCGAAGCGGGCTACATCACCCGACAGGTGCTGGCCGTCAATGGAGGCCTGTGCTGATGAAGCGCGTCGTCGTCACCGGCATGGCCGGTATCACCTCCATCGGCAGCGACTGGGACACCATCGCCGCCAACTTCGCCGCCAACCGCAGCGGCATCCGGCGCATGGACGAATGGGACCGCTTCACCGAACTGAACACGCGCCTGGCAGGCCCCATCGACGACTTCCAGGTCCCGGCTCACTGGACGCGCAAGCAACTGCGCAGCATGGGCCGGGTCTCGCGCCTGGCGGTGGGCGCGGCGGAACAAGCCCTGGCCGACGCCGGCCTGCTGGGCGACGAGTCGATCAAGGACGGGCGCATGGGCGTGTCCTGCGGTTCGTCCACCGGCAGCACCGATGAGATCAAGGCCTTTGGCAACATGCTGCTCAACAGCGTGGCCGAAGGGCTGAACGCCAACTCCTATGTGCGGATGATGCCCCACACCACGGCGGCCAACATCAGCATCTTCTTCGGGCTGACCGGGCGCCTGATTCCCACCTCCAGCGCCTGCACCAGCGGCAGCCATGGCATCGGCTATGCCTACGAGGCAATCAAGTTCGGGCGCCTGCCGCTGATGCTGGCCGGTGGCGCCGAAGAGCTGTGCCCGACCGAAGCGATGGTCTTCGATGCGCTCTACGCCACCAGCCTGAAAAACGACGCCCCGCAAACCAGCCCGCGCCCCTACGACAAGGACCGCGATGGGCTGGTGATCGGCGAAGGCGCCGGCATGTTGGTACTCGAAGAGCTGGAACATGCGTTGGCGCGCGGCGCGCATATCCATGCCGAAATCGTCGGTTTTGGCAGCAACGCCGACGGCCAGCACGCCACCCGTCCCGAACTGAGCACCATGCGCCGGGCCATGGAACTGGCCCTGGAAGATGCCGGCCTCGAGCCTGCCGCCATCGGCTACGTCAACGGCCACGGCACCGCCACCGAACAAGGCGACATCGCCGAAACCCTGGCCACCAGCAGCCTGTTCGGCGAGCACATGCCCATCAGCTCGCAAAAGAGCTTTCTTGGCCATACCCTGGGCGCCTGTGGCGCGTTGGAATCCTGGTTCAGCATCGAAATGCTGAACCGCGACCTCTACGTGCACACCTTCAACCTCGACGAGGTTGATCCCCAATGCGGCAAGCTCGATTACCTGCGCAATGAGTTCAGGCCGATGAGCAACGAATACGTGATGAACAACAACTTCGCCTTTGGTGGGGTCAACACCTCGCTGATCTTCCGCCGCTGGCACTGAACCGGTTCAAATGCCCGTTACCCCTCGTCAAGGAGACTCATGATGTCGTTGAAGAAAATCGCCGTAACCGCCGCTCTCTTGCTCAGCACCCTGCCAGCCATCAGCCAGGCTCGCGATACCGCGCTGTTCCTGCCGTTTGACAAAGTCGTCGCCGAAGCCATCCGCACCGGCAAAATCGACGGCAGCGTGAAGTTCTACCTGGCTGGCAACAAACCGGCTGGCAACGTCACCGTCGTCAGCCCGGGTGCCGTGACCAACAAGAAAACCAATGCCTTCAACAAATCCGATGAAGTGGCCTGCGAATGGGTGCTGCAATCGGCACTGATCAGCTTGCACCAGGCCGCCAAGAACGCCGGCGCCAATGCGGTCACCAACATCGTCAGCTTCTACAAGAGCAACGAACGCAAGGATCCGACCACCTACGAATGCCACGCCGGCGCGATCATGGCGGGCGTTGCGTTGAAAGGGGATTTGGCGAAGGTGCAATAAAGCGCTAAAGAGGCCCGGTGGCGCTCCCACTGGGCTGCGCAGCCATTTTGATCGTTCCCACGCTCCCGCGTGGGAACGCCGCCAGGGACGCTCCGCGTTCCGCTTCTGGAGGTCCGCGCTGAAGCATGAGCAGCTATCGGCCATCATGAGCAAGCGCGGCCCCCACATAGATCATGTCTTCACAACTTGTGTACATCGCCCGGTGCCGCTACATGCGGTATCTATATACCGCCCCCTCTTCGCGCTTCTTCAATAGGTTATCCCTTCCGAAAATTTTCTCAGGAAGAGAACATGCTGGAGAACAACCCTTTACAAACCGCTAGCGCCCTGCTGATAAGCCAACTCAAGGCCTCGCAGCAGCAGATGATCCGCCTGAACGACACCCTTCCACGCCCTTCGAAGGTGGCTACACGGCACTTGGATTACTGGTTCAGAAAAAGCTTCCCCGCGATGGCGGACAAGGTGACCGTAAAAGAAATACTCGTGTGCCGGCTGCACGACGAACGCATTCCTCAACCTGCCCACACAACCGATGCATCGACGGTTAAACGGACAGTGCTCGAGACAGTTCCCCTCAATACACTTTTCTGGCGCGCCGTCGCCGGTAAGGTAAATGCGCGGGAATTCTTCATCGATCTGGCCAGCATCAACGTCGTCACCGATCAGGAAAACGTCACGGATATGCCGGCCACCTTGAATAGCCGTGACGCAAAGGAAGCAATCAAACGACTGATCAGCCTCATACCGGTGTCGTATGAACAACTGCTGACAGAGGCTCTGGATAAGTTCTGGGACAAACCGTCCGATTTCAGCCCGGACCGCAGCATTGACGACTGGCTGGCTCATGAATTCGGCAGGCAACTCAAGGCGCAAGCAGACCTCCATCGGCTGGACGCAATCCTGGGTCTGCCGATGCACAAAGCGCTGACGGAGCATGCGCTGTCGGCACTGGATGCCGCGTCTCGGGCCAAGATGGCGGAAAGTGTCCGGCCCGGGGTCTATAGCCTGAGTGTCACCCCCGAAGGGTGGTGGTCCAGTGTGCCGATGCCGGGCGCGGTTGCGCTGACACAGCATGACAATACCGACAATCCCGGAAGCGCGATCCTCTACAGCCCGGGTAATCCACTGCAAATGTACGCAAGCCTGGACGCACTCAAGACCAGTCTGATTGAAGATGCGGATAACGTCTGGGAGGAGGTGAATACCACCCCCATGGCCGAGGACTTCCTCGCTCGCCTGGTCACGGATCTGCGAACGGCGCAGAAAACAGCCGTGAGCGACGCGTTGCTGAACGGGCCGGGAGAAGGCGAAGAGATCAGCGCCTGGATAGCCAGGCTGGATGCCGCGACGGGTGTCAGGGACAGGCTGGACCTGGCCGGCGCCATGGACGAGCGCACGTTACGGCTGTATCAGAAAAGACTCGACGACTGGCTGCGCGGCAACCCGCACGTCACCGGCAATGATCGCGTGGCCTGGTGGAGGGCGGTGCAAGACCTGCAGATCACTATGCTGGATACGCCTCCACCGCCGGACCCGGTGACACTGGCCACCCTTGAAGCACTCCAAGACCGCACGCGCACATTGCTGGCCGGATTCATCAAGGACAGATACCCCCCGGTCGACCCGGACCAGGTGTCCCTGAGTATCCGCAAGCAGCTCATCGACCCGCACGCCCCGACAGGCGAGTCGCCGTTTGGCTCCGGGGTCGCGCTGGGCCAGGTGAAGGCGATAGTTGATGACCGCCGCTCCCTGACGGAATGGGCGATGTCCAACCTGACGCCGGACGAACGCAATGCGGCTCACACGACCGTCGAGGGGCCGTTGAGCTTCGCGCAAATAGTCGAAGTCATTGAGCGGGCAAACGTGGGTTCCCGGCTCCCGGCCGCGTTGCAGCTCGCCGCCCGGAAGCATCAGGCCGAATGGATGTCCTTGAAAGGGAAACAAATGCGCGCGCAGGCGTGGGCGGCCCATATCTCCGGTGACTTTACCCACGACAAGGACAACACCGGCCTGAACCTGGTGCTGGCAGCGCTGGGCAGTCCAGCGCCCGAGGGGCGCAGCAAGGTCAACGGGCATGAGGTGGTGGTTCGACAGATTCAGTGGGGCGACAGCGTGTTGAAAGAGATGCTGGTATTTGGGGTGAAGACATTCACCAGCCGGCCCTCACTGACGCTGTACACGCCAGGGGCGCCGGACGGCAAAGTCTTCAGGGACGTAGACGCCGGCAGCACCCGGGAGCTGGAATCAGCCTTGGTGCAGACGCTCACCGCCACACTGGAAATGACCCGTTGGCTGATTTCACAATTGCCTCTGATGGAACAGGCCGATCAACTTGCCAGCCTGGTGCCGGCGTCGGACAACCTGACGCTCGACGAGAAAATCAAGAAAGTCACGCAACCCACCTTCTCGTGGATAAAGCATCGCGTTAAGGACGATTTCGCCTCAAAAGTCGCGTCCCCGGCGGTCAAAGGCAACCTGCTCAAAGCCTTGCACGAAACGCAGATCACCCACGCGCTCAAGACGGCTGATGCGCTGACGGTGACAAACGCCGAGCGCGACAGCGCAGCGGCCCAGGAGGGGCGCAGGAACGGCGTCACGTTGCTGGCGGGCGCAATGGCCATGTTCTACGCGGGCCGCCTGGGCGGCGTGCTGGGACGTGCGATCCTGCCGGTGATGGCCGGGGGCGCCGGGGTGTCGGCAATACAAGACGAAGGCGGCAGCTTCAGCCAGTGGACCCGTGATTTCATCAGTGGGCTGGGCGAGGTCATGGCAGAGGCTGGGCAGGACTTGATCATGGCCCGCGCGACACGGCGCCGGGACAAGACCCGCCCGGAACTGTCTTCCCTGCCCCGCATGCCTGATCCGGAGCTGGGACCGTTCCTTCTGAAAGGCTTTGACGGCAAAGGGCTGATCCCCGAGGGTCGTAACCTGTACAGAGACACGGGCGGGCAAGGTTATTTGAAGCTGAGGAATGATTACTGCAAAACCGCGATACAAGCAGGCGAGCGGATTATCTATACGCCAAACAACCGTACTCATCAGCTGACAGTGACTTGGAAAAATGGTCGGTGGCAGATCGAAGAACCACAACGGCTGCGCGGTGGCGGAAACATACAGAGTCTATTCAGTCGGACCCCGGAAACCCCGCAACAGAAAACCTATAGCACATTGGTAGAGGGTGTTCTCGTCGACCACCACTGGCCTTCCCGGGAAGTGGTGAATACGGTAAAGAAGGTCATCCACTCGATGCCTGAAGAGCTGGCCGAGCGCATCCTGCGCGAGAGCATGAATGACATCGCCGTACACGACATAGACGCTTACCGCTTACGAATAAATCAGATAAACAAAGGACTCCACAACCAGGCGCAACATAAAAAGCCCCACGAAAGCCTGCTGTACAAATTCAACGTATGGCAGGCCGTCGACTACTGCACCCGAGACATCGACTCACAGGCAAGAGGGATCCAGCTCACCTCCGCTCAAAAAATAAAAATATTCGACATGACCCTGCCGCTCAAGAAGGAGCTTTTCGACAGCGAAGGCAACTTCAAGATGATGATGTCCTCCTTGCCAGACAACCTCACCGGCGCATTATTCATCACCATCATCCCTGAACAGGGAAAGAAAAAAGCCGCCATGACCAAAATCCAGAACGATATTCATGAGGTGGTCGAAGTTGCGGAAAAGCGTGTCTGGGAGGACCTGGGTGTCCTGTTTTCAGGAGAAGGTCCCGAGGTAGCGGCTGCCAGGGAAAACTATAAAACAAACCCTGCAAACTTCGCGGAGTACAAAAAGAAAAAGCTCGGCGCGTTCCGGGACGAGATGAAAAAAAGACACAAACCCGGGCTCCTGACGGAAATCCGCAACAACAAGATTCCTTACGTCATTGCCAACAAGGGCAAGTCGCAGCGAAAGACACTACTGGTCACCGGAGAGGACATTACTAACTTCACGAAAAATCTCTCGAACTACGACACGTTTGATATCGAGGTCGTGACCCAGGTGCCGACGAAGAAGGTCCCTGGCAAATCACCTACCACCAGCACTCCACCAGTACTGGCGGAAGCATCAACCGCAATAGACAAGTTTACGGTGAGTCTCAGTACTCTGGCTGAAACACAGATGTCCTATGACAACTTTCCCGAAGCGGCCCGAGCCAAGATCAACGAAATCATGGATGACATTCGAGCGGGCAGGGCCACGACAAAACGCATCAACAAATATTACTGGTACGACATGGCCCAGCTATCCCCCGGCAGCGGCAGAGGCGCATGGCGCGCCGCGTTCGAACGCAAGGGCGACACCTGGGTACTCCAGGGCTTTTATGATTACCACGCCAATAAACCTGCGACGGTGTGGGAGGGCTAAGTGAAAAATAAAGGGTCGAGGTAAGTACCGCCTGCCACGGCAAGCGCCGCCGCACACGGACAATTCCAACTGGCGAGGATTCCGGGTGTGCGGCACCCGCCGTGGCAGCGATCTTCAAGCGGATTCACTTGCGACTGAAAACTCAAATAGAGAAAGCGGAGCACGTAAATTCGGAAACTTCCCACAACCAGGTGTTGAACTTCGGGCTAGGGTCACTCCTTCAGCACCTATTGGGACAGGTCCAAGATGAATGAAATGACAAAAAAGGCAGTCATCGTTTTCAGCGGTGGCCAGGATTCAACCACCTGCCTGATTCACGCCTTACCCCGGTACGACGAAGTTCATTGCATCACGTTCGACTACGGCCAGCGCCATCGTCAAGAAATCGAAGTGGCACAACAACTCTGCAATGCCCTTGGCGTGACCGTTCATAAAATACTGGACACCACCCTGCTCAACGAACTGGCCATCAGCAGCCTCACCCGCGACAACATTCCAGTGCCCGCGGCCAACAGCGACGGAGATGGCCTGCCCAGCACCTTCGTGCCTGGGCGCAATATTCTGTTTTTGACCCTGGCGTCTATTTATGCGTATCAGGTGGGTGCGAAAACGCTTATCACCGGTGTGTGTGAAACCGACTTCTCGGGCTATCCGGATTGCCGCGATGCGTTTGTGAAGGCGCTGAACAACGCCATTGAACTGGGCATGGACTATCCCTTGCGAATCGAGACGCCCTTGATGTGGCTGAATAAAGCCCAAACCTGGGCGCTGGCCGATTATCACGGGCGGTTGGAGTTCATCGATCAACAGACACTGACGTGCTACAACGGCATCAAGGGCAGTGGCTGCGGTGACTGCGCCGCCTGTCATCTGCGCGCAAAGGGCCTGAGCCATTACCTTGAAAACCGGGCGGAAATCATGAACAGCCTGAAGACAAAACTGGATTTATAGGCACAACGCACGAATGGATAATTGGGCTATCAGGCGATAGCCCATTGAGCTTTTATGCAGGCTGCGCGCCGGTTACATACTTTCTAAACAACGCCCTGGCGCCATAGGCGGATAGCAAGGCCGGCTCGCTCAGGGAAAATCAGCTCTACAACAGATGAATACTTCGCATAGTTTCCAGCGGGCAAGTTTTTCGGCCACCACCGGCCTTTGGTCGGCCGCCGGGTGCGCCAGCAGATTTGCGTGTAGCAACGAACAAGGGCGCTTTTCGGTGAAATGCTGTTCACCTAAGGCAATCGATACACCCGTGGTGAGGGAGGTTGCTCCCGCTGGGCCGGGAAGTGGTCCCAAAACCCGCCAAATGCGGAGCATCAGACACACCGTACCCGCCGGTTGACGACTGCTTCGCAGCCGAGCGGGAGCAAGCTCCCTCGCCACAGATTCATCATTGTTTTCGAATGAACAGCATTAGCCTTGCGGCGCCCCTTCACATATAGGCAAGTTTTTATTCATCACGCCGACCTGTGGGTGTCTATATTTTCAGTCAACAACTCCACAAACCCCTTCGCCATCGGCGACCGCTGATCCTTGCGCTGCACCAGCCACACCGCCGAGACCGCCGCCGGATCGAGCAGCGGCCGATAGACCACGCCATCGATACGCATGCGCTGGTAGGACGCTGGCAGTACCGAGACACCCAGACCTGCCGCCACCAGGCCGATAATGGTCATGGCTTCGCCGGCTTCCTGGGCGAAGTGCGGGCTGAAGCCGGCGTCGCGGGCCAGGCTCAGGAGTTGCGCGTAGAGGCCGCTGCCGTAGCTGCGCGGGAAGAACACGAACGGTTCCTGGGCCAACGCCGAGAGAAACAGGCCTTCTTCGTTGGCCTGGGCCAATGGATGCTTGGCGCTGAGCACGGCCACCAGCGGTTCGCGGCTGAGTTCGATTTCCCTCAAGGAGTCGTGCAGTGGCAACGGCCGCATGATGCCCACCTCGATCGTTTCGTCCAGCAGTGCGTCGGCCACCTGGGTACTGCTCATTTCCCGCAGGTTCAGGTGCACGGCGGGAAAGCGTTGGCGGAACGAGAAGATCGCCTGGGGAATGGTGGAGTTGAACGGTGCCGAAGAGGTGAAGCCGATTTTCAGCTCACCCAGTTCACCCAGTTGGGCGCGGCGGGCCACATCAGCCGCCTTGTCGACCTGGGCCAGCACCCGTCGCGCCTCTTCGAGGAACAGTCGCCCGGCCTCGCTCAGTTCGACCCGACGATTGGTGCGCTCGAACAAACGCGCGCCGATCTCTTGCTCCAGCGCCTGGATCTGCTGGCTCAGGGGCGGCTGGGAGATACCCAGGGCCAGGGCGGCGCGGCCGAAATGCAGTTCTTCGGCAACGGCGATGAAGTAACGCAGGTGGCGCAATTCCATGGGCAATCCAATAGGTCGTAAAACGTCTTAAACAGGTCGAACAATATATTGGATAGAAACATTAGCGGGCTATATGCTTTTTTCATTGCCTGCCTGGCCGTGCTCCTTCGAGGTCCATCGTGAAAACTGCTGTTGCTCCACTGGCCCATGAAATCCCACCTCGTGTGCAAGATGAGGTCGTCGCCGAACTGAAAGACATCTACATCGAAAAAGGCACGCCCATGTTCATGCGCACGGTGCTGGCGCTGTTCAGCGGCGGTTTTGCGACGTTCGCCCTGCTGTATTGCGTGCAACCGATGATGCCGCTGTTGTCCACGGAGTTTTCCATCAATGCGGCGCAGAGCAGTCTGATCCTGTCGGTGGCGACCGGTCTGCTCGCCATCGGTCTGTTGATCACCGGCCCGATTTCCGACCGCATCGGCCGCAAGCCAGTGATGGTCGCGGCGCTGTTCGCCGCATCGGTGTGCACGATCGCCAGTGCCATGATGCCGACCTGGCACGGCGTGCTGCTGCTACGCGCCTTGGTGGGGCTGTCATTGAGCGGGTTGGCAGCGGTGGCGATGACCTACCTGAGTGAAGAAATCCATCCCAAGCACATTGGCCTGGCGATGGGGCTGTACATCGCCGGCAATGCCATCGGCGGCATGTGCGGACGCCTGATCACTGGAGTACTGATCGACTTTGTCAGCTGGCACACCGCGATGCTGGTGATTGGTGGCCTGGCCTTGATCGCGGCGGCGGTGTTCTGGAGGATTCTCCCCGAGTCGCGCAACTTCCGGCCCCGTTCACTGCATCCGCGCAGCCTGCTGGACGGTTTCACCCTGCACTTTCGCGATGCCGGATTACCGCTGCTGTTTCTCGAAGCCTTCGTCTTGATGGGTGCGTTCGTGACGCTGTTCAACTACATCGGCTACCGCCTGCTGGCCCAGCCTTATCACTTGGACCAGGCCTTTGTCGGCCTGCTGTCGGTGGTGTACCTGTCGGGCATCTACAGCTCGGCGAAAGTCGGCGCACTGGCGGACAAACTCGGCCGCCGCAAAATGCTCTGGGCGACCATCGCCCTGATGCTGGCCGGCCTCATGCTGACCATGGCCACGCCGCTGTGGCTGGTCGTGCTGGGCATGCTGGTGTTCACTTTCGGCTTCTTCGGCGCCCACTCGGTCGCCAGCAGCTGGATTGGCCGTCGTGCCCTCCAGGCCAAGGGCCAGGCGTCGTCGCTTTATCTGTTCAGCTATTACGCCGGATCGAGTGTCGCCGGTACAGCGGGTGGCGTGGCCTGGCACCTGGGTGGCTGGAACGGGGTCGGTCTGTTCATCGGTGGGTTGTTGGTGGTGGCGTTGTGCGTGGCGGTGAAATTGGCGAAATTGCCGTTGTTGCCGGGGAATGTTCAGGTTTAGCCGGCCTGTGGCGAGTCCTAGTCGATCCGTCCCAACACCACCCGCGCGTCCAACAGCCCATTACGCGCTTCCAGCGTCAGCGACTGCAATACCGCACCCTCCCGTTCATGTTGCTCCAGCCAATGGAGCAGCGGGTTGGCATCGCCGCTGACGAGCAGTCGCAACGAATCGCCGTCCACCTCCATTTCGGTGATGTCCAACCCCGCCACTGTCGCGCTGTCGTTGACCTGCACCGACAAGGGGCGCGTAGCAACACCCGTGTCGCGACCGGGCTCGGCACGCTGGATCCGCGCGCTCAGTTCGGCCTGTTGGCGATACTGTCGCTCGGCGACCTCAAGCCGTTGCCGGGTAGGTTGCCAGATCGAGAGGTAACCCACGATCACCAGCACCAGCCCGGCCAGCCCCAGCAACAGCCCTTGCTCACGGCCTGACTTTTTTTCCCAGGCGCGTTTCAGACCCTGCCATCCATGGATATTCATCAACCGTTCTCCAGCGTGAGAGTGGCCTGCACTCGATTGTTCTGTTTGCTGGCGCTGCCCAGGGTGACAGGCAGTCCGTTCTGTTGCCCGCGCTCACGCAGTTGTTCAAGCTCGACGAAACTGTTGGCCGTCAGCTGGATCTTCCAGCCTTCGTTTTCACGAAAATCGATGCGCTGCACCTCGACGTTGCTGGCGCCAATGACCTGCTCCGTCAGGCGCGCCAGACGAGCGACCTGGGTATCCCGGCCCTGCCCGCGCCGACTCTGCAACGCCTGGAATTGCGCCGACAGGTCGACGATCCTGCTTTGCTCGGGATACAGCGACCTGAATCGCTGCTCGCTTTGGGCATACAAACGCCGGGTTTCGTTTTCAAGAAAGCGCACACGGGCTTCGCTGAAAGCCCAGGTGAGCAGCAACACCCCCAACGCAACCGCCGCCGCGCCGCGCCATGGCAAAGGCTGGCGGCGTCGACGGAATTCCCCCTGCAACAGGTCGATGGGATGTCCGCCAGCGCTCAACAGCCACTCATCGATGCCTTGGCGATCACGCTCCTCGTCCAACCAGTGCATGTCTTCAGGCAAGCCAGGCTTGAGCGTTGCCAAGCCCCGGGCCGACAACGACACCCGCGCCGACAACGCGCCGCCCAACAGCCAGCGACCGAACCAGCGCACGCCAAAAGCATTGTCGTCGGGCACCAGATCGGCATCGACATGCATCGCACGTGCATCAATGCCTTGCTCGGCGAGCAGCGCCAGCAACGCCTGGAACCTGGTTCGCTCAACGACCATCATCGGATAGCGATGCTGGCGGTCCCGAACGCCGATACCGATGTGCAATACCTCCAGGTTCTCACTCAGTTGCTCTTCGATGGCGAATGCGAGGGCCTGGGGTCGGGGCTGGCGTCGCGAGGGCCAGGGATCGCTGCGAAACCAGCTGCACATTTCCATCGGCAACAGCACGGTGACGGCTCGCCCGCTCAACGCATGGGCGGCTTCATGCAACGGCAGGCCGCGTCGTTCGCCCGTTGGCGACCACACACAACACGGCCAATTGGCGCCGGGGGCAGCCAAGCCTTCGGCCGTCAGGTAAAGCCAGGTTTTCATCAAGGGCGCTCACTGGGGCTGATCGGTAAAAAACGACGCTGACGAACAGTCCAGCGTCCGGTAACAGGGTCGAACTCAATATCCGAGGCCAGGCGCAGACGACTGCCCGCGCGAGCCACCCTCACACTGATGCGAAACCAGCGGCTGCTCACGCCCAGGCCATGACTGCTGAGGCCCAATCCGGACAACAAGGGGTCGCCGGTGAATGCCTGCACACTGGCGTATGGTTTGTTGGGCCGCTGGTTGACCAGCGCCTTGGCCGGCCCGTCCTCCATGCCGTCCAGGGTCATCAACAAGAGTAGCGGTGCGGTATTGATGTTCAGCCGGGCCTCTTTGGGCAACACCATCACCCAGGGCTCCAGGCGTCGCAGGGTCTGGCTGTCCATGCCCGACAACAGGCGCAGTTGACTCAGCTCCTGCACCGGCCCGACCTGGGGAAACGACAACTCCGGTAAGTCGAGCAACGCCAGCAATCGCGCCCAACGGCCGAGGGTCACCTGATCGATTTGGCCCTGGGCCAGCAACGCATTGAGGTTGAGACGCCCGGAGAGGTCCTCGATATCGATGTGAAGCTCGGCATCTTCCACGGCGAATGCAGGCTCGAGCCGGGCCCAGTCCTGGCTCAGGTCAACCGGCCCGGACGGTGTGATTGCGCTGCCTTCCAATACCCCCAGCGCCCACGCTTCACCGGCCAGCCCTAACTGGCGCAACTGGACTTGCTGCAGCTGCTGCGCGCTGCTCTGCAATAGCAGCCGATGACTGCGCAGCATCCCGCCAGTGAGCAACAGCGCCAGGCTCAGGACTAACAACACGCTGATCAGCGCCACGCCGCGTTGTCGTTTCATGGCAACGCCCCAGGCAACAGCAGCACGCGACGGATCTGCTCGAAACGCCCCGCAGAAACGACCCACTCCAACGCCAGCGGCGCGCTGTCGCCCGCTGTTTCGATGTGCCAGCCGCGTTTCGGGTCGAACGCTCGCCAGCTCAGGCTGCGTACATCCTCGAGCAGTTTCTGCCGTTGCACGATAACCGCCCCTTCACCGTGACTGTCGCGCCACAACACGGCACCCTCGAGTCGATAGCTCACGGTTTGCCGTTCGCTGCGCGGCTGATCCAACGGGTTGCGCCAATGGCTACGCTGCAATTGCAGATGTCCCGGCGCGAGCACAACACTGCCGGCAACGGCCTGCCATACATCCCGTTCGATCACCCCCACGGCGCGCTGCAGGGCCCTGATTTCACGCTCATGCTGGCCCGCGCCCTGCTGGGTACGCACGACGCCGTCGAACAGACGCCAACCGGCCAGGCCGAGCAGGGCGAAAATGGCGATGGCGATAACCAACTCCAACAAGGTGAAGCCCGACTGCTTATTCATGACGCTGGCGGACCCAGCCGGTGGTGCGATGCACGACAGACGAGCCATCGGCACGACTGACCTGGATCTCGACCTGGAGTAGATGCGGGTCACGGGCCGGGGTGACTTGTTGTTGCAGGACCCAGTCACGCTGATCCATGCGTCGGGACATTCGCTGTTGACCGAGCGACTTAACGGCTTGCAAACGCAGTTCACTCAGTTGATTGTCAGCCAGCCAGGCGCCGAACAGACGCTCCTCAAGCCCGACGCTTTGCGTGAGTACGAACTGGCTGGCCGACAGCACCGCGGCCGCCAACGTCGCGAAAATCGCCAGCGCGATCATGACCTCCAGCAGCGTTAATCCCTGGCAGTCGGCGGCCAGCCTGCGCGCGTCACTCATCGATCAGCGGCTGGGCGAGACCATCACTCAATACCTGAGAAACAGTCTGGCCAGCGACCTTGATGAATAACCGGAACGGACTGATCTCATCACTGCTGAGCATCAGCAACTGGGGGGAGCCTTGAGCCTCATCGAGGGTCAGGCGCTGGCCGTCTTGCTCCAGTCCAAGCGTCAGCGTTTCAGGCAGCCGGTGTAACGCCGACACCGCGGTCCAGCCCCGAGTCTCCAGTCGCACCGCCTGATAACCACGAGGCTGTATGCGCACACCGTATTCCTGCCCATCCAACACCGCCCGCTCACGCAATTGCTGCACCACCCGGATGAAATCCTGGGCTTGCTGTCGGGCTTCGCGCGCCGGGCTCGGGCCGATGGCAAGGCTGACCATGCCCAGCAGTGCCCCGATCAATACGATGACGACCATCAGTTCCAACAAGGTGAAACCTCGACTATGACGCCCCATGTTCACTCCGCCCAGTTGCCGATGTCGGCAGCGAACCCGTCACCGCCCGGCACGCCATCGGCGCCCAGCGAGTACAGGTCATAGCTGCCGTCGAGCGATTTGAGACCAGGGTTGAGAAACTGATAAGGCGTGCCCCAAGGGTCGATCGGCAGGGCTTTCAAATAACCCTGGGGGTTCCAGTTCCTTGCCGCGGGCGTGCCGGACGGACGCTTGCTCAGCGCTTCCAGGCCTTGCTGGGTCGAAGGGTAATGCGCATTGTCGAGGCGATACATTTCCAAGGCCGTGGCAATCGCCTGGATATCGGTACGGGCGGCCGTGACCTTGGCTTGATCGGGCCGGCTCATGAACTGCGGCACCACGATGGCGCCAAGGACACCGATGATGACCACTACCACCATGATCTCGATCAGGGTAAAGCCGCGTTGAGGTCGGTTGTTTTGAAATGTCATGGGTCAATTCACCAATTGGTTGAGGCTCAAAATAGGAAGCAGGATGGCCATGACGATCAGCAGCACGATGCCGCCCATCAGTACCAACATGGCCGGTTCGAAAAGGCTCACCACCAACGTGATGCGCGCCGCGAGGCTGGCCTCCTGTTGTTCGGCGGCTCGGGCCAGCATGCTGTCGAGTTCGCCGGCCCGCTCGCCGCTGGCGATCATGTGCAGCATCAAGGGCGGGATGTCACCGCCCTGCTCCAGGCCACGGGTCAGGGTCCCGCCCTCGCGGACCGAACGGGCGACGTCGGCCATGCGGGCGCGGATCGTCAGGTTGCCGATCACCTGCGCTGCAATGTGCAAGGCCTCCACCAAAGGCACGGCGCTTTTGCTCAGGATCGCCAGGGTGCTGGCGAACCGGGCCGCTTCCATTGCCCGCAATACCTCGCCCACCAGCGGCAACCTGAGCAACAGACGATGCCAGCGCAGGCGCCACATCGGTTGGCGCAGGCCCCAGCGCCACAGCCCGAGCAACCCGGCCAGCGTACCGGCCAGCAGCAGACCATAGCGGCGCAACCCATCGCTCACCGCGATCAGCGCCTGGGTCAGCCACGGCAACGGTTGGCCGCTGTCGACGAAAATCCTCACCACATCCGGCACCACGTAGCCCAACAGGAAAGCGACGATCGCGACGCAGGCCAGCATCAGGATCAGCGGATACACCAACGCCAGTTGAATGCGCTGGCGCGACGCCTGGCGCGCCTGGGTGTAGCTCGCCAGTTGCTCCAACACCTGGCCCAAGTGCCCGGATTGTTCGCCGGCCGCGACCGTGGCGCAGAACAGCTCGGGAAACGCCTGGGGAAAGGCCCTAAGAGCCGTCGCCAGGGCGTGCCCTTCCATCACCCGGCTTCGTACCGCCGAGAGCAGGTGGGCGACACGCCGTTTCTGGCTCTGTTGCGCCACGGCAGCCAACGCTTCCTCGAGGGGCAGACCGGCCTGGATCAAGGTAGAAAGCTGCAAGGTCAACAACGCCAGATCCGCCGGACTCAAACGCCCCCCGGCATGCCGAGGCCCCAGGGTTCTCGGCTCCCCGGCTTCGCGCAGCTCGCTGGGCAGCAAGCCACGCTCGCGCAGCAGCTGCCGCCCATGACGAGCGCTGTCAGCTTCCACCCGGCCCTTACAGCGGCGGCCTTGGGCATCTTCGGCCCGATAGTCGAAGGTCGGCATGGCGCTAATCCTCCCGGGCGACGCGCAGCAGTTCATCGACACTGGTCAGGCCTTCCAGCACTCGCTGGCGTCCGTCCTGAAACAGGCTGCGAGACGTCTTGCGCGCCTCAATGGCCAACGCCTGCTCGGTGGCGCCCTGATGAATCAGCTGCGACAACGCGGCGCTGATACTCACCAGCTCATAAATGCCGAAGCGCCCGCGATAACCCTTCTGGCATTGATCGCAACCCTGAGCCTTGAACAACCGCGGTGCGGCGCCGGCTTCTAGCCCAAGGCGCCGGCAGGTGGCGGCATCGGCCACGTAAGGCGTCTTGCAGGATGGACACAAGGCCCGCAGCAAGCGCTGGGCCACGATGCCGGCCAGGGACGAGGCCAGCAGATAGGCATCCACGCCCATGTCCACCAACCGCGTGACGGCGCCGACGGCACTGTTGGTGTGCAAGGTCGAGAGCACCAAATGCCCGGTCAGGGAGGCCTGGACCGCGATTTCGGCGGTCTCGCGATCGCGTATTTCACCGACCATCACCACATCCGGGTCCTGGCGCAAAATCGCCCGCAAGCCACGGGCAAAGGTCATGTCGACTTTTGGATTGACCGGCATCTGGCCGATGCCCGGCAGGTGATATTCGATGGGGTCTTCGACGGTGAGGATGTTGCGACTCTGGTCGTTGATGCTGCTCAGCGCCGCGTACAGGCTGGTGGTTTTGCCCGACCCCGTGGGACCGGTCACCAACACGATGCCGTGGGGTTTGCCGAGCAAGTGGCGCAAGCCGGCCAGGGTGTCGTCGGGCAGGCCCAGGCGCTGCAGATCCAGGCGCCCGGCCTGCTTGTCGAGCAGGCGCAACACCACGCGCTCGCCGTGGGCCGAAGGCAGGGTCGAGACCCGCACATCGACTTCGTGCCCGGCCAGGCGCAACGCCATTCGCCCGTCCTGGGGCACGCGTCTTTCGGCGATGTCCAGGCGGGCCATGACCTTGATGCGCGACACCAACAGGCTCGCCAACTCCCGGCGCGGACGCAGCATTTCCTGCAACTGACCGTCGATGCGCATGCGTACCGACAGAGCGTGCTCGAAAGTTTCCAGATGCACGTCCGAAGCGTGCTCGCGAACCGCTTCGCTGAGCAGGGCATTGATCAGCCGGATGATCGGCGCATCGCCCTGTTGCTCCAGCAGGTCGGTTGTCTGCGGCACCTGGTCGGCCAGGCTGAGCAGGTCCAGTTCCTCATCCAGGCCTTGGGCCACCTGTTCGGCGGCGCGCTGGCCCTGGCGATAGACACTGGCCAGGCGCGCGGCAAACGGCGCCGTTTCCAGGACTTGAATCGGCCATTCCCGGCCGCACAAACGCTGGACTTCCGCCACCACGGTCAGCGGCGTATCGCGGCGCATCACCAGGCTCAAGGTCGGGCCCTCGCCGTCCAGCAGCACACCGAAACGCCTGGCGAAACCAAAGGGCAGCAGGGTTTGCGAGTCACTCACAAGTCACCCGTTTGCGGTTCAAGCGGGTCGGTCGTCGGCGCCTGCGTGGACGACTCGAACAACTGCCGGGCATCCCGGGGCAACAACAACGAATTGTTTTTCCGCGAGCCCGGTTTGCTCAGCTCACGAAGCGCGTCGTAGCGCTGGCGACTCACATCGGCCAGGTCTTCGTTGCTGCGCACGATGGTCGGGCGCAGGAACACCATCAGGTTGCTTTTGGTCTGGGTGTCGCGGGTCCAGCGAAACAGTGCGCCGAGGTACGGAATACTGCGCAACAGCGGCACCCCGCTTTCCTGGGTCTGGACACTGTCGCGGATCAGGCCGCCGATCACGATGATCTCGCCGTCGTCCGCCAGGATCGTGCTCTTCAAGGCACGTTTATTGGTGATCAGGTCCGAAGAGTCCACGCCACGGACGGACGGCGCGATGTCCGAGACTTCCTGCTGGACCTCGAGGCGCAAGGTGGAGCCTTCGTTGATGTAGGGCTTGACCTTGAGGCTGATGCCGACGTCCTTGCGCTCAACGGTGGTGAACGGATTGTCCGCACCGTTGCTGTTGGTGGCGTAGGAACCGGTCTTGAACGGGACGTTCTTGCCCACGATGATTTCCGCTTCCTGGTTATCCAGGGTCAGCAGGCTGGGGGTGGAAAGCAGATTGCTGCGGGTATTGCTCGCCAGCGCCGAGACCAGTGCACTGAAGCGATCGCCACCCAGCCGCAGGATCGCGCCTTCCGTGGATTTATCCAGTTTATTGAGGTCCATTGCGCCGATGACCGGGACGTCGGTTCCCGGAAAATTGATGAAGCCCTTGGCGCTGCCGCGGTTGAGGCCCCACTGCACCCCCACCGCTTCGGCGATGTCGCCGGAAATCTCGACGATGGCTGCATGGATAAGCACTTGGGCGCGGGGTTGGTCCAATTCACGCACGATGTTTTCGATGGTGCGCACCTGGGCCGGTTCGGCGATCAGCACCAGGGCATTCTGGCTTTCATCGGCCTTGATCATGAAGGCGCTGGCGGGCGCGCTGTCTCGCAGTCCGGCGAGGGCCGGTGTGGTTTTTTTATCCTGCCCGACACTTTCCAGCACCTCGGCCAGTTGCTTGGCATCGCTGTAGCGCAGGCGGATGACCCGCGCGTTGTCCTGGGAAGCGACGGCCGGAACGTCGAGGGTCCGGGCCAGATCCACCAGGCGTTGACGCACTGCCGGTGCGCCGATGATCACCAGGCGATTGCTCCGGGCGTCAGCGATCACCAGACCTGCCGTATCACCCTCGCGCTTGCCACCGGAGGCTTCCATGAGCGGCGCAATATCACCGGCCTGGGCATGGCGCAATCGCACCACCACATGATTGCGGTTACGCCCCGAATCCAACTGCTGCACCACCCCGGCGATGCGCTGCACATTGGCGGCGGTGTCGGTGACCACCACAGCGTTGGACGATATCGAGGGGCCGACGTAACCATTGGCCGACACCAAGGGCCGCACCAGTCCGGCGACATCGGCGGCAATGCTCGATTGCAGATCGAGGACCCGGGTAACGAACTGCGACGGCGTGGCGCTTCTGGCATCGTTACCGGCGCGCGTCTTGGCATCGCTGACCGGGGTGATCAGGATCCGCTCGCCTTCGTCGATCACCGTGAAGTTGTGTGCATCGAGCACCGAATAGAACAACCGACGCACGCCTTCACGGTCCAGTGCTTCGCGGGACATGACGGTAATACGCCCCGACACGCGGGGATCAAGCACCACGGTCTTGCCCAGAATCGCCGAGAACTCCTCGACCACGTCGCGCAGTTCCGCATTGTTCATCGCCAGTTGCCACTGGGCTTCCTCGGCCCGCAGCGAACCGTGGAGCGTCAGTGGGCCAACCACGGCAAGGCCGAACAGGACGCGCAATACACGGCCTCGGATAAAGCTGTTCATGAATTCGATCACTCTGGTTGCCCGGCCACCGGGCGTAGATATTGCGAGGAATGAACCGTGGCATGGCGCGCGTCTTCGGGGCCCAGCCGACGCAGCAAGGGCTTGGCCTCTGGCAGCAGGGCCAGGCGCTCTTCACGCCCGTTGCGCCACAACGTCACATGGCTGGCCTCGACCCGGCGCAGCACGCTGCCACCGGGTAAACGCTCACCCACCTGGTAGATGCGCGGGCCGGCGGCGTCAGCCAGCAATGCCCGCGACAAGCCTTGGCCTGCGACAAAACTGGCTTGCAACGTCATCGGTTCGGCGCTGGGTGCGTGGGCACCTGCAGGCACCAGGCCGAGCACGCTCGCCACCGCCTGCACGTTGGGCAGGTGGCGAACCGGAACGACCGTTGCGTCAGCCACCACCGGCACATCAAGCTCCAATGCCTGGCGAAAACGCCACTCCTGTCCGGCCAGGAATAGCCCGTACAGCAGCGGCATGAGCACCAGCAATGCCTTCGGCAGGTTGCCGCCAGCCCAAAAAGAAACACTCACGTTTGCCCTCGCTGAATAATCGCGCCCGGAGGCTCTGCGAATGACATGCAACGCCGGGAACAATTGGAATGCATCACCGCACCCTCGCTTGAAGGCTTCAGACAACCCCTGCGAGCCGCCTGAAGCCGTGCCTGTCAGGACTTACAACTTGTCCCAGGCGCTTTGCCAGGAGGCACCGATACCTGGTTCAAACCCGTTCGCGGTCGGGCTGTACTGCTTGCAGTAGCCGGACGCTGGGAATGGCTTGCACTGGAAGACTTCATCGGTCTTGGGCTGCAGCACTTTCGTACCGGCGGTGTAGCCGCTGATGCCTTCAGGGAACACGAAGTCGTATTCGATGCCCGCGCCTTCACCGGTCAGGGTGACTTCCTGGGTATCCTGGCGAGTGGTGCGCCCGTCTTCGGTGGTGCCCACCAGCGTCAGGGTGTGGACACCTGGCGCACTGCGCACGTCCATGTTCAGGCCGGTGCTGCCTTCAGCCACGGATTGGGTCTCGACGCCGACCGGCTTGTTCTTCTCATCGAACAACGTGGCTTCGAGATTCATCTTGCGGTTGGTCTGCGCAGTGAACGTCAGGCTGACCCGACCTTTGTCGAGCACGTACTCTGGCTGCAGGGAAGAGATCTTCATGCTGGCGGCGGCGTCTTCCAGCATGTCCAGTTGCACTTCGTAGCGGGTCACGCCACTTTCTTTCTGGGCGTACAGCTTGTTGGTGCCCTTGATCGGCGTGATATTGCCCTCGTCATCACGGATACCGGCACGAATCAAGGGATGGGCTTTGTTGATGGCGTCGGCCAGTTTGAACGACCAGTTTTCAGGTTTGCCTTCTTCAGCGTTGTCGATGCTGATTTGCACGCTGTACTCGGCGTTCTCGCCGGAAGCAGAAAACGCCCGTGCCTTGACTTTGTCGCCCACCAGCAACTGGGTCGATGGCGCGATGCTGCCCACCGGCGACCAGCCACCCGGCAATGCGGCTTCGACGAGGATGTTTACATCCGCTGGGTTATAGAACGCGGCGTCGGTGTCACCCACCGTCCAGACCGCCAGGATGACGTGATGGCCTGTCTTGCCATCGGGAATCACACAATTGTGCTTGGCACCACTGACTGGAAGTTGATGACCGCCATCGATCGTACAGAACGGTGCGCTATCGAACGATGCACGCTTGAGCGGCTCGTTCGGCTTCCAATCGTCGCGGGTAATGAAGTATTCGTGTCTGGTCGCCGGATGCGGGGCGATGTATTTCCATTGGAAGGCGATGTCGCGATCCCGGATTTCAGTCAGCTGCCAACGCGTTGCCGACTGCGCATCCAGAGCGGAAAACAGCGAGTTACCACCGCTGGCGATCTTGCCGTCGATTGGGCCTTGCTGCGGGGCGCCGCCTGCTCCATTCGGGAAGCCCTTGAACGTTTCTCCGGTGCTCTGGGGCTCGTATTGCGCGCCCCCGCAATTCTTGTTTTCACCTATCTGGCACAAAAAAGCGCGCGAAGGTGGTACTTCAAGGTATCCATGGGCGAATACACCCTGGGAAGTCAGCACGGCCGACAACAGAACTAATGACGATGCACACCCCGCTAATACACCGCTCTTGTTAAAGTTGTTTTTCATATAAGTTCCAGACTATCCATCGAGATTGAAAGATGTTTTACCGTCATCTTGCAAGGCGCACTGGATCGTTCAGCGCCAGCCCTCACAAGCGCCGAAACCTTATAGAAACTTGAACTTTCTCTATGTAGGAAAAATCTCTCAAAATAGAAGGAACGATCTCTGAATCTATTTTTCTTACATGCCAAAAGAAACTTCTTACAAGTAGAAACAGCTATCAAACAAAAACAAACAGCTACACCCGACTAAACAACTGACCGGTTTACGTGGCGGAGATAAACGACAGGCAATAAAAAGCCTGTCCGGCACAGGGCAGGACAGGCTGGGTAATCACACGGTAATCAGAGGTGATATTGCGCCGACAACTCATGCACCGCGCGCAGGAAGGCCCCGGCGTGTTCTGGGTCGACTTCCGGGGTGATGCCATGGCCGAGGTTGAACACATGGCCACTGCCGCTGCCGTAGCTGGCGAGGATGCGCCCGACTTCAGCACGGATGGCCTCAGGCTTGGCGTAAAGCACGGTCGGGTCCATGTTGCCTTGCAAGGCGACTTTATGACCGACGCGCTCGCGGGCGTTGCCGATGTCGCAGGTCCAGTCCAGGCCCAGGGCGTCGGCGCCCACATCAGCGATGCTTTCCAGCCACAGGCCGCCGTTCTTGGTGAACAGGATCACCGGCACTTTACGACCTTCGTGCTCGCGGATCAGGCCGCTGACGATCTTGCGCATATAGGCCAGGGAGAACTCCTGATACGCCGCCGCCGATAGGTTTCCGCCCCAGGTGTCGAAGATCTGTACCGCTTGCGCGCCGGCGAGGATCTGACCGTTGAGGTAGGACGTCACCGACTGTGCCAGCTTGTCCAGCAACAGGTGCATGGCTTGCGGATTGTCGTAGAGCATCGCCTTGGTCTTGCGGAAGTCTTTCGACGAACCGCCTTCGACCATGTAGGTGGCCAGGGTCCACGGGCTGCCGGAGAAACCGATCAGCGGCACGCGACCATTGAGTTCACGGCGAATGGTACTGACCGCGTCCATGACGTAGCCCAGGTCCTTTTGCGGATCGGGAATCGGCAGGGCCTCGATGTCGGCCAGGGTGCTGACGACTTTCTTGAAGCGCGGACCTTCGCCGGTCTCGAAGTACAAGCCCTGCCCCATGGCGTCGGGAATGGTGAGGATGTCGGAGAACAGGATCGCCGCGTCCAACTGCGGATAACGGTCCAGCGGCTGCATCGTGACTTCGCAGGCGAACTGGGGGTTCATGCACAGGCTCATGAAGTCACCGGCCTTGGCGCGACTGGCGCGGTACTCCGGCAGGTAGCGACCGGCCTGACGCATCATCCACACGGGGGTGACGTCTACGGGTTGCTTGAGCAGGGCGCGAAGGAAACGGTCGTTCTTCAGGGCAGTCATGTCGGCATCCGGAAAAAAAGTGCGGGCATTTTCTCAGAGCGCGAGGCAAAAGGCACGGCAAGAGCCGTGCCTTTTATCTATCGGGGCAATTTGTCGCGGTGCAGCACAATCTCCCTGACACTACAAAACGACTGTGGGAGCGGGCTTGCTCGCGAAAGCGGTGTGTCAGGCGACATATTTATCACCTGATCTACCGCTTTCGCGAGCAAGCCCGCTCCCACATTTTTACTGCATTTCAGCTCGGGACCGAGTCAGACTTGCAGGTAATCCAGAATCCCTTCCGCCGCATTGCGGCCTTCGAAGATCGCCGTCACCACCAGGTCGGAACCACGGACCATGTCGCCACCGGCGAAGATCTTCGGGTTGCTGGTCTGGTGCTTGTACTGGCCTTGTTCCGGGGCCACGACGCGGCCCTGGCTGTCGGTCTGGATGCTGAACTGCTCGAACCACGGCGCCGGGCTTGGGCGGAAGCCGAAGGCGATGACCACGGCGTCGGCCGGGATGATCTCTTCGGAACCGGGGATCGGCTCGGGGCTGCGACGGCCACGGGCGTCCGGCTCGCCGAGACGGGTCTCGACCACCTTCACGCCTTCGACCTTGTCTTCACCGACAATGGCGATCGGCTGGCGGTTGTAGAGGAATTTCACGCCTTCTTCCTTGGCGTTCTTCACCTCTTTGCGCGAGCCGGGCATGTTGGCTTCGTCACGACGGTAGGCGCAGGTCACCGACTTGGCGCCCTGGCGGATCGAGGTGCGGTTGCAGTCCATCGCCGTGTCGCCGCCGCCGAGCACCACGACCTTCTTGCCTTTCATGTCGACGAAATCTTCCGGCGACTTTTCAAAGCCCAGGTTGCGGTTGACGTTGGCGATCAGGAAGTCCAGGGCATCGTAGACGCCCGGCAGGTCCTCACCGGCAAAGCCACCTTTCATGTAGGTGTAGGTGCCCATGCCCATGAAGACCGCATCGTACTCTTCGAGCAGTTGCTCCATGGTCACGTCCTTGCCCACTTCAGTGTTCAGGCGGAACTCGATGCCCATGCCAGTGAAGACTTCGCGACGATTGCTCAGCACGGTCTTTTCCAGCTTGAACTCGGGGATGCCGAACGTCAGCAGGCCGCCGATTTCCGGGTTCTTGTCGAACACCACCGGGGTCACGCCGCCGCGCACCAGCACGTCGGCACAGCCCAGGCCCGCCGGGCCGGCACCGATGATCGCCACGCGCTTGCCGGTCGGCTTGACCTTGGACATGTCCGGGCGCCAGCCCATGGCGAACGCGGTGTCGGTGATGTACTTCTCCACCGAACCGATGGTCACCGCGCCAAAACCGTCGTTGAGGGTGCACGCACCTTCGCAGAGGCGATCCTGCGGGCACACCCGACCGCAGACTTCCGGCAGGGTGTTGGTCTGGTGGGACAATTCGGCGGCCTGGAGGATGTTGCCCTCGGCCACCAGTTTCAGCCAGTTGGGAATGAAGTTGTGCACCGGGCACTTCCATTCGCAATACGGGTTACCGCACCCCAGGCAGCGGTGGGCCTGGTCGGCCGACTGCTGGGGTTTGAAAGGCTCGTAGATTTCCACGAACTCTTTCTTGCGTTGACGCAACAGTTTCTTCTTCGGATCCTTGCGCCCGACATCGATGAACTGGAAGTCGTTATTCAGACGTTCAGCCATTGTTAAAACCTCATCAAACTCTTCAGGCGCATATCACTGCGGGTTGGCACGAGTGCTGGAAAGCAACGATTTCAGGTTGGCAGCCTTCGGCTTGACCAGCCAGAAACGACGCAGGTAGTCATCGAGGTTTTCGGCGAGGTTACGACCCCACTCGCTGTTGGTTTCCTCGACGTATTCGTCCAGCACGCGTTGCAGGTGGCTGCGGTAGGCTTCCATCGCCTCACCGCTGATCCGTTGGATTTCCACCAGTTCGTGGTTGACCCGGTCAACGAAGGTGTTGTCCTGGTCGAGCACGTAGGCGAAACCGCCGGTCATGCCAGAGCCGAAGTTATAACCGGTCTTGCCCAAGACACAGACGAAACCACCGGTCATGTACTCGCAGCAGTGATCACCGGTGCCTTCCACTACAGTGTGGGCCCCGGAGTTACGCACGGCGAAACGCTCGCCCGCGGTGCCGGCGGCGAACAGCTTGCCGCCCGTGGCGCCGTAGAGGCAGGTGTTGCCGATGATGGCACTGTCCTGGGTCTTGTAGACGCTGCCCTTGGGCGGAACGATGACCAGTTTGCCACCGGTCATGCCCTTGCCCACGTAGTCGTTGGCGTCGCCTTCCAGGTACATGTTCAGGCCGCCGGCGTTCCAGACGCCGAAGCTCTGGCCTGCGGTGCCCTTGAAACGGAAGGTGACCGGCGCCTTGGCCATGCCCTGGTTGCCGTGCTTGCGCGCGATTTCGCCGGAGATCCGTGCGCCGATGGAACGGTCGCAGTTGCAGATATCCAGGTCGAATTCGGCACCGCTCAGGTCATTGATCGCCGAAGCGGCCATGTCGACCATCTTCTCGGCCAGCTCACCCTTGTCGAACGGCGGGTTGCGCTCTACCTGGCAGAACTGTGGCTTGTCGGCCGGAATGTGATCGCTGCCCAGCAACGGGGTCAGGTCCAGATGCTGCTGCTTGGCGGTCTGGCCTTCGAGCACTTCCAGCAGGTCGGTACGGCCGATCAGCTCTTCGAGCGAACGAACGCCCAGCTTCGCCAGCCACTCACGGGTCTCCTCGGCCACGTAGGTGAAGAAATTCACCACCATGTCGACGGTACCGATGTAGTGGTCCTTGCGCAGCTTCTCGTTCTGGGTCGCCACGCCGGTGGCGCAGTTGTTCAGGTGGCAGATGCGCAGGTATTTGCAGCCCAGGGCGATCATCGGCGCGGTGCCGAAGCCGAAGCTCTCGGCGCCGAGGATGGCCGCCTTGATCACGTCCAGGCCGGTTTTCAAGCCACCGTCGGTCTGCACCCGGACCTTGCCGCGCAAGTCGTTGCCGCGCAGGGTCTGGTGGGTTTCGGCCAGGCCCAGTTCCCACGGCGCGCCGGCGTACTTGATCGAGGTCAGCGGCGATGCGCCGGTGCCGCCGTCGTAGCCGGAGATGGTGATCAGGTCGGCATAGGCCTTGGCCACGCCGGCCGCGATGGTGCCGACGCCGGCTTCCGCCACCAGCTTCACCGAGACCAGCGCCTTGGGGTTCACCTGCTTGAGGTCGAAGATCAGTTGCGACAAGTCTTCGATCGAGTAGATGTCGTGGTGCGGCGGCGGCGAGATCAGGGTCACGCCGGGCACCGCATAACGCAGCTTGGCGATCAGGCCGTTGACCTTGCCACCGGGCAACTGGCCGCCTTCACCGGGCTTGGCACCTTGGGCGACCTTGATCTGCAGCACTTCAGCGTTGACCAGGTATTCCGGCGTCACACCGAAGCGACCGGTGGCCACCTGCTTGATTTTCGAACTCTTGATGGTGCCGTAGCGCGCCGGGTCTTCGCCGCCTTCACCGGAGTTGGAACGCGCGCCGAGGCGGTTCATGGCTTCGGCCAGGGCTTCGTGGGCTTCCGGGGACAAGGCACCGAGGGAAATACCGGCCGAATCGAAGCGCTTGAGCACCGATTCCAGCGGCTCCACATCGTTGATGTCCAGCGGCGTGTCCAGGGTCTTGACCTTGAGCAGGTCGCGGATCATCGACACCGGACGGTTGTCCACCAGCGAGGTGTATTCCTTGAACTTGCTGTAGTCGCCCTGCTGCACGGCCGCCTGCAAGGTGTTGACCACATCCGGGTTGTAGGCGTGGTATTCGCCGCCGTGGACGAACTTCAGCAGGCCACCCTGCTGGATCGGCTTGCGCGGGCTCCAGGCTTCGGCGGCCAGTGCCTTCTGCTCGGCCTCGATGTCGACGAAACGCGCACCCTTGATGCGGCTCGGCACGCCACGGAAGCTCAGCTCGCAGACTTCTTCGGACAGGCCAATGGCCTCGAACAGTTGCGCGCCACGGTACGACGCGATAGTCGAGATACCCATCTTCGACAGGATCTTGAGCAAGCCCTTGGTGATGCCCTTGCGATAGTTCTTGAACACCTCATAGAGGTCGCCCAGCACTTCACCGGTACGGATCAGGTCACCCAGTACTTCGTAGGCCAGGAACGGATACACCGCCGAGGCACCGAAACCGATCAACACCGCGAAGTGGTGCGGATCGCGGGCAGTGGCGGTTTCCACCAGGATGTTGGAATCGCAGCGCAGGCCTTTTTCGGTCAGGCGATGGTGCACCGCACCGGTGGCCAGCGAGGCGTGGATCGGCAGCTTGCCCGGCGCGATGTGGCGGTCGGTCAGCACGATCTGGGTACGCCCGGCGCGCGCGGCTTCTTCAGCCTGATCGGCGACGTTGCGGATCGCCGCTTCCAGGCCGACGCTTTCGTCGTAGTTCAGGTCGATGACCTGGCGCGCGAAGCCTGGGCGGTCGAGGTTGGTCAGCGAGCGCCACTTGGCCGGGGAAATGACCGGCGAACTGAGGATCACCCGCGAGGCGTGCTCCGGCGACTCCTGGAAAATGTTGCGCTCGGCGCCCAGGCAGATTTCCAGGGACATCACGATCGCTTCACGCAGCGGGTCGATCGGTGGGTTGGTCACCTGGGCGAATTGCTGGCGGAAGTAGTCGTACGGCGTGCGCACGCGCTGCGACAGCACGGCCATCGGTGTGTCGTCGCCCATGGAGCCGACCGCTTCGTAGCCCTGCTCGCCCAGCGGACGCAGGACCTGGTCACGCTCCTCGAACGTCACCTGGTACATCTTCATGTACTGCTTGAGCTGGTCGACGTCGTAGAACGCCGAACCGTGGTCGTTATCTTCCATGGTCGCCTGGATGCGCAGGGCATTCTTGCGCAGCCATTGCTTGTACGGATGACGGGACTTGAGACGGTTGTCGATGGCGTCGGTGTCGAGGATCTGGCCGGTTTCGGTGTCCACGGCAAAGATCTGGCCCGGGCCTACGCGACCCTTGGCGATGACGTCTTCAGGCTGGTAGTTCCAGACGCCGATTTCCGAAGCCAGGGTGATGAAACCGTTGGTGGTGGTGACCCAACGCGCCGGACGCAGACCGTTACGGTCCAGCAGGCACACGGCGTAGCGACCGTCGGTCATGACGATACCGGCCGGGCCGTCCCACGGCTCCATGTGCATGGAGTTGTATTCGTAGAAGGCCCGCAGGTCCGGGTCCATGGTCTCGACGTTCTGCCACGCCGGCGGCACCAGCATGCGCACGCCACGGAACAGGTCGATACCACCGGTCACCATCAGTTCCAGCATGTTGTCCATGCTCGAGGAGTCCGAGCCCACGCGGTTGACCAGCGGGCCGAGTTCTTCGAGATCGGGCATCAGGTCGTTGGCGAACTTGGTGCGACGGGCCACGGCCCAGTTGCGGTTGCCGGTGATGGTGTTGATCTCGCCGTTGTGGGCGAGGAAGCGGAATGGCTGGGCCAGCGGCCATTTCGGCAAGGTGTTGGTGGAGAAGCGCTGGTGGAACACGCAGATCGCGGTTTTCAGGCGCACGTCGCTCAGGTCCGGATAGAAGGCGGTGAGGTCCGCCGGCATCATCAGGCCTTTATAAATGATGGTCTTGTGGGAAAAGCTGCAGATGTAGTGATCGGTGTCGGCGGCATTGGCCACGGACGAACGACGACGGGAACTGAACAGCTTGATCGACATGTCCTGGTCGCTCAGGCCGTCGCCGGCAATGAACACCTGTTCGATCTGCGGCAGGCGCTCGAGCGCCAGGCGACCGAGGACGCTGGTGTCGATCGGCACTTTGCGCCAGCCGACCAGCTGCAGGCCGGCGGCCAGGATCTCGCGATTCATGTTTTCGCGAGCCGCCTCAGCCTTCACCGGATCCTGGTTGAAAAACACCATGCCCACGGCGTACTGCTTGGGCAGGGTCACGCCAAACGTTTCCTGGGCAACGGCACGCAGGAACTCGTCGGGCTTTTGAATCAGCAAGCCACAACCGTCACCGGTCTTGCCGTCGGCGTTGATCCCACCACGGTGGGTCATGCAGGTCAGGGCCTCAATGGCCGTTTGCAAAAGGGTATGACTGGGCTCGCCCTGCATATGGGCTATCAGGCCGAAACCGCAGTTATCCTTGAATTCATCTGGTTGGTACAGACCTGCTTTCATAGACACTTTCTCACCAGGCTGCCTCTAATCGAGGCAAATTTCTTTTCAATTCAACCAGTTGCATGCCGCGCCGAACGTACGCCAGCTTTGCGGGGGCAAAAGGGAGGTCATTGTACACACCGACACAGAGGCTCACAAATTTGACGACGAACTGTCGTAAATCCATGTCGCATTTGTGAAAGGTTTAAAGCTATATGCTGTGCTAGTCAAAACTTTTTTGGGTTCGACCGCTACGACTCAAACGCTACCGTGACGCAGACACCACAAGGCGCGCGGCCTGAAAGGTCGCTCGCCCTTGCGGAAATTTTGAGGTTGCTGGGAGAGGCGGCCTGGGTAAGGCCGCCGAATCTTCAGCGAGTTGCTGCCAGTTCCTGTTGGACGCTGGCGACAGTGCGAGGCCAAGGTTTACCAGCCTGAACCTTCGCTGGCAAGGCCTTGATGGCGGAAACAGCTGCATCACGATTGGCGAAGCTGCCGTAGGTGATGACATACAACGGCTTGCCGTTGAGCACTTTCTTGAAGTAACGGTACTCGCCACCCTGCTCCTTGACGAAGCTCTGCGCAGCGGCTTCGGAGCTGGTGCCGAGGATTTGCACCACATAGTTGCCAGGCGCCTGGCCGGCATACCAGTTACCGCCCGTGGCTTTGGCCGGGGCGGCCGGCTTGGCCGCTGTTGGCGCTGGTGCTGGCGCAGGTTTTGTCGTCGGCGCTGGAGCCGGGGCAGGCTTGGCGGTAGCCAGCTGCGTAGGCGCCGGAGCCGGAGTCGGTTTGCCAGCCGGAGCAGGCGTCGGTGCCGGACCGGCCGGCACACCCGTAGGCGGGGAAGTGGTGGTCACGGTCGGTGGCGTGTCGCTGCTGTCGTCGATCGGTGGCGCTGCACCGTCGTCGCCTTCGGTGATGCCACCCGCGGCCTCGGCCAAGGGACCGCGCATGACCGGCTGGGACTGGCCGACCAGCGGCAGCGGCATCGGCTGGGTGTTGTTACCGGCAAATTCCACGGCCGGCGCACCACCATTGGGTTGCGGCGTGCCCTGACCCAGGGGCAATTGCGCCTGTTCGTTGGCAGGTGCGCCCGTGGTGGGTGCCTTGTTGCGACCCGGCATCAGCCAGGCGGCGGCGACAGCAACCACGACCACGGCGGAAATCGCCAATACGTGTTTCTTCGGCATGTTGAACCCCATACTTGGACGCTTCACCGCTGAGCGGCTGGCAATCATGACTTCGATCAGAGCATCGCGGGCAACCTGGTTGATGTTCCCAGGCCAGCCGTCGGAGCTTTCGTGAATCTCAGAGATCTGATCGGCGGTAAAAAGTTCGATACCCTGTCCTGCGCCCTCAAGACGCTGGGCCAGGTATTCACGGGTTTCCTCTTCGGTATAGGGCGCCAGCTCGATGACGTGGAAGCGCTCTTCCTCAAGGCTCAACTGATCCAGATCGGCAATCAGCGACGACTCGCCGAAGAGGAACACATGGGGGCGACCTTCCGGCGCTCCGGCAGCCAAGGCCAGCAAGGCTTCCAAGGCCGACTCGTCGAGTTGCTCGGCATCGTCCACGAGCAAATAGACTTCCTGCCCGGTCAGTGCCAGTTGCACGATCTGATCGAGAATCGCACCGATTTCGGCCTGGGCGACATTCAGCGCCTGGGCCACCTGACGCAGTACACCGGCGGCATCGCCGGCACCGCGGGCCGATACCACCACGCTTTGCACCGACTGTTTGTTGGTGCTGGCCACCAGGGCCTGGCGCAGCAAGGTCTTGCCGCTGCCTTGAGGACCGGTGACCACCAGTAGCAACTGACTGTAGCGGGCCAGGTGATGCAACTGGCCCAGCACGGGTTTGCGCTGGGCAGGGAAGAATTTGAAGCCTGGGACCCGCGGAGCGAAAGGGTCATGACTCAACTGGAAATGGCCGAGGAAAGCCTCGTCGGCATGCAAACTAGTCATCGGAATCTTATTAACCTTTAAGCTGAGCCAGGGCGCGGTAGTCCGCTCCCAGCGTGGCCTGTAGAACTTCTTTCGGATAATCGTCGGTCACCACCGCTTCGCCCATGTGGCGCAGCAGCACCAGACGCAGACGACCGTCGATCACTTTTTTGTCGATTGCCATGTGTTCAAGAAAATCCGCCTCGGTCATTTCTTCAGGCGGAACCACCGGCAGCCCGGCGCGCTGGAACAGCCGAATACCGCGATCGCGCTCCTGTTCGCTGATCCAGCCCAGGCGTGCAGACATCTCCAGGGCCATGACCGTACCGGCCGCAACGGCCTCGCCATGCAGCCAGACACCATAGCCCATGTGGGTTTCGATGGCATGGCCAAAGGTGTGGCCCAGGTTGAGCGTGGCACGCACGCCCGATTCACGCTCATCGGCCCCCACCACGGCGGCCTTGGCGGCGCAGGAGCGTTCGATGGCGTAGGTCAGGGCCACTTGATCAAGCGCCCGCAGGCGGTCGACGTTTTCTTCCAGCCACCCCAGGAACGGCTCGTCGCAGATCAGCCCGTACTTGATGACTTCCGCCAGCCCGGCAGACAGTTCGCGAGCCGGCAGGGTATTGAGGGTGGCGGTGTCGATCAGTACCACATTGGGCTGGTAGAAGGCGCCGACCATGTTCTTGCCCAACGGATGGTTGATCCCGGTCTTGCCGCCCACCGACGAATCGACCTGCGACAGCAGCGTGGTGGGGATCTGGATGAAGTCAACGCCGCGCTGGTAGCAGGCTGCGGCAAAACCGGCCATGTCGCCGATCACCCCACCGCCCAAGGCGACCACCGTGGTGCGGCGATCATGCCGCGCGGTCAGCAGGCCGTCGAAAATAAGCTGCAGGGTTTCCCAATTCTTGAAGGCTTCACCATCGGGCAACACCACGGAAATGACCGAGAAGGCCGACAGGCTGCGACTCAGGCGTTCCAGATACAGAGGTGCGACGGTTTCGTTGGAGATGATCGCCACTTGCCGCCCGGCAATATGCGGCGCCAGCAATTCCGGCTGGTCCAGCAAACCTTCGCCAATGTGAATCGGGTAGCTGCGCTCGCCCAGGTCGACCTTAAGTGTCTGCATGTGTCCCCACAGTGAAGATGGAATCAGGCGTCCTGCCTGTAATTAACGAAGGTAGCCCAACGGGGATAAATCCCCTCGCCACAGGTCCCGAATGCTTGCCATGACGCCATTGGATGGCTATCCGCCACGCCCCAGGCGGGGTCCGACGGGACGTCGAGGATAGCGCATTTCGCGAAGCGCATTAACGGGGAGGCAGTTGCTGCAGGCGTTCGAGAATGTCCAGCACCACCATCCGCGGCGGCCGTTCGTCGGTCTCTACCACCAGATCGGCGATCTCCCGGTATAGGGGATCACGCAGCTCCAGCAGGTCCCGCAGGGTCTTGGCCGGGTCGGCGGTACGCAACAGCGGTCGGTTGCGATCCCGGGCGGTGCGACCGACCTGCTGTTCGACGGAGGCGTGCAGGTAGACCACTCGTCCGCCGGCATGCAGCGCCCGACGATTGGCTTCGCGCATGACCGCGCCGCCGCCAGTGGCCAGCACCACGCCATCGAACGCGCACAGCTCGGCGATCATCGCCTGCTCACGGTCACGAAAGCCCGGCTCGCCTTCCTTGTCGAAAATCCATGGGATATTGGCGCCCGTGCGCAATTCAATTTCCTTGTCGGAATCTTTGAATGGCAGGCGCAGCTCTTTGGCCAGCAAACGGCCGATGGTGCTTTTTCCAGCGCCCATCGGCCCAACAAGAATCAAATTTCGCACAGAATCAACGACTCACAGCAATCGCCTGGTTGTTCATGATACGCGGAGTGAGGAACACCAGCAGCTCGGATTTTGTCTCCGAAACCACATCACGCCGGAAAAGGCGGCCAAGATACGGCACATCGCCAAGAAATGGCACCTTATCTACAACCTTGCTCTGAGTATTTGAGAAAACCCCGCCAATCACAATGGTCTCGCCATCGTTGACCAGGACCTTGGCGTTGACTTCGTTTTTCTTGATCGGTGGCACTTCCTGCACTTTGTTCAGGTAGTCCGGCTCATCCTTGGTGACCTTGACCTCCATGATGATGCGATTGTCCGGGGTGATCTGCGGGGTCACTTCCAGCGACAGCGAGGCCTCCTTGAACGACACCGACGTGGCACCGCTGGAGCTGGCTTCCTGATAAGGAATCTCCGTGCCCTTGAGGATCTTTGCCGTCTCCTTGTCGGAGGTCACGACCTTGGGCTGGGAGACGATCTCGCCGTTGCCGGTTTTCTCCATGGCCGTCAGCTCCAGGTCCAGCAAGACGTTGTCAGTAATGAACGCGATACCGATCCCGGAAGTATTGCCCGACGCGCCCAGATCGACGAACGGCTGGTTGGTGCTGGTGCTGCCCGGCGTGCCAATGGTCGTGGAGGTGCCGCTGGTCACCCCCGAGGAGTTCCAGTTGCCCTTGTTTTGTATCGAACCGCCCCAGCGCACACCCAGGCTCTTGTCGTAATCGACGTTGGCCTCGACGATCCGCGCCTCGATCATCACCTGGCGCACTGGAATATCCAGCTGCGCCACGATCCGGCGCAGCTCGTCGAGCCGGTCCTGGGTCTGGTAGGCAATGATGTTGTTGGTTCGCTCATCCACCGTGATCGTGCCGCGCTCATCGGCTTTCGCTTCGGCACTGGTCACCGACTGGAACAGCTTGGCGATGTCCGCCGCCTTCGCGTAGTTGACCTGCAACAACTCACGCCGCAACGGCGCCAGGTCGGCAATCTGCTTCTGGGACTCCAGCTCCTGGCGCTCGCGCGCGGCAATTTCATCGGCCGGGGCGACCAGCAGCACGTTGCCAACCTTGCGTTTGTCCAACCCTTTGGTCTTCAGCACGAGGTCCAGCGCCTGATCCCAAGGCACGTTCTGCAAGCGTAGGGTGATGCCACCCTGCACGGTGTCGCTGGCCACCAGGTTCAGGTTGGTGAAGTCGGCGATCAGTTGCAGGACCGAACGCACCTCGATGTCCTGGAAGTTCAGGGACAGTTTTTCACCGCTGTAGGCGGCGCGATCGGTATTGCGTTTCTGCAGATCCTCGACGGTCATGGGCCGGACGCTGACGGTCAGCTTGTTGTCGGTCTGGTAGGTCGAGTAATCGAAGGTGCCGCTCGGCTCGATGCTGATCGTCGCTCGGTCGCTACCCGCACTGGCATTGACGAATTGCACCGGGGTGGCGAAGTCCTTGACGTCCAGGCGCACCCGCAGCGGTTCGGGCAACTGGGTCCTGGCGAAATTGAGGATGATCTTGCCTTCGCGTTCCTGGATGTCCGGGGCGATGGAAGGGTCCGACAGATCGATCACCACATTGCCTTCACCCTGGGTCCCGCGCTGGAAATCCACGCCACGGATAGCCTTGCCCACCGATGCATTGACCCTGGCAGGCGCGGCGCTGGCAACCGCCGGGCGCGCAGCCTGGGCAGTGGCCTTGGGCACTACGGCGCCCTTGCCAACCATCACGAACAGGTTATTACCCTCGACCCGGGTGTTATACGGCGCCAATTGGTTAAGGCCGATGATCAACCGCGTGCGGTCGCCCGCCTCGACCACTGTGGCGCTGCGCGCATTGCCGCCCCCCAGGTCGCGGCTCTTGCTGGTCAGTTGATTGGTCACGCCGGGCAGATCCAGTGCGATCCGGGCCGGTTGATCGGTGGTGTAGCCCCGGGGCGTGGGCGGCGGCCCGTCGAAGGTGAGCTTCAACTCGACGCGGTCACCCGGCAACGCCGCGACATCCAGCGTCTTCAGACTGGCCGCGTGAACCATCGGCGACAACAGCGCTATCCATAGCGAAATACCGAAGGCTGACAAAAACCTGTTCATTGTTGAGGTTCCACTATTGAGTGCTCTTTCAAAGGAATGGTCCGGGGTCGTTCCAGCCAGGCACCCTCGCCATCAGGAACAATTTCGATCACATCGACCTGAGTGGCGCTGATGGAGAATATTCGCCCGTCGTTGCGCCCCAGGTAGTCACCGACCTTGAGCCGATGCACTCCGCCTGCGCCGCGCAGAAGCGCAAAGGAGCCGCTGACGTTGGAGATCGTACCCACCATTTCAAACTGCTCGATGTTGAAGCCCTCCAGATACTGCTTAGCCCGGTTGGGGTCGGGCCGGACGTTGCGCGAGCCCTTCTGCCGCTCGGTCTGATCCACCCGGACCTGCCGGGAGAATGGGCTGCGCAGGTTGGCGGCGCTGTAAGTGAAGGTTTCGGAGGGCTTGAACGTCGGCGTAGGCTCGATCTTTCCCGGTGGGCGCAGGCGGACTTCATTCATGTAGGCGTCCAGGTCGTCGAAACCGTTGTTATTGTTGCAGCCGGCCAACGCGACCAGTCCTGCCAGCAGGCACATGCGGCAAACCGGCTTCATGGTTGCGCCTCCTGCTCGTTGTACCGGTAGGTCTTGGCCTGGATGCTCATGCGCAGCTTCGTGCCGGCCTCAGGCTCCATCGGCGCGATCTCGAAATCGTGCAGCGTGACGATCCGAGGCAACCCGGCCACACCGCTGACGAACGTCGCCAGGTCATGGTAGTCACCGGTCACGGTAATCTGGATCGGCAGCTCGATGTAGAACGGCTGGGTAGCTTCCGGCAGCAGTTTGATTTCCTCGAACTCCAGGCCGCTGCCCAGGCCGGTGCGGGTAATGTCTTCCAGCAGGCCCGGAACCTCGGTGTCACTGGGCAGTTGGCGCAACAGCACACCGAAGGATGTTTCCATCTGCTTCATCTGCTCGGTGTACCGTTCCAGGTTCGCGGCCATGTGGGCCTTGCCTGCGAATTGCGCCTTGAGGGTGTTTTCTTCCTCGCGCACTTGCTGCAACTGGTTCTCCAGGTCGCTCAAGGCAAAGTTATAGCCCAGCCCCAGCACCAGGACCACCAGCAGGACGCCGGCCAGCCACTTGATGGGGGCCGGCCAGGCACCGATGTTATTGGTGTCCAGGTCACTGATGTCGATCTTGCGCAGCGCGTCGAACCACTCCCCTGGCTTCATTGGGCGTCCTCCCCATCGACGGTGCGGGTCTGGCGGACCGTCAACTGGAAAACGTTGGCCTGATCGAGCTGACCGGCGGTGGTGGCCTTGACCTCCGTCAGGCTGGGCGCATCGAACAGGTCAGATGCGTCCAGGTTGCGCATGAGGTCCGAGACACGATTGTTCGATTCCGCGGCACCCTTGATGAAGAGAGTCCGGTCCTCCATCTTCACTTCGGTGAAATACACCCCGTCCGGCAGGGTCCGCGCCAGCTGGTCGAAAATACGCCCGCTGACCGGCCGGTTACCCTGCAGGTCCTGGATGATGCGCATGCGCTCCAGCAGTTGCTGGCGACGGGCTTTCAGTTCGCTGATCTGCTTGATGCGCTCGTCCAGCACGGCAATCTGCTCGGAGAGATAACTGTTGCGCGCCACTTGGTGGTCGATGGCACTGTCGACGTACCGGATCGCGACCAACGTCAGGCCCACCGCGCCGACCAGCGCCCCCACCAATGCCAGCAGAAAGCGTTTGCGGCGCTCTTCGCGCAGCTCTTCACGCCAGGGCAGCAGGTTGATCCGCGCCATCAGTCGAAACTCCTGAGGGCCAGCCCGCAGGCAATCATCAGCGCTGGCGCGTCACTGGCCAGGGCACCGGCATTGACCTTGCTGCTCAGGGCCATGTTGGTAAACGGGTTGGCGACCTGGGTCGGTGTGCCCAGGCGTTGCTCGATCAGCCGATCCAGGCCGGCGACCGACGCCGTGCCTCCGGCCAACAAAATGTGGTCCACCGCGCTGTACTGGCCCGAAGCGAAGAAAAACTGCAAGGACCGCGAAACTTGCTGCACCAGGGCCTCGCGAAAGGGTTGCAGCACCTCACTGAGATAATCGTCCGGCAGGCCACCCTGCCTTTTTGCCTGGCCGGCCTGCTCGGGCGTCAGGCCATAGCGGCGCTGGATTTCCTCGGTGAGCTGGCGGCCGCCGAACAATTGCTCGCGGGTATAGATGATCCGCCCGTTGTGCAGCACGCTGAGGGTGGTCATGGTGGCGCCGATGTCGATGACCGCCACGGTCAGCCGTTCCTGGGACGCCGCCAGTTGCGTGGCGAGCAGACCAAAGGCGCGCTCCAGCGCGTAGGCTTCCACGTCGACCACCCGGGCTGTCAGCCCGGCCAGCGCCAGCGCAGCCTCGCGAACCTCGACGTTTTCCTTGCGACAGGCCGCCAACAGCACCTCGACCCGCTCGGCGCTGCGCGGTGACACGCCCAGCACTTCAAAATCGATGGCCACCTCATCCAGCGGATAAGGAATGTACTGATCGGCCTCGATCTTGAGCTGGTTTTCCATGTCGTCATCGGACATCCCGGCGTCCATCTCGATGATCTTGGTGATCACCGCCGACCCCGCCACCGCCACTGCCACGCTACGCGAGGCGGTCTTGGCCTTGGCGAGCACCCGAGACAATGCCTGGCCCACCCCTTCGAGCTCGGCGATGTTCTTTTCGATCACGGCGTTGGCCGGCAACGGTTCGACCGCGTAGGACTCGACGCGGTATCGGTCACCCTGGCGGCTCAACTCAAGCAGCTTCACCGAGGTGGAGCTGATGTCTATCCCCAGAAGCGTATGGGCTTTTTTATTGAAGAGTCGTAGCACTACCAATTCCCTATGACTATCCGTGAGTTACGGACTCTCTAATATGCATTGCGTTCAATCACCCCGGCCCGACGGACGTCCGGATGGCGTTTTCGACGAAAAAAAATGCTTATAATGCCCAGCGTTTTTTTTCGCTTTGTTGCTCGCACGGGTCCTTCCCTGCACCTGGCGCCTTTTTCATTCTTTGCCTGGATATCCAAAAGCCTTGATTCGTCTGCTGAAATTTTTCGGATGGTCCATCGTCGCCGTTTTCTGCGGACTGCTCTTGGGTCTGAGCGGTGCGTTTCTTTACCTTAGTCCGGGATTGCCGTCCGTGGAGGCGCTGAGAAGTATTCAGTTGCAGATTCCTTTGCGGGTGTACAGCAGCGACAACAAGCTAATCGCCGAATTTGGCGAAATGCGCCGCACGCCGATCCGTTTCGCCGACATTCCCCCCAATTTCATCAATGCGTTACTCAGTGCTGAAGACGACAACTTCGCCAATCACTACGGCGTCGATCCGGGCAGCCTGATGCGCGCTGCCAGCCAGTTGGTCAAGAGCGGCCACATCCAGTCAGGTGGCAGCACCATCACCATGCAGGTGGCCAAGAACTTCTTCCTGACCAGTGAGCGCAGCTTCTCGCGCAAGACCACGGAGATCCTCCTGGCCCTGCAGATCGAGCGACAGCTGACCAAGGATGAAATCCTCGAGCTGTACGTGAACAAGATTTACCTGGGCAACCGCGCCTACGGCATCGAGGCGGCGGCGCAGGTTTACTACGGCAAGTCGATCCGTGATGTGAGCCTGGCGCAGATGGCGATGATCGCCGGCCTGCCCAAGGCACCGTCGCGCTTCAACCCGTTGGCCAACCCGACCCGCAGCAAGGAGCGTCGCGACTGGATCCTGGGGCGCATGTACAAGCTCGGCAAGATCACCGAGGCCGACTACACCGCCGCGATCAATGAACCGTTGAACGCCAGCTACCACGTGCCGACCCCGGAAGTGAACGCCCCGTACATCGCCGAGATGGCCCGTGCCGAGATGGTCGGGCGTTATGGCAGCGACGCCTACACCGAAGGTTTCCGCGTGACCACCACGGTGCCGAGCAACTTGCAGGAAATGGCCAACACCGCCCTGCACGAGGGCCTGATGACCTACGATCAGCGCCACGGCTATCGCGGCCCTGAATCGCGCCTGCCGGGCAAGACCAAGGAAGCCTGGGCCCTGGAGCTGACCAAACAGCGCACCATCAGCAGCCTGGAGCCGGCGATTGTCACGTCGGTGGACAAGGATGGCATCAAGGTCCTGACCCGCAACGGCGAGCTGGAAGAACACGTGGCCTGGGACACCATGAAATGGGCCCGCCCGTTCCTCAATACCAACAGCATGGGTAACAACCCCCGCCAGCCGTCGGACGTAGCCCAGGTGGGCGACCTGATCCGGGTACAGCGCCAGGCGGATAACACCCTCAAGTTCAGCCAGATCCCCGCCGCCCAAGGCGCGCTGGTGTCCCTCGATCCCCAGAACGGAGCGATCCGTTCGTTGGTGGGCGGCTTCGCCTTCGAGCAGAGCAATTACAACCGGGCACTGCAGGCCAAGCGCCAGCCGGGTTCGAGTTTCAAGCCATTCGTCTACAGCGCCGCCCTGGACAACGGCTACACCGCCGCCAGCCTGGTGAACGATGCCCCGATCGTGTTCGTCGATGAATACCTGGACAAGGTCTGGCGTCCGAAGAACGACACCAACACCTTCCTGGGCCCGATCCGCCTGCGCGAAGCGCTGTACAAGTCCCGCAACCTGGTGTCGATCCGCCTGCTCCAGGCCCTGGGCGTGGACCGCACCATCGATTACATCAGCAAGTTCGGCTTCAACAAGCAGGACCTGCCGCGCAATCTGTCCCTGGCCCTGGGCACCGCGACCCTGACGCCGATGGAAATCGCCACGGGCTGGAGCACGTTCGCCAACGGCGGCTACAAGATCACCCCGTACATCATCGACAAGATCGAAAGCCGCAACGGCGAGACGCTGTTCGTCGCCAACCCACCACGCGTGCCCACGGGCGAGCAGGCCAGCGACGGTGTCGCCGCACCGTCCACCGAGACCTTCACGGTCAATGCGACACCGGGCGAAGCCACGACGGCCCCTGGGGTACCGCAAGCACCGGCCATTGCCGAGCGCATTGTCGACGGCCGTACCACCTACATTCTCAACAGCATGCTGGAGGACGTGATCAAGCTCGGCACCGGCCGCCGCGCCCTGGCCCTGGGCCGAACCGACCTGGCAGGCAAGACCGGCACCACCAACGAATCCAAGGACGCCTGGTTCTCGGGCTACAACGCCGATTACGTGACCACCGTCTGGACCGGCTTCGACCAACCCGAAAGCCTGGGGCGCCGCGAGTTCGGTGGCACCGTGGCGTTGCCGATCTGGATGACCTACATGGGCGCCGCCCTCAAGGACAAGCCACCTCACACCCAGCCGGAACCGGAAGGCATCCTCAGCCTGCGTGTCGACCCAATCAGCGGTCGTGCGGCCACCCCAGGCACCCCGGGTGCGTACTTCGAACTGTTCAAGAGCGAAGACACCCCGCCATCGGTCAACGAGCTGGGCAACGGCGTTGCGCCAGGCAGCCCGCTGCCGGCGGACGAAGCGGCGCCGATCGATTTGTTCTGATCAGCGACAATCTTGAAAGCCCCGCCTTCGCAAGAAGTGTGGGGCTTTTTTGAGCCGCACTATCGCTGCGGGGAGCTTGCTTCAATTCACCCCAGGTCTCTCAGGCCAACGCTTGACCCCCAATCCCCCCTTGTGGCAAGGGAGAGTCGATTAATGAGCCAAACTTAAAACGCTATAAAAAACCTATTAAAAAATTATAAAAAACTGTCAGTCTCGACAGTACTCGTCGCTTATTTCGTCAATCACAATCGAACCTCATCAAGACATTCGCAGGATCTGATCATGAATGACGAAGTCGTTGCACGAATCAAAAACATCCCCCCAGACACATACCTACGTATCAGCTATACCCATTCTAACGCGGGACTTTCGGGCATGGACCAAGGCTGGTTAAAAGGAGTAAATTTCGAAGCAAAAACACTTACACTGAAAAGTGCCAATTATGACACGCTTAAAACTGTTTGGATCGACAATATAAAAAGCCCCAGGGACATTGATGACACGTATACCGGAAGCGGCACCGCTGGCCCTGCAACAGATGAAATTTCATATTGGGACAGAGTCTCCGGATGGTTAACTGTCCATATGGGGTGACATAGGTTTATACCTGTCTTAGCTCCAAAACGCCCAATGCACCGCATCGGGCGTTTTGTATTTTCAAAAAGCATATGGGGCTTTTATGGCTATAGACTTCAACCGACTCGTCAATTCATGCACAGAACCCAGATCAGACTTTTAGGGAGATACAAAAAAACTCCATTTCCAGAACTCCGTGTAATCCTTCCAGAATACTGGTAGCAGCCATATCCATCAGTCATCGAACACGTGACATCGTGCTTGGCGTGCAGATGCGATCTTCCTATAGGCCTACGGGAACAAGCTTGCTCGCCATAGTTTTTGGGTTGCCTGGGCTGACGTCTTCGCGAGCTCGCTCCCACAGAGGGATTTGTGACACAAAAAAGCCCCGGCTCGCAGGAGCCGGGGCTTTTTTTGAAACGCTACAACGGTTTAGCCGTTGAACACGTCATCCACGCTCTTGAGCGGGTAGTTCTTCGGGTACGGCAGGGTGGCCACGCCCGTCTCGATCGCGGCCTTGGCCACGGCGTCGGAGATCAGGGTGATCAGGCGGGCGTCCATTGGTTTCGGAATGATGTACTCACGACCGAATTCCAGCTTGATGCCGCCGTAGGCGTCGCACACTTCCTGAGGCACCGGCAGCTTGGCCAGTTCGCGCAGGGCGTTGGCGGCCGCGACTTTCATTTCTTCGTTGATGCGCTTGGCGCGAACGTCCAGGGCACCACGGAAGATGAACGGGAAGCCCAGTACGTTGTTGACCTGGTTCGGGTAGTCCGAACGACCGGTGGCCATGATCACATCGTTGCGGGTGGCGTGAGCCAGTTCCGGGGCGATTTCCGGGTCCGGGTTCGAGCAGGCGAACACGATCGGGTTCGGCGCCATGCGCAGCAGGTTTTCCGGGCTCAGCAGGTTCGGACCCGACAGGCCGACGAATACATCGGCACCGTCCAGGGCGTCCGCCAGGGAGCGCTTGTCGGTTGTGTGGGCAAACACGGCCTTGTACTGGTTCAGGTCGTCACGGCCGGAGTGGATCACGCCGGTACGGTCAACCATGAAGATGTTTTCGATCTTGGCGCCCATGCTCACCAGCAACTTCATGCACGAGATGGCGGCAGCGCCGGCACCCAGGCAGACGATCTTGGCTTCAGGCAGGGTTTTGCCAGCGATTTCCAGGGCGTTGATCATGCCGGCCGCGGTGACGATGGCGGTGCCGTGCTGGTCATCATGGAATACCGGAATGTCGCACTGTTCGATCAGGGCGCGCTCGATCTCGAAGCACTCAGGCGCCTTGATGTCTTCCAGGTTGATGCCGCCGAAGGTGATGGAGATGCGCTTGACGGTGTCGATGAAGGCTTGCGGGCTTTCGGCGTCGACTTCGATGTCGAACACGTCGATACCGGCGAAGCGCTTGAACAGCACACCCTTGCCTTCCATGACCGGCTTGGAAGCCAATGGGCCGAGGTTACCCAGGCCGAGAATCGCGGTGCCATCGGAAATGACTGCAACCAGGTTGCCTTTACCGGTGTATTTGTAGGCCAGTTCAGGGTCGCGAGCGATTTCGCGCACTGGTTCGGCTACGCCGGGGCTGTAGGCCAGCGACAAGTCGCGAGCAGTAGCGGTGGCCTTGGTGAGCTCGACACTCAGCTTCCCTGGACGAGGATTAGCGTGATATTCGAGAGCGGCAGTTTTCAGATCAGACATGTGGGCATTCCGCTTTTTACTGTGTTGGACAGACGGACCGCCGAGGATACGCGCCTCGCAAAGTCCCCACAAGACTGACCAGTCACTGCTGTCAAGCGCCCTGCCCTACGACTTTGGGCCAAGAGCCACGAAACACAAGGGCCACATGCATACAATCAAGCGAGAAAATGTCTACAATTTTTTATTGAGAGATCACGCTCAACATGGCGGGATCGGTCAACGGCAGCAACCAGCGGGCCTGTCCTGGCTTGAGCCCTTCACGCCGCGAACGATCGACCACCCAGCCACGCGCTTCAATCTGCCGACCCTTGAGATGCTCAAGCGCAGCCCTATCAAAACGTCCCAGAAAATTGGGTGCAACGCGTAATACAACCGAATCCTGAAGCTCGAGCCAAACGCCACCACGATTACGCCTGACTTCGCTCACTCGCCCGCTGAGCACGGCGAAGCCTGGTGTCTTGATTTGCCGTGTATCGAGCACGGGCGAACGCTTCCACAATCCGAGGCCCGCTTCACGCGCCTGGCGTTCGGCGGCAGCCTGGCAGTCCGCCAGATCGACATTCGGCGCCACCGCCACGTGAAAACCCAAGCCCTCGGCGAGCAATTTCGCTTCGAGATTCGTGCCATCGGCGCTGTAGACATGGGCCAAGGTGCGACCGTAGCGGTCTTTGCCTTCCTTGCCGAGCACCAACCCCACACGCCCGTCACCGGTGGCCACCAGCGCTTCGAGCCGCCGGCGAGCCGCAACAGCGAAGGGTTCGTCGGAACGCCCCTGCCGTCCCAGCTCAGGGCTGTTGAGGCCGATCATGCGCACGCTGCGACCATCGGCCAGGCGCAGGGTGTCGCCGTCGACCACCCGCTGGACTTTCACTTGGGGTAGGCCCGTGGGTGCCGGGCAAAAGGCCTGGGCGCCCGTGAGCCAAATCGCAGACACAAAAAAGGCGCCCGCAAGGGACGCCTTCTTTATCAGTCTGGAGCAGTCGAGACGACCATCCAAAATGATCAGCCTCAGGCTTTTGGAGCAGCTTTGCCGAAAGCACCGAAACGATCGGCGAACTTCTGAACGCGGCCGCCGGTATCCAGAGTCTTTTGCTTACCGGTGTAGAACGGGTGGCATTCGTTGCAAACGTCGATCGCCAGGGCTTTGCCGTAGGTCGAACGCGTTTCGAACTTGTTGCCGCAGCTGCAAGTCACGGCAATTTCTGGGTATTCCGGATGGATATCGGTTTTCATGCTGTTTTCCTCAGGCTAGCGTGCCGCCATCCAACACTATTGTTGAATACCGCACGTAATTAGGCCGCGGATTCTACCAGACATCGTCATTCGCGCAAGCTGTCGCTTATACCAACCGTCTGCTAGGCTCGCGCCCTCAAGCACAATCCCTGTGGGAGCGAGCTTGCTCGCGATAGCGGTGGGTCAGTTGCGGTGATGTTGGCTGTGCCGCCGCTTTCGCGAGCAAGCTTGCTCCCACATAAAATCGTGCTCAGCCTTGCGAACTTGTCCGCCTATCGAGATCCCCCCGCGTGCCCAACGCCATTCTGCGCCTCGCCCTGCCTTCGCCCCTGCGCCGCCTGTTCGACTACCGCGCCCCGGCCGGGGTCTTGCGCGCCCAGTTGCAGCCGGGCATGCGTCTGCGGGTGCCGTTCGGCCGGCGGGAAATGATCGGGATCCTGGTGGAAATCACCGACCACAGCGAGGTCCCGGTCGACAAACTCAAACCGGCCCTGGCCCTGCTCGATGCCACGCCACCGCTGCCTGCATCGCTGTTCAAGCTGTGCCTATGGACCTCCCAGTACTACCAACACAGTCTCGGCGACACCCTGAGCTGGGCGCTGCCGGTGCTGCTGCGCCAGGGCGAACCGGCCGAGGCACGCCAGGAACGGTTCTGGTCGGTGACACCGGGCGCCTCGCTGGACGATCCGCGCATTGCCCGGGCCCCGCGCCAGCGTGAGGCCTTGGCGACCTTGGCCCAGCATCCCCACGGTGTGGCCCATCAGGTGCTGAGCAAACTGATGCTCAGCAAGGACAGCCTCGACCTGTTGCTGGCCAAGGACCTGGTCCAGGTGGAAGTCCGCCGGCACGCCCCTGGCGCCCGCCATGAACATTGGCTGGCCCAGCCGGAACTGCCGCTCAACGCCGAACAGCGTGCCGCTTGCGAGGCGATTCGTGCAGGGCTCGATAGCTATCACGCGTTTCTGCTGGCGGGCGTCACCGGCAGTGGCAAGACCGAAGTCTATCTGCAACTGATCCGCCAGACGCTGGAGGCCGGCAAGCAAGCCCTGGTGCTGATCCCGGAAATCAACCTCGGTCCACAAACCCTGGCGCGCTTCGAACAACGTTTCAACGCGCGGATCGCCCTGGTGCACTCGGCAGTCAACGACCGCGAACGCCTGGAAGCCTGGCTCGCCGCCCGGGACGGCGAGGCCGATATCATCATCGGCACCCGCTCGGCCCTGTTCACGCCGATGAAAAACCCTGGCCTGATCATCATCGACGAAGAACACGACGGCTCCTATAAACAGCAGGAAGGCCTGCGTTACCACGCCCGCGACCTGGCGCTGGTGCGCGCCCGCCAGGAAAACATTCCCATTGTGCTCGGTTCGGCGACGCCGTCCCTGGAAAGCCTGCACAACGCCTACACCGGTCGTTACGGCCTGCTGCGCCTGAACGAGCGGGCCGGCGGCGCCAAGCAACCGCGCTTCCTGCGCCTGGATGTAAAAAGCCGCCCGCTGGACAGCGGTATTTCCGGACCGATGCAGCAAGCCATCGGCCAGACCCTGGCTGCCGGGCAACAGGTCCTGGTGTTCCTCAACCGCCGTGGTTTCGCCCCGACCCTGCTGTGTCACGACTGCGGCTGGATGTCCGGCTGTGAACGCTGCGATGCGCGGATGACCGTGCATCAACGCCACGGCGAGCTGCGCTGCCACCATTGCGGCCACGTAGAACGCGTGCCAAGGCACTGTCCGCAGTGCGGCAAAGTGGACTTGCGCCCCGTCGGCGCAGGCACCGAACGCGCTGAAGAGCGGCTGGGCATCCTGTTTCCGGACTATCCGGTGCTGCGGGTGGATCGTGACAGCACGTCGCGCAAGGACGCGATGAACCAGTTGTTCGCGACGATTCAAAAAGGCCAGCCGTGCATCCTGGTAGGCACGCAGATGCTCGCCAAAGGACATCACTTCCCCCGAGTCACGCTGGTGTCGATCCTGGACGCCGACGGCGGACTGTTCTCCGGCGACTTCCGCGCCAGCGAGCGCATGGCGCAGTTGATCGTCCAGGTCGCGGGCCGGGCCGGACGAGCCGAGGAACCGGGCAAAGTCATCATCCAGACGCACCTGGCGGATCACCCGCTGCTGATACAACTCACGGAGCAAGGCTACTTTGCCTTCGCCGAACAGGCCTTGAGCGAACGTCGCAGCGCCGGCCTGCCGCCATTTGCCCACCTGGCGCTGCTGCGGGCTGAAGCCCATAAGCCCGGACAGGCCGAAGCGTTCCTCGACGAGGCCTGCAGCGAGGCCGAACGTTTGCTCGCGCAGCAGAACCTCACCGGAATCGAACTCTTGGGCCCGGTACCGGCTCCGATGGAACGGCGGGCCGGGCGTTATCGGGCACAGCTTTTATTACAGGCCAATGCCCGGGCGCCGCTGCATCGACTGCTGAGCGCCTGGCTGCTGGTTCTGGAACAGATGCCCAGTGGGCGAGCGGTGCGCTGGTCGCTGGATGTGGATCCGGTGGATTTGTATTGAATGGACCACAAGCCGGCCCCTGTGGGAGCGAGCTTGCTCGCGATTGCGACGGCACAGCCGACATCACCGTCACTGACCCACCGCTATCGCGAGCAAGCCCGCTCCCACAGGTGGATCGCATACATCCAGGCCACCCAGAATAATCACCCCACAGCCCCAACCGACCCGCTACAGTTGGCAAGCTCGTCCGGGCCACGGATAATGCCCAGTTTTTCCACCAGCGCATCGAAGCGCCGCCGCGCCTGCGGTTGAAAGAGAAGACCATGAAAGACACCATTCGCCAGCTCATCCAGCAAGCCATCGCCCAACTCGTCACTGAAGGTGTGCTGCCAGAAGGCCTGTCGCCGGCGATTCAGGTCGAAAACACCCGCGACAAGACCCACGGCGACTTCGCCAGCAACATCGCGATGATGCTCGCCAAGCCGGCCGGCATGAAACCGCGGGACCTGGCGGAGAAAATCATCGCCGCGCTGCCGGCCGACGAGAACGTCAGCAAGGCTGACATCGCCGGCCCCGGCTTCATCAATTTCTTCCAGAACACCCAGGCCCTGGCCTCGCGCCTGGACGCGGCCCTGGCCGACGCCCACATCGGCGTGCGCAAGGCCGGCCCGGTGCAGCGCACCGTGGTTGACCTCTCGGCCCCCAACCTCGCCAAGGAGATGCACGTCGGCCACCTGCGCTCGACCATCATCGGCGACGGCGTGGCCCGGGTCCTGGAGTTTCTCGGCGACACCGTGATCCGCCAGAACCACGTCGGCGACTGGGGCACCCAGTTCGGCATGCTGATGGCCTACCTGCAGGAAAACCCGATCACCAGCGACGAACTGTCGGACCTGGAGAACTTCTACCGTGCCGCCAAGCAACGCTTCGACGAGTCGCCCGAGTTCGCCGACCGCGCCCGCGGCCTGGTGGTCAAGCTGCAGGCCGGCGATGCCGAGTGCCTGGCGCTGTGGAGCAAGTTCAAGGACATCTCCCTGTCCCACTGCCAGAAAATCTACGAGCTGCTGAACGTCAAATTGACCATGGCCGACGTGATGGGTGAAAGCGCCTACAACGATGACCTGATCAACGTGGTCAACGACCTCAAGGCCAAGGGCATGCTGGTGGAAAGCAACGGCGCCCAGTGCGTGTTCCTCGACCAGTTCAAGACCGCCGACGGCGAGCCGCTTCCAGTAATCATCGTCAAGGCCGACGGCGGCTACCTCTACGCCACCACCGACCTGGCAGCCGTGCGCTACCGCAACAACGTGCTCAAGGCCGATCGGGTCCTGTACTTCGTCGACCAACGCCAGGCCCTGCACTTCCAGCAAGTGTTCGAAGTGGCACGCCAGGCCGGTTTCGTGACCCGTCCGATGGAAATGGAACACATGGGCTTCGGCACCATGAACGGCGCCGACGGCCGTCCGTTCAAGACCCGCGATGGCGGCACGGTGAAACTGATCGACCTGCTGACCGAAGCCCAGGACCGCGCCTACACCCTGGTCAAGGGCAAGAACCCGGACCTGGCCGAGGACGAACTGCGCAACATCGCCAAGGTGGTGGGCATCGACGCGGTGAAATACGCCGACCTGTCCAAGCACCGCACCAGCGACTACAGCTTCAACTTCGACCTGATGCTCAACTTCGAAGGCAACACCGCGCCCTACCTGCTGTACGCCTACACCCGTGTCGCCGGGGTGTTCCGCAAACTCGGCAAGGGCTTCAACGAAGTGGACGGCCAGATCGTGCTTGAAGCCGCTCAAGAACAGGAGCTGGCGGCGAAACTGGCGCAGTTCGGCGAAGTGCTGAACAACGTCGCCGACAAGGGCACGCCACATACCCTGTGCGCTTACCTGTACGATGTGGCCGGCCTGTTTTCCAGCTTCTACGAGAACTGCCCGATCCTCAACGCACAAACCCCAGAGCAAATGCAGAGCCGCCTGCGCCTCGCCGCGCTGACCGGACGTACGCTCAAGCAAGGCTTGGAATTGCTGGGCCTGGAAACCCTGGAGCGCATGTAAGTTGGCCGCCAAGAAAAAACCTGCACCCAAACGCGGCGCCAGTCGTTACCAGGCCCCGGCCAAGAAGCCGATTCCGGGCTGGTTGTGGATGGCCATCGGCCTGACCGTCGGCGCTTTCATCGTGTTTCTGATGAAGCTGGACCCGGGCCAGGGCGATGACGTCAAGCGCGTCCGGCAAGAGCAGCAGAAGGCCACGCGCATCGCCGAGGCCAACAAGACCCCGCCAAGCCCGACGCAGCCGGTGAAGCCGAAGTACGACTTCTACACCCTGTTGCCGGAATCGGAAGTCATCGTGCCGCCCGATGCCGTGCCGGAGAAAACCCTGCCGACACCGCAAGTGCCGACCACGCCAGTGACCCCGGCCGAAGCGGCGAAGATCGACACCGCCCGCGCCCAGGCCGCGCTGGCCGGCATCACACCGCCACCGGCACCGCCTGTGCAGAAAGCCGCGCCAGTGACCAAGTTCTTCCTCCAGGCCGGCTCGTTCCGCAAGGAAGCCGACGCTGACAAAGTGCGGGCACAGATCATTCTGCTGGGCCAGTCCGTGGCGGTGGAGTCCGGGACCGTGAAGGACGAAACCTGGTACCGCGTCCTGGTCGGCCCGTTCAGTAACCGCGAAGAGCTGACCAAGGCACAGAAACAATTGGCCGGCAGCGGTTTCAGCAACCTGTTGTTACAACAACGCCAGAACCGCTGATCTCGTCAAGGACACTCGTGGCTGTGGGGCTTTTGTGGCGAGGGAGCTTGCTCCCGCTGGGCTGCGCAGCAGCCCCAACAGCTTGGGACCGCTACGCGCTCCAGCGGGAGCAAGCTCCCTCGCCACAGTGAATGCCTTTTCCGCAAACCTGATCGACAACCCCGGGGCACCACTCATCCCCTCCCGCACCCCACAGTTGAAAAAACCCGCGCCACCCCCATATGAGTTCCATCCGGGCATTTTCGCCCCGCTGCGTGGAGACTCTCCCTTGACCACCATCGTTTCAGTCCGCCGTCATGGCAAAGTCGTCATGGGCGGCGACGGCCAGGTTTCACTGGGCAACACCGTGATGAAAGGCAACGCGAAGAAAGTCCGCCGCCTGTATCACGGCGAGGTCATCGCCGGGTTCGCCGGGGCCACTGCCGACGCCTTTACCCTGTTCGAGCGTTTCGAAGGCCAGCTTGAGAAACATCAGGGCCACCTGGTGCGTGCCGCCGTGGAATTGGCCAAGGAATGGCGCACCGACCGTTCCCTGAGCCGCCTCGAAGCCATGCTCGCGGTCGCCAACAAGGACGCCTCGCTGATCATCACCGGCAACGGTGACGTCGTTGAGCCCGAGGATGGCCTGATCGCCATGGGTTCCGGCGGTGCCTATGCCCAGGCTGCAGCCAGCGCCCTGCTGAAAAAGACTGACCTGTCGGCCCGCGAGATCGTCGAGACTGCCTTGGGCATTGCCGGCGACATCTGTGTCTTCACCAACCACACCCAGACCATTGAGGAGCAGGACGAATAAGTCTGTTCCGGCCCAGCGCCACGGCTCATTCCTGCTCGAGGACCGTCAATTACCATGTCCATGACTCCCCGCGAAATCGTCCACGAACTCAACCGCCATATCATCGGCCAGGACGATGCCAAGCGCGCCGTCGCCATCGCCCTGCGTAACCGCTGGCGTCGGATGCAGCTGCCCGAAGAGCTGCGCGTCGAAGTGACCCCTAAGAACATCCTGATGATCGGCCCGACCGGTGTCGGTAAAACCGAGATCGCCCGGCGCCTGGCCAAACTCGCCAACGCACCGTTCATCAAGGTCGAAGCCACCAAGTTCACCGAAGTCGGCTATGTCGGCCGCGACGTCGAGTCGATCATCCGTGACCTGGCCGACGCCGCCATCAAGCTGCTGCGCGAACAGGAAATCACCAAGGTTCGCCACCGCGCCGAAGACGCCGCCGAAGAGCGCATCCTCGACGCCCTGCTGCCGCCGGCGCGCATGGGTTTCAACGCTGAGTCCGCCGCGACCCAGGATTCCAACACCCGCCAGCTGTTCCGCAAGCGCCTGCGCGAAGGCCAGTTGGACGACAAGGAAATCGAGATCGAAGTGGCTGAAGTCGCCGGCGTCGACATTTCCGCGCCGCCGGGCATGGAAGAAATGACCAACCAGTTGCAGAGCCTGTTCGCCAACATGGGCAAGGGCAAGCGCAAGAACCGCAAGCTCAAGGTCAAGGAAGCGCTGAAACTGGTCCGCGATGAAGAAGCCAGTCGCCTGGTCAACGAAGAAGAACTGAAGGCCAAGGCCCTGGAAGCGGTCGAGCAGCACGGCATCGTATTCATCGACGAAATCGACAAGGTCGCCAAGCGCGGCAATGTCGGCGGCGCCGATGTGTCCCGCGAAGGTGTGCAACGCGACCTGCTGCCGCTGATCGAAGGCTGCACCGTCAACACCAAGCTGGGCATGGTCAAGACCGACCACATCCTGTTCATTGCCTCCGGTGCGTTCCACCTGAGCAAGCCGAGTGACCTGGTGCCAGAGCTGCAAGGTCGCCTGCCGATTCGTGTCGAGCTCAAGGCCCTGACGCCGGAAGACTTCGAACGCATCCTGAGCGAACCCCATGCCTCCTTGACCGAACAGTATTGCGCGCTGCTCAAGACCGAAGGCCTGAACATCGAGTTCACGCCCGAAGGCATCAAGCGCCTGGCGCAGATCGCCTGGCAGGTCAACGAGAAGACCGAGAACATCGGTGCCCGTCGCCTGCACACGCTGCTCGAACGCCTGCTCGAGGAAGTGTCCTTCAGCGCCGGCGACCTGGCCAGCGCCCACAACGAAGCGCCGATCCTCATCGACGCCGAGTACGTCAACAGCCACCTGGGTGAATTGGCGCAAAACGAAGACCTGTCGCGGTATATCCTGTAGGTCACACGCTGTGTGAGCGGGCTCCTGTGGCGAGGGAGCTTGCTCCCGCTGGGTCGCGAAGCGGCCCCAAAAACCCGACGCCGCCGCTTATCCGGCGGATTATCGGGAGTCTTTTGGGAGGGCTTCGCCCTCCAGCGGGAGCAAGCTCCCTCGCCACGGATCGCTCATGCAAGGCGTCACGAAACGGACGATCTGCCATGACCAAACTCCCCACCGCCATCAACCTGCACAAAGCCTCCAAGACCCTGACGCTCAAATACGCGCCAGACGAGGAGTATCACCTGCCCGCCGAATTCCTGCGGGTGCATTCGCCTTCCGCCGAGGTCCAGGGCCACGGCAAACCCATCCTGCAATACGGCAAGCTCAACGTCGGCCTGAGCAAGGTCGAGCCGGCCGGCCAGTACGCACTGAAACTGACCTTCGACGACGGCCACGACAGCGGACTGTTCACCTGGGACTATCTCTACCAGTTGGCGGTGCGCCAGGAAGACTTGTGGAACGATTATCTTGCTGAACTCAAGGCCGCCGGAAAAACCCGCGACCCGAGCGAGTCCGTCGTCAAGCTGATGCTCTAACTCAAGGGCTGGCGCTTTAGGGCGATTTTTCTAGACTCATCTGTTTGAATGCCCGCGCGGCAACGTCAATGACTGGCCTGCTTGCGAAAAAAATTAAACTCGGGTAACCAATGGAGCTGGCAAGTTCCCTGCAAAGGAACCTGCGAGTTCCTTGCACAAGTTTCCTCATTGGCCTCGATGCGGAATTAACGGTCACCCGAGCAGCGTACCTGGCAATGCTGTGTGGCTTTACGGCACGGCCCGGGTACTCGTCTGAAGGACAATGGAGCGTCGTAGATGAGCAACAAGAACAACGATGACCTGAAGTACCAGGCCTCGGAAAATACCCTGGGGTTGAATCCTGTCGTCGGCTTGCGCAGAAAAGATCTGCTGGCCTCTGCCCGAATGGTGCTGACCCAGGCCATCAAACAACCGCTGCACAGCGTCAAGCACGTCACCCATTTCGGCTTGGAACTCAAGAACGTCCTGTTCGGCAAATCCGCGCTGCAACCTTCAAGCGATGACCGTCGCTTCGCCGACCCGGCGTGGAGCCAGAACCCGCTCTACAAACGTTATCTGCAAACCTACCTGGCGTGGCGCAAGGAGCTGCACGCCTGGATTGACGACAGCAGCCTCTCGCCCCAGGACATCAGCCGCGGGCATTTCGTGATCAACCTGATGACCGAAGCCATGGCCCCGACCAACTCGGCGGCCAACCCCGCAGCGGTCAAGCGCTTCTTCGAAACCGGCGGCAAGAGCCTGCTGGACGGCCTGTCCCACTTGGCCAAGGATCTGGTGCACAACGGCGGTATGCCCAGCCAGGTCGACATGGGCGCCTTCGAGGTCGGCAAGAGCCTGGGCGTGACCGAAGGCGCCGTGGTGTTTCGCAACGACGTGCTGGAACTGATCCAGTACCGCCCCATCACCGAACAGGTCCACGAGCGACCGCTGCTGGTGGTACCGCCACAGATCAACAAGTTCTACGTCTTCGACCTCAGCCCGGACAAGAGCCTGGCGCGCTTCTGCCTGCGCAGCAATGTGCAGACCTTCATCGTCAGCTGGCGCAACCCCACCAAGGAACAGCGTGAGTGGGGCCTGTCGACCTACATCGAGGCGCTCAAGGAAGCGGTGGACGTGGTCACGGCCATCACCGGTAGCAAAGACGTGAACATGCTGGGCGCCTGCTCAGGCGGCATCACCTGCACCGCGCTGCTGGGTCACTACGCCGCCCTCGGTGAGAAAAAGGTCAATGCCCTGACCCTGCTGGTCAGCGTGCTCGACACCACCCTGGACACCGACGTCGCGCTGTTCGTCGACGAGCAGACCCTGGAAGCGGCCAAGCGCCATTCCTACCAGGCCGGTGTGCTCGAAGGCCGCGACATGGCCAAGGTCTTCGCCTGGATGCGCCCCAACGACCTGATCTGGAACTACTGGGTCAATAACTACCTGCTGGGCAACGAGCCGCCGGTGTTCGACATCCTGTTCTGGAACAACGACACCACTCGGCTTCCGGCGGCGTTCCACGGCGATCTCATCGAGATGTTCAAAAACAACCCGTTGATCCGGCCCAATGCACTGGAAGTGTGCGGCACGCCGATCGACCTCAAGCAGGTTACCGCCGACATTTTTTCCCTGGCCGGCACCAACGACCACATCACCCCGTGGAAGTCCTGCTACAAGTCAGCGCAACTGTTCGGTGGGAAAGTGGAATTCGTACTGTCGAGCAGCGGTCACATCCAGAGCATCCTCAACCCGCCGGGCAATCCCAAGTCGCGCTACATGACCAGTGACGACATGCCGGCCAAGGCTGAGGACTGGCAGGAAAACTCCACCAAGCACACCGACTCCTGGTGGCTGCATTGGCAAGCCTGGCAGGCCGAACGTTCGGGCAAACTGAAAAAAGCCCCGACCGTCCTGGGCAACAAGGCCTATCCGGCCGGCGAGGCGGCGCCCGGTACTTATGTGCATGAGCGGTAAGGGATGCAACTCGTCTGCTGCGGGGGTGGGCTTGCTCACGAATACATCCCGCCAGCCGACACTGAATGCAATGCCCACAGCGCTGGCGAACATAAAACCCATGTTCACAGCAGACCCCATGTGGGAGCGAGCTTGCTCGCGATGACAGTGTGTCAGCCGACATTGATGTTGGATGTACCGCCGTCATCGCGAGCAAGCTCGCTCCCACAAGGGATCCGGGAAAAATGAAAGACAGCGACCCAACCCACAGGGCTTGAAGCATGCCGCAACCGTACATCTTCCGTACCGTCGATCTGGATGGCCAGACCTTGCGCACCGCGGTACGTCCCGGCAAGCCTCACTTGACGCCCTTGCTGATTTTCAACGGCATCGGCGCCAACCTGGAGCTGGTATTCCCGTTCATCGAGGCCTTGGACCCGGACCTGGAAGTCATCGCCTTCGATGTGCCCGGTGTCGGCGGTTCGTCGACGCCCAACCGGCCGTATCGTTTTCCTGGCCTGGCAAAACTCACCGCGCGCATGCTCGATTACCTCGACTATGGGCAGGTCAACGTGATTGGCGTGTCCTGGGGTGGCGCCCTGGCCCAACAGTTCGCCTATGACTACCCTGAGCGCTGCAAGAAACTGGTGCTGGCAGCCACCGCCGCCGGGGCGGTGATGGTGCCGGGCAAACCGAAAGTGCTGTGGATGATGGCAAGCCCCCGGCGCTACGTTCAGCCGTCCCATGTGATGCGCATCGCCCCGCTGATCTACGGCGGCTCGTTCCGCCGCGACCCGAGCCTGGCGGCCAGTCATGCGGCCAAGGTTCGTTCGGCGGGCAAGCTCGGTTATTACTGGCAACTGTTTGCCGGTCTCGGCTGGACCAGCATCCACTGGCTGCACAAGATCCACCAGCCCACGCTGGTGCTGGCTGGCGACGATGACCCGCTGATTCCACTGATCAACATGCGCATGCTGGCCTGGCGCATTCCCAACGCCCAGTTGCACATCATCGATGACGGCCATCTGTTCCTGATTACGCGGGCCGAGGCCGTGGCGCCGATCATCATGAAATTTCTGGAGGAAGAACGTCAGCGCGCGGTCATGCACCCGCATCCCGCGCCACTGGGGGGTGGCTGACACCGCCCATAGCGCCTGGCAGGACGCCGGAACGCGCAGCAACCCGAAACAGCGACTATGTTGTCTGGTTCGGTGTGTTTGTTTTTAGCCTGATGACGAAGGAGTTGACTCATGCGCGACAAACCGGCGAAGGGCTCCATGCCCGTCCCTGCCAGCTTCATCAATGCACAAAGTGCGATCACCGGCTTGCGTGGCAGGGACCTGCTGTCTACTTTGCGCAGCGTGGCCGCCCACGGTTTGCGCAACCCGGTGCACAGTGCCCGGCATGCGTTGCGACTGGGCAGCCAGTTGGGCCGTGTGTTGCTCGGCGAAACCCTGCACCCCGCCAACCCCAAGGACCCGCGTTTTGCCGATCCCACCTGGCAGCTCAATCCGTTCTACCGGCGGAGCCTGCAGGCGTACCTGAGCTGGCAGAAACAGGTCAGGAGCTGGATCGACGAAAGCGACATGAGCCCGGACGACCAGGCCCGCGCGCATTTCGCCTTCGCGCTGCTCAACGACGCCGTATCGCCCTCCAATACCTTGCTCAATCCCCTGGCGATCAAGGAGCTGTTCAACTCCGGCGGCAGCAGCCTGGTGCGTGGCATCAGTCACCTGGTGGACGACCTGCTGCACAACGACGGCTTGCCGCGACAAACCACGCCCCATGCCTTCGAAGTCGGCAAGACCCTGGCCACCACCCCCGGCGCGGTGGTGTTTCGCAATGAGATGCTGGAACTGATCCAGTACAAGTCCATGAGCGAAAAGCAATACGCCAAGCCGCTGCTGATCGTGCCGCCGCAGATCAACAAGTTCTACATCTTCGACCTGAGCCCCTCCAACAGCTTCGTCCAATACGCCCTGAAAAACGGCTTGCAGGTGTTCATCATCAGCTGGCGCAATCCCGATGTGCGTCACCGCGAATGGGGCCTGTCCAGCTACGTCCAGGCGGCGGAAGAAGCCATGAACGTGTGCCGGGCGATCACCGGCGCCCGCGAGGTCAACCTGATGGGCGCCTGCGCCGGCGGCATGACCATCGCTGCCCTGCAAGGCCATCTGCAAGCCAAGCGGCAGCTGCGCCGGGTGGCGAGCGCTACGTACGTGGTGAGCCTGCTCGATAGCCAGATCGACAGCCAGGCCACGTTGTTCATTGACGAACAGACCCTCGAAGCCGCCAAGCGTCGTTCCTACCAGAAAGGCATCCTCGATGGCCGCGACCTGGCCCGGGTGTTCGCCTGGATGCGGCCCAACGACCTGATCTGGACTTACTTCATCAATAACTACCTGCTGGGCAAAGAGCCGCCGGCCTTCGACATCCTCTACTGGAACAACGACACCACCCGGCTGCCGGCGGCCCTCCACGGCGACCTGCTGGATTTCTTCAAGCACAATCCCCTGACCCACGTCGGCGGCCTGGAGGTGTGCGGCACACCGATAGACCTGCAGAAAGTCACGGTAGACAGCTTCAGCGTGGCCGGCATCAACGATCACATCACGCCCTGGGATGCGGTGTATCGCTCGACGCTGCTGCTGGGTGGCGAACGGCGCTTCGTGCTGTCCAACAGCGGGCATGTCCAGAGCATCCTCAACCCGCCGAGCAACCCGAAGGCCAATTACGTCGAAAACCCGAAACTGACCGGCGACCCTCGGGCCTGGTACTACGACGCCAAGCACGTCGACGGCAGTTGGTGGACCCAATGGCTGGCCTGGATCCAGGCGCGCTCCGGGGCCCAGCATGAAACCCTGATGACCCTGGGCAACGCGAACTATCCACCCCAGGAAGCGGCCCCGGGAACCTATGTGCGCGTGCGCTGAATGCCTCACTCCACGGCCGGGTTGGTGGCCGTGGCACGACTCCATCACTAAGAAGACCGGATGAAGACCCGCGACCGCATCCTCGAATGTGCCCTGCAGCTGTTCAATGAAAAGGGCGAGCCGAATGTTTCCACCATGGAAGTTGCCAACGAAATGGGCATCAGCCCCGGCAACCTCTACTACCACTTTCATGGCAAGGAACCCCTGATCCTGGGGTTGTTCGAGCGTTTCCAGGTCGAACTGGCACCACTGCTGGACCCACCACCCGATGTGCAACTGGCGCCTGAAGACTACTGGCTGTTCCTGCACCTGATCGTCGAACGCCTGGCGCAGTACCGGTTCCTGTTCCAGGACCTGTCGAACCTGGCCGGGCGCCTGCCAAAACTGGCCAAGGGCATCCGCCAGTTGCTCAACGCCCTGAAGCGCACCCTGGCGTCACTGCTGGCGCAGCTCAAGGCCCAGGGCATGCTGGTCAGCGACACCCAGGCGCTGGGGCAGTTGGTCGAGCAGATCACCATGACCTTGCTGTTTTCGCTGGACTATCAGCGGATCCTCGATCGCGAGGGCGAGGTTCGGTTGGTGGTCTATCAGGTCATGATGCTGGTGGCCCCGCATTTGCCGCCGGCGACCAAGGCGGCGACTGAGCAATTGGCGTTGCGGTATCTGGAAGAACACGACTGACGACCTGTGGGAGCGGGCTTGCTCGCGAATGCGGTGAGTCAGTCAACATCACTATTGAATGACCCACCGCATTCGCGAGCAAGCCCGCTCCCACAATGGGTTCAGTGGTGTATTGAAATACCCGTCAAACAAAAACGCCCGACCTTCTCAGGCCGGGCGTTTTTGCGTGTCCTGCTGTATCAGGACTGGGTGGTAGGCGTCGATGGAGCCGGCGCGGTAGTCGGGGTGGCCACCGGAGTCGGAGCCGAGGCGGAGTTCGCTGTGCTCGTCGGGGTAGCCGGTTTGGCGGCCGCGGTCGGTGCCTTGGGTGCGGCTGCTTTTGGCGCGGCCGGTTTTTTTACGGCAGGCTTCTTCGCCGCCGCGGGTTTGGCCGCCGCTTTTACCGCAGGCTTGGCGGCAGGTTTCGCAGCAGGTTTGGCCGCAGCAGGTTTGGCTGCCGCCGTTTTAGCGACGGTTTTAGCCGCGGGTTTGGCCGCTACCGGTTTGGCCGCTGCCTTGGTGGCAGGTTTGGCTGCAGCCGTTTTAGCCGCGGGCTTGGCCGCCGTTTTAGCCGCGGGCTTGGCCGCCGCTTTTGCCGCGGGCTTGGCGACGGTTTTTGCCGCTGCCTTGACCAGTGGCTTGGCTGCCGTTTTAGTGGCCGGCTTGGCCGCTGCAGTCTTGCTAGCCACCGGTGCGACTTTCGCCCCAGTGAGTTTTTCGATCTGCTTGGTCAGGGTGTCGACCTTACTGTGCAGCGCCTTCACTTCATTGCGGCTCGGCACGCCCAGGCGCGAGATTGCACTGTTCAGGCGCTTGTCGAATGCCCCTTCCAGCTCGTCCCACTTGCCCAGCGCACGATCCTTAACGCCGCCGATTCGCGACTTGGCGGACTCGGCAGAGTCCTTGGCGGCATCGACTTGTTTGCCAACCGCCGTCTTGGTGAGTTTTTCGGCCTTTTCGCCGTCCTTAACCAGGGACTCGAAGAGTTTGCTGCCGTCAGTGTCGATCTTCGAGTACACGCCTAAACCAGCAAGCCAGATTTTGCGGGAGTACTTTTCAATCTTCCCGGCCCACGAGCTGCCTTCTTTTTCAGTGATTTTTTTACCAGCCATCCCGTTCTCCTTAATGTTTACGCGCGACACGTTCGAGCAATGCCGTCAGCTCATCGAGCTTAGCAGAGAGTGTCTCAACGTCATGTTTAGACGGAATGCCGATACGATTCAAGGCACTTGCAACGCGGGCATCAAATACCTTCTCGACTTTATCGAGTTGTACTTCAACCCGGGCCTTGAAAGTGTTGACGTCCGTCTTGGCTTCAATCAATTCACTGTTGGCCGCTTCAAGTTTTCCAGCAATAGTCTTTTTGCCTTTGGTTTCAATAACTTCGCCGGCCTTTACCAACTCCTGGAAGTACTCGCTGCCTTCCTGGCCAACCTTGGTGTAGGCGCCCAGGCCAGCCAGCCAGATCTTGCGCGCGTACGTTTTCACGTCGCTGAGCGTGGAAGATTCAACGTCGTTTTTTTTCTTCAAAATAACTTTGGCCATGGTGCACCTCACTCGAAAACAGGTTTGAGGAACTGCCCGTACACGGACGGGCTCAGGCACAAAGTAGTGACAATAATTAGAAAGGGCACCCTAACAACTGACACAAACACTGAAGGCGATGACTTCATGTGGGAGCGGGCTTGCTCGCGAATGCGATGGACCATTCACTATTGATGTCGACTGATCCACCGCCTTCGCGAGCAAGCCCGCTCCCACAGGAGTAGGTGGTGAACTTGGATGTGTTCCACCCCACCCTTTCGTTCAATCAAGCCAACGCTTTATCCAACGCCTTTTCAATTTCCGCCTTGATCGTGCCGCTCATGGCCGACATCAACATGCCCAGTTCCACATCGACGCGGATCGAGTCCTCGCCCACAAGCACTTCGCCCTTGACCCCGGAGCGCTTGAGTTTCAGGGTGTCGCCCTCCCACTGCGGCTCCAGTCCATAGCTGTCGGACAACTTCTGCGCCAGCTTGTCGGCTTTCTCTCGTGCCGCTTCCTTGCCCAGGCCATGGGCACGCTCAACTGTTATACGGGCCATCGGGTGACTCCTGTTTTATCGGGACTTGCCTGAACGTTTCAGACCCTGGCTGCGTCAAAACGTCCCGGCGATGGTCCATCTTACCTGCAGCCTTGCCAAGACAAAGCCCTCCACCGGGATTAGAATGTCCCGCATTCTTTTTTGGTGACAGCGATATGACTGATCAGCGCAAAGGCAGCGATGCCGAACCCACCACTCACTTCGGCTTCAAGAACGTGCCGGAAAGCCAGAAGGCGGAAAAAGTCGCTGAGGTTTTCCACTCGGTGGCCGCCAAATACGACTTGATGAACGACCTGCTCTCGGGCGGCATGCACCGTCTCTGGAAGCGTTTCGCGATCGAGCTGTCGGGCGTACGCAGCGGCAATCGCGTGCTGGACATCGCCGGCGGTACGGGCGACCTGACCAAGAAGTTTTCCCACATCGTCGGGCCGACCGGCCAGGTGGTGCTCGCCGACATCAACGAGTCCATGCTCAAGGTCGGTCGCGACCGCCTGCTGGACCTGGGCGTGGCCGGCAACGTCGAGTTCGTCCAGGCCGACGCCGAGAAGCTGCCGTTCCCCGACAACCATTTCGACTGCGTGACCATCGCCTTCGGCCTGCGCAACGTCACCCACAAGGAAGACGCCCTGCGCTCGATGCTGCGGGTGCTCAAGCCCGGTGGCCGCCTGCTGGTGCTGGAGTTCTCCAAGCCGACCAACGCGCTGATGTCCAAGGCCTACGACGCTTACTCGTTTGCCTTCATGCCGCTGATGGGCAAGCTGATCACCAACGACTCGGAAAGCTATCGCTACCTGGCCGAATCGATCCGCATGCACCCGAACCAGGAAACCCTCAAGTCGATGATGGTGGACGCCGGTTTCGACCGCGTGACCTACCACAACATGACCGCAGGCATCGTCGCCCTGCACCGCGGTATCAAACCCTGATGCTGCTCACCGGCCTGCTCGCCAGCGTCGAACTCGGTATCAACCGGGTACTGCGCCTGGACAGCACCGCGCTTGCGCGCCTGGCGCACTTGAGCGGCAAGGTCATTGCCGTGGACTGCCGCAGCCCAGCGTTGCAGCTGTTCATCCTGCCCAGCGACGAAGGCCTGATGCTCGCCGCGCACTGGGAAGCCGAGGCGGACTGCACGCTGCGCGCCCCGGCATCGAGCCTGCTGAGCCTGGCCCTGAGCAAGGACAAGACCGCGGTGCTGCACGGTCCCGGCGTGGAGCTCGACGGCGACAGCGGCGTGCTGCTGGAGCTGGCGGCGATTCTCCAGGACCTGGAGCTGGACTGGGAGTATGAAGTGTCCCGCTGGCTCGGCCCGGTGGCCACCCAATTGCTCAGCGGCCACCTGCGCAGCCGTACCCGCTGGTACCGCCAGGGGTTCGCCAGCCTGGGACAGAATCTGAGTGAATACCTGGCTGAAGAATCGCGTACTCTCGTAGGCCAACGCGAAGCCGAAGCCCGCTTCAATGAACTGGACCAGATCAAGCTTGACCTGGAACGTCTCGAGGCGCGTTTCGAGCGCCTTTCCCGATCCCTTGAAACCAAGCGATAACGCATGAAGCTGCTTGCCGTCCGCCGTTTGTTGCGCATCCAGCGCGTCGTGATCCGTTACCGCCTCGATGACCTGCTGTTCGCCCTGCCGCTGCCCTGGTTTCTCCTGGCACTGCGCTTCGTGTTGCCGTGGCGCTGGTTTCCCCGTCGAACACTGGAGCTGAGTCGCGGTGCACGCCTGCGCCTGGCCCTGCAAGACCTGGGGCCGATCTTCATCAAGTTCGGGCAGATCCTCTCGACCCGTCGCGACCTGTTGCCCGAAGACATCGCCGATGAACTGATGCGGCTGCAAGACCGCGTGCCGCCGTTCGATTCCAAGCTGTCGGTGGCCCTGATCGAGGAACAACTGGGCAAGAAGATCAGCGAGGTCTTCAGCCGTTTCGACGTCGAGCCCCTGGCCTCGGCCTCCGTGGCCCAGGTTCACGCGGCACAGCTCAAGAGCGGCGAAGAAGTGGTGGTCAAGGTCATCCGTCCGGGCCTCAAGCCGATCATTGCCCAGGACCTGGCGTGGCTGTTCATCCTCGCCCGCGCCGCCGAGCGGCTGTCGGCCGATGCGCGGCTGTTGCATCCGGTGGACGTGGTCCAGGACTACGAAAAAACCATCTACGACGAACTCGACCTGCTGCGCGAAGCCGCCAACGCCAGCCAACTGCGCCGCAACTTCGAAGGCTCGCCACTGCTCTATGTGCCGCAAGTCTATTGGGACTGGTGCCGCCCGAAAGTGTTGGTGATGGAGCGCATCTACGGCATTCAGGTGACCGACCTGGCGACCTTGGCCGACCAACGCACCGACATGAAGCTGCTGGCCGAGCGCGGCGTGGAAATTTTCTTCACCCAGGTGTTTCGCGACAGTTTCTTCCACGCCGACATGCACCCCGGCAACATCTTCGTCAGCACCGTGCAGCCGTGGAGCCCGCAGTACATTGCCATCGACTGCGGCATCGTCGGCAGCCTGACCCCGGAAGACCAGGATTACCTGGCCCGCAACCTGTTCGCTTTCTTCAAGCGTGACTACCGTCGCGTGGCACAGCTGCACATCGACTCGGGCTGGGTACCGGCCGAAACCAAGCTCAACGAATTCGAAGCAGCGATCCGTACCGTGTGCGAACCGATCTTCGAAAAACCGTTAAAAGATATTTCCTTTGGTCAGGTGCTGATGCGCCTGTTCCAGACCGCGCGGCGCTTCAACATGGAAGTCCAGCCACAGCTGGTGCTGTTGCAGAAGACCCTGTTGAACATCGAAGGCCTTGGTCGCCAGCTGTACCCGGACCTGGACCTGTGGAACACCGCCCAGCCGTTCCTCGAGCGCTGGATGCGCGAGCGCGTCAGCCCGCGAACCTTGCTGGGCAACGTGCAGAGCCAGTTCGAGCAGATCCCGCACCTGGCCAACATGACCCGCGACCTGCTCGAACGCATGTCCCAACCCCACGCCCACGACCCGGCGCCACCGTGGAAACAGCGCAAGGACGACTGGTTGCTGCGCCTGCTGGGCGCAGCTCACCTGGGTGGCGGCGCAGTGCTGGCGACCGGTGGGCCGTTGAGCCAACTGGGTCACTGGCCAGCCGGTATCATGGTGGTCGTCGGCTTGTATCTGGTCGTACGTCGATAGCAGGAATCAGCCACAAGCGATAAGCTGCAAGCCTCAAGTTCATGGGTTGAACCTATCAACGCAAGCACGATACAGAATTGCTTTTACTTGCAGCTTGAAGCTTAAAGCTTGCCGCTACCGTCAGGACTCAAGATGAAAAACTGGCAGGACGAGATCAAATGGGACGCTGACGGCCTGGTGCCGGCCATCGCCCAGGATCACAAGACCGGGCGCGTGCTGATGATGGCCTGGATGAACCGCGAAGCGCTGGCCCTGACCGCCGCCGAGAACCGAGCCATCTATTGGTCACGTTCCCGTGGCAAGTTGTGGCGCAAGGGTGAAGAGTCCGGGCATGTGCAGCACCTGCATGAGATGCGCCTGGATTGCGACGGCGACGTCATCATCCTGATGGTCGAGCAGGTCGGTGAAATTGCCTGCCACACCGGCCGTCAAAGCTGCTTCTATCGCGTCTTCGAGAACGGCGACTGGAAAACCGTCGACCCGGTGCTCAAGGACCCGCATGCCATTTATTCAGGACATACCCATGAGTGACACCCTGACCCGCCTGGCCCAGGTGCTGGAAGAGCGCAAAGGCGCTGCGGCCGACAGCTCTTATGTCGCCAGCCTGTACCACAAGGGCTTGAACAAGATTCTGGAAAAAGTCGGCGAAGAGTCGGTCGAAACCATCATCGCCGCCAAGGATGCCGCCATCAGCGGCGACTGCAGCGACGTGATCTACGAGACCGCCGACCTGTGGTTCCACAGCCTGGTCATGCTTGCCCAACTGGGGCAGCACCCGCAGGCTGTACTGGATGAACTGGACCGTCGTTTCGGTCTGTCCGGGCACGTCGAGAAAGCCTCGCGTCCGTCCGCTTGATCAACTGTTAAGAGGAATAGCCACATGGGTATTTTTGACTGGAAACACTGGATCGTCATTCTGGTAGTCGTCGTGCTGGTGTTCGGGACCAAGAAGCTGAAAAACCTCGGCACCGATGTCGGCGAGTCGATCAAGGGCTTTCGCAAGGCCATGAACGATGACGAAAAACCGGCCGATCCAACGGCAGCTCCCGCCCAACCGGCGCAGCCGACCCAACCGGTACACCCCCAGGCCGCCCAGCCTGTGAATGCGCCGCACACCATCGACGTGCAGGCCCAGAAAGTCGAAGAGCCCGCCCGCAAAGACTCGTGAGCACTGACTAATGTTTGGGATCAGCTTCACTGAACTGCTGCTCGTCGGCCTCGTCGCCCTGCTGGTATTGGGCCCCGAGCGTCTGCCGGGTGCTGCGCGCACCGCCGGTCTCTGGATCGGGCGACTGAAGCGCAGCTTCAATGCGATCAAACAGGAAGTTGAACGTGAAATCGGTGCCGACGACATCCGTCGGCAACTGCACAACGAACACATTCTGTCCCTGGAGCAGGAAGCGCGGAAAATCTTCACGCCGACCCAGCAGGAGCCGACGCCAGTCCAACCTGCGGTCGAGCCGACGGTAGCGCCCCAGGCACCGGTGGATGGCGCGGTGCCGGTGGCCGAGCCGACGCCCGTGACACCGACGGTGGCTGATGCAACGTCCCCCGCAGCCCCTGCGCCCAACGACCCTACATTGCCGCCGCGAGCCCCATGAGCGATCTCCCTGAAAACGACCAGCCGATGCCGCTGGTATCGCACCTCACCGAGTTGCGCACGCGCCTGCTGCGTTGCGTCGCGGCGGTCTTCATCATCTTCGCCGGGCTGTTTTCCTTCACCCAGCAGATCTACACCTTCGTCTCCACGCCGCTGCGCCAGTACCTGCCGGTAGGGGCAACGATGATCGCCACCGACGTGTCGTCGCCGTTCCTGACGCCACTGAAGCTGACGATGATGGTCTCGCTGTTCCTCGCGATCCCGGTGATCCTGCACCAGATCTGGGGTTTCATAGCACCGGGCCTGTACAAGCATGAAAAACGCATCGCCGTGCCGCTGCTGGTGTCGAGCATCCTGCTGTTCTACACCGGCATGGCCTTCGCCTATTTCTTCGTGTTCCCGCTGATCTTCAAGTTCTTCGCCGCCGCCACTCCGGCGGGTGTTGAGATGATGACCGACATCACCAGTTACCTGGACTTCGTCATGACGCTGTTCTTCGCCTTCGGCGTGGCGTTCGAAATCCCGGTGGCCGTGGTATTGCTGGTGTGGATCGGCGTGGTTGACGTGGCGTACCTGAAGAAAATCCGCCCCTACGTGATCATCGGCTGCTTCGTGGTCGGCATGATCCTGACCCCGCCGGACATCTTCTCCCAGACCCTGCTGGCCGTGCCGATGTGGCTGCTGTTCGAAATCGGCATCCTGTTCGGCGCCCTCGTACGCAAGCGCAGGGAAGAAGAGCCCGAGGAACAGCCCGTCGACGACCACAACGACCAGCCGCCAGCGACCCAAGCGTGAACCTGCTGCTGCTCGAAGAGGCCGATTTCATTGGGCCTGACCGGGTGGTCCTGAGTGATCGCCGGTTGACTCACATGCAGGAAGTCCACCGCAGCGCCGTCGGCGACAGCCTGCGGGTCGGGCGCATCGGCGGCTTGATGGGCACCGCCCAGGTACTGCGCCTGGAAGCCCGCGAGGCCGAACTGCAGGTGACCCTCGACCAGCCACCACCGGCCAAACTGCCGCTCACCCTGGTGCTGGCCCTGCCTCGCCCGAAAATGCTTCGCCGAGTGTTCCAGACCATCGCCACCATGGGCGTGCCGCGGGTGGTGCTGGTCAACAGTTATCGCGTGGAAAAGAGCTTCTGGCAGACGCCGTTCCTGGAGCCCGAGGCGATTCGCGAGCAATTGATCCTGGGCCTGGAACAAGCCCGGGACAGCGTGCTGCCAGACATCATCATCGAAAAACGCTTCAAACCCTTCGTCGAGGACCGCCTGCCGGCCATCACGAACGGCACCCTCGGACTGGTCGGCCACCCTGGCAACCACCCGCCCTGCCCGCGAGCGTTAACAGAGCCGGTGACCTTGGCCATCGGGCCCGAAGGCGGTTGGATTCCCTACGAGATCGACCTGCTGGGCAAGGCCGGCCTGCAACCGGTTCAACTGGGCGAGCGAATCCTGCGGGTCGAGACCGCGGTTACGGCGCTGCTCGCACGACTGTTCTGAGCCTTTGGTTTGCCACGGTATTCCAAACGCATCTAACTCATTTCTCCTGTTCCCCCTTTATGGGCCGATAGGCTTTAGACAAAGCAGTTCCGCCCTTCAAGGGAGTATCAGCATGTTCCAATGGCTAGGTAACGTAGGCGTTAATCGCAAACTTGGCTTCGGTTTCGGCCTGGTGCTGTTCTTAACCTTGATGATCGCTTTCACCGGATGGATCGGCCTGGGCCGCGTGATTGCCCACGGAGACATGCTCGGGCTCATTGCCAGCCTGAACGACCAGACCAAGGACCTGCGTACCGCGCGCATGGATTATTTTTCGACCCGCGGTGAAAAGGGCCCAGGGGAAATCAACGATCTGCTCGGAAAATTGGAGCCTGGGCTACAAACCGCCCGCCAATCGATCGAGCAGCCAGCCGACATGGCGCTCCTCGACAAACAACTGGGGGCTATCGCCGACTACAAGGTTGCCTTCGCCGATTTGACCCGCGCGATGGCCAGTCGCGAGGATGCACGCAGCAAACTGGGCGCCAATGCCGATAACGCCGTAGCCCGTGTCGCCAACGTTGAAAACGCCATGCGGCAAAGCGCCGACGTCGCTCAATTTGACAGCGTGGTCAGCCTCAGCAAGGCCATCCAGCAAGCCCGCTATCAGGTTCGCGGCTATACCTACAGCGGCCAGGCCGACGCCGAACAACCTGCCCTGGATGCCATCGATAACGCATTGAAAACCCTCGCCAGCCTGCCGGCCCAACTACCAGACGAACACGCCGCCAACCTGCGGGAGGCCAACGAAGCGTTCAAGACTTATCGTGCAGTGCTCGGCCAGTTCCGTGATGCCCAGACCGCAAGCGCTGCCGCGGTCAAGCGCATGTCCGACTTAGGGGTGGTGCTACGCGAAGCCAGCAAAAATCTCACCCAGTCCCAGACCATCGTGCGCGACCATGAAGCCAGCGATGCCAAGATTTTGCTGGCATCGGCCGCCGCGCTGGCCTTCCTCTTCGGCGTGATTGCCGCAGTGGCGATCACCCGGCAGATCGTCAACCCGCTGGAGCAGACCCTCAAGGTCGCCGAGCGCGTGGCGGCAGGCGACCTGACCCACAACCTCAGCTCCGAGCGCCGCGACGAACTGGGCCAACTGCAACGAGCCATGCAGAGCATGACCGTCGGCCTGCGGCAATTGATCGGCGGCATCAGTGACAGCGTCACGCAAATCGCCAGCGCCGCCGAACAGCTCTCGGCCGTCACCGAGCAGACCAGCGCCGGGGTCAACAGCCAGAAAGTGGAGACCGACCAGGTCGCCACCGCCATGCACGAAATGACCGCCACGGTGCAGGAAGTAGCGCGCAATGCCGAGCAAGCGAGCGAAGCCACTACCGCTGCGGACCAACAGGCTCGGGAAGGCGAAAAAGTGGTCGGCGAAGCCATCGCCCAGATCGAGCGCCTGTCCAACGCGGTGGGCAATTCCACCGAAGCCATGGGCCACCTCAAACGCGAGAGCGACAAGATCGGCAGCGTACTGGACGTGATCAAGTCCGTGGCCCAGCAAACCAACCTGCTGGCCCTCAACGCGGCCATCGAGGCAGCCCGGGCCGGTGAAGCCGGGCGTGGTTTCGCGGTGGTGGCCGACGAGGTTCGCAGCCTGGCCCAGCGCACCCAGAAGTCCACCGAAGAGATCGAGCAACTGGTCCTCGGCTTGCAGACCGGCACCGAACAGGTCGCGACCAGCCTGGACAACAGTCGCAGCCTGACCGACAGCAGCGTCGAGCTGACCCGCCGTGCCGGTGGCTCACTGGAAAACATCACCCGCACCGTCTCGGCGATCCAGTCGATGAACCAACAGATCGCCGCCGCAGCCGAGCAACAGAGCGCCGTGGCCGAAGAGATCAACCGCAGCGTGCTGAATGTTCGCGATGTGTCCGAACAGACTGCCGCCTCCAGCGAAGAAACCGCCGCCTCCAGCGCCGAACTGGCGCGATTGGGGGTTCATTTGCAGACGCTGGTGGGCCGCTTCAAGGTCTGAACGCCGAAAAAAGCGGCGAGCACAGCCCCCCGTGGCGAGGGAGCTTGCTCCCGCTTGGACGCGCAGCGGCCACCGGTGGCGGACGGACTTGCGACCCATTCGCAACCGCCCAGAAGCAAGCCCTCTCGCCAGACAAGATGCCCACCTAATTTCTACAGATCTGCGTGACATGGTCGATACTCTTTTCATAAGACCTATAAAAGGTTCGAGGGAGTATCAGCATGTTCAGTTGGCTAACCGATAAGCTGGGAAACGTAAGCGTCAATCGCAAATTGGGCTTTGGTTTTGGCCTGGTCCTGCTCATGACCCTCCTGAGCACCTACGCCGGCTGGAACAGCCTGAGCAGTGTGATCAGCCGCGCTGACAAACAGGCGGCCATCGCCAGTCTCAATGAGTTGGCCAAGGATTTGCGAGTCGCCAGTCTCGAGTATGAGATGCGGCGCGGCGAACAAGGGCCGACAGCCGTCAACGAGTTCATGGGCAAGCTTCAGGAGAGCATACAAGCTGCCCTCCAACGATTTGTGCGACCGGCAGACCAGGAATTGCTCAATCAGCAACTGGCTAATCTCGGTGAATACAAGCGCGCCTTTGCCGACCTGACCCAAGCGACGCAGAGCCGCGAAGGCGCCCGATCCAAGCTTGGCGCCAACGCCGACAACGCCGTGGCCAAGGTGACAGACATCGAAAATGCCTTGCGCCAAGGCGACAGCGTCCCGCAATTCAACAGCGTGGTCGAGCTGAGCAAACTGCTCCAGCAAGCACGCTACCAAGTCCGCGGCTACACCTACAGTGGCAAGGCCGATGCCGAGCAACCGGCGCTGGATGCCATCGATAACGTCTTGAAAAACCTTGAAAGCCTGCCGGCCAAACTGCCGGAACAACACACCAGCAACCTGCAACAAGCCACCGAATCGATGAAGGCCTACCGCGCGGCCGTCAGCCAGTTCCGCGAATCGCAGGTCGCCAGCGCCTCAGCCCTCAAGAGAATGGTCGAGCAAGACACCCGCCTGAGTGAGCTGAACAGTAACCTGACGGCCTCGCAGATTGAGAAACGCAACGAGGAGACGGTCCAAGCGAAAGAAACGCTGATCATCGTCACCGTCCTGGCGCTGGCGTTTGGCCTGCTTGCCGCATGGATCATTACCCGGCAGATCGTGGTTCCCCTGCAACAGACCCTGGTCGCCCTCGAGCGTGTCGCCTCCGGTGACCTGAGTTATAACCTGGTGGTCACCCGCCGTGACGACATGGGCCAATTGCAAGGCAGCCTGCAGCGGATGGTGATCAGCCTGCGGCAACTGATCAGTGGTATCGGCGAAGGCGTCACGCAAATCGCCAGCGCCGCCGAACAGCTCTCGGCCGTCACCGAGCAGACCAGCGCCGGGGTCAACAGCCAGAAAGTGGAGACCGACCAGGTCGCCACCGCCATGCACGAAATGACCGCCACGGTGCAGGAAGTGGCGCGTAACGCCGAGGAAGCTTCCGAAGCCGCAGTCGCCGCTGACCAGCAGGCTCGCGAAGGCGAAAAAGTGGTCGGCGAAGCCATCGCCCAGATCGAACGTCTTTCCAAAGAAGTGGGCAACTCCACCGAAGCCATGGGCCATCTCAAGCGCGAGAGCGACAAAATCGGCAGCGTGCTGGATGTGATCAAATCCGTGGCCCAGCAAACCAACCTGCTGGCCCTCAACGCCGCCATCGAAGCGGCCCGGGCCGGTGAAGCCGGGCGTGGGTTTGCGGTGGTGGCCGACGAGGTCCGCAGCCTGGCCCAGCGCACCCAAAAATCCACCGAGGAGATCGAGGAACTGATCCTCGGTCTGCAATCAGGCACCGAGCAAGTCGCGACCACCCTGGACAACAGCCGCAACCTGACCGACAGCAGCGTTGAACTGACCCGCCGCGCCGGTGGCTCACTGGAAAACATCACCCGCACCGTCTCGGCGATCCAGTCGATGAACCAACAGATCGCCGCCGCGGCCGAGCAGCAAAGCGCCGTGGCCGAGGAGATCAACCGCAGCGTCGTGAACGTGCGCGATGTCTCCGAGCAAACCGCCGCCTCCAGCGAAGAAACTGCCGCCTCCAGTGCTGAACTGGCGCGATTGGGGGTTCATTTGCAGACGCTGGTAGGTCGCTTCAAGGTCTAACGTCAGAACCCCGTGACGAGGGAGCTTGCTCCCGCTTGGGCGCGAAGCGGCCACCTGCAGCACTCGGGCTGGCAAAGGCTCCGCGGCCAAGCACAAGCAAACGCTCTCGCCATGAGAAGCGACTGACTCCTATTCTCTACAGATCCCTTCCAACCGGTCGATATAGCTCCCAGCAAATAAATTCAGCGCTGCAGGGAGTAACAGCATGTTCCGATGGCTAGGCAATGTAAGCGTCAATCGAAAACTGGGTTTCGGCTTCGGCCTGGTGCTGTTCCTGACCGTGATAATCGCCTTCACCGGCTGGAGCGGCTTGGGTAACGTGATCAGCCGTGGCGACAAGCTGGGTTTCATTGCCAGCCTGAACGATTTGACCAAGGACTTGCGCCTGGCACGCATGGACTACGACACCTCGCGGGGCGAAAAAGGCCCGCAGCAAGTCAACGACCTGATTGCCAAACTCGAAGCCGGGCTGAAGACCTCCCGCCAACTGATCGAGCAACCGACCGATGTCGCACTGATCGATAAACAATTGGCCGCCGTTGCCGAGTACAAAAACGCCTTCGCCGAGATGACCCGCGCGACCACCAGCCGAGAAGATGCTCGCAGCAAGCTCGGTGCCAGTGCAGACAATGCGGTGGCCCGCGTCGCTGAAGTAGAGAAATCGTTGTTGCAAGGCGATAGCGTCGCCCAGTTCAACAGTATCGTGACCCTGAGCAAGGCGATCCAGCAAGCGCGCTATCAAGTGCGCGGCTACACCTACAGCGGCAAGAGCGAAGCCCAGCAACCGGCCCTTGAGGCCATCGACAATGTCCTCAAACTGCTCGCACGCTTGCCGGATCAGTTGCCCGAGGAACATGCCGCCAACCTGCAACAGGCCAACGACTCGATCAATACCTATCGCGCAGCGGTCAGCCAGTTCCGCGACTCCCAGATTGACAACGCCGCAGCACTCAAGCGCATGGCAGAGCAAGGCGACGTATTGATAGATACCAGCCAAAAGCTGACCGTCTCCCAGACCGCCGTGCGCGACCATGACGCCGCCGAAGCCAAGATATTCCTGGTCTCGGCTGCTGCGCTGGCGCTCTTGTTCGGTGTAATCGCCGCCCTGCTCATCACCCGGCAAATCGTTGGCCCCTTGGGCCAGACTCTCAAGATCGCCGAGCGCGTGGCGGCGGGCGACTTGACCCACAATCTCAGCTCCGACCGCCGCGACGAGCTGGGCCAGCTACAACGCGCCATGCAGAGCATGACCGTGGGCCTGCGGGAATTGATCGGCGGCATCAGCGAAGGCGTCACGCAGATCGCCAGCGCTGCCGAACAGCTCTCGGCCGTGACCGTACAGACCAGCGCCGGGGTCAACAGCCAGAAAGTGGAAACCGACCAGGTCGCCACAGCCATGCATGAAATGACCGCCACGGTGCAGGAAGTCGCGCGCAATGCCGAGGAAGCTTCCGAAGCAGCCGTCGCGGCTGACCAGCAGGCTCGCGAAGGTGAAAAAGTGGTCGGCGAAGCCATCGCCCAAATCGAACGTCTGGCCCTCGAGGTGGGTAACTCCACCGCAGCGATGGGCGACCTGAAACGCGAAAGCGACAAGATTGGCAGCGTGCTGGACGTGATCAAGTCCGTGGCCCAGCAAACCAACCTGCTGGCGCTTAACGCCGCCATTGAAGCGGCCCGTGCGGGCGAAGCCGGACGTGGTTTCGCGGTGGTGGCCGACGAGGTCCGCAGCCTGGCCCAGCGCACCCAAAAATCCACCGAGGAGATCGAGGAGCTGATCCTCGGCCTGCAATCAGGCACCGAGCAAGTCGCGACCACCCTGGACAACAGCCGCAACCTGACCGACAACAGCGTGCAACTGACCCGCCGTGCGGGTGGTTCACTGGAAAACATCACTCGCACCGTCTCGGCGATCCAGTCGATGAACCAACAGATCGCCGCCGCGGCCGAGCAGCAGAGCTCGGTGGCTGAGGAGATCAATCGTAGCGTGTTGAATGTGCGTGATGTGTCGGAGCAGACGGCGTCGTCCAGTGAGGAAACGGCTGCTTCCAGTGCTGAACTGGCGCGGTTGGGGGGGCATTTGCAGGGGTTGGTGGGGCGGTTTAGGGTTTGATGGTTTTTGTGTGTATATCCGTTATTTAGGTAACGGCTGCTGACGGTTCCGCTCTTACAGCGGCTCACTTTCGAAAAGCGCGAAAGTAACCAAAGCGCTTTTGCCCCACCACTCGGTGCCTCGCCTAGGCTCGGCATGTCCTCACTCCGGCATTGCTCCGTGGGCCGCCGCGAAGGGCCATCCATGGCCCAGCGCGGCTATCCCGGCATCCATGCCGGGATGCCCACTGCGCAATGCCTGCGTTCGGCCATCGTGGTTAACGGGGCGCCCGAGATCAAAGTCCACCGCAAGGCGGCCTAGTAGCCGACCTGGTTCTTGATGGGGACCGCATTCCTCCTGTGGGAGCGGGCTTGCTCGCGAAGAGGCCGGCACATCCAACATCATCGCAAACTGACACACCGCCATCGCGAACGAGCTTGCTCCCACATTCAACCTCCAGTGAAAACAAAATTCATGTCCAACACAGCCCCCCTGTGGGAGCGAGCTTGCTCGCGATGAGGCCGGCAAGCCCAACATCTATGTGACTGAACCACCGCCTTCGCGGGCAAGCCCGCTCCCACAGTGGGATCGGGTACACCCGCAAGAGACAGGCCGGACACTAGGCCGCCTTCGCGGGCAAGCCCGCTCCCACAGTTGGATCGGGGTACACCCGCAAGAGACAGGTCGGCTACTAGGCCGCCTTCGTGGGCAAGCCCGCTCCCACAGTTGGATTGGGGTACACCCGCAAGAGACAGGCCGGCTACTAGGCCGCCTTCGCGGGCAAGCCCGCTCCCACAGTTGGATCGGGGTACACCCGCAAGAGACAGGTCGGCTACTAGGCCGCCTTCGTGGGCAAGCCCGCTCCCACAGTTGGATTGGGGTACCCCCCGCAAGAGACAGGCCGGACACTAGGCCGCCTTCGCGGGCAAGCCCGCTCCCACCGTTGGATCGGGGTACACCCGCAAGAGACAGGTCGGCTACTAGGCCGCCTTCGCGGGCAAGCCCGCTCCCACCGTTGGATCGGGGTACACCCGCAAGAGACAGGCCGGCTACTAGGCCGCCTTCGCGGGCAAGCCCGCTCCCACAGTTGGATTGGGGTACACCCGCAAGAGACAGGCCGGCTACTAGGCCGCCTTCGCGGGCAAGCCCGCTCCCACCGTTGGATTGGGGTACACCCGCAAGGGACAGGCCGGCTATCAGGCCGCCTTCGCGGGCAAGCCCGCTCCCACAGGGGAAACGCGGTCCCACCAAGAACCAGGTCGGCTACTAGGCCGCCTCGCGGTGGACGTTGATCTCGGCGCCCCGTTAACCACGCTGGCCGAACGCAGGCATTGTGGAGTGGGCATCCCGGCATGGATGCCGGGATAGCTGCGCTGGGCCATGGATGGCCCTTCGCAGCGGGCCCACGGAGCAATGCCGGAGTGAGGGCACACCGAGCCTAGGCGAGGTGCCGAGTGGTGGGGCTAAAGCGTTTTGCTTACTTTTGCGCTTCTCAAAAGTGAGCCGCTGTAAGAGCGGAACCATAAGTAGCCGTTACCTAAATAACGGATATACACACGAAATCTGCCCTTCAGCACAGGGCTACACAACCTTGCGCCATTGCCTACAACTACGCCAGAATCCGCCGGCTTGTGCGCCTTGGCCCTGGGCTCTAACGTTTGCAGGTCGCTGTCAGTTCAGCGATCGGGTTTAGCAGCTCGGCACAATATCAAGGCACGCAGGTCCGCTTATGGCGGCTGTGCGTGGGGCACTTCGGTGCGCCGGGTTCCTTGATTCCTGGTCTGCTAACCCGCGCACAGTCGCCACCCTTTTCGTTTAGCAGCGATGTCTGGCGGCTCCATCAATCAAGGAGCGTCAACCATGTTCAAGGCCACACCCAACCCACCAGAACCCGAAACCGACCCCAAGAAACTCCAGGAAGCCACCGACCGCGCGCTCGACTACTACCTGAAGCCCAAACAGACCAACCCCGAGAACAAACAGCCGGGCCAGCTCTTCACCATCGTCGACGGCATCGACACCGAAAGCCTGTTGGCCAACCTCAGCGAAACCCTGGCTTCAGCCGACGCCATGGTCAGCGACCTGGCATTCGACCTGGAAGGCTCACGACGCCATGTCGCCCTTGGCATCCAGCAACTGATCGAACTGAGTGGATTGCTGGCAAATCGGGCACTGGACAACGTCAACACACAACCCTGACCGCACCACAAAACTGTGGCGAGGGAGCTTGCTCCCGCTCGGCCGCGCAGCGGACGCCCAAAAAGCGAGGGCGGCTACGCCACCCAGCGGGAGCAAGCTCCCTCGCCACAGATCGTGTTCACATACTGAAACAGCGCCCAACAAAAAGCCCCGCTTCCTTTCAGAAGCGGGGCTTTTTGTGTATCAGGCCACTTGAGGCTGTGCGCTCAACGGCTGAAGCGGTAGCAACGGTGCATGAGGATCGGCCTCGACCGATTCCCGCCACGCCGCCAGCCACTCAGGATGAGCCTCGCTCCAGACCTGCTCATGCAAGCGGGACAGGGCCACCGGATCGCTCAACAGCGCCAGACGCTCGCTGTTGCTGAGCCCGGACGGGCCCGCCTTCAGGGCATGACGCACGCGCTCGACCCGCAGCCATTCAATCGGCTCGGCCTGGCCGTGACGCGAGGTCGCCAGCGCATAGGCCAAGGCGTTCTGTTGTGGATCGACCACCGCCCGGATGAAGCCGTCGTTCAGCGCGTGCCAACGGTTTTCATGGGTGTACTGGTCCGTCGACACCAGTTCCTGTGGCGGTGCGTATTCCTCAGGGATCAGGAACAGGCTTTCATCACGGGACTTCAAGCCCAGGCCCACGCGGCTGGAAATCACCGACACCGGGATCGACAACATCAACGAGCCGACGATCGGCACCAGCCACCACAGGAAGCTCGGGTTCAGCCAGATCACCAACAGGGCCCAGAAGAAGCCCAGCAAGGTCTGCGGACCGTGGCGCTTGACCGCTTCGCTCCATGGCGTTGAGTCGTCGTCACGCTGTGGCGAATTCCAGGTCGCTGCCCAGCCCAGGAATGCGGCGAGCACGAAACGGGTGTGGAAAATCATCCGCACCGGCGCCAGCAGCATGGAGAACAGCATCTCCAGCAGCATCGACAGCGTTACCTTGAACTTGCCACCGAACTCCTTCGCACCCTTGGCCCAGATCAGCACGATGCTCAACAACTTGGGCAGGAACAGCAGCACCACGGTGGTCGAGAACAGGGCGATGGCTTTTTCCGGGTGCCATTGTGGCCACAACGGATAAAGCTGACGCGGTTCGAGGAAGTACTGTGGCTCCATCAGCGTGTTCACCGCCAGCAGTGCAGTGGACAGCACCAGGAAGAAGAACCACAGGGGCGCCGACAGGTAGGACATCACGCCGGTCAGGAACACCGCACGATGCACCGGGTGCATGCCCTTGACCAGGAACAGCCGGAAGTTCATCAGGTTGCCGTGGCACCAGCGACGATCACGCTTGAGTTCGTCCAGCAGGTTCGGCGGCAGTTCTTCGTAGCTGCCCGGCAGGTCATAGGCAATCCACACGCCCCAGCCGGCACGGCGCATCAGCGCGGCTTCGACGAAGTCATGGGACAGGATGGCACCGGCGAACGCGCCTTTCCCCGGCAGCGGCGCCAGGGCGCAGTGCTCGATGAATGGCTTCATGCGGATGATCGCGTTGTGGCCCCAGTAGTGGGATTCACCCAACTGCCAGAAGTGCAGGCCGGCGGTGAACAACGGACCGTACACTCGCGTGGCGAACTGCTGCATGCGGGCATACAGCGTGTCCATGCCCGAGGCACGTGGCGCGGTCTGGATGATGCCCGCGTCCGGCGTGGCTTCCATCAGGCGTACCAGGCTGGTCAGGCACGTGCCGCTCATGACGCTGTCGGCGTCGAGCACGACCATGTACTTGTACTCGCTGCCCCAACGGCGGCAGAAGTCGTCGAGGTTACCGCTCTTGCGTTTCACGCGACGGCGACGGCGGCGATAGAAGATCTTGCCGAAGCCCCCGGCTTCTCGGCAGACATCCAGCCAGGCCTGCTGTTCGGCCACGCATATATCGGTTTCGTTACTGTCGCTGAGCACGAAGAAGTCGAAACGATCCAGGTCACCGGTGGCGGCCACCGACTCGAAGGTCGCACGCAAACCGGCAAATACCCGCGGCACGTCTTCGTTACAGATCGGCATCACCAGGGCGGTACGGGCTTCCTTGGGGATCGGCTCGTTGCCGGCACTGGCACCGGAGATACGGTATTTGTCGTGGCCGGTGAGCAATTCGAGAAAGCCCATCAGCGCCGTCCAGAAACCCGCCGACACCCAGCAGAACAGGATCCCGAACAGGATCAGGATGCTGGTTTGCAGCGCATAGGGCAGCACTTGCGTAGCAGTCTGCAACAGCGGTTGGTGCAGGACTTCTTCCAGGTCCACGAACGACCAGCCCTGGTACGGCATGATGCCTTTCATGTACCAGCCGGCGACGATGGTCTGGCCGAGCATCAATATCAGCAGGATGTAGCGGCGGGTCGACCCCACGGTACGCCAGCGCGCATGCGGCAGCACACGCTCATCCTTGGGTGGCTTCGGCGGGTTGGTCCGGCCTGTCAACCGCCGCCAACCGCGCACCAGGATGTTAGTGCGCCACGGTTCCGGCACGACCTTGGTCCGACGAATCGGCGGTGTAGCCTTCAGGCACACACGGCCGCTGGCATCGACCGCCAGCATCTCGGCATCCTGGAGCTCCTCGGCGGTGCTCAGGGTCAGGCGACGGCCCACCGAGGCTTGCGCCGCCTCGGTGGGTGCGTCGAAGGTCGAAGACGACAGGCGTTGGTGCAATTCGCTGAAAGACGTGCAACCCGCCAGCTCGGCGCGCTGCTCGTCGGTCATGGGCAAATGTGCCAGATACTCGCTAAGAGACTCTGGCTGTACTGAAGTATTACTCATCGGCAGGCAACTGATAGCTCCAGGTCTCGGTCAGGACTTGCTCAGTCTGTTCCGGTTCCTGCGGGGTTGAGGAGGCTTCAACGGCGGCGGCGGACGCTGCCTTGACGGCCTTGGCTTCTTTTTCCGTCTCGGTTCCTTGCTCTTTTTCTTTCTCTCTCTCGTTCTGCTGCTTGGCGATCTTGTCGGCCTTGGCCAGGGTGGTCACCGAATGCGACGTAGCAGGTTCCTCGACCGGAACCAGCGGCCGGACCAGGGCGGCGCGCATCTCGGTCGCCTTGCTCGGGTCTTTGATCTTCATCCGCAGCGTCAGGCGCCAGCCCTTGGTTTCGGGGTTGTAGCGCACACTGTTCTCGACGATCTCGGCGTTGTCGCCGACGCTCACCTGGCTGCGCACATCAGCGCTTTCCGGCAGGGCTTGCAGGGAAGGACCTTCGAAATCCACCAGGTAAGCCACGCTGCCGTCCGGTTGACGGATCAGGTTGGATTGCTTCACGTCACCGGTGGAACGCAGGGTCTGCTTGACCCAGGCGCTATCCGGCGAATGCAGGTTGGCTTCGTCGAGGGTCCAGTGCAGACGGTAGGCGAAGTCCAGCGGCTGGCCTGGCTCCGGCAGTTTTTCCGGGCTCCAGAACGCTACGATGTTGTCGTTGGTTTCGTCGGCGGTCGGAATCTCCACCAGATCGACAGAGCCCTTGCCCCAATCGCCTTTCGGTTCGATCCAGGCGCTTGGACGTTTTTCGTAACGGTCGTCCAGGTCTTCGTAGTGGCTGAAGTCACGACCACGTTGCAGCAGGCCGAAACCACGTGGGTTTTCTACCGAGAAGTTGCTCACAGCCAGGTGTTTCGGGTTGTTCAGCGGGCGCCAGATCCACTCGCCGTTGCCGGCATGGATCGACAGGCCACTGGAATCGTGCAATTCGCGACGGTAGTTCAGCACTTTGGACGGCTGGTTGGCGCCAAACAGGAACATGCTGGTCAGCGGGGCAACGCCCAGCTTGGTCACGCGATCACGCAGGAACATGCGCGATTTCACGTCAACGATGGTATCGGTGCCCGGACGCAGGGTCAGGCGATAGGCGCCGGTGGCCCGTGGCGAATCCAGCAGGGCGAAGATCACCAGGTGCTTGTCGGTCGGTTTCGGGCGTTGGATCCAGAACTCGCGAAAACGCGGGAATTCCTCACCGGATGGCAATGCGGTGTCGATGGCCATGCCGCGGGCGGACAAGCCGTAAGTCTGACCCTTGCCGATGACGCGGAAGTAGCTCGCGCCCAGCATGGTCATGATTTCGTCTTGCTTGTCGGCCTTGTTGATCGGGTACAACACGCGAAAGCCCGCGTAGCCCAACTGCTCGGTGGCCTTGGGATCGAACTTCACGTCACCGAAATCGAAGCGCGACGGGTCGTACTTGATCTCTTCGACGGTGGTCGCGGTGATTTCGTTGATTTTCACCGGGGTGTCGAAATGCATGCCCTGGTGGTAGAAGGACAGCCTGAACGGTGTCTTCTGGTCGGCCCATTCGGCTTTTTCGGTACGGAAACGAATTTTTTGATAGTCAGCGAATTTCATTTCGCGGAATTCGTTCGGCAGATTGCTGCGCGGGGCTTCAAATTTTTGCCCAGCCAGTTCTTGAGCTTTCGCCGATACATCATCCAGGCTGAATGCCCACAGTTGGCCCGCACCGAACAGGCACAACAGGGCCGAGCCCGCTACCAGAGCGTTTCTAAACCGTTTGGCAGACATTTTTTGTGCATTACAGGGACTAACAATCACGAGCAACCCTCGCCGAAAACAGATCAAAAAACCAACGGCCAGATAAAGTATCTGCACGGTATCGGCATTGAAAAACCGACCCTGCCGACCACTCTTGCCAAGTTGGCGAGCATTGTTCCGACTCCGGTGGGAGAAAATGATTCCCCAAACGGACCAGGACAAGTCTCTACCTAAGTCAAATGGACCAGCGAACGCTGATCCCCCGTAGCGCGCGATTATCTAGTAGGCCGCGTGACAACGCATCAGGGACAGCGAAGTATTTATCGAGAAAACTCTCTGTTTAGCCTCGAAACAGACCCGAAAAGATGTTTCAAACGCTTTCAGACCTGTAACAAGAAGGTTACCGGGCCGTCGTTGACCAGATGCACCTGCATGTCGGCGCCGAATCTACCTGATGCCACAGTGCCATGCACCTGTTTCGCTTGGCTAACCAAATAGTTGAACAACTCTTCTCCCAGGATCGGCGGCGCGGCCGTCGAAAAGCTCGGGCGCAAACCGCTTTTGGTGTCCGCCGCCAGGGTGAACTGTGAAACCAGCAGCAAACCGCCACCGACGTCAGCCAAGGACAGGTTCATCTTGCCCTCGGCATCGCTGAACACCCGATAGTTAAGCAGCTTATGCAGGAGTTTGTCGGCGCTGGCCCGGGTATCCTCGGGCTCGACAGCCACCAGCACCAGCAAGCCCTGGTCCACGGCACCGACGACTTCTCCTGCTACTTCGACCCGGGCGCCGCGAACTCGTTGCAACAAACCCTTCATGCTTCTTCGGGCGGCAAATCAAGCAAGCGCCGGGCCATTTGCGCAGCGGCGCGCACCAGGGCGTCGGTGATACCCGGCTCAGACGCGGCGTGACCGGCGTCGCGGATCACCTGCAATTCACTATTGGGCCAGTTCTGATGCAGTTCCCAGGCATTGTCCAGCGGGCAGATCACGTCGTAGCGGCCGTGCACGATGACACCCGGCAAATGGGCGATCTTGCCCATGTCGCGAATCAGCTGGTTCGGCTCGAGGAAGGCGTTGTTAGTGAAATAGTGGCATTCGATCCGGGCAATCGACAGCGCCCGCTGCGGCTCGGAGAAGCGATCGACCACCAGCGGGTTCGGACGCAGGGTCGCGGTGCGACCTTCCCAGGTGGACCAGGCCTTGGCCGCGTGCATCTGGGCGATCTGGTCGTTCCCGGTGAGGCGCTTGTGGAAGGCGCTCAGCAGGTCGTCGCGTTCGTCCAAGGGAATGGGGGCGATGTAGTCCTGCCAGTAATCGGGGAACAGGCGACTGGCGCCAGCCTGATAGAACCACTCGATTTCCTGCGGACGGCAGAGAAAGATCCCACGCAGAATCAGGCCGTGTACCCGTTCCGGATGGGTCTGGGCGTAGGCCAGGGCCAGGGTCGAGCCCCAGGAGCCGCCAAACAGCACCCACTTTTCGATGCCCAGGTGCTTACGGATGCGCTCCAGGTCTTCGACCAGATCCCAGGTGGTGTTGTTCTCAAGGCTGGCATGGGGGGTAGAACGACCGCAGCCGCGCTGATCGAAGGTGACGATGCGATAGAGGTTCGGATCGAAGTAGCGACGGCTCTGCGCATCGCAACCCGCACCCGGGCCGCCGTGGATGAACACCACTGGCAGGCCTTCGGGGGAACCGCTTTCATCGACATAGAGCGTGTGGGTGTCATCGACAGCCAGATCGTGCCGGGCATGGGGTTTGATCTGCGGGTACAAAGTCTGCATTGAGCGCTCCGTAAGGGGTCGAGTCATCCCTGTAGGGACATCTATTTAGTCTGCCGTCCGGCATCATAAACCCGAATTACCTTAATGAGCATGTCCCCTGCGCAGTCAAAGCGTGTCAGTGAGGTATGCCAACAGTGCGCGATACATCTGATCGACCTCTGGCACCTGGCCCCGGCCCCGCAAACAGCCGTGAACCAATCCTCCGCCTATATACAGCACAGCGTCCACGCCTGCGGCGTTCAACCGCTCGCTGTAGAGGACACCGTCGTCGCGCAGCGGGTCCCATTGCGCCACGATGACCAGCGCTGGCGGCAAGCCGTTCAGGTCATCGGCGAGCAGCGGCATGGCGTAGGGCGACGCAGGAGCGCCGCCCAGGTAAAGCCGGTGATAGTCGTCCAGGTCGCGGCTGCTCAGCAGTGGCGCGTCGGCACATTCGTGTCGCGAGGGCAAATCCACAGGACCACCGAGGGCGGGATAAATCAGCACCTGGGCCTGGGGCAACGGCTGCCCGGCATCGCGCAAAGCCAGGCATAACGCAGCGGCGAGGTTACCCCCGGCGCTGTCGCCGACCACCAACCGGCGGTGAGGGTCGATAACAAAAGGGGCGGACGCCAGATGGAGCCACACCGCCAAGCAATCGTCGAAGCCCGCCGGAAACGGATACTCCGGGGCCAGCCGATAATCCACCGCCACCACCAGCGCGTCGAGGGTGGAAGCCAGCTCCATGCAGATGAAGTCATGGGAGTCCAGGTCCCCCACCACCCAACCGCCTCCGTGCAGGTAGAGCACGCACGGCCAGCCTTCGCAGGGTGGCTCGATCCGAGGGTGATAAGCCCGCACGACCACGCCGGCCAGCTCGAAATCCTCGACCTGCAACGCCTCCGGGCACGGTGGGGTGAACGCCCGGCACATTTGGCTGTAGGCCTGGCGCAAGCCGGTGAGGCTCTCGTCTGGGCTGTTGAAGCTCAGGGTTTTGTCGATGAAGGCTGACATTGCCTGGGAGATTGGGTAGGTCATCGTGGTTTGCCGTAGATCGCCAAGATGTGGCTCGGAGGCTTTGTGGCGAGGGAGCTTGCTCCCGCTTGAGCGCGCAGCGCTCACAAGATTCTTGGGGCGGCTTCGCCACCCAGCGGGAGCAAGCTCCCTCGCCACAGGGGTTATCAGTGGCCAGAAAATTGCCTCAGTTCTTGAGACTGGCCTGCACCGCCGCCACGCCATCCTTGCCATCAAAACTGGTCACGCCGGCCAGCCAACGCTGAAGATCCTCGGGATGATCACGCAGCCATTGCCGGGCGACCTCCTGGGGTGTCTTGCGCTCCATGATCGGCACCATCAACTGGCTTTCCTGGGCGGCGGTGAAGGTCAGGTTTTCCAACAGCCGATTCACGTTCGGGCACCGCTGGGCGTAGTCCGGCGCGGTCACCGTGGAAACGGTCGCGGCGCCTTCGTTCGGGCCGTAGACGTCTTCGCTGCCGGTCAGGTAGGCGATGTTCATGTTGATGTTCATCGGGTGCGGAGTCCAGCCAACGAACACCACGAACTCCTTGCGATTGACCGCTCGCTGCACCGCAGCCAGCATGCCCGCCTCACCGGATTCGATCAGCTTGAAGTCCTTGAGGCCGAAGTGATTGGTTTCGATCATGGTCTTGATGGTGGTGTTGGCTCCACTGCCCGGCTCGATGCCATAAATCTTGCCGCCCAGTTGGTCCCTGAACCGGGCGATGTCGGCAAAGGTCTTGAGCCCTGCCGCCGCCACGTAGTCGGGTACCGCCAGGGTGGCCTGGGCGTCGGCCAGGCTCGGCTTGTCCAGCACCTTCACTTGGTTGGCGGCCAGGAATGGGGCGATGTTCTTGTCCATCGCCGGTTTCCAGTAGCCCAGGAAAATGTCGAGGCGCTTGTCGCGGATGCCGGCGAAGATGATCTGCTGCACGGCGCTGGTCTGTTTGCTGTCGTAGCCCAGGCCCGTGAGCAATACATCGGCCATGCCGCTGGTGGCGATCACGTCGGTCCAGTTGACCACGCCCATGCGCACGGTCTGGCAGGATGCCGGCTCGGCCGCCATCGCCCCGGTGCTCAAAATGACGGTACCGCAGAGGGTCGACAGACAGCGTTTGAACAGTCTTTTCATCGGGAGGGTCTCGTGCGGCAGCGGATTATTGTGGGCCGGTGTCTTTGTGCACCGTGTCCGAGACATTACGCAGCGCCGAGGGGGTGAAGGTGACCTGTGGCGACTCGGTTTTGCACGGTGGCGACAGATCTCGTACGAGGCTCCAGGACAAACACAATCCTGTGGCGAGGGGATTTATCCCCGCTGGGCCGCGAAGCGGCCCCAAAAAATGGATGATCTACACCGGCTCTACAAGGTGCCTTCAGGTTTTTGGGACTGCTGCGCAGTCCAGCGGGGATAAATCCCCTCGCCACAGAGGTACGCGCACCGTTTATTTTTTGTAGGTCTTCCGCCCCCACGCCAACAAGCCTTCCAGCAATTGCTTGAGCACCACCTGGGTCGGCTCCGCCAGGTCGGCGCGGTAGTTGAACGGTTCGAACTCTTCCATGTAGGTGCTCTGGCACAGCTCCAGCTGCACCGCGTGGATGTCTTCGGCCGGGTTGCCATAGTGCCGGGTGATGTGTCCGCCCTTGAACCGCCCGTTGAGCACATGGGTGAATTCATCATGGCGGGCGCAGATGGCTTCGAGCTGGCTGGCCAGCGTCGGGTCGCAACTGGCGCCGTTGAAGGTGCCGAGGTTGAAGTCCGGCAGCTTGCCGTCGAACAGGTGCGGGATCACCGAGCGAATCGAGTGGGCATCGAACAGCAAGGCATAGCCGAACTCGGCCTTGAGCCGCGCCAGTTCCTGTTGCAGCGTTTGGTGATACGGCATCCAGACCTGTTGCAGGTAAGTCGCCCGCTCCTCAGCCGACGGCTCCAACCCTTGGCGAAACAACGGCACGCCATCGAACAGCGTCGCCGGGTACAAACCGGTGGTGGCGCCGACGTACATCGGCTTGTCGTCAGAGGGACGGTTCAGGTCGATGACAAACCGTGAATACTCAGCGGCCAGGGTGCTGGCGCCCAGTTCAGCGGCGAACTCGTAGAGCCTGGGAATGTGCCAATCGGTGTCTGGCAGGCTTTGCGCCTCGGGGATCAGCCCGGCCTGCACCGCCGGGGTCAGGCGCAGGCCGGCGTGGGGCATGCTGATCAACAGCGGCACGCGCCCTTGCTTGAAATTCAGAACCTTCTCCACAACCGTTCTCCTCAATCGATTTCAACGCCGTGACGCACGACGCGTTTTTCCAGATCGCCACCGAGCCAGTACGCCAGGTCGGCCGGGCGGTCGATGTGCCAGGCAACAAAATCCGCCACCTTGCCGACCTCCAGCGAACCGTGGGTTTGCGCCATGCCCAAGGCCTGGGCCGCATGAATCGTCGTCCCGGCCAAGGCTTCTTCGGGCGTCATCCGGAAACAGGTGCAGGCCATGTTCAACATCAGGCGCAACGACAACGCCGGCGAAGTCCCGGGGTTGAGGTCGCTGGCCACGGCGATCTTCACGCCGTGCTTGCGCAGGGCGTCCATGGGCGGCAGCTGGGTTTCCCGCAGGAAATAAAAGGCCCCCGGCAGCAACACGGCCACGGTGCCGGATTCAGCCATGGCCTTGGCGTCGTCCTCGGTCATGAATTCCAGGTGATCGGCCGACAACGCCTGATAACGGGCTGCCAGGCTTGAGCCGTGCAGCGACGACAATTGCTCGGCATGCAGCTTCACCGGCAGCCCCAGTTGTTGCGCGCAGATAAACACCCGCTCGACCTGCGCCGGGGAAAACGCCAGGTATTCGCAAAAGGCATCTACCGCGTCCACCAGCCCTTCGGCCGCCAGGGCCGGCAGCATCTCGGCGCAGATATGTTCGATGTAGTCATCGGCGCGATCTTTGTATTCCGGTGGCAAGGCGTGGGCCGCCAGGCAGGTGCTGCGCACGCTGACCGGCAACTCGGCGCCGAGACGGCGGATAACCCGCAGGATCTTGCGCTCGCTCACCAGGTCGAGGCCATAGCCGGACTTGATTTCTACTGTGGTCACACCGTCGTGCATCAGGCTTTTCAGGCGCTTGGCGGCGCTGGCGAACAGCTCGTCTTCGCTGGCGGCCCGGGTGGCGCGCACGGTGCTGGCGATGCCGCCGCCGGCCGCGGCGATCTCGGCGTAGCTGACGCCTTGCAGGCGCTGCTCGAATTCACCGCTGCGGTTGCCGCCGAACACCGTGTGGGTGTGGCAGTCGATCAGCCCCGGGGTGACCCAGGCGCCCTTGAGGTCGTTGACCGCCGGGTAGTCACCGGCCGGCAGTTGGGCACGCGGGCCGATCCATTGAATGTGCTCGCCCTGGGTGACGATGGCGGCGTCTTCGATGATCGAGTAGACGCCCTGGGCCATGGTGGCGGCGTGGCAGTTTTGCCAGAGGGTTTTCATCCCGGTTTCCTCGTCGCGTTCAAAATCGAATCGCGAGCAAGCTCGCTCCCACAAGGGTCAGGGTGTACCCCAAATGAATGTTCAACCCCTACCCCTGTGGGAGCGAGCTTGCTCGCGATGAGGCCCTTACAGGCTCGGCAACAACTTCGCCGTGATCAGTTCATTCAGGCAACGGCTGGCCAACAACTCACTGGCCGCATTGATGTCCGGCGCAAAGAACCGGTCCTTCTCATAAAACGGTACGTCTGCACGCAAAAGGGCTCGCGCCTGTTCCAGTTTCGCGGAGGTCTTCAAACCGCCCCGCAGGTCCAACCCCTGACACGCCGCCAGCCATTCCACCGCCAGGATCCCACGGGTGTTCTCGGCCATTTCCCACAAACGCTTGCCAGCGGCCGGGGCCATGGAGACGTGGTCTTCCTGGTTGGCCGAGGTCGGCAGGCTGTCCACCGAATGCGGATGGGACAGTGCCTTGTTTTCGCTGGCCAGGGCGGCAGCGGTGACCTGGGCAATCATGAAGCCGGAATTCACTCCTCCATTGGCCACCAGGAACGGCGGCAGTTGCGACATGTGCTTGTCCATCATCAACGAAATCCGCCGCTCGCTCAGGGAGCCGATTTCGGCAATCGCCAAGGCCATGTTGTCGGCGGCCATGGCCACCGGTTCGGCGTGGAAGTTGCCGCCGGAAATCACGTCGCCCTCGGCGGCGAACACCAACGGGTTGTCCGACACGGCGTTGGCTTCGATCACCAGCACCTCGGCGGCCTGGCGGAACTGGGTCAGGCAGGCGCCCATGACTTGCGGTTGGCAGCGCAGGGAATACGGGTCCTGGACCTTGTCGCAGTTCTGGTGCGAATCAGACACTTCGCTGCGCTCGCCCAGCAGATCGCGGTAAGCAGCGGCGGCATCAATCTGGCCTTTCTGGCCGCGAGCGGCATGGATGCGCGCGTCGAACGGCGAGCGCGAACCGAGCACCGCTTCCACCGTCAGGCTGCCCAGGGACAGGGCGGCGGCGAACAGGTCTTCACCTTCGAACAGGCCACGAAGGGCAAACGCGGTGGACACCTGGGTGCCGTTGAGCAGCGCCAAGCCTTCTTTCGCCGCCAGGGTCAGCGGCGCAAGGCCGGCCACTTTCAGGGCATCGACGGCAGGCAGCCATTCGCCTTTATAGCGCGCCTTGCCTTCGCCCAGCAGCACCAGGGACATGTGGGCCAGCGGGGCCAAGTCGCCGGAAGCACCGACCGAACCTTTAAGCGGAATATGCGGATAGACCTCGGCATTGATCAGCGCAATCAGCGCATCGATCACCTGCCGACGGATGCCGGAAAAACCCCGGCTCAGGCTGTTGACCTTGAGCACCATGACCAGTCGGACCAGTGCATCGCTGATCGGCTCACCCACGCCCGCGGCATGGGACAGCACCAGGGAACGCTGCAGGTTTTCCAGGTCTTCACTGGCGATGCGGGTCGAGGCCAGCAAGCCGAAACCGGTGTTGATGCCGTAGGCGGTGCGGTTCTCGGCGAGGATCTGCTCCACGCAGGCCACACTGGCCTCGATCTGCGCCGAGGCACTGGCGTCGAGACTCAAGGTCACCGGTTGCTGATAGATCTCACGTAATTGAGCCAGGCTCAGTTGGCCGGGGATCAAGTTCAAAGCTGTCATTTCATGCTCCTTTTGAGAGTGTTTTTATTCACCCGCCAATCGCTCCGGAATGTTCCGTTATCCGTCACCTTCGCTTTTTGAGCGATGCTTTATGGGCAATAGGTGCCTTGGCACGCTGTCGGTTTTTTGATCAATTCAAATTTGGTAAAGCATCGTGCAGCACAAAGGGATCTTTGAGCAGCGCGGCGGCGCTGGCGATATCCGGCGCCAACCAGCGGTCCTGGTCATAGGCCGGAACGCGCTCGCGCAGCAGTTTCCAGGCGACATCGGTGCCGGCGCCGAAGCGCTGCGCCTTGAGAAATTCAAAAGCCTGGGCCGCCAGCAGGTATTCGATGGCCAGGATCTGCGTGCAGTTTTCCAGCGCCCTGTGCAGCTTCAAGGCAGCATTGGTGCCCATGCTCAAATGATCTTCTTGCAGGCCCGAGGTGACGAAGTTGTCGAGCACCGCCGGTTGCGCCAGTTGGCGATTTTCCGCACACAGCGACGCCGCCACGTATTGCACGATCATCATTCCCGAGTTCACGCCGGGATTGGCCACCAGGAACGCCGGCAGGCCGCTGACGTGGGGGTTGATCAGGCGGTCGAGGCGGCGTTCGGCGATGGAGCCAATCTCGGCCATGGCAATCGCCAGCAGGTCCGCCGCCATCGCCACTGACTGGCCGTGGGGATTGGCCTGGGACATCACCCGGAAACTTTCAGGCGTGCCGAGCAACAGCGGGTTATCGGTGGCGGCGTTGAGCTCGGTTTCGATCTGTTGCCGTGCGTGCGCCAACTGATCGCGAGCAGCACCGTGCACCTGGGGGATCGAGCGGATGCTCAAGGCATCCTGGGTACGAATGCCCAGGCTCGAGGCGATGACTTCGCTACCGTCGAGCACGGCCCGCAAGTTGATCCCGACCTGTTGCATGCCTGGGTGCGGCTTGAGGGCGATGATCTCGGCATCGAACGCGGCAATCTGCCCGCGCTGGGCCTCGAAGCTCATGGCGCCTATTACGTCGGCCCATTGCACCAGGCGCGTCGCATCGGCCAGGGCCAGGCAGCTGAGGCCGGTCATGCATGGGGTGCCGTTGACCAGGCACAAACCGTCCTTGGCGCCCAACTGCACCGGTTGCAAGCCTTCGGCAGCCAGGGCCTGTTGCGCCGGCATGATTTGCCCGCGATAGCTGACCTGGCCGACGCCCAGCAGCGCGATACTGATGTGGGCCATGTGGGTCAGGTAACCCACCGAACCCTGGGACGGCACTTGCGGTGTGATGCCCTGGTTGAGCAGCGCGAGCAACGCCTCGACCACCCGACGATGGATGCCGGATTTGCCCTGGCTGTAGTTGAGGATGGCGGCGCAGAGAATCGCCCGGGTCTGTTCATCGGTCAGCGGCGCGCCGACGCCACAGGCATGGCTGAGCAGGGTGTTGCGTGACAGTTGGCTGAGTTGTTCGTCCTTGAGCGAGACATTGCACAAGGCCCCCAGGCCGGTGTTGACGCCATAGGCGCGCTCACCGCTTTCGACGATACGCTGGACGATGGCCTGGGCATTGTCGATCCGCGCCCAGGCTTGGGCCGATAGCTCAAGCACAGCGCCGAAACGAGCGACGGCGACCACGTCCTGCCAACGCAGGGGGGTGTCGGCGATTACGATTTTTTTAGCCTGGGACATCCTCAACCTCATGGAAAATTCATCTCAGCAGCACATCTGGCTCAAGGCATAGCCCTTGTGGCGAGGGAGCTTGCTCCCGCTTGAGTGCGCAGCGCTCACAAGATTTGTGGGGCGGCTGCGCCACCCAGCGGGAGCAAGCTCCCTCGCCACAAAAGCACGCCCACCACAGCCTCACACCACCGCCGCTCGCCGCTGCACAAACCGATCGACATACTCATCCGCCGGCGAGTGCAGGATCTCCCGGGGCGTGCCGACCTGGATCAGCTTGCCATCCTTGAGGATCGCGATGCGGTTGCCAATGCGCACGGCCTCGTCGAGGTCGTGGGTGATGAAGACGATGGTCTTGTGCAGGGTCTTTTGCAGCTCCAGCAACTGGTCCTGCATTTCCGCGCGGATCAGTGGGTCGAGGGCGCTGAAGGCTTCGTCCATCAGGATGATGTCGGTGTCCGCCGCCAAGGCCCGGGCCAGGCCCACGCGCTGGCGCATGCCGCCGGAGAGCTGGTGCGGGTATTTGTTCTCGTAGCCCTTCAGGCCCACGGTATTGATCCAGTGCAGCGCCCGCTCGGCGCACACTTCTTTGCTCTCGCCGCGCACTTTCAAGCCATAGGCGACGTTGTCCAGCACGCTCTTGTGGGGCAGCAGGCCGAAGCTCTGGAACACCATGCTGATCTTGTGCCGGCGAAATTCGCGCAGGGCGTCCATGTCCAGTTGCAGGATGTCTTCGCCGTCCACCAGGATCGCGCCGCTGGTGGGGTCGATCAGCCGGTTGAAGTGGCGCACCAGAGTGGATTTGCCGGAACCGGACAGGCCCATGATCACGAAGATCTCGCCAGTGCCGATGCTCAACGACAGATCGTTCACACCAACCACACAACCGGTTTCAGCCAGCACCTGGTCCTTGGTCTTGTTCTGGTGGATCAGCGCAAGGGCTTCCTTGGAGCGATTGCCGAAAATCTTGAAGACGTTCTTGACTTCGATCTTGCTGATGGCTGCGTTGTTCATTTGCTCACCTCATGCCGAGGACGACCATAGGCCTGGGTAATGCGGTCGATGACCACGGCGAGAATCACGATGGCCAGCCCGGCCTCCAGGCCACGTCCGACGTTGAGGGTCTGGATGCCCACCAGTACGTCTTCGCCCAGGCCACGGGCGCCGATCATCGAGGCGATGACCACCATCGACAGGGCCATCATGGTGGTCTGGTTGATCCCGGCCATGATGCTCGGCAGGGCCAGGGGCAATTGCACGCCGAACAGCTGCTGCCAGCGGTTGGCGCCGAAGGCGTTGATGGCTTCCATCACTTCGCCGTCGACCTGGCGAATCCCCAGGTCGGTCAAGCGAATCAACGGCGGCGCGGCGTAGATCACCGTGGCGAAAATCGCCGGGACCTTACCCAGGCCGAACAACATCAACACCGGAATCAGGTACACGAAGCTCGGCATGGTCTGCATGATGTCCAGCAATGGCATCAGCACCGAACGCAGGCGATTGCTGCGCGCCGAGAGGATGCCCAGGGGAATGCCGATCAACACCGAGATCAGCGTCGCCACCAGCATCAGCGCGAGGGTCTGCATCAGTTTGTCCCACAGGCCTACCGCACCCACCAGGAACAACAGGCCGACGATGACTGCCGTGGCCACGACCTTGCGGGTGGCGTGCCAGGCAATACCGCCGACGATGGCCAGCATCAGCCACCAAGGCGCCATGCGCAGCAGGCCTTCGAGGTTGACGATGGCCCACAGCAGGGTGTCGGAGATGTGCCGGAACACATCGCCATAGTTGGTCACCAGGGAGTCGACCCAACCGTTGACCCAATCGGCGATGGAGAAGGTAAAGCTTTCGGGAAACATAAGAGACTCTCGATCAAGTGGATGCGGTGAACGTCCCGGCCAGCCCCACGGTTGGCCGGGAAAGATTCGACCTACAGAGCCGCGTCGATTTTCTTGGCAGCGTCTGCACTGACCCAGGCGTGCCAGACTTCAGGATGTTCCTTCAAGAAGATCTTCGCCAGTTTCGGCGACTCGATCCGCTCCTTGGCCATGCGCCCGAGGTTCTGGTTCAGGATATCGATCGGCAGATTGACCTTTTCCAGTACCGCCACCAGCTCTGGAGCTTCGTCGTGGAAGGTCTTGGACAGGCCGACCTTGATGCTCACGCTTTTATCCACGCCAGGTTTCTCTTCCAGTTTCACCAGGTCCACCTGGCCCATCAGCGGCGTTGGCGACCAGTAGTAGAACAGGATCGGCTCGCCACGCTTGTAGCTCGACAGCACCGCCGCATCCAGGGCCGGGCCGGTGCCTGGACGGAAGTTAGTGTAGGTTTTTTCCAGGCCATAGCTTTTCAGCATTTCGCTGTTGTCCAGCTCGCAGGTCCAGCCGGCTGGGCAGTTGTAGAAACGGCCCTTGGACGGTTCCTCCTGATCCTTGAACACGGCGGCGTACTGGCCCAGGTCGGCGATGTTCTTCAGGCCCGGCGCCTTGGCTTCAAGCTTGCGCTTGGCGTCGCCTTCAATCACGTAGCGCGGCACGTACCAGCCTTCGATGGCGCCCACGACCGGGGCGCCGACGCCAACCACTTTGCCGGCCTTCTCGGCCTTGTTCCAGACTTCACTGCGGCCGACCCACTCTTCGGCAAACACCTGGATGTCGTTGCTGCTCAGGGCATTCTCCATGGTGATGGAGTTGCCTGGCAGGCTATCGGTTTTGCAGTCGTAGCCTTTTTCCAGCACCACTTGCAGGACGTCGGTCAGCAGCATGGCGCTTTCCCAGTTCAGGCCGGCGAACTTCACCGGTTTGCCCGACTCGCACCAACCCGCCGCTTGCGTAGCGCCGGCGCTGGCCAGCAGGCCCATGGAAAGCAATGTGGTCAGCAGGGTCTTGTTCGACTTCATTATGTGACGCTCCTAATCAGTTGGATTGGCTTACGGCAGTCAAGAGGCATCCAGCCCTGTCAACGTCCCATCAGACCGCTTGAATGCGGCCCGCCCTGCTCGGTTGTGCGTCAACCGCGTCCTGCTCGATCGGCAGGATCAATTGATCGGGTACTGCGCTGTGCCACTTCCTGGCGGCGAGGTAATACAGCGCCGCCGGAACCACCAGGCCGATGATCCAGGAAATATCCACACCCCCCATCGCCTCCACCAGCGGACCGGTATAGAACTTGGTGGCGATGAACGGCAATTGAACCAGTACGCCTACTACATAGACGCTGATACCGAGGGCGTTCCAGCGCCCATAGCGACCGTTCGGGTCGGCCAGTGCCGGCACGTCGTAGCGCTCGCGAGTGATGCAGTAGTAGTCCACCAGGTTGATCGCGCTCCAAGGCGTAAAGAACGCTAGCAAGAACAAGATGAAAGACTTGAACGCACCTAGGAACGAGTGCTGGCCGAGCAGCGCGATCAGGGTCGCGGCGCCGACGATGACCAGCACAAAGACCAGACGCTGCAAGCGCGTTACGTTCAGGTGGCCACGGAAACCGCTGATGATGGTGGCAATGCACATGAAGCTGCCGTAGGAGTTCAGCGTGGAAATGGTGACCTTGCCGAACGCGATGCTGAAGTACAGCAGCGCAGCGGTGGCGCCGGTACCACCCAGGCCAACGATGTAGGCCACTTCGTGGCCGGCGAACTGCCCGTTGGCCGAGGCGGCGGCAAACACGCCGAGGATCATCGCCACCTGTGCGCCGATGACTGAACCTGCGCCTGCGGCAAAAAAAGTTTTCACCGAGGACGTCTTGCTCGGCAGGTAACGCGAATAGTCAGCCACGTAGGGGCCGAAGGCGATCTGCCAGGAGGCCGCGAGCGACACCGCCAGCAGGAAGCTGCTCCAGCTGAAATGGCGGATTTGCAGGAGTGCGCCAACGTCCGTCTGGCTGATCAGGCGGGCGAACAGGTAAACGAAGGCAATGACACCAATGATGCTGGCGACACGGCCAATGAAGTGAATCACTCGATACCCGAGCACCGTGACCAGCACGATGACACTGGCGAAAATGAGAATGCCGACACTGTCGCTGACGCCAAACAACTGGCCCAGCGCCTGGCCGGAAAGCACCGTTCCCGTTGCGGTGAAACCCAGGTACATCAGGCACACCAGCACGATCGGGATGGCCGCGCCATACACACCAAACTGCACCCGGCTGGAGATCATCTGCGGCAGGCCAAGCTTGGGTCCTTGTGCGGCATGCAACGCCATGACGCCACCGCCGAGCAGTTGGCCGATCAGCAACCCGATCAACGACCAGAACACATCACCGCCCAGCACCACCGCCAAGGCACCGGTGACAATGGCAGTGATTTGCAGGTTGGCCCCCATCCAGAGGGTGAACTGGCTCAACAATCGGCCGTGTCTCTCCGCTTCCGGGATGTAGTCGATCGAACGTTTCTCGATCAACGGCTTGCTGCTTGCACGTGTGCGGGTGACAGCCATGGTTCAACCTCTGTGGATTGTTTTGGGGCTCTATGGTGGAACAGCCCCCTGTGGGAGCGGGCTTGCTCGCGAATGCGGTGTGTCATTCAACACATGTGTCGGATGTAAAACCGCCTTCGCGAGCAAGCCCGCTCCCACCGGGGAATTCGGGTTATTTGCCAGTGATCATCGGCAGATTCAGCCCCTGCTCTTTCGCGCAATCGATGGCGATCTGGTAACCGGCATCGGCATGGCGCATCACGCCAGTACCCGGGTCGTTGTGCAGCACACGAGCAATGCGCTCGGCCGCTTCGTCGGTACCGTCACAGACAATCACCATGCCCGAATGCTGGGAGAAGCCCATGCCGACGCCGCCACCGTGGTGCAGCGACACCCAGGTCGCGCCGCTGGCGGTGTTGAGCAAGGCGTTGAGCAGCGGCCAGTCAGAGACTGCATCGGAGCCGTCCTGCATGGATTCGGTTTCACGGTTGGGGCTGGCCACGGAACCGGAGTCCAGGTGGTCGCGACCGATGACGATAGGCGCCGACAATTCGCCGCTGCGCACCATTTCGTTGAAGGCCAGGCCCAGCTTGGCGCGCTGGCCCAGGCCGACCCAGCAGATCCGCGCCGGCAGACCCTGGAAGCTGATGCGCTCGCGGGCCATGTCCAGCCAGTTGTGCAGGTGGGCGTCGTCGGGGATCAGTTCCTTGACCTTGGCGTCGGTCTTGTAGATGTCCTGGGGATCGCCGGACAGCGCGGCCCAGCGGAACGGACCGATGCCGCGGCAGAACAGCGGACGGATGTAGGCCGGGACGAAGCCTGGGAAGTCGAAGGCATTTTCGACGCCCTCTTCCTGGGCCATCTGGCGGATGTTGTTGCCGTAGTCGAAGGTCGGCACGCCCATTTTCTGGAAGGCCAGCATGGCTTTGACGTGGACAGCCATCGATTGCTTGGCGGCCTTCACCACGGCAGCCGGTTCGGTCTTGGCGCGGGCACGGTATTCGTCCCAGGTCCAGCCGGCCGGCAGGTAACCGTTGAGCGGGTCGTGGGCACTGGTCTGGTCGGTGACCATGTCCGGGCGCACACCACGACGAACCATTTCCGGCAGGATTTCAGCGGCGTTCCCACACAGGGCGATGGAAATGGCCTTGCCTTCGGCGGTGTATTTTTCGATACGGGCCAGGGCGTCGTCCAGGTCGGTGGCCTGCTCGTCGACGTAGCGGGTCTTGAGACGGAAATCGATGCTCACCTGCTGGCACTCGATGTTCAGCGAGCAGGCACCGGCCAGGGTGGCGGCCAGCGGCTGGGCGCCACCCATGCCGCCGAGACCGGCGGTCAGGACCCAACGGCCCTTGAGATTGTTGTCGTAGTGCTGGCGACCGGCTTCGACGAAGGTTTCGTAGGTGCCCTGGACGATGCCCTGGCTGCCGATGTAGATCCAGCTGCCGGCGGTCATCTGGCCGTACATGGCCAGGCCCTTGGCATCCAGCTCGTTGAAGTGTTCCCAGGTGGCCCAGTGCGGTACCAGGTTGGAGTTGGCGATCAGTACGCGCGGAGCGTTGGTGTGGGTCTTGAACACGCCGACCGGCTTGCCGGATTGCACCAGCAGGGTCTCGTCGTCATTCAGGTTGGTCAGGCTTTCGACGATCTTGTCGTAGCACTCCCAGTTACGCGCCGCACGGCCGATGCCACCGTAGACCACCAGTTCCTTGGGGTTCTCGGCCACTTCCGGATCAAGGTTGTTCATCAACATGCGCAGCGGTGCTTCAGTCAGCCAGCTCTTGGCGGTCAGCGTGTTACCGCGTGGGGCGCGAATGACAACATCACGGTATTTTTCGGGTTTGCGGGTAGCGTCGGTCACAGCAAAAACTCCTCAGCGATCAATCCAGACCAGCCCGGGCGGTGGGCAGCGATTTAGCGAACGTTGCGTAGAAGATCGGTGACTCATACGCATACGTCTTTACTTGTATGTACAAGCATATGCAATCAAGCGGCCAAGTTGTTGGAGGTGGCGTTCAGAAACGGTTGGGGAATTGGCTGAAAGCCTTGTGATTTCAGGGCTGCTGAGCGGCATGAAATTTTTTAAGAGGGTTTTCGAGAGGGCAATCGGAGGGTCACAGAAGCATGGTATTGCGCCACGCTGGGGCATTCGGTAACAAATTGGTGCGCAAAGAGGAAACAGCGAGGACAAGGCTTTTTGTGGCGAGGGAGCTTGCTCCCGCTGGGCTGCGCAGCGGCCCCAAAAAACCACGGGCGCTGCGCACCCGAGCGGGAGCAAGCTCCCTCGCCACGAGAGTGTGTTAGCCGGAAATCAATGGGGCGTCAGCTCAATCACGCAGCATTGACCGTGAGTGGAGACATCCACCAACCCGGTGTTACCGCTCAGTTGCAAACAGTCGTAGAGACCCAAGTCCACAGCGGACTCACCAATCTTGATAGCCAGTCCCGGGGCGGCACTGAACACCAGCACCGTTTCCGCGTCACTGAAAAACCGCTGCTGGCCGCCCAACCACTGCAACCGCGCCCGGTAACGTTGCGGCGCATAGATCAGGTTAAAGTCACGAATCGGTCCACCCAGCAACGTGCAAAACACATGGCTCTCGCCGCTGAACGCAAAGGGGTCCAGCGGATGCAGAGGCCGCGTGACCTGGCCATCGACGCTCAGGCTCATGCCGTCACCCTGCAAGACGCTGATGACTCGTTCGTAACCGGCGAACGTGGAAAAGCCACCCGACTCAGCGATATCGGCGATCGACAGACGCCAGCCGAAACCTTCCAGGCCGGTACCCGCATCGCGGGTGATTTCTTCGGTGCTGCCGCCGCCGTTTTTCCACGGCATGCGTGGGTAATCCGCAGCGCGTAAAACCTTCAAGTCACTCATTTATGAAACCGACCTTCCAGACGATGACGGGAACCGGGGTGAATCAGCCGCGCGGCGGTCACTGGCTGGCGGCCGGACCAGGTCCGGCGGCGGATCAACAGGCACGGCTCGCCCCGTTCGATCTGCAGCAGTTTGCATTCGCTCGGCTCGGCAAGGATCGCTTCGACCACATGCTCGCCTTCGGTCAGCGGTGCGACCTGGTTCAGATAGGCGTAAGGCGTTTGCAAAGTGAAGTCTTGCTTGAGGTAATCAGGTGCCACCAGCGCATTGACGAAGCGGTCTTCGATTTGCACGGGAATGTCGTTTTCAAAATGCACGATCAGCGAGTGGAACACCTTCTGCCCTTCCCGCATGTCCAGGGCCAGGGCGCGCTCGGAACCGGCGGCCTCTTCTTCCAGGGTGATGACCTGGCACGTGTGGCGATGCCCACGGGAGGCAATTTCGTCGGCGATGTTATGCACTTCGAACAACGCGGACTGGCTCTTGGGCTCGGCCACGAAAGTGCCGACACCCTGCATACGCACCAACAGGCCGTCGGCGGTCATTTCCCGCAGGGCGCGGTTGATGGTCATGCGGCTGAAACCCAGCTGGCTGACCAGCTCGCTTTCCGACGGCACGCGGTAATGCGGCGGCCAGTTTCCACTGTCGATCTGCTGGGTGATCATCTGTTTGACGCGGGCGTACAAGGGCGCCGGACTGTCACCCATGTTTGCGGCCAGCGGCGGTTTGGCAGGCGGAGTCGGCACGGCGGTTCCCTGTTCTGCGAATAAGGTTGCTAGCTTGCCGGAGTTTACCGGCCAGGCAAACGTCTGTATATGTATATACAAATTACGCACGATGAGGTTGAACCATGTCCGCCTTCTTTGCCGAACGCGCACTGCTGCCTAGTGGATGGGCCAATGCTGTACGTCTTGAAGTCGACGCCAAGGGCGTCCTGACTCATGTCCAGGCCGATTCTCACGCAGACGGCGCCGAACGGTTGAGGGGGCCCCTGCTGCCGGGCATGCCGAACCTGCACTCCCACGCCTTCCAGCGCGCCATGGCCGGATTGGCGGAAGTGGCGGGCAATCCCAACGACAGCTTCTGGACCTGGCGCGACTTGATGTACCGTCTCGTCGGAAAAATCAGCCCCGATCAACTCGGCATCATCGCTCGACAGCTGTACATCGAAATGCTCAAGGCCGGTTACACCTCGGTCGCCGAGTTCCACTATGTGCATCACGACACCGACGGCACGCCTTACGCCGACCCAGCGGAGCTGGCCTTGCGCATCAGCCATGCCGCCAGCGCCGCCGGCATCGGCCTGACGCTGTTGCCGGTGCTCTACAGCCATTCCGGTTTTGGCGGCCAGGCACCCAATGACGGACAGCGACGCTTCATCAACAGCACCGAAAACTACCTGAAGCTTCAGTCACGCTTGCAGCCGATCCTGGCCGGGCAACCGGTCCAGGCACTGGGTTTGTGCTTCCACTCTTTGCGCGCCGTGACGCCTGGGCAGATCCAAGAGGTGCTGGCCGCGAGCGACCGCGATTGCCCGGTGCACATTCACATCGCCGAGCAGCAGAAAGAGGTGGATGACTGCCTGAGCTGGAGCGGCGCCCGTCCGCTGCAATGGTTGTACGAAAATACCGAGGTGGACCAGCGCTGGTGCCTGGTCCACGCCACCCACGCCAACGCCCACGAAGTCAGCCTCATGGCCAAAAGCCGGGCGATTGCCGGCCTGTGCCTGACCACCGAGGCCAATCTGGGCGACGGTATCTTCCCGGCCGTGGACTTCCTCGCTCAGGGTGGACGCCTGGGCATCGGTTCCGACAGCCATGTGTCATTGAGCGTGGTGGAAGAATTACGCTGGCTGGAATATGGCCAACGGCTGCGGGATCAACGGCGCAACCGCTTGTACCGGACGGATCAGCCGATGGTCGGTCGCACCTTGTTCGATGCGGCGCTGGACGGTGGCGCCCAGGCCCTGGGGCAACCGATCGGCGCCCTCGAGATCGGCAAGCGCGCCGACTGGCTGGTGCTCGATGGCAACGATCCGTACCTGGCAACGGCCCAAGGCGACGGGATCCTCAACCGCTGGTTATTTGCCGGCGGGGACCGTCAGGTGCGCGACGTGATGGTCGGCGGACAGTGGGTTGTGCGGGACGGGCGTCATGCCGTGGAAGAGGAAAGCGCTCGGGCGTTTACCCAGGTATTGCGCGAACTTCTGGGCTGACACGGATAAAAAATGTGGGAGCGGGCTTGCTCGCGAAGAGGCCTTCACATTCAACAGAGATGTTGACTGCAAGTCCGTCTTCGCGAGCAAGCCCGCTCCCACATTGGCTATTGGGAGGCAATCAATCCGAGGTCTTGGCCATCTGCCGATCCGACGCACGCCAGATCAACCGTGTCGTGTCATAGCCCTGCTGACGCGCCTTGCTCAGCAGTTCTTCACGCACCACGCTATTGACGGTCGGTGTACGGGACAGCAGCCACATGTAGCGACGGCTCGGGTCGCCGACGATGGCGGTCTTGTAGTCGTCGCTGACGTACAGCACCCAGTACTGCCCTTTCGCCACGCCCGGCACGATCCGCGAAAACCAGTTGTCGAACTCGACCCAAAGCTTGTCGGTCTTGCCCGGCACTTGCGGGGTAGCAGTGCCCCTGGCTTCTTCCCACTGCCAGTCAGACGTCAGGCAGCGATTGAGCACACCCACATCGCCGTCAGGCTTGAGGGTGTAGTGAGCCTCGGATTGCGCACAGTTGCGCTGGAAATACATGGGCAGGCGGGCCAACTCGTACCAGGTCCCTTGGTAACGCTTGAGGTTGACACTATCGACAGTCTTGGGCGCCAACGGATCTTCGCCAGAAGTGGCACAGCCAGCCAAAACCAGGCCAGCTAAAAGCACTAACAATAACCGCATCATTATTTTTCTCCCGCGGGCACTTGGCCCCGGTTTACTTCAGGCCTTGGCCGGAAAACATCAACACTTTGTCACCGGCGTACTGCACGCTGATAAAGCTTTTCTGGTCGCCCCAGGTGCAACTGGACATGCCGAGCGCACCCGAACAATCGGTCGGTTTCCCCAGTAACGTCTCGACTTCGGCCTTGGGCATGCCGGCCGACAGTTTCGAATAGTTTTCCTGGTTGACCTTGCTGCATGCAGTCAATAAGACGCACAACGACAACAAGGCGATAGATCGCAGCGACATGGTGTAACTCCTGGAGCAGAAGGGGTTGGCTGGCTGCCAACCAGAACCTTAGAAGAGAAAACCCCTATCTGGTTCCCCGAGGACCCCAGTATTTATTGGGCTCCCGGCAGGTGTTTCATCGGTTGAACAGTCAGTTTGTGACACGATCGTGCATTTCGTCGGGATCAGCCCGGCGCAGCCTGATCCCCGGCGCTTTCACGCCGATAAAAAGAACAGCGCGAAGACCTGCGCTATGGCACATTGGCACCCCTTCCTGACCAGCTCCTGTGCGGTAGCGTTCTTAATGACCAGAAACATGAAATTCAGCCACAAAATCCTGCTGGCTGCTGCGCTCGTGGTAGCCGTTGCATTCGCCTGTTTCATCCTGTTCAACGACTATCGTCAACGCCAAAGCCTGCACGCCAGCACGGAAACCTCCATGCAGGAGCTCGGCAGCCTGACCAGTCGCAACATTCAGACGTGGGTCGAAGGCCGCACCCAACTGCTGCAATCGCTGGCCCAACAGATCGCCGTGGACGGCAGTAGAGCCGACAGCCTCAAACGCGCCGTGGGCCTGCCAGCGTACACCAGCAACTTTCAGCTCAGCTATTTCGGTGGCACTGACGGCGTAATGTTCTCGGTACCGGCCGGCAATCGCGCCGCCGACTACGACCCGCGCGCCCGTGGCTGGTACAAAGCTGCCAACAGCGCCCAACAAGCCATCGTCACCGAACCCTACATCGCCGCTTCGTCGGGCAAACTGGTGATCACCGTCGCCACGCCGGTACAGCACCAGGGTCAGATGATCGGCGTGGCCGGTGCGGATATCGACCTGTCGAGCGTCAGCGCCATCATCAACTCGCTGAACTTCGGCGGCCACGGCCACGCGTTCATCGTCAGCGCCGACGGCAAGATCCTGATCCACCCCGACAGCAAGCGCGTACTCAAGACCCTGGCCGAGGCCTACCCCAACGGCGGGCTGCAAGTCAGCCCGGGCATGAAGGAAGTGGAGCTCGACGGCAAAACCCAATTCATCTCCTTCACGCAGGTCAATGGCGTGCCGGGAGCCAACTGGTATGTCGCGCTGGTGCTCGACAAAGACACCGCCCTGGCGATGCTCAGCGAGTTCCGTACCTCGGCGCTGATCGCCATGACCATTGCCGTGGTGTTCATCATCGCCCTGCTGGGCATGCTCATCCGTGTGCTGATGCAACCGCTGCTGACCATGGGCCGCGCCATGCACGACATCGCTGAAGGCGAAGGCGACCTGACCCGGCGCCTGGTCATCCACGGCCAGGATGAATTTGGCGCACTGGGCACATCCTTCAACCGGTTTGTCGAGCGCATCCATACCTCGATCCGCGAAGTGGCCTCGGCCACCGGCCAGGTCAACGAAGTCGCCCTGCGGGTGGTCAGTGCGTCCAACTCGTCGATGTTCAACTCCGACCAGCAGGCTTCGCGCACCAGCAGCGTGGCTGCGGCCATCAACCAACTCGGCGCCGCCGCCCAGGAAATCGCCCAGAACGCCGCCCTCGCCTCGCAGCATTCCAGCGATGCCCGCAGCCTGGCCGAAGACGGTCAGCACGTGGTGGATAAAACCATCGCGGCCATGCAGCAGCTGTCGGCCAAGATCAGCGACTCGTGCGGCAACATTGAAGTCCTGAACAGCAATACGGTGAACATCGGCCAGATTCTCGAGGTGATCACCAGTATTTCCCAGCAGACCAACCTACTCGCCCTCAACGCCGCCATCGAAGCCGCCCGCGCCGGTGAAGCCGGGCGCGGCTTCGCGGTGGTGGCCGATGAAGTGCGCAACCTGGCCCACCGCACCCAGGATTCGGCGCAGCAAGTGCAGAAGATGATCGAAGAGCTGCAAGTCGGCGCACGGGAAGCGGTGCTGACCATGACCGACAGCCAGCGCCAGAGCGAAAGCAGCGTCGGCATCGCCAACCAGGCCGGCGAACGCCTGGGCAGCGTGACCCAGCGCATCGGTGAAATCGATGGCATGAACCAATCCGTGGCCACCGCCACCGAAGAACAAACCGCCGTGGTGGAGTCGATCAACGTCGACATCACCGAGATCAACACGCTGAACCAGGAAGGCGTGGAAAACCTGCAAGCCACCTTGCGCGCCTGTGCCGACCTGGAGCAGCAAGCGGCGCGGTTGAAGCAGTTGGTGGGTAGCTTCCGGATCTAGTGCCTGGACAGGCCCCATCGCGAGCTTGCTCGCGATGGGGTGTGTCAGCCTAAGCCAATAGACATTTGGTCAGTGCCACCTGACTCAAGACTGAATTAAGACTAAACTCAGTCCATTCAATCTTTCGAGGCTTACGCCATGAAGCTGTCATCACAAATCAAACCCATCAGCTATTTGAAAAGCCACACTGCTGAAATCGTAAAGACCATCACAGAGAGCAGGGAGCCTTTGATCATCACCCAAAACGGTGAAGCCAAGCTCGTAGTCATGGATGTGAAAAGTTTTGAAGAGCAAGAAGACACCATGGCGCTGTTGAAGCTGTTGGCTATGGGCAACCGGGAAATTGAAGAAGGTAATTATCGGGATGTTGAGGATGTCTTCACTGAGCTGGACAGGGCTGACATTCAATGAGCTTAAAGGTTGTCATCCTTCAATCGGCCGAAACAGATCTTAAAGAGCTCCGCGTTTATCTAATCGAGCGGTTTTCTTCTCAAACATGGCAAAACACCTATGCCAGTCTGAAAGCAGCGATCCGTCATCTAGCAACACTGCCTTATGCGGGATCGATCCCGGAAGAAATCGAAAGGCTTAATCTCGGTCAATATCGACAGATCCTTTCAGGAATGAATAGGATCATTTATGAAGTGCGAGGCCAAACGATCTACATCCACATCATTGCCGACAGCCGTAAGAGCTTGCCCGCGTTGCTAATGAAACGCTTGCTTCGAAGCGACTCTTAGAACTTCGCTAAAATCGCGACCCAGGCCTGTTCAAAAACTCAATTTCCTCAGCCGTGGACTCGCGCCCCAACACCGCATTGCGATGGGGAAACCGTCCAAACCGCGAAATGATCTTCTGGTGCCGTTCGGCATAATCCAGATTGTCTTCAAACACCGCCCGCTCCGTCTCCGGTTGCTCCCGGACCAGGTCGATGAACCGCGACACGGCCTCGTTCTGCACCGCCAGGTTTTCGCAGTGCTCGAGTACCAGGTAGATGAAGACGCGTTGGATGGGTTTGAGTTGCCGGTCGAAACCCGCCGCCATGCCTTGGGCCACGAGCGCTTGGGCACGCAGGTCGCCGGAAAAAGCCTTGGGGGTGTCGCGAAAGATCATCCGCGGGAGTTGATCGAGCAGCAGCACCAGGGCCAGCCAACCTTCCGGGCGTTGCGCCCAGTCGGTCAATCCGCCGGCCAGGGCCTGCTCGACCAGATCGCCGAAGCGCTCGTGCGCCTGACGATCATGGCGTTTGCCGAACCACAGTTTGCCCTTCTCAGCAGCTATTTCGTCCGGCGTACCGGCTGAACCAAACCACCAATCGAGCAAAGGCTGCCAGGGCTCGGCCATGGGTTATTCCTTGTGATAGGCCGTGGCGCGGGCGACTTCTTCCTTGGAACCGAGGAATACCGCCACACGCTGGTGCAGACCTTCAGGCTGGATGTCGAGGATCCGCTGGTGACCGTCGGTGGAAGCGCCGCCGGCCTGCTCAACCAGGAACGACATCGGATTGGCTTCGTACATCAGGCGCAGTTTGCCCGGCTTGGACGGTTCGCGGCTGTCGCGCGGGTACATGAACAGACCGCCACGGGTCAGGATACGGTGCACGTCGGCCACCATCGCGGCGACCCAGCGCATGTTGTAGTTCTTTTTCAGCGGGCCTTCTTCGCCAGCCAGCAATTCGTTGACGTAGCGTTGAACCGGGGCTTCCCAGTGCCGCTGGTTGGACATGTTGATGGCGAATTCCTGGGTGGTTTCAGGAATGGTGATGTCTTCGTGGGTCAGGACGAAGCTGCCCATCTCGCGATCCAGGGTGAAGCCTTTGACGCCGTCGCCCAGGGTCAGCACCAGCATGGTCTGAGGACCGTAGATGGCATAACCGGCGGCGACCTGCTCGGTGCCCGGTTGCAGGAAAGCCTTTTCATTCAAGGCTTCGTTCTGGCTCAGGTATTCGTTCGGGCAACGCAGTACCGAGAAGATGGTACCGACCGGCGCGTTGATATCGATGTTCGACGAACCGTCCAGCGGGTCGAACACCAGCAGGTAGGCACCCTTGGGGTATTTGCCCGGGATCTGATAGGCATTGTCCATTTCCTCGGACGCCATGCCGGCCAGGTGACCGCCCCATTCGTTGGCTTCGAGCAGGATTTCGTTGGAAAGCACGTCGAGCTTCTTCTGCACTTCGCCCTGCACGTTTTCGGTACCCATGCTGCCCAGGACACCACCCAGGGCGCCTTTGGAAACGGCGTGGCTGATCTCCTTGCATGCACGCGCCACCACTTCGATCAAAAAGCGCAGATCGGCAGGGGTGTTGTTGCTACGGGTCTGCTCAATCAAATAGCGACTCAAGGTAACGCGGGACATGGACGGCTCCGAAGGATAAGGGGCGGAAAAACCAGCGCAGTTTAGCGCGAGTCGGGACTTAATTCCTCCTATGAGACGGGGAATGGAGGATTGAGTTCACGGGGTGGTGGTCGCTTGTGGGTTTTGGGCCGCTGGCAGACCGAATCGCGAGCAAGCTCGCTCCCACCGTTGACCGAGTTGTTTCGACGAACGCGGCCTATTGTGGGAGCGAGCTTGCTCGCGATGAAACCACCTCAACTCTTGACCGGCGGCTTGCGCAGCAAGCTGAACGCCATCGCCGCAAGGAACAGCACGCTGAGCAGCAACACTGCCCACAAGCCGATTTTCTTCCAGTTGGTATCCACCGTGACCGGCGTGGTTGCGGCGGCGGCAGCCGGTGTCGAAGTGGCCATGCCGTTCACTGTCGCCGTGCCCAGCGTCGCCAGGCGCGACGGTTTGTAATCGGGCACCAGCGTGCTCAATGGCAAGCTGGCGGCTTTCACCGTCGCGCTGCCCAATGCCAGGCTATAAGGTCCTTCGCCGCGCGCCAGGAACACCACCTGGGTCGGGCGCACGGCAAAGCGCAGGGCCGGGGCTTCGGTGCCCAGGCCGCCGCCACGCTCGTCCACCGTCAGCTTCAATTGCTGGACGGTCTGGCCGGACAGCTGCAGTTGGTTTTGCAGCACATCCTGGCCGTTCTGGGTCAGGCGATACAGCAAGCCACTGCCCATCGGCTGCCACGGATGGCTGCTTTCACGGCGCCCGGCCAGGGTCACCGGCGCCAGGCTGTTGGCCTGGCTCAGCTCGACCTGCACCTGCTCGATGTTCAGCCCCATGGGCAACTGCCAGGTGTATTCACCGGCCTTCGTGGTGCTGCCGGCCAACGGTTGCGACCAGACCAGCGGCAGCGGCAGGCTTTCGCGGCTGGCGCTGTGCAGCTGGGCCGAGGTCAGCACTGGCGCGGAGGACGGCGAATCCCACAGCAACCGCAGATAGCGCGCCGATTGCCCTGGCAGGCTCACTTCATGCTGCTCGACCCGCTCATCGGCAAAGGTCAAGCGCGCCACCTGACCTTCTCCCCAGGATTGCCAATGCTGCAAGTCGTCACTGGCTTCGATGGTGAACCGCTGGAAGCCGTCGCGCTCACTGGTCCAGTCGAGGACCAACTGCTGCAACGGCGCCTTGATCGCGCTGGCATCCAGCAACCAACCGCGCAGCTCCTCTTCCCCCGCTTCGAGCCGACTCGATGGCTGGACTTCCACCAGCGTGCCATTGGCGTTCGACTGCACACGTACGCTGGGCGCGCGCTCGCTGTCGTCGGCGGCGTTATACAGCGGGAACCACTTCACGTCGGTGAGGGTGCGGTTTTCCCGGCTCTGGGCCGACTCACGCACCAACGCATAGGCCTGGGGCTGCCCGGCCGCGTTGAAGACCCGCAGATCGCTCAGGTCGGTCTGCCGCGCTTGCAACTGGACGTCCAGCGGCAACGGGAGGCGATACCACGGCCCCTCGCCGCTCAAGGACAATGGCACCTGATGGGTGAAGTCCGCCGGTTGCTCCTGGGCCGTGGCCGACAATGCCACCCACAACCCGACCACTCCCAGCCCGATCCGACTCAACGTACGACTCAAGATGACACTCCCTCACTGACAGGCATCGGCGGCTCGGCCTCGACGGCCGTTTCCGGACGTTTTGGCGGCAGCGGCGCGAAGTAGCCCACCACCAGCAGCAATACGCCCACGCCGATAAACGACACGATCCGCGCCAAACCGCCACGGTTACTCAATTCAACAAAGAACAGCTTGGCCACGACCACGGCAATCAACGCCGCACCGATCAGCCACACTTCACGCCGGTGCCGCAGATGCCCGCCAATCATCAGGCCCAGGGCGATCAGCGTCCAGACGATGGACAGCCCGGCCTGGACGAACATCGACTCGAGCAGCGCGTCCAGCTCGTATGGCACCCCCATCCACTGGTGGGCAGTGCGCATCACCAGGGCGGTGAAGAACGCGAACAGCGACACACCGGCGATCAACTGGGCGATGTGCCCGACGCGATTCCAATGGTTCGTCGATTGTTCCACGGCGTTGCGAGCCCACACATAGATACCGAACAAGGCGAACAACAGGCCCAGCTCCAAGGGATTGAGCAACGGCACATAAGGCAGTGGCTCTGAGTTGCCATCACTGAAGGTGTTGGTCAGCCAGAACCAACCGAGCATCAACAGCGCCATGGGCGCCGCCGCATAGACACGATATTCCCGTGGTTGTGCCGACACCGGCCATGGCAAGGTACGCGGCGTGGCCATCAGCACCAGATAAAGACCTGGCAGGATCGCCCAGGCCAGCCAGCGCCAAGCGTTGTACTGCTCCGACAGCAACAGCAGGCCGTAACGCAACTCCAGCATCAATACCGCCATCAGCAACCAGCAACCGAGTACGTGGGCCGTACTGCGCGCCTGGGCCGGCAGCACTGGCGCGAGGCGCTTGAGAGAGAGGAAATGCACGGCAAATACCGCCAGCCAGGCCAGCCAGCCGAAATTCGCGGCCGGGTGATAGTGGCTGTGCCCCGTCGCCACCAGTACGCAGCCCGCCGCCGGGATCAGCAAGGTGCACAGCAGTCCCAGTGCCGGCCATTTCAAACGCAGCGACAGGACGGTCCACACTGCCACGCTGATCGCCGCAACCAGCAGTAGCAAGCTGCCCTGCAGGTTCGCCGGGGCAAAGCGCAACACTTCGCTGACCCACGCCAGCGCCCACCAACCGGCGCCCCAGATCAGCAACAGCTCAGACAGGCGTTGCAAGCTCAAGACATCCAGCTCCTGCGCCGCGTGTGCCCGTTGCAGGCGCCATGCGCCCACCAGCGCTGCAAACCCCAATACCAATGGCGTCCAGAAACCACTATGGGCCAGGGGTCGCAGACCCTCGGCATTGAGCGGCCCCAGCAGCGCTGGCCCCGCCATCAGGAACGACGCGCCGCCGAGCAGTTGCAGCAGCAGGCCGAAGACAAAGCTCACGCGCTGCTTCAGGTACAGGCTCAGCCAGATGATCAACAGACCGCTGGCCGCCCATACACCGCTCGCGGTTTGCCAAGGCAGGACGAACAGCACCGCGAGGTTGATCAGCACCAGCCCCGCCAGCAACACCACCGACAACCCGCGCAGCAATCGGACATCGTTGCGCACCATGTCGTCGCGCGCCGCCAGCAACATGCCGCCAATCAATGCCAGGCCGATCAGCGAGGCGCTGAGCAGACCGCTCCAGCCGGCACTGAACACCGCCGCCGAATCGCCCTCGGCACCTTGCAGGCGCAACAGAAACAGCGCACCACCGAGCAGTTGCACCGCGAACGCGGTGAACAGGAAGCTGCGCGATTGCAGGCGCAGGCCAACAAACAGCGTCGCCAGTCCGGCCAGGGCCCAGGCGATGGCGGTGCCGTGGGTGAATAAAAACAGCGGTGCCAGCAGGTAGAGGAAACTCAACCCCAGCACAGCCAGCACCGGCAGGCCTTGGCGCTCCCAAGCCGCCGTGTGTTCAGGCTCAGCCTTGCGCAACTGGTAAAAGGTGAACAGCAACGCGCCGCCGAGCATCAACGCCCCCAACGGTGAGCCGTCGAGCAGGCTGCTTTCGCCAGATCGCAATTCGCTGAGGAACGCCAGCGCCGAACCCAGTTGCAACAGCAAGGCAAAGGCTCGCGCGAGAGGTCGTTGCTGACGCAGACCCAGCCAGAAGATCCCCGCGCCCTCCACGGCCCAGGCCGCTGCGGTCCAACGGGCGTCGAGCCCCAAGGGAATCGCCAGGCTGGAAAAAATCACCCCCAGGGCCAGACAGGTTTCGGCCAGCAACAGCGCGCGGCCGCCCATCAGCAAGCGGGCCAGGCCCATGTAGATCATGCCCAGGGCCAGGGCGCTGAACGCCGCGGCGAACTCCAGATGCTGCACCAGCGCGAACTGCAAGCCGAAGCCCACCAGCGGTGGGGCGAACAACATCGTGCCGTCCACGTAATCGCCCTTGCGTGCCGACCAACGCAGCAGCGCGTCCCGACTGTCGTCCTCGGGGGCGTCGTTCATTTCCAACAGTTTGCGGCGAGTGAACAGCAAGCCTATCGCCAGGTAGATGAGGAAGAAGACAATCAGGAACGGCTCGGTGCTCCAGAGCAGTTCCGGCGCATATGACCGCAGGCCCCAGGCGAAGCCGATGCCGAAGGTGCCGACAAAACCGATCAGGTTGAGCAGGCGCCAGGCCTTGAACCAGGCAATCGCGAGGATGCCGGCATTGAGCAGGATGAAATAACTGAACAGGGCAACGTGGTTGCCGCTGCCGGTGGAGGTCAGGATCGGCGCGGCAAACCCGCCCAACGCAGCGGCCGCGGCCAGGCCCAAGGCGTTCTGGGTCACCGCCAGGATCGCCGAGAACACCGTGACGGCCACCAGCAAGCCCAGGGCGGCTTTCGAATCGAGCAGCGGATGCAGGCGCATCGCGGCGAACACCGTCAGGTACAGCACCGCGATCCCGGTGCCTTGCAGCATCAGCGCATAGTTGTTGTTGCGCTGACGCAGCCACCAACCCAGGCCCAGCAGGCCCAACGCGCTGGCCGCGACGCCGGCGTAACGCAATTCGATCGGCACCACCATGCCTTCAGTGGCATAGCGCAGCAGAAACGCCAGGCCGAGGAACAACAAGACCACGCCGACCCGCAGCACGGTGTTGCCGCCAAACAGCCAGTTGCGCGCGCCCAGCAAGGCCCGGTCGAACAGATTCGGTCCACGGGGAGCAACAGGTTCAGCAACCACCGGTTCCGCCGGAGCCGGTTTGCGGGCAGTCGCTCTCGGGGCAATTGGCGCGGAACGCCAAACCTCATCGGGCAACGGCTGGCTGGCTTGCGTAGCCATCGCAGAAATTGGTTCAAGGTCTGACGGCAGCTCCCAGACCAGCTCAGGCTCGGTTCGAGCCTCGGGCTTCGGCTCGGGCGCCTGGGCCACAACGATTTCCGGCGCGGGCGCCGGATCACTCGGCGCAGGAGCACTGCTGCGCTCGAGCACAGACAATCGCGCTTGCAGCGTGATCAGGTCCTGCTGAGCCTCCTGCAACAGGCTCTGCTGCTTGGTGGCCTGAGCCCCAAGGCGACTCAGGCGAAACGTCTGGGCAATGCCTAGCCCCACCAACGCACCTATCAGCGCATCGGCGAACGACTCATCCACCACCCAGCCGAGTGCCAGGCCCAACAACGTCAAGATCCATTGCATGGTCGATATCCCTAAGCGGCCCGTTGCGGGCATGACCGGGGAAGGTGGCTCCTGGATCAGTCTGGTGGAACAGCACAAACCTTGTGGGAGCGGGCTTGCTCGCGAAAGCGGTGTGTCAGGCGACATCTTTCCTGCCTGATACATCGCTTTCGCGAGCAAGCCCGCTCCCACAGTGGATTGTCGGCGCCCCCACTGACTGAGCCTGGCCACGACCTAGCCCGGCGAAACTGACGCTTAGTATATCGACGAAGCCCAATCACCGTTGGGCTTCGCTCACATTTCTTACAGCAAATGCTACTCCAGGGCTTTCCAGATGTCGGTGGCGTACTCACGGATGGTCCGGTCCGAGGAGAACCAGCCCATGCGCGCGGTGTTGAGCACCGCCGAACGCCACCACTGCTTGGAGTCGTGCCAGCGCTCCTCGACCTTGAGCTGGGCATGCCAGTACGAGTCGAAGTCGGCGCAGACCAGGAAGCGGTCATAGTCCACCAGCGAGTCCACGAGCCCGGTATAGCGCATTGGATCATCCGGCGAGAACACCCCGCCGCGAATCGCCTGCAACACATCATTGAGTCGATGGGACGCAGCGATGTCCGGCGCGGCGCTGAATTCGCCGTTTTGCTTGCGGGCCTCCACCTGCTCGGCAGTCAGGCCAAAGATGAACATGTGCTCACCGCCCACGCGCTCATGCATCTCCACGTTGGCGCCGTCCATGGTGCCGATGGTCAGCGCGCCGTTGAGGCCGAATTTCATGTTACTGGTGCCCGACGCTTCGAAACCGGCCGTGGAAATCTGTTCCGACAGGTCCGCCGCCGGGATGATGCTTTCGGCCAGGCTGACGTTGTAGTTGGGCAGGAACACCACTTTGAGCAAGCCACGCACGGTCGGGTCGTTGTTAACCACCCGGGCGATGTCGTTGGTCAGCTTGATGATCAGCTTGGCCTGGTGATAGCTGGCGGCGGCCTTGCCGGCGAAGATCTTCACCCGCGGCACCCAGTCCACTTCCGGTTCGGCGCGGATCGCCTGGTACAGCGCCACGGTGTGCATCAGGTTGAGCAATTGACGTTTGTATTCGTGGATCCGCTTGACCTGCACGTCGAACATCGCCGCCGGGTTCACCGCGATGCCCAGTCGTTCGTGGATCAGGTACGCCAGGGCCTTCTTGCTGTGCAGGCGCTGCTCGGCGAATTGCTTGCGGAACGCCGGTTTGTCGGCGAACGGCTCCAGTTCGATCAGGCGCTCCTCGGGATTGTCGAGCACGCTCGGGCCCAGGGCATCGACCATCATCGACGTCAATTCGGCGTTGGCCTGGAACAGCCAGCGGCGGAAGGTAATGCCGTTGGTCTTGTTGTTGATCCGGTCCGGATAGAGCTTATGCAGCTCGGAGAACACCGTGCTGCGCATCAGCTGCGTGTGCAACCCGGACACCCCGTTGACGCTGTGGGACCCGAGGAATGCCAGGTTGCCCATGCGCACCCGCCGCCCGTTGTCTTCTTCGATCAGCGAAACCGAGCGCAGCACGTCGAAATCATGCACGCCCTTGGCCCGCAGCGAATCAATGTGCTGGGCGTTGATCAGGTAAATGATCTGCATGTGCCGGGGCAACATGCGCTCCATCAGCCCTACCGGCCAGGTTTCCAGGGCCTCGGGCAGCAGCGTGTGGTTGGTATAGGACAGCGTGTCCTGGGTAATCTGCCAGGCGGCGTCCCAGGCCACGTCGTAGACGTCCACCAGCTGACGCATTAGCTCCGCCACGGCGATCGACGGGTGGGTGTCGTTGAGCTGGATCGCCGCATGGTCGCCCAAGGTCAGCACCGAGGTGTGCATGTTGCGATGGCGACGCAGCAAATCCTGCAACGAGGCGGCGACGAAGAAATATTCCTGGCGCAGGCGCAGTTCCTGGCCGGCTTCGGTGCTGTCGGCCGGGTAGAGCACGCGGGAAATACTTTCGGCCCGGGCCACTTCCGCTACCGCGCCCAGGTGATCGCCGGCATTGAAGCGTTCCAGGTGCAGGTCTTCCACCGCTCGGGCGCGCCACAGGCGCAGGGTGTTGACGCTGGCACCGCGCCAACCCACCACCGGCGTGTCATAGGCGATGGCGCGCACGGTTTCGCCCGGCGTCCAGACTTGCCGGGTGTTGCCAGTATCATCAGTCACGGTCTCGACGCCGCCGCCAAAGCCAATCGGGTAAACCACCTCTGGCCGTTCGAACTCCCACGGGTTGCCGAAATCCAGCCAGTGCTCGGTCTGCTCCTGCTGCCAACCGTCAACGATGGCCTGGCGAAACAAGCCATGCTCATAACGAATGCCATAGCCATGGCCGGCGATACCGAGGGTGGACATGCTTTCCATGAAACACGCCGCCAACCGGCCGAGGCCGCCGTTACCCAGCGCCGCGTCGGGCTCGAGCAGACGGATGCGCTCCAGGTCCACGCCCAGTTCGGTCAAGGCTTCACGGGCAGTGTCCAGCAGGCCCAGGTTGCTCAGGCTGTCATAGAGCAAGCGACCGATAAGGAATTCCAGGGAGAGGTAATAGACGCGCTTCTGGCCCTTGCGGTAGATCTGCCGCGTATGGTCCATCCAGTGTTCGACCATGTGGTCGCGGGCGGCAAGGGCAATGGCTTCGAACCAATCGTGATCAAACGCATGATCCGGGTCCTTGCCAACGGCATAAGTGAGTTTGGTCAACACGGCATCGCGAAAAGCAGCGACTTCGGCTTCGCGAACAAGTGGTTCTTGAGTCATTGATGAGACCTCGAACGAGCATGGAATTGTCTGAGCCTAGTCGGTCTGACAGACGGCACAGGCTCTGGTTCGGTGGTTTTTCCCTGCGACGGAGAATCGTCGTCAGAGAATTGCCGGATGAGCGAATGAATGCAGGGGCCGTGCCGGTCCTCGGGCGTTTTAGCGCAGATGAAAAAAAACCGGCAGATGGTCGTTCAAAATTTCACCAGTCCCGGTATGATCGCGCGCCCTGATGCATGCTGGTAAACCTTGATGATGAAGCCCAACCTGATCGCCGCCGCGGAGATCGACCGACTCGATACCTGGGCCAAGTACTCCGCCCCGATGTGCGGTTCCTGCGTATCGAGCTGCTGCACGCTGCCGGTGGAGGCCAAGATCAAGGACCTGATCCGGATCGGCATCGTCGATGAGTTCGAACTGGGCGACCCGCCAAAAAACATCGCCAAGCGCCTGCAAAAGGAAGGGATCGTCGAGCGCTATAACCAGAAGTCGGAAATCTTCACGCTCCAGCGCATGAGCAACAACGATTGCCTTTATCTGGACCGCAAGAGCCGGCTGTGCACCATTTATGAGAAGCGCCCGGACACCTGCCGCAACCATCCGCGGATTGGGCCACGGCCGGGGTATTGTGCCTACAAGCCCAAGGAAGTGGAGCGCGAGCGGAATCCGCGGACGTTGGACAAATTCTGATCGGCTGCCGGTTCAGCGGTGCCTGATCCGGCGCCATCGCGAGCAAGCTCGCTCCCACAGTGGCCCCATGCCGGACACAAAATCTGTACCCACCGAAAATCAACTGTGGGAGCGAGCTTGCTCGCGATGAGGCCCTGACAAGCGACACACAAATCCCAGGCACAAAAAAACGCCCCTGATCTCACAATCAGGGGCGTTTTTTTCAGCCACTAACTAAGTCGAAACTCAGTTACCGCTTTTCTTGGCAGCGCGGGTACGCTCGCTTTCGCCCAGGATCTTCTTACGAAGACGGATGGACTTCGGCGTCACTTCGCACAGTTCGTCTTCTTGCACGAACTCCAGCGCCTGCTCCAGGGTGAACTTGACCGGCGGAACCAGGGCGATGGTTTCGTCTTTGCCCGAAGCACGCATGTTGTCGAGCTTCTTGCCTTTGGTCGGGTTCACACCCAGGTCGTTGTCGCGGCTGTTCAGGCCGACGATTTGACCTTCGTAGATATCCTGGCCGTGTTCAACGAACAGCTTGCCACGGGCTTGCAGGGTTTCCAGCGAGTAGGTCAGTGCCTTGCCGGTCGCAACCGATACCAGCACGCCGTTCTGACGGCCGGACATGTCGCCGGACTTCATCACGTCGTAACGATCGAAGATCGAAGTCAGGATGCCGCCACCGGAGGTCAGGGTCAGGAACTCGTTACGGAAACCGATCAGGCCACGGGCCGGGATGTTGTACTCAAGGCGCACACGGCCCTTGCCATCCGGAACCATGTTGGTCAGGTCGCCCTTACGCAGGCCCATTTGCTCCATGATCGCGCCCTGGGATTCTTCCGGCAGGTCGATGGTCACGTTTTCGTACGGTTCGTGCTTGACGCCGTCAACCATACGGATGATCACTTCAGGACGACCCACGCCCATTTCGAAGCCTTCGCGACGCATGGTTTCGATCAGAACCGAAAGGTGCAGCTCACCACGGCCGGAAACCTTGAACTTGTCGGCCGAATCGCCTTCTTCAACGCGCAGGGCCACGTTGTAGAGCAGCTCTTTGTCCAGGCGTTCCTTGATGTTACGGCTGGTCACGAACTTGCCTTCTTTACCGCAGAATGGCGAGTCGTTGACCTGGAAGGTCATGGAAACGGTTGGCTCGTCGACGGTCAACGGCTTCATCGCTTCGACGTTCATCGGGTCGCACAGGGTGTCGGAGATGAACAGCTGGTCGAAGCCGCTGATGCAGACGATGTCGCCGGCTGCCGCTTCTTCAACGTCGATACGGTGCAGACCGTGGTGACCCATCAGCTTGAGGATACGACCGTTGCGCTTCTTGCCGTCGGCGTCGATCGCCACAACCGGGGTGTTCGGCTTGATGCGACCACGGGCGATACGGCCAACGCCGATCACACCCAGGAAGCTGTTGTAGTCCAGGGCCGAGATTTGCATCTGGAACGGACCGTCACGGTCGACTTTCGGCGCGGGTACGTCGTCGACGATCGACTGGTACAGCGGGGTCATGTCTTCGGCCATGTCGGTGTGGTCCAGACCGGCAATACCGTTCAGGGCCGAGGCGTAGACGACTTTGAAGTCCAGCTGTTCTTCGGTGGCACCCAGGTTGTCGAACAGGTCGAAGATCTGGTCCAGGACCCAGTCCGGACGCGCGCCTGGACGGTCAACCTTGTTGATGACCACGATCGGACGCAGGCCGGCTTCGAAAGCCTTCTTGGTCACGAAGCGGGTTTGCGGCATAGGGCCGTCCTGGGCATCGACCAGCAGCAGCACGGAGTCGACCATCGACATCACGCGCTCTACTTCACCACCGAAGTCGGCGTGGCCCGGGGTGTCCACGATGTTGATGTGGTAGCCGTTCCAGTTGATGGCGGTGTTTTTCGCCAGGATGGTAATACCGCGCTCTTTCTCCTGGTCGTTGGAGTCCATCACGCGCTCGTCGTTGAGCTCGTTGCGCTCCAGGGTGCCGGATTGACGCAAGAGTTTGTCTACCAGGGTGGTCTTACCATGGTCAACGTGAGCAATGATGGCGATGTTGCGTAGATTTTCGATCACTTGTGTATCTCGATCAGAGGATTCGGTGTGCTGACAGGTCGTGGCAGCGATTTACGTTGAGTCCGACAAAGCCGTTACAGCCTGTCGGCGGCGTCGGGGGGCCGGTGACGCAGGCCACAGGCAAACAGCCCCGGGCACTTAGCTCGGTCGATAAACGCGCACATTGGCATGCCCCTCACTGAGCAAATGGTGGGCATGCAGGCGACTCATCACGCCTTTGTCGCAATACAGCAGGTACTGGCGAGTAGGGTCCAGTTCCTTGAAACGCGCGTTCACTGCATAGAACGGCATCGTTTTTACCTCGATGCCGGCGATGCTCAGCGGGTCGTCTTCAGCATCGTCCGGGTGACGGATGTCGATGATGATCTGACCGGCAAGCGCTTCGCCGACTTCTTCAATTTGGATGTCCTGGCCCAATTCATCGATGACGCGATCGATCGGCACCAGCCTGGCGTTTTCGAGCGCACGCTCGAGGATCGCCATGTCGAATTCTTTCTCTTCATGCTCCACGCGCCCGCGCTTGGCATGGGTCTTGGGGTTCACCGAGATGACCCCGCAATACTCGGGCATGTGCTTGGCGAAATCGGCGGTGCCGATGTCGTTGGCCTGGTCGATGATGTCCTGCTTGTGGCTGGCGATCAGTGGACGCAAGACCAGCTTCTCGGTCACGCAGTCGATTACCGACAGGTTCGGCAACGTCTGGCTCGATACCTGGGAGATCGCCTCGCCGGTCACCAGCGCGTCGATTTGCAGGCGGTCGGCAATTCGTGAAGCAGCGCGCAACATCATACGCTTCAAAATGACGCCCATATGACTGTTATCGACTTTGCCGAGAATCTCGCCCAGCACTTCTTCGAACGGCACACTCACAAATAACACGCGTTGGGAGCTGCCGTACTTCTTCCAGATGAAGTGCGCCACTTCCATCACGCCCAGTTCATGGGCGCGCCCGCCGAGGTTGAAGAAGCAGAAATGGCTCATCAATCCGCGACGCATGATCTGGTAGGCCGCCACCGTGGAGTCGAAGCCACCGGACATCAGCACCAGGGTCTGCTCCAGCGAACCCAGCGGATAACCACCGATGCTGTTGTGCTGGCTGTGGATCACGAACAGCCGCTGGTCGCGAATTTCGATGCGCACTTCGACCTGCGGGTCTTTCAACGAAATACCGGCGGCACCGCACTGTTGGCGCAACTGGCTACCGACGTATTTCTCCACGTCCATCGAACTGAACGGGTGCTTGCCGGCACGCTTGCAGCGCACCGAAAAAATCTTGCCGGCCAGGGCGTCGCCATAATGAAGCTTGCACTTGGCCAGGATGTCGTCGAAATCCCCCAGCGGATATTCATCGACCTGCAGGAAATGCGCGATGCCCGGCATGCAGCTCAGGCGCTCGGTCATTTCCTTCAGGACCTTGGGTTCGCTGACGCGGGTTTCCAGCTCGAGGTTGTCCCACACGCCGTTCACCACCACGACCGGATCCAGATCTCGGAGCACGGTACGGATGTTCTTGGCCAACTGGCGGATGAAACGCATCCGTACCGGGCGGCTCTTGATGGTGATCTCGGGGAAGACTTTTACGATTAGTTTCATGAAAACAGCGCGCGAACGGCCAGCCGAAAAAGGGGGGCGCGGATTATAGCGGAAATTGCTCAAGGTTTAACCAGTTAATGTGCAGATGGTTTTGTGCGCACCAAAACAGGTCGTTACTCATATCTAATGCCACATTGCAGTGCATGATTGTCTGACAATCTTCGATTCAGGCCTTTAAAAGCGTGGATTTGGTGCAAAAAACCCATGCTGGGGCACTGGCATGCAAATTGCTCCCTTGTGAGGCAGGTTGCCATGGCAGAGTATTCGCGCCGGCATCACCCATATCTAAGGGCACTCCACTACCCGCCCGAAGCCACCCGGAGGACATATGTCGAAGTCGGTTCAACTCATCAAAGATCATGACGTCAAGTGGATTGATCTGCGCTTCACTGACACCAAAGGTACTCAACATCACGTGACCATGCCGGCCCGTGATGCGCTGGACGACGAATTCTTTGAAATCGGGAAAATGTTCGACGGCTCCTCCATCTCTGGCTGGAAAGGCATCGAAGCCTCCGACATGATCCTGATGCCGGACGACGAAACCGCCGTCCTGGACCCGTTCACCGAAGAGCCGACCCTGATCCTGGTCTGCGACATCATCGAACCGTCCACCATGCAAGGCTATGACCGCGACCCACGCGCCATCGCCCACCGCGCCGAGGAATACCTGAAGTCCACCGGTATCGGCGACACCGCTTTCTTCGGTCCGGAGCCTGAGTTCTTCATCTTCGACTCGGTCAAATTCAAGTCCGACATCTCCGGCTCCATGTTCAAGATCTTCTCCGAACAAGGTTCGTGGATGTCCGACCAGGACGTGGAAGGCGGCAACAAAGGCCACCGCCCAGGCATCAAAGGCGGGTACTTCCCGGTTCCTCCGTTCGATTTCGACCACGAAATCCGTACCTCCATGTGCAACGCACTGGAAGAGATGGGCCAGACCGTCGAAGTTCACCACCACGAAGTGGCGACTGCCGGCCAGAACGAAATCGGCGTGAAATTCAACACGCTGGTCAAGAAGGCTGACGAAGTCCAGACCCTGAAGTACTGCGTACACAACGTTGCCGATGCATACGGTCGTACCGCGACCTTCATGCCTAAGCCTCTGTACGGCGATAACGGTTCGGGCATGCACGTTCACATGTCGATCTCCAAAGACGGCAAGAACACCTTCGCAGGCGAAGGCTATGCCGGCCTGTCGGACACCGCCCTGTACTTCATCGGCGGTATCATCAAGCACGGTAAGGCCCTGAACGGCTTCACCAACCCGTCGACCAACTCCTACAAGCGTCTGGTACCAGGCTTCGAAGCACCGGTCATGCTGGCCTACTCGGCTCGTAACCGTTCCGCCTCGATCCGTATTCCTTACGTGAACAGCCCTAAAGCTCGCCGTATCGAAGCTCGCTTCCCGGATCCGGCTGCCAACCCATACCTGGCCTTCGCTGCTCTGATGATGGCCGGCCTGGACGGTATCCAGAACAAGATCCACCCTGGCGATGCCGCTGACAAAAACCTGTATGACCTGCCGCCTGAAGAGGCCAAGGAAATCCCACAGGTTTGCGGCAGCCTGAAAGAAGCCCTGGAAGAGTTGGACAAGGGCCGTGCGTTCCTGACCAAGGGCGGCGTATTCAGCGATGACTTCATCGATGCTTACATCGCACTGAAAAGCGAAGAAGAAATCAAGGTTCGCACCTTCGTACACCCACTGGAATACGAGCTGTACTACAGCTGCTGATCCGGTAGCGTCGCAACACGCGGCGTGAATAAAGAGAGGCCTCCTTCGGGAGGCCTTTTTTATGGGCACAGGTTGCGTGCATGATGGCTCGTTGTTCCTCCCTAGAAGACGAGACTGCCCATGACTTTGCGCTTCAAACTTGGCCTTGCCCTCTGTGCCGCGCTGCTGTCCACCGCCGCGCAAGCCGCTCCCGCCCCCGAAGCCCTGACCCCGCTGCTGAACGCCATTGGCGAACGCCTGGCCATCGCCGACCAGGTAGCCTTGAGCAAATGGGACAGTCATAAACCGGTAGAAGACCGTCAGCGCGAGCGTGAAGTCATTGCTGCCGCCGTCGCCCAGGCGCCGGCCTACAAGCTGACGAGCGAAACCGTGGAAGCTTTTTTCGCCGCCCAGATAGAAGCCAACAAACTGGTGCAATACATCAACTTGTCCGACTGGACTTTGGAAGGCAAGGCCCCGGACCTGCCACGCCCGGACCTGGTGGGACAGATTCGTCCGCAGCTTGACCGATTGCAAAAGCGCCTGCTGCAGCAACTGGCCGACTTCGCCCCCTACCGCACCGACCCGCAGTGCCCGCAATGGCTGGCCCAGGCCACCCACAGCAACAAGCAACACCCGGTGCACCGGCTTGCCCTGATCCGGGCGACCGCAGAGCTGTGTATCGCTCCAAAAGTCTGAGACAAACGACACCGAGCCAATGTGGGAGCGGGCTTGCTCGCGAAGGGGCCAGTACAGCCAACATCCAGGTGACTGACACACCGCTTTCGCGAGCAAGCCCGCTCCCACAGGCGTTGCGTGCAACAACTTGGGCCAATGACCCTCCCTGACCTATGCTGCAACCCAACACTTTTAGTTTTCGGTCGATTTTATGGGTCGTAGTTTTCCAATGTTGTTGCTGCTATTGGCGCTGCCTGCCGCTGCCCAGATCTACAAGTACACCGACGCCGAAGGCAATACCGCCTACAGCAACCAGCCGCCCCAAGGCGTACCGGCCCAGACGGTAGAATTGCCGCCGCTCAACAGCATCGAACGCCAGCCCCCTGCCAGCCCGAACGCGCCCACAGCACCCGCGCCCGCAGCCAAGGACGAACCACGCAACGCCTATGAGGTGCTGGAATTGACGGACATTCCTACCGAGGAGGCCCTGCGCGCCAATAACGGCACGTTCACCGTTGGCGTTCGGGCTCAACCGCGCCTGCAAAGTCCCCATCTGTTCCGGCTGCTGCTGGATGGGCAACCCTATGGCCAGTCGACCAACGTGCCGCGCCTGCAATTGGTGAACATCGATCGGGGCGAGCACAGCCTGGCGGTGCAAGTCATCGACGGGGAACATCTCGTGCAACAGAGCGAAACCGTGACTTTCACCGTGCAACGGGTGCACCAGCCGTGATCCGCTGGCTGCTCGCCCTGAGCCTCTCGCTGGTCGCGCTGCCGGGCGTGGCGCAGGTCTATACCTACATCGATGCCCAAGGCAATCGCGTCTTCACCGATCAGCCGCGCCCCGGCAATGCGAAGAAAGTGCAGCTGCCACCCGGCAACCGGATGCCGTCACCCCCAGGTACTGCCCCGACGCCAACGCCCAAAGCGCCGTCCGAGCCGCTGTTCCATTACGAAATGCTGCGCCTATTGATCCCCGAACCAGACGCCACGATACGCAGCACTGCCGGGGAGCTGATCGTCAGCGCCACCAGCGAACCCCAGCTGCAAAAAGGCCACCGCTACCGCCTGCTGCTCGACGGCCAACCCACGGGCGCACCGGGGCCAAGCCCGGTGTTTGCCCTGAGCAACATTGATCGAGGCACCCATCATCTGGCGGTGGAAATCCTCGATGAGCAAGACCGCATCGTCGAACGCACCGCCAACCAGCCCTTCCATATGCAGCGCATGTCCCTGGCGCAGAAACGCCGTGTCAAACCTTGTGTCAGCGCTGATTACGGCCAGCGCCCCGAATGCCCCCTCGCCGACAAACCCAAAGAAGAAGAAAGCAGCATCCTGCCGTTCTTCTAACACCGCCCAGGCAGACGCACTATATTGGTGCGCATGCTTGCACGGATACCCAGGCCTCATCCCATTCTGGTTCGAAAGTACCCGTAAAAACTGGCAAAACGCCACGCAAATGGGCGGATAAAGCCTTTTTAGGGCTCTAAACGCTTCTTTTCGGAGCCTTGGTTTGTTTTTTGCATTTTCCTTGTACCGGCGCGTCATACGCGTGCTTGCTACGCTCCAAAAGAGGTCCTGATGACCATTAGCGACGCACTACACCGCTTGCTACTCGATAACCTCACCACCGCGACCATCCTGCTCGACGCCCAATTGCGCCTCGAGTACATGAACCCGGCGGCGGAGATGCTCCTGGCCGTCAGCGGCCAGCGCAGCCATGGGCAGTTCATCAGCGAGTTGTTTACTGAATCCGCCGAGGCCCTCAACTCCTTGCGCCAAGCGGTGGAACAGGCTCATCCCTTCACCAAGCGCGAAGCGATGCTCACCGCCCTGACCGGCCAGACCCTGACCGTGGACTACGCCGTCACCCCGATCCTGAACAACGGCGCCACCTTGCTGCTGCTGGAAGTCCACCCTCGTGATCGCCTGCTGCGCATCACCAAGGAAGAGGCCCAGCTGTCCAAGCAGGAAACCAGCAAGATGTTGGTGCGCGGCCTGGCCCACGAGATCAAGAACCCCCTCGGCGGGATTCGCGGCGCCGCGCAGTTACTCGCCCGCGAGCTGCCGGAAGAAAGCCTCAAGGACTACACCAACGTCATCATCGAGGAAGCTGACCGCCTGCGAAACCTGGTGGACCGCATGCTCGGCTCGAACAAGCTGCCGTCCCTGGCGATGTGCAACGTCCATGAGGTGCTGGAGCGCGTCAGCAGCCTCGTGGAAGCCGAAAGCCAGGGCTGCATCACCTTGGTGCGCGACTACGACCCAAGCATTCCCGACGTATTGATCGACCGCGAACAAATGATCCAGGCCGTGCTGAACATCGTGCGCAACGCGATGCAAGCCATCAGCAGCCAGAACGAGCTGCGCCTGGGCCGCATCAGCCTGCGCACCCGCGCCATGCGCCAGTTCACCATCGGCCACGTGCGTCATCGCCTGGTGACCAAGATCGAAATCATCGACAACGGCCCGGGCATCCCCACCGAGCTGCAGGAAACCATCTTCTTTCCCATGGTCAGCGGTCGTCCGGACGGTACCGGGCTGGGCCTGTCCATTACCCAGAACATCATCAGTCAGCATCAGGGCTTGATCGAGTGTGAAAGCCACCCCGGCCACACCACTTTCTCGATCTTCCTGCCACTGGAACAAGGAGCCACATCGACATGAGCCGTAGTGAAACCGTGTGGATCGTCGATGACGACCGTTCTATCCGTTGGGTCCTGGAGAAAGCCTTGCAACAAGAAGGCATGACCACCCAGAGCTTCGACAGCGCCGACGGGGTGATGAGTCGCCTGGCGCGTCAGCAACCGGACGTCATCATCTCCGACATCCGCATGCCCGGCGCCAGCGGCCTGGACCTGCTGGCGCGGATTCGCGAGCAGCATCCACGGCTGCCGGTGATCATCATGACCGCCCATTCAGACCTGGACAGCGCCGTGGCGTCCTACCAGGGCGGCGCCTTCGAATACCTGCCCAAGCCGTTCGACGTCGATGAAGCGGTGTCGCTGGTCAAGCGCGCCAACCAGCACGCCCAGGAACAGCAGGGCATGGAAGAGGTGCCGGCCTTGGCCCGTACCCCGGAAATCATCGGCGAAGCGCCGGCGATGCAGGAAGTGTTTCGCGCCATCGGGCGCTTGAGCCACTCCAACATCACCGTGCTGATCAACGGCGAGTCGGGCACCGGTAAAGAACTGGTTGCCCATGCCCTGCATCGCCACAGTCCACGAGCGGCATCGCCGTTCATCGCGCTGAACATGGCGGCGATTCCCAAGGACTTGATGGAATCCGAGTTGTTCGGTCACGAAAAAGGTGCGTTCACCGGCGCGGCCAACCTGCGACGCGGGCGCTTCGAACAAGCGGACGGCGGCACGTTGTTCCTCGATGAGATCGGCGACATGCCGGCCGACACCCAGACCCGCCTGCTGCGCGTGCTGGCCGACGGCGAGTTTTATCGCGTGGGCGGGCATACGCCGGTCAAGGTCGATGTGCGCATCATTGCCGCGACCCACCAGAACCTGGAAACCCTGGTTCACGCGGGCAAATTCCGCGAAGACTTGTTCCACCGCCTGAACGTGATCCGCATCCATATCCCGCGCATGGCCGACCGTCGCGAAGACATCCCGACCCTGGCCCGGCACTTCCTCAGCCGCGCAGCCCAGGAACTGGCGGTGGAGCCCAAGCTGCTCAAGAGCGAAACCGAGGAATACCTCAAGAACCTGCCGTGGCCCGGCAACGTGCGCCAGCTGGAGAACACCTGTCGCTGGATCACGGTGATGGCTTCGGGTCGTGAAGTGCACATCAGCGACCTGCCGCCGGAACTGTTGAGCCTGCCGCAGGATTCGGCGCCCGTGACCAACTGGGAACAGGCACTGCGCCAATGGGCCGACCAGGCCCTGGCCCGTGGCCAGTCGAGCCTGCTGGACAGCGCCGTGCCGAGTTTCGAGCGGATCATGATCGAAACCGCCCTCAAACACACCGCCGGCCGCCGCCGCGATGCCGCCGTGCTGCTGGGCTGGGGCCGCAACACCTTGACCCGCAAGATCAAGGAGTTGGGGATGAAGGTCGATGGTGGGGATGATGATGACGGCGAAGAGGGCTGAAAGGCCTTGGTTCTTCGCTGAGCTGTAGGGCCAATCGCGAGCAAGCTCGCTCCCACAAGGGAAACGCAATTACTGTGGGAGCGAGCTTGCTCGCGATGCTTTTAAAGGCTTCATGCACCGCATCAATGCACTACGAACCGCAATTGCACATGCCCCACCCGCCAAAACCCATCGATCCAACTCGAAAAAAATCGCACAAAAAAGCAAAAACCCCGGAATACGGGGCTTTTGCGTCACAGAAAGCGTTTTTGTGACAAATAATTTAAAACTGGCACGCCCCCTGCAATAGCTAGATCACTACCCAGTTTCGGGGACCTTGGTACAGGCAGGCCGGGGATTCCCCATTTTATACCGGGCTCATCGAGCCCACTGTTTTGGGGGCCTTGATACAGGCAGGTCAAGGTTTCCCTTCTTTACACCAGGGCCGTGCGCTCAGCGCAAGCCCTCCCGTTTTGGGGACCTTGGTACAGGCAGGCCGGGGATTCCCTCTTTTATTGCTCCTGGAGACGGACCTCCAGCCGCCAGCGGTCATCGACCTCGCTGCCGGTCCACTCCCCCCGCAACGGACGCGCCGCCACCAGCGTCAGCAACAAGCCCTTATCACTCAAACGCACCCGCCAGTTCACATCCTTGCCGTTGAGCTTGAGCTGGCCTTTCTGCGCCCGGCCTTCGGCTTCGAACAACAGCGCCACTGAGCCATCGATGACTTCCCCATGCAACTTGGGTTCGTTGTTGAACCAGGCCACCAACGCCCCATCGGCCACCTCGATCTGCTGCAACTCGCTCGGTTCGGGCGTGGTCAGGCGCCCGATCATCAGCCCGACCATCACGCCGACGATCGCCAAAGAGCCCATCACCCGAGGCATTAGCTTCGAACGCTGATCGGTTTGCGGCGTAGAATGCCGCTCATCTTTATCTGCGGAGCCGTGCATGTTTCACGTCATCCTTTTTCAACCGGAAATCCCGCCGAATACCGGCAACGTCATCAGGCTGTGCGCCAACAGCGGCTGCCACCTGCATTTGATCGAACCGCTGGGCTTCGAGATGGACGACAAGCGCCTGCGCCGTGCCGGCCTCGACTATCACGAGTATGCCACCTTGCAGCGTCACGCCGACCTCGCCAGTTGTCTGGAAAGCCTCGGGCATCCGCGCTTGTTTGCCTTCACCACCAAGGGTTCGCGGCCGTTCCATGACGCCCGTTTCGTCGCCGGCGATGCGTTTGTGTTCGGTCCGGAAAGCCGAGGCCTGCCAGCCGAGGTGCTGGACGCCCTGCCCGCCGAGCAACGCCTGCGTCTACCAATGCGCGAAGGTTGTCGCAGCCTGAACCTGTCCAACACCGTGGCGGTGGCGGTTTATGAGGCGTGGCGGCAGAACGGGTTCCAATAACACCCCATAACAAATGTGGGAGCGGGCTTGCTCGCGAATAGGGAGTGTCAGTTGACATCAATGTCGCCTGACACACCGCTTTCGCGGGCAAGCCCGCTCCCACAGGGTTTGCGTCGACTTACTGAACGGTCGCGCCGCCTTCTTGCTGCATGCGCTGCAGTTCTTGCGCGTACAGCGCATCGAAGTTCACCGGAGCCAGCATCAGGGCCGGGAACGAACCGCGGGTCACCAGGCTGTCCAGGGTTTCGCGGGCGTAGGGGAACAGGATGTTTGGGCAAAACGCGCCCAGGGTGTGGCTCATCGAAGCGGCATCCAGGTTCTTGATCAGGAAGATCCCGGCCTGCTGCACTTCGGCGATGAATGCCACTTCGTCACCGTTCTTCACGGTCACCGACAGGGTCAGCACCACTTCATGGAAGTCGTCTTCCAGGGCCTTCTGGCGGGTGTTCAGGTCCAGGCCTACGCTCGGTTCCCACTGCTGGCGAAAGATCGCCGGGCTTTTCGGGGCTTCGAAGGACAGGTCACGTACATAAATGCGCTGCAAGGAGAATTGCGGTGCGGCTTCTTCTTCGCTGGCAGCTGTGTTCTGTTGGTCAGTCATCGCAGATCCTTCTTACTTTCAGGTTCTTTAGTGGGAAATTCAGGCCTTGAGCAGCGCGTCGAGCTTGCCGGCGCGCTCCAGGGCGAACAGATCATCGCAGCCGCCTACGTGGGTGCTGCCGATCCAGATCTGCGGCACGGAGGTACGTCCGGCCTTTTGGGTCATTTCGGCGCGCAGTTGCGGCTTGCCGTCGACCTTGATCTCTTCGAAAGCCACACCTTTGTTCTGGAGCAGGAACTTGGCTCTGGAGCAATAGGGGCAGTAATCGCTGGAATAGACAACGACGTGGGCCATCTCACTTCACCAGCGGCAGATTGTCGGCTTTCCAACTGGAAACGCCACCGGACAGCTTGGCGGCGGTGAAACCGGACTTCATCAACTCGCGGGCAAGGGTACCGGCGTGCTGGCCTTGGGCGTCCACCAGGATCAGCGTCTTGGCCTTGTGTTTTTCCAGTTCGCCGATACGCGCGATCAGTTTGTCCTGGGGAATGTTCACCGCCCCGACAATGTGACCAGCGGCGTAATCCTTGCTCGGGCGGATATCCACCACCACGCCGGCATCCTTGTTGACCAGCGCGGTCAGCTCGCCAGTGCTCAGGCTACGGCCGCCGCCCTGCATCGTATGGGCGACCAGCAACGCCAGCAGTACGACGAAGATACCGACGAGAATGTAGTGGTTAGTGGCAAATTCAATCAGGTGAGCAACCATCGAAGGAGGTTCCAGGGCGTTAAAATGTCGGCCAGTATACACAGCACGCAAGGCCGGCCAAACCCCGCCCGGCGGTGACGCCGTCGGAACTTACCTTTAAACTGCCCGTCCCTTTTCCATCGTCTTCTTTTAACCAGCCACGAGTGGATTCCATGACTACCACGCCTAAACCTTTGGTCCTGATGATTCTCGACGGCTTCGGTCACAGTGACAGCCACGAATCCAACGCCGTGTATGCGGCCAAGAAGCCTGTGCTGGACCGCCTGTGGGCCTCCGTGCCGAACGGCCTGATCTCCGGCAGCGGCATGGACGTCGGCCTGCCGGACGGGCAGATGGGCAACTCCGAAGTCGGCCACATGAACCTCGGCGCAGGCCGCGTGGTGTACCAGGACTTCACCCGCGTGACCAAATCGATCCGCGACGGCGAATTCTTCGAAAACCCGACCATCTGCGCCGCCGTGGATAAAGCCGTGGCCGCCGGCAAGGCCGTGCATTTCATGGGTCTGCTGTCCGACGGTGGCGTTCACAGCCACCAGGATCACCTGATTGCCATGGCCGAGCTGGCCTTCAAGCGCGGCGCCGAGAAGATCTACCTGCACGCTTTCCTTGATGGCCGCGACACGCCGCCCAAAAGCGCCACCTCGTCGATCGAGCTGCTGGACGCCACCTTCCAGGCCCTCGGCAAAGGCCGTATCGCCAGTATTGTCGGCCGTTACTACGCCATGGACCGCGACAACCGTTGGGACCGCGTGGCCCAGGCCTACAACCTGATCGTCGACGGCAGCGCCGAGTTCAACGCCGCCACCGCCCAGGAAGGCCTGCAAGCCGCCTATGAACGCGGCGAAAGCGACGAGTTCGTCAAGGCCACCACCATCGGCGAGCCGGTAAAAGTGGAAGACGGCGACGCCGTGGTGTTCATGAACTTCCGTGCCGACCGCGCCCGCGAGCTGACCCGCGTTTTCGTCGAAGACGATTTCAAGGAATTCGAGCGTGCCCGCCAGCCAAAACTGGCCGGCTTCGTCATGCTGACCCAATACGCGGCCAGCATCCCCGCGCCATCGGCCTTCGCCGCCGGCAGCCTGGAAAACGTGCTGGGCGACTACCTGGCGAAAAACGGCAAGACCCAACTGCGCATCGCTGAAACCGAAAAGTACGCCCACGTGACGTTCTTTTTCTCCGGTGGCCGCGAAGAGCCCTTCCCGGGCGAAGAACGCATCCTGATCCCCTCGCCGAAAGTCGCCACCTACGACCTGCAACCAGAGATGAGCGCGCCGGAAGTGACCGACCGCATCGTCGAGGCCATTGAGAACCAGCGTTACGACGTGATCGTGGTCAACTACGCCAACGGCGACATGGTGGGCCACAGCGGCGTGTTCGACGCGGCGGTCAAGGCCGTGGAATGCCTGGACACCTGTGTGGGCCGCATCGTCGAGGCCTTGGAGAAAGTCGGCGGCGAAGCGTTGATCACGGCCGACCATGGCAACGTCGAGCAAATGTCAGACGAATCCACCGGCCAGGCCCACACCGCCCACACCACCGAGCCGGTGCCGTTCATTTATGTCGGTAAGCGCGACTTCAAGGTCCGCGACGGCGGTGTACTGGCTGACGTGGCGCCGACCATGCTGATGTTGCTGGGGATGGAGAAGCCGGCGGAAATGACCGGTACTTCGATCCTGGTCTGACGAAACACGTCCCCTGTGGGAGCGGGCTTGCTCGCGAATGCGGTGCATCAGACACATAACTGTCGACTGGCACGCCGCATTCGCGAGCAAGCCCGCTCCCACATTGGTTCTTGGTGTTTTTCAGGCCAGTTATCACACAGCCCCAAATGGGCGTTTTTTTTGCAGCGTGGGGCGGGCATACTAGGCCGTCCCTTTCCCTGGTGTCGCCCGCCTCTATGCTTCGCGTCCTGATAGCCCTTGCTCTGACCTGCCTGCTCCAACCAGCCTTTGCTGACGAGCGCGCACAAACCCAACAGCAGTTGGACGCCACGCGTCAGGACATTGCCGAGCTGAAAAAACTGCTGGGCAAGTTGCAGGAAGAGAAATCCAGCGTACAGAAAGACCTGCGCGGCACCGAGACCGAGATGGGCAAGCTGGAGAAACAGGTCGACGCCCTGCAAAAAGAGCTGAAGAAAAGCGAATCCGAGCTGCAGCGACTCGATGGAGAGAAAAAAAAACTCCAGAGCGCGCGCGCTGAACAGCAAAAGCTGATCGCCATCCAGGCCCGGGCCGCTTATCAGAACGGCCGCCAGGAATATCTCAAGCTGCTGCTCAACCAGCAGAACCCCGAAAAATTCGCTCGTACCCTCACCTATTACGATTACCTGAGCCAGGCCCGCCTGGAACAACTCAAGAGCTTCAACGAAACCCTGCGCCAACTGGCCAATGTCGAAAAAGACATCGAATTGCAGCAAGCCCAGTTGCTGGTGCAGAAAAGCAGCCTCGACACCCAGCGCGATGAACTCGATAAGGTTCGCAAGGAGCGCCAGGTGGCCCTGGCCAAGCTGAACGACGATGTGAAAGCCCGCGACAGCAAGCTCAAGGCCCGCGAGCAGGATCAGGCTGAGCTGGCAAACGTGTTGAAAACCATTGAGGAAACCCTGGCCCGCCAGGCTCGAGAGGCAGAAGAAGCGCGCCAGAAAGCGCTGATCGCCCAGCAGGAAGCCGAAAAAAAGCGTTTGCGTGAAGCCCAGGCCGAAGCAGACTCCGGCGATGCGCCGCGCAAGCCGGTGAAATCCAGCCCCGGCGCACTGGTTTCCAGTGATGGCGAAACCTTCGGCGGCGCTTTTGGTTCGGCCCGGGGCAAACTTCCATGGCCGGTTAATGGTCGATTACTTGCGCGCTTCGGTGAAACCCGTGGCGACGACACCCGCACCAAGTGGGACGGCGTGATGATCAGTGCCTCCGCCGGCAGCCAGGTGCATGCCGTTCATGGTGGGCGCGTGGTATTCGCCGACTGGCTGCGCGGCGCCGGCCTGCTGGTGATCCTGGATCACGGCAATGGTTATTTGAGCCTGTACGGCCACAACCAGACGCTGCTCAAGTCGGCGGGGGATGTGGTCAAGGCCGGCGAGTCCATCTCCACGGTCGGTAACAGTGGCGGGCAGGATACGCCAGCACTGTATTTCGCTATTCGTCAGCAGGGTCGCCCCAGTGACCCGGCCCAATGGTGTCGTGCGCAAGGATAAGCGCGCCCATCCAATTAAGGAGTTCGTTCGACATGCTGCATTTGTCCCGCCTCACCTCGCTGGCCCTGACGATCGCCCTTGTGATCGGCGCGCCCCTGGTTTTCGCCGCTGACCCGGCCCCGTCGGCGCCAGCCACCACGGCCGCTACCACCAAGGCCCCGCTGCCGTTGGACGAGCTGCGCACCTTTGCCGAAGTCATGGACCGGATCAAGGCCGCCTACGTGGAACCGGTGGATGACAAGATGCTGCTGGAGAACGCCATCAAGGGCATGCTCAGCAACCTTGACCCGCATTCGGCCTACCTGGGCCCGGACGACTTTGCCGAGCTGCAGGAAAGCACCAGCGGCGAGTTCGGCGGCCTGGGCATCGAGGTCGGCAGCGAAGACGGTTTCGTCAAAGTGGTCTCGCCCATCGACGATACGCCCGCCTCCAAGGCCGGCATCCAGGCCGGCGACTTCATCGTCAAGATCAATGGCCAGCCGACGCGCGGCCAGAGCATGACCGAAGCGGTCGACAAGATGCGCGGCAAGATCGGCCAGAAGATCACCCTGACCCTGGTGCGCGACGGTGGCACGCCGTTCGACGTGACCCTGACCCGTGCGGTCATCCAGGTCAAAAGCGTGAAGAGCCAACTGCTGGAATCGGGCTACGGTTACATCCGCATCACCCAGTTCCAGGTCAAGACCGGCGAAGAAGTCGCCAAGGCCCTGGCCAAGATGCGCAAGGACAACGGCAAGAAGCTCAACGGCCTGGTCCTGGACTTGCGTAACAACCCCGGCGGCGTACTGCAATCGGCGGTGGAAGTGGTGGACCACTTCATCACCAAGGGTCTGATTGTCTACACCAAGGGTCGTATCGCCAACTCCGAACTGCGCTTCTCGGCCACCGGCAACGACCTGAGCGAAGCCGTGCCCCTGGTGGTGCTGATCAACGGCGGCAGCGCTTCGGCCTCGGAAATCGTCGCCGGCGCCCTGCAGGATCAGAAGCGCGGCGTGGTCATGGGCACCACCAGTTTCGGCAAGGGCTCGGTGCAGACCGTATTGCCGCTGAACAACGACCGCGCCCTGAAGATCACCACCGCGCTGTACTACACGCCCAACGGTCGCTCCATCCAGGCCCAGGGCATCGTCCCGGACATCGAGGTGCGCAAGGCCAAGATCACCAACGAGCAGGACAGCGAGTACTTCAAGGAAGCCGACCTGCAAGGTCACCTGGGCAATGGCAACGGCGGTGCCGACAAACCGACCGGCTCCGGCGCCAAGGCCAAGCCGATGCCGCAGGATGACGATTACCAGTTGGCCCAGGCCCTGAGCCTGCTCAAAGGACTGAACATCACCTCCGGTCGCTGAGATGGGCCGGCGCTTCATCCTCGGTCTGTTGTGTTGCCTGGCGGGCGCCGCCTTTGCTGAGCCCGCCACACCGCCTCCTTCACCGCACAAGGCTTACCTGAGCCTGATCATCGACGACCTGGGGCAAAACCTGCCCCGGGATCGCCGGGTACTGGCCCTCCCCGGGCCGGTCACCGCCGCGATCATGCCCGACACGCCCCACGCCGCCGAATTCGCCCGCGAAGCCCATCGCGCCGGCAAGCTGGTCATGCTGCACATGCCCATGGACCCGGCCACCGGGCCATTCGCCTGGCATCCGGACCTGCCTATCGAAGAACTGGGGAAACGCCTCGACGCCGCCTTCGCCGCCGTGCCTTACACCAGCGGGATCAACAACCACATGGGCAGCCGCATGACCGCCCAACCCGAGGCCATGGCGTGGTTGATGGCGAACTTGCAGCAGCGCCACAAGTTTTTCGTCGACAGCCGCACCAGCGCCCAGACCGTCGCCGCCGCCGAAGCGCAGAAAATCGGTCTCGCCAGCGTGTCGCGGGATGTGTTCCTGGACGACGAACGCAGCGAAGCCGCCATTGCCCATCAACTCCAGACCGCCATCGACCTGGCCCGCCGGCAGGGTTCGGCCGTGATGATCGGCCATCCCTATCCACAGACCCTGGCAGTGCTCGAACGCGAGCTACCCCGGCTCAAGGCCCAGGGCATCGAATGGATCGACATCAAGTCGATGATCAGCCTGCGCAGTAATCAGGCGATGGTCGGGCATGGGAAGAATGGGGTTTATCGGTAGCGGTAACCGCGTCGCCGCCATCGCGAGCAAGCTCGCTCCCACAGGGGATCTGCTGTGAACAAAAATCTTGTGCCCGATGCAGAACCACTGTGGGAGCGAGCTTGCTCGCGATGACGACGGCACATTCAACCTCTCTGCAAGCTGACCCACCGCTTTCGCGTACAAGCTCGCTCCCACCGGTTTGCTCCAGCAGTCAGAGATACCGCGCCATGATCGCGTCAACCGCGCCTTCCTTGCGCAGCTCATCCAGGGCCGCTTGAAGCCGGGCGACCACGTCGTCGGGCACGTCCTTGTTCAACGCCAGGTACAACTCGGCACTGTTGAAACGCAATACGGTCTTGAGATCGTTCACCCCTTCCTGACGCGCCAGGTAACGCCCGGCGGGGTCGCCGGTGGCCCACAGGTCGATCTGGCCGTTGACCAGCTTCTTGGCGTTATCCTGATCGCGCAATACCACAATCGGGTTCAGCCCCTGCTTAGCCAGCGTCTCGGCGATCGCGTCGCCCTTGTAGGCACCAATCCGGTATTTACGCGCCTGCTCCAGCGAGTCGAGGGTGATCTTGCTGTCCGTCTTGGCGAGCATGATCCAGTCGTCCGGGCCGATAGGGCCGACCCATTTGAAGAGTTTTTCGCGCTCCGGCAGGCGCGCCATGACGAACACACCGTAACCAGGATTTTCCAGGGCGAGCTTATAGATTCGCTCCCAAGGGAAACGCAGCGTCAGGCTGTAGGAGATATCGGCACGCTTGAATATCTCACGAACGATGTCCACGGCGATGCCATTGATGTTTTCGTCCTGAGCGAAATTCTTACCATTCTTCGCCATGTTGTACGGCGGGAAATTTTCCGTCAGCAACACCAGAGAGGTATCGGCAGCGCGGGCGGCGCCTGCAAGTAGTAACGTGGCACCGGCAAAGGCAAGAACGAGACGTTTGAGCATGTCGGGCTACCGCAATCCATGGTGTGCCCAAGAGTGCCTTGGGCCCGCCATGGTGTCCAGCGATCAGCGAATGCAGATACCGCGATGCGCCATGTAGGCCTTGGCTTCCGGAACGGTGTACTCACCGAAGTGGAAAATGCTCGCCGCCAGTACCGCGCTGGCGTGGCCTTCGATAATACCGTCGGCCAGATGCTGCAGATTACCGACACCGCCGGAAGCGATGACCGGGATGCCCAGGGCATCGCTGATGGCGCGGGTGACGCCCAGGTCGAAACCGTTTTTCATGCCGTCCTGGTCCATGCTGGTCAGCAGGATTTCACCGGCCCCCAGGCCTTCCATTTTCTTCGCCCATTCAACGGCGTCGAGGCCCGTGGGTTTGCGCCCGCCGTGGGTGAAGATTTCCCAGCGCGGGGTTTCCCCCGGGGCGGAAACTTTCTTCGCATCGATGGCGACGACAATGCACTGCGAGCCGAAATGCTGGGCCGCTTCGCCGACGAATTCCGGGTTGAACACCGCCGCGGTGTTGATGGACACCTTGTCCGCACCGGCATTGAGCAGGTTGCGGATGTCCTGCACGGTGCGTACGCCACCGCCCACGGTCAGCGGGATGAACACCTGGCTGGCCATGCGCTCGACGGTATGCAACGTGGTATCGCGGCCGTCGACGCTGGCCGTGATGTCGAGGAAGGTGATCTCGTCCGCGCCCTGCTCGTCGTAGCGACGGGCGATTTCCACCGGGTCGCCGGCGTCACGGATGTTCTCGAACTTCACGCCCTTGACCACCCGGCCGTTGTCCACGTCCAGGCAAGGGATGATGCGTTTGGCCAGCGCCATGGTGAGTCCTCAGCCTTTGTAGGAGTCGCAGAAGGCCTGGGCCTCGGCGACATCCAGGGTGCCTTCGTAGATCGCGCGACCGGTGATCGCCCCGATAATGCCTGGCGCCTTCGCGTCGAGCAGCGCCTTGATGTCGCCCAGGTTGTGGATACCGCCGGAGGCGATGACCGGGATCTTCGTGGCGGCGGCCAGGGCGGCGGTGAACGGGACGTTGCAGCCTTGCATCATGCCGTCCTTGGCGATGTCGGTGTAGACGATGGCAGACACGCCATCGGCTTCGAAACGCTTGGCCAGGTCGATCACCTGCACGGTGCTGACTTCAGCCCAACCGTCGGTGGCGACGAAACCGTCCTTGGCGTCCAGGCCAACGATGACCTTGCCCGGGAAGGCGCGGCAGGCTTCGGCGACGAACCCAGGGTCCTTGACGGCCTTGGTGCCAATGATCACGTAGCTAACGCCAGCCTTGACGTAGTGCTCGATGGTTTCCAGCGAACGAATGCCACCGCCGATCTGGATCGGCAGGTTCGGATAGCGCTTGGCGATGGCCGTGACCACTTCACCGTTGACCGGTTGCCCTTCGAAGGCGCCATTGAGGTCAACCAGATGCAGGCGACGGCAGCCGCCTTCCACCCACTTGGCGGCCATGCTCACCGGGTCATCGGAGAACACCGTGGAATCTTCCATCCGGCCTTGACGCAGACGTACGCAAGCGCCGTCCTTGAGATCGATAGCGGGGATAATGAGCATGCTTTTCCTTCGTCAAAGAGCTGCAAGCTGCAAGCTAAAAGCTGCAAGCAGGCACACGTTTCATTCTTGCAGCTTGCCGCTTGAAGCTTTCAGCTGCTCTTTTCTAAAGCCCACAAGTCGCTTTCAATGCTTTCGAACCTTTCTTTAAGGTGCGTCTGCACATCGAAAATCGCCCTGTTGTAATAGTGCGGAGCAATTTCGCGGGTAAACAGGTCAAGAATTTCCGCCGCTTCGAACGAACCCAGGTCCAGCTCGAAACGCTCCTCCATGAACCGCTGGATCTTGCGGTTCGCTTCACTCTCCTGCTCAGGCGTGAGGGTGAGGATCGGCGGTTTCTTGCGCGCCATTACCAGCGACCGTCCCACGCCGCGAAGTTCTGCAGCAACTGCAGGCCATGGGTGTGGCTCTTCTCGGGGTGGAATTGCACGGCGAACCGCGAACCGTCGGCCAGGGCCGCGGCGAAATCGACGCCATAGTGACCGCTGCCCACCACCTGCCGCGCATTGCCGGCCGCGATGTAGTAGCTGTGCACGAAGTAGAAGCGCGCCAGGTCCGGGATGTTGTGCCACAACGGGTGATCCACCGTCTGCTTCACTTCATTCCAGCCCATGTGCGGGACTTTCAGGTGTTCGCCATCTTCGTGCAGGCCCTTGCCGAAGAACTTCACCTGGCCCGGGAACAGGGAGATGCAATCGACGCCGTCGTTCTCTTCGCTGCGCTCGAGCAAGGCTTGCATGCCCACGCAAATGCCGAGGAATGGACGGTCCTGACTGACTTCATGCACCAGCGAGTCGAAGCCCAGGCGACGAATCTCGGCCATGCAATCGCGAATCGCGCCGACGCCGGGGAATACCACCCGGTCGGCTTCGCGAATCACATCGGCATCGCTGGTAATCAGCACCTTGCCGGCACCCACGTGCTCGAGGGCCTTGGCCACCGAGTGCAGGTTACCCATGCCGTAATCGATCACCGCAACCGTCTGCATTACAGGACGCCCTTGGTGGAAGGCATTTGCCCGGCCATGCGGTCATCGAGCTCCACGGCCATGCGCAGCGCGCGGCCGAAAGCCTTGAACACGGTTTCGATCTGGTGGTGGGTGTTGTGCCCGCGCAGGTTGTCGATGTGCAGGGTCACGTTGGCGTGGTTGACGAAGCCCTGGAAGAATTCCTGGAACAGATCAACGTCGAAGCCGCCGACCGTGGCGCGGGTGTACGGCACATGCATCTGCAGGCCCGGGCGGCCGGAGAAGTCGATGACCACGCGCGACAGCGCCTCATCGAGCGGCACGTAGGCATGGCCGTAGCGACGGATGCCTTTTTTGTCGCCGATGGCTTTGGTAAAGGCCTGTCCCAAGGTGATACCGACGTCTTCCACCGTGTGGTGGTCGTCGATATGCAAATCGCCCTTGCTGACGATGTCCAGGTCGATCAGCCCGTGACGGGCGATCTGGTCCAGCATGTGCTCAAGAAAAGGCACGCCGATATCAAACCGGGCCTTTCCGGTGCCATCCAGGTTGATCGAGGCTTTGATCTGGGTTTCCAGAGTGTCGCGCTCGACAGACGCCTTACGTTCGGCCATCACCAGCTCCGCAAAATCATTGGGCGAAAAAGGCAGCCATTATAGGGGCGCGAGCGGCAAACAGAAACACGGGAGGTGATATCCCTGACGGGTTGTTTCCCACGCTGTCGGCGATAGACATGTCCATACAAGTCATGGGCGCAAATTTTTGCCATCACCCAAAAACAAATGTGGGAGCGGGCTTGCCCGCGAAAGCGGTGTATCAGTCGACATCATCGTCAGCTGACAACCGTCTTCGCGAGCAAGCCCGCTCCCACAAGGGTTGCCTGACCCACTGGGTCAGGACAACAGTCTTAGTGGAACAACACCGCCGTCTTCTGCAGGGTGACCCACACACCCCACGCCAACGGAATGCCCACCACCAGCCAGGCAGCGATCGCCAACGGCTTGGTGCCCGGCGCAGCTTTCCACTCCAGTGAAGTGGTGCTGTCGGCGCCTTTGTCATGGCCCAGCGCCTGTTCGGCAGCCAGTTCGGCGTCGGTCATGAAGTACTTGTCGGCGACCGGGCGAACCATCAGGTTGCACAGGAAGCCCAGTACCAGCAGGCCCGCCAGGATGTACAAGGTGATGTCATAGGCCGCGGCACGTTCAACGCCGATGCTCAGTTGATACTCACGCAGGTAGTTCACCAGGACCGGACCCAACACGCCCGCCGCCGCCCAAGCGGTCAACAGACGACCGTGGATCGCGCCGACCATCTGCGTACCGAACAGGTCCGCCAGGTAGGCCGGCACAGTAGCGAAACCGCCGCCGTACATCGACAGGATGATGCAGAACGCCGCCACGAACAGCGCGACGCTGCCCAGGTGACCGAGGCTCGGAATCAACGCGTACAAGGCCACGCCCAGGGCGAAGAACACGAAATAGGTGTTCTTGCGACCGAGGTAATCCGAGAAGGATGCCCAGAAGAACCGTCCGCCGATGTTGAACAGGCTCAACAGACCGGTGAAGCCGGCTGCGATGGCAGCGATCTGGCCCAGTTGCGCAGCGTCCAGTTGACCGAAGGGCAGGTCGTTGCCGAGCAACTTGCCGCCAAACACTTCCTGCAACAGTGGCGAAGCCATGCCCAGGATGCCGATACCGGCGGATACGTTCAGGCACAGCACCAGCCATACCAGACGGAATTGCGGGGTTTTCCAGGCAACGCTCACGTGAACGTGGCGATGGGTGATCATTGCGTTCGCGGCTTTCTTCGGTGCCGGGGTCCAGCCTTCAGGCTTCCAGCCGGTCGGCGGGACGCGGTACGACAAGGCGCCACCGATCATGAACACGAAGTAGATCGCGGCCATGACCAGGAAGCTCTGCCATACGCCCACGCCCGTCGGCGAAGCGAAGTGGCTCATCAGCGCTGCCGCCAACGGAGCACCTACCATCGCGCCGCCGCCGAAGCCCATGATCGCCATGCCGGTGGCCATGCCACGCTTGTCCGGGAACCACTTGATCAGGGTCGACACCGGGGAGATATAGCCCAAGCCCAGGCCGATACCGCCGATGACGCCGGAACCGACCCACATGAGCCAGATCTGGTGGGTATAGATACCCAGTGCGGAAATCAGCAGGCCGCCACACCAGCACAGGGCGGATACGACACCGGCCTTGCGCGGCCCGGCGTGTTCCAGCCAGCCGCCCCAGATGGCTGCCGAGCAACCCAGGAAGATGAAGAACAGGGTGTAGATCCAGCCGAGCATCGAGATCGGCCAGTCACATTGGGACGAAAAGACTTGAGAAATGAAGCTCATGTCCGGTGCGCAGGCCACAGCCTTGGTGACGCCCAAGGCCTTGGACAGTGGCAGCCAGAACACCGAGAAGCCGTAGGCCATGCCGATGCACAGGTGAATGGCCAGTGCGGCCGGTGGAACCAGCCACCGGTTGAAACCAGGCTTGGCGATGATGCGTTCCTTGGAGAGGAACGCAGGCTGGTCGGCGATGCCGCCGGCCGTGATGCTCGTGCTCATTGGTGTATCCCCCAGTTATTAGAATGGTTCGCCAGTCACGCATCACCGTCAGCCTTCATTGCACGCAGGCATGACTGTATTCTTTGGTGAAGCTCCATTTGGTGCGACATTTATGCCGCAAAAGGACGGACGAACAGGCAAAGGTTACCATTTGATCGTGACAGAAGAATCAAAGTGATATCACCTTTTTCGTGTCATCTGTCTTATCGCTCCATTACAGACTTTCTGTAGGGTGTGAACCGTTTATTTTTCAGGAATTTGTATGCCCATTGTTGTCGAGCGCCTGAACGCAGCCACCGGCCAGGACCAGCAGGACCTGCACAAAATCTACCGAGACGCCCCGGCCTGGTTGTTCGGGTCCTTTGGCGATGCAGCACAACTGATACAAGGCTGCCTGGCGGACGACTCATTGATCGCAGCCCGCTTCAATGATCGTTTACTCGGTGCCGCACGCCTGCAACGGCACCAGAACGGCTGGCACTTGTCCCAACTGTGCGTACGAAATATTACCCGCCGTCGTGGTGTGGCTGAACGGCTGGTGAGTGAGGCGCGCAGAATCGCCGAGGAAAACGGCGCCGAGCTGCGGCTGTTGGCACCGGCCGGGCATCTGGAAGCCCAAGCGCTGGCGGCCAAACTGAAATTGCCACTGGATGAATGCTAGTTAAAGCCGAACACAAATCCCTGTGGCGAGGGAGCTTGCTCCCGTTGGGGGCGCAGCCCCCCAAAAAACCGACGCCACGGTGTGTTCAGGCGCACTGATTCGCCTGGTTTGGGGCTGCTTCGCAGCCCAGCGGGAGCAAGCTCCCTCGCCACAGGGGCAGCGCCTGTCTGGCTGAACAGTGAAGGAGCGAACAACGATCACCCAACGCGCCACCAATTCAGGGCGTTATACTCCCAGGCTAAATTTTGAACTCAACCTACAAGGACTCGCCCATGAAAGCGTTCGGCAAAATCCTGGGTCTGGTACTTCTCGGGCTGTTGCTGATCATTGTGGCCCTGGGCTTTGCCCTGACCCACCTCTTCGATCCCAACGACTACAAGGAAGAGATCCGCCAGATAGCCCGCGACAAAGCCCACATTGAGCTGACCCTCAATGGCGACATAGGCTGGAGCCTGTTTCCATGGTTGGGTCTGGAATTACATGACGCCAGCGTCGCCACGCTGGCCAATCCGAAACAACCTTTCGCCGACCTGCAGATGCTTGGCCTGTCGGTGCGGGTAATACCGTTGCTGCGCCGGGAAGTGCAGATGAGCGACGTCCGGGTCGAAGGCCTGAACCTGCGGCTCAATCGTGACAAGAACGGCCACGGCAATTGGGAAGACATCGGCAAGACGCCCGCCTCTGCGACGACGGCGAATGCCCCGGCCCCTGGCGAACAACCTGCACCGCCCGCCAGCACCCCGGCAGAGAAGCCGGCCCAGCCGACCCGCCTGGACATCGACAGCCTGACCGTGAACAACGCCCGGGTCGAATACACCGACGAGCAGACCGGCAAGCAGTTCACCGCTGAAAGCATCCAATTGAGCACCGGCCCGGTCCACGACTCCACCAACATCCCGGTCACCCTCACCGCCTTCCTATCCAGCAACCAGCCGGCCGTGCGCGTGCGCACCGAAGTCACTGGCGAGCTACGCTTCGAACGCGCCTTGCAGCGCTACAAGTTCGAAGACCTGAAGCTGTCCGGCGAAGCCACGGGTGATCCGTTGCAGGGCAAGAGCCTTAACTTCGCGGCACAAGGGCAGTTGTTCCTGGATAAGGCAGCAAACGTCGCCGAATGGACCGGTATCAAACTGTCCCTCAACCAGCTGCGTGCCTTGGGTGAACTGAAGGTCAACGATCTCGACAAAACACCGCAATTGAGTGGCGGCCTATCGATCGCCCAGTTCGACCTGGCCAACTTTGTCGACAGCGTCGGCCAGAAACTGCCGGCCATGGCCGAAGGCAGCCTGAGCAAGGTTGAACTGGTCAGCCGCATTGCAGCCACGCCGACCAATGCCGAATTCAATGACATCAACCTGAAGGTCGACGACAGCAACTTTAACGGTCGTATCGCCGTGGAAGACTTCGCCAAGCAATCCCTGCGGGTGCAGCTCAAAGCCGACACGTTCAACGTTGACCGCTACCTGCCGCCCAAATCCGCCGAAGCCGACAGTAGCAAGGCGGCTCGTGAGGCCGAGGTCAGCAACACCGAAGCCAGCGCCATGGCCGGTGCTGGCAGCACACCGCTGCCAAGTTCCCCGACCCAGGGTGCCTGGAGCAACGACCGGCTGTTTCCGGTGGAGCGCCTGAGCAAGCTGGACCTCGATGCTGACTTGACCTTTGGCCAACTGACCCTCGATAAACTGCCCATCCAGAATGCCGCCCTCAAGGCAACCGGCCAGGGCGGCCTGCTGACCCTGGAAAACCTGCGGGGCGACCTCTACAACGGCAACTTCGAAGCCAAAGGCACGCTGGACGTGCGCCAGCCCACGCCGCAGTTGAGCCTGCAAACCCGCATCAACCGGGTGCCGGCCGAGAAAATCATCGAAAGCCAAGGCAAGAATCCGCCGGTCAAAGGCCTGGTGACCCTCAACAGCGCCGTGACCGCCAGCGGCAACAGCCAGAAGGCCCTGATCGATAGCCTCAACGGCAACGCCGGGTTCGTCATCAACGATGGCATGCTGCTCAATGCCAACCTCGAACAGCAACTGTGCAAAGCCATCGCCACCCTGAATCGCGAAACCCTCAGTGGCGAACCGCGGGGTAAGGACACACCGTTCCAGCAACTCAACGGCAACCTCACCTTCCATAACGGCGTGGCCAGCAACCCGGACCTGAAAGTCCGCATCCCCGGCATGATCGTCAACGGCAACGGCGATATCGACCTGCGGGTGCTGGGCATGGATTACCGCGTCGGCATCATCGTTGAAGGCGACAAGAGCGACATGCCTGACCCGGCCTGTCAGGTCAACGAACGCTACGTCGACGTCGAATGGCCGTTGCGCTGCCGCGGCCCCCTGGAGCTGGGCGCCAAGGCCTGCCGACTGGACAACGAGGGGCTGGGCAAGGTCGCGGCGAAGCTGGCTGGCGACCGCCTCGGTGACAAGATCGATGAGAAGCTGGGCGACAAGGTCAGTCCCGAACTGAAAAACGCGCTCAAGGGACTGTTCAAGCGATGACAGCCGAGCAGTTTTCCACCGCCGTACTGGACTGGTTCGACCGCCACGGGCGCCACGACTTGCCCTGGCAACATGACATCACCCCGTATCGGGTGTGGGTCTCGGAAATCATGTTGCAGCAGACCCAGGTCAGCACCGTGCTCAATTACTTCGACCGGTTCATGGCCTCGCTGCCTACGGTCGAAGCCTTGGCCGCTGCGCCAGAGGACGAAGTACTGCACCTATGGACCGGGCTGGGTTACTACACCCGCGCCCGCAATCTGCAGAAAACCGCGAAAATCGTCGTCGAGCAGCACGACGGCCAGTTCCCCCGCGACGTGGAAAAGCTCACCGAACTGCCGGGAATCGGCCTGTCCACCGCTGGCGCCATCGCCAGCATCAGCATGGGCCTGCGGGCGCCGATCCTCGATGGCAACGTCAAGCGCGTACTGGCGCGCTTCACCGCCCAGGAAGGCTATCCAGGTGAGCCCAAGGTGGCGAAACAGTTATGGGCCACTGCCGAGCGCTTCACACCCCAGGACCGGGTCAACGCTTACACCCAGGCGATGATGGACCTGGGTGCCACGCTCTGCACCCGCAGCAAACCCAGCTGCCTGCTTTGCCCGCTGAAAAAGGGCTGCGAAGCCCACATGCTGGGCCTGGAAACACGTTACCCGATTCCCAAGCCACGCAAGGAAGTGCCGAAAAAACGCACCCTGATGCCGATACTGGCCAACCGCGAAGGCGCGATCCTGCTTTACCGTCGCCCCTCCACCGGCCTGTGGGGCGGCCTGTGGAGCCTGCCGGAACTCGACGACCTCGACGACTTGCAGCATCTGGCGTTGCAGCACTCGCTGGAATTGGGCAAGCAACAGGAAATGCCAAGCCTGGTGCACACCTTCAGCCACTTCCAGTTGGCGATCGAACCCTGGCTGGTCCGGGTCCGGGAAACCGGCCATCACGTGGCCGAGGCCGACTGGCTCTGGTATAACCTCGCCACCCCGCCGCGCCTGGGCCTTGCCGCCCCGGTCAAAACCTTGCTCGAACGCGCGGCCGCCGTATTGAACGCAGGAGAGTCGTCATGACCCGCACCATCATGTGCCGCAAGTACAAAGAACCACTCGAAGGCCTGGAGCGCGCACCATTCCCGGGCGCCAAAGGCCAGGATATCTACGACAACGTCTCGGCCAAGGCCTGGGCCGACTGGCAAAAACACCAGACCCTGCTGATCAACGAAAAACGCCTGAACATGATGAACGCCGAAGACCGCAAATACCTTCAAGGCGAGATGGACAAGTTCTTTTCCGGCGAAGAATACGCCAAGGCCGAAGGTTACGTGCCGCCCTCCGAATAAGCCGCTCAGCACCGGGGCGGATCGTAAGCGACGGTAATAATTAAATATTTTTTGATAACGTGCTTGACGACCCCCTGAAAAACCCGTTTAATGCGCCCCGTTGCCCAGATAGCTCAGTCGGTAGAGCAGGGGATTGAAAATCCCCGTGTCGGCGGTTCGATTCCGTCTCTGGGCACCAAAATACCGAAAACCCCGATCAAGAAATTGATCGGGGTTTTTTATTGCGTGGGATTTGTTGCTCTATCTGCTTGCCCTGTTTGGCGCCTATGACAGCCCACCCAAAGCCCAACCCGGAATAAGTGTTGCGGCTCGTTTCCTGCTTTGATCGCGGCGTGACGAGCGATTAAGCTCTGCCTCAACGCTGGTCCGAACGGCCCCCCATACCGTGATCAAATTTGCGTTTAACGCAAAATCTGCGTAATACTGCGCCCAACAACTAACCCTCGTGACCGGTGTGGCCTGACCATCTGGTTGGAGGGGGAAAAAGCCGGCGCAAGCCGGTTTTTTCGTTTCTGGAGCATGAGATATGCAGGGACCGCCCGAGCTCAAACCTCTGCGCACCCGTATCTACATCGACGGCTACAACTTCTACTACGGTTGCCTGAAAGGAACCGCCTACAAATGGCTCGACCTGCTATCACTTTTTGAAAAGCATCTCTTACCGTCAGTGCTGGTCAAGGACAGTAACAACGTCATCAGGCAATCAACCCTGCTTGATCGCCCCTCGATAAAATTCTTTACCGCCAAAATCATTGAAACCGTGGCGCGAGCACCGGACTCCGTTTCATCTCAAGCCCGCTATCATACTGCCCTACGCAAGCTATACGGCGACCGCATTGACTTGGTGGAGGGCTATTACGCGGTCAACAGGATGAAGGTAAGGGTTGTCGATGCCAGCCATCCGAATCGTGCCCCTCGTGAATGCGAAGAAATCCAGGCCTGGAAGGTCGAGGAAAAACAGAGCGACGTGAATCTGTCGCTACAGGCCTATCACGACGCGATCGCCGGGGCGATTGATCACGCTGTCTTCGTCACAAACGACACCGATATCGCCCCGGCCCTCCAGATGATTCGTCAATACACATCCGTCCGGGTGGGCTTAGTTATTCCCACGACAAGCCACGAGCGAATTCCCAATACCGAGCTAGCCGAACTGGCTCATTGGGTACGAACTCACATCACCCACGCAGAACTTGCCACCTGTCAGCTACCTCGAGTGATCCCCGGACGAAAAGCAACGGTGAAACCAGAGTCCTGGTATGCACGCCCCGACTTACTACAGCAGGTCCTCGAACTGGTTATCCCAATCCGCGGAGATCGCGGCAAGGCATTCAAGTGGATGGAACAACCGAACATCTACTTGGATGGCCAACGTCCTATTGAGTTGGTAGAAACCGAGAAGGGGCCCAGCTAGTGTTGAGCTATATCCATGACTGGATAGCTCATCAGGCCAACTTCCAGGACAGGATTTAGAACGTCATACAGGACCAGAAAGACAACCGTCAAAACACCTGTTTTCGGCGATTTCTTCCCCCCGCCCCACCGACTCGGCTACATTCGTCCATCGCCACTCCCCCAACAGACGAGTCGACATGGACATCACCGGCATCCCCTTTGGCACCACCGATTGGTCAACCATCGAACCCACCGAACACAAAGGCGTCACCGGAACCGCCTATTGGCGCACCCGGCAGTTCGGGAACATTCGGGTACGGATGGTTGAATACACGGCGGGGTATCTGGCCGATCACTGGTGCATCAAGGGGCACATTCTGTTTTGCCTGAAGGGTGAGTTGAACACTGAGCTGGAGGACGGGCGACAGTTCGTGCTCAAGCCTGGCATGAGCTATCAGGTGGCCGACCAGGCCGAGCCTCATCGCTCATCAACTTCGCTGGGCGCAACCTTGTTCGTGGTGGATTGAGATTCGAAGCGCTCGCCATGAAGCTGTAGGATAGGTGGCCTTATTTTTCATGTCAGGAATCTGACCATGTCATCGGCAGAAAAACAGCAGAAGCGCAACCAGCGCGCCAAGGCGAAAGCCAAGAAGAACCGGATTCAACGCGCCGCTGCGCCGAACGATTTCCTCGATCCGAACGATGAGCGCATCGATTTGGAGACAGTAGATTTGTCGGAATTGTTTCAAGCCATGCAGGCTGCTGAAAAGATCAGCCAGCAAGCCATGTGCGTAACCTTCCTGGCACATCCACTGCTGTCGCTGGTGTTGGAACAGGAAGGTGAGGAGGAAGCCACTGACTTCATCATTACCGCCCTGATCGAATATCGGCGCATGACCACCGGCGTCGATGAGCAGACCGCGCTGGACTGGGTCGAGAGCAAGCAATTCCAGGCGGATTATGTGGCCGCGTCCCAGGCACTGGCCCAAGGCTCGATCTGACCGTCATCCCGTCAAGCGCTTTTGTGGTGAAGGCGCTTGCGCTGGACGACAACCTCCTGGGATAGCTCCTACAAGCCAGGGTCAATCGACATAGGGCGGCGTCAAATCCGTCCTGCATGAATCAGCTTTTTTTCCTCCAGGCCAATCAGCCCCGTCCTGCATCATCAAAACTTCCCCTGGAGCATGCTTTGGGTCCGCCCCCTCTCAATGGCTGGACACATCGATGACTTCAATTTCACCTCAAGACGACCCGCACCTCGCGCCACTGATCAGTGAACTCGGCCAACTGATCCAGCAGGCACGCCAGAAGGTCTTGCGCGCCGTCGATACGCTCCAGGTGCAAACATGCTGGCAGATCGGGCGACATATCATTGAGTTCGAACAAGGAGGCGCCGAACGGGCGGCTTATGGAAAACGTCTGCTGCCGTCGCTGGCGAAGGTGCTGACGGCGCGGTTTGGGAAGGGGTTTGATGCTTCTAATCTGCGCTATATGCGACTTTTTTATCAGGCATTTCCAATGTGTGACGCACTGCGTCACGAATTAAGTTGGACCCACTATCGCCTGCTACTCCGTGTCGAAAATGAAAATGCACGCCGTTGGTATATGAACGAGGCTGCAGCGCAAAACTGGTCCACCCGCGCCCTCGAACGCCAGATCGGCACCTTCTATTACGAACGCCTGCTGGCCAGCCGCGACAGGCCCGCGGTGGAGCAGGAGGCCCTCGTCAATCTCAAGGAACTGAACCTCGGTCCCAGGGATATCGTCAGGGATCCGGTGGTGCTGGAGTTCCTCGGCCTGCCCAATGCCGGCACCGTTCTGGAAACGGAGCTGGAGCAAGCCCTGATTGACCAGCTACAGGGTTTCTTGCTTGAGTTGGGCAAGGGCTTCGCCTTCATCGCCCGCCAGCAACGTATCAGTACCGAAAGCAAAGACTTCTACCTCGATCTGGTCTTTTACAACTATCTGCTCAAGTGTTTTGTGATCGTCGACCTCAAGCGTGGCGAACTGAGCCATCAGGACATCGGGCAGATGGACATGTATGTGCGCCTCTACGACGACCTCAAGCGCGGCCCCGATGACAAACCCACCGTCGGCATCATTCTGTGTGCCCAGAAAGATGAATCGGTGGTGCGTTACTCCGTATTGCAGGGCAATGAGCAATTGTTCGCCAGTCAATACAAGTTGGTACTCCCCTCGGAAGAAGAGCTGTGTAATGAGCTGGAACGCGAACGGGCGCGACTTGAGGAAATGAGGCCCGACACCCGATGACTGCATACCCAAAAACCCATGTAAGATTTATGCGTTTTTTTCAGCAACGCTCCAGTCAAAGAACCCTGTCCTGCATGTCATCAGCCGCACCACATCCCTCTCTGATCCAGGCATTGCGGACCGAAACCGCTGAACTGCACATCGCCTTGGAAAAACGCCTGCCGTTTTTCTCCGAACAACTGGACCTCGATCTGTATCGGCGCCTGATGGCGGCCTACTACGGTTTCTATCAACCGTTGGAACAACGTCTTCATGTACTTGCACTGACGCCGACCGGGCTGGACCAATCCCTACGGATCAAACTTCCGGTGCTGCGGGCGGATCTCACGGCACTGGGTCTGGAAGAAGCCGCTATCGAAGCGCTGCCCACCTGTCAGGCGTTGCCGCTGATCGACTCCCGTGCCGCCGCACTCGGCGTGTCCTATGTGCTGGAAGGCGCAACGCTCGGGGGGCAGATCCTGCGGCGTAGGGTGGCCGAGAAGCTGGGGCTTGACGCCTCTAGCGGAGCAGCCTTCCTCAATGTGTATGGCGAGCTCACCGGCCGACGCTGGAAAGATTTCCTCCAGTACCTGGACGACAGGAACCTTGGCGACGCCCAGACGCTCGAAGTCACACGCGCCGCCAAAGCGACGTTTACTCATTTTGAACGCTGGCTGGACAGCCAAAAGGTACTGTTATGAACCCGGAAAACCAGGAAGCCTTCGAAGAACTGCTGGCCAACTGCGCAGACGAACCGATCCGCTTCCCCGGGGCCATCCAGCCTCACGGCGTGCTGTTGATGTTGTCCGAGCCCGACTTCGTGGTCCGCCAGGTCAGCGCTAACGTGTTGCAGTTGATGGGGCACGACCCCCACCGGCTACTGGGCCAGACGCTTGATGCACTGTTCGGCCCGGAACAGGCCGAAGCGATTCTGGTCGCCTGTCGCGCCGATGTGGGAAGCGACAACCTGCCCGTCGCGATCGTCGCGAACCAGCAGCGCTTTGACGCGTTGATTCATCGTTACCAGGGCGCCCTGATCGTCGAACTGGAGCAGCACCTGAGCGACTACCGCCCCGAAGGCGTCAGTGGCGAGGCCAACATGGGCCGCATGCTGCAACGCCTGCAAAGTGCAAAAACGCTCCAGGCCCTGTACGAAATCAGCGTTCGGGAAATCCAAGCCATGACTGGCTACGACCGCGTGCTGATCTATCGCTTCGAAGAGGAAGGCCACGGGCAAGTGATCGCCGAGGCCAGTGCGCCCTCGATGGAGCTCTATAAAGGTCTGTTTTTCCCGGCGTCGGACATTCCGGAACAGGCCCGCGAGCTGTACCGCACCAACTGGCTGCGCATCATCCCCAATGCCGACTACACCCCCGTGCCCCTGGTGCCGCCGTTGCGGCCTGACACCCAGGCACCACTGGACCTGAGTTTTTCCACCCTGCGCAGCGTCTCGCCGATCCACCGCCAATACATGAAAAACATGGGCGTGCTCTCGTCCATGAGCATCTCACTGATGGAAGGCGAGCGCTTGTGGGGACTGATCAGTTGTGGCAACCGCCAGCCGCTGCTTGTCCCCCATGAAATGCGCATGGCCTGCCAGACCATCGGCCAGGTGCTGTCGCTGCAGATCAGCGCCATGGAAGCCCTGGAACTGACTCGCCAACGTGACGCCAAGCTTGAAGACCTCAAGGTCCTCGCCACCGTCATGGCAGCGTCCAGCGACAATGTCTTTGATGGTTTATCCCATGATCCACAACGGCTGATGGACCTGACCGGCGCCACCGGCGTCGCGATCTTCGAGGACAACAAACTGCACCGCCACGGCCAATGCCCGGAACCGGAGCAGATCCGCGAGCTGCACAAATGGATTCTGGAGACCGGCGAGCCGGTGTTCTCTCATCACAATCTAAGCAGCGTTTTCCCTGCGGCCCAGGCTTATCAAGACGTGGCGAGCGGCGTGCTGGCGATCCACCTGCCCAAGCCTGTGGAAAACGGCGTGCTGTGGTTTCGCCCCGAGGTCAAGCAAACCATCCAATGGAGCGGCGATCCGCAAAAACCGCTGGACCTGGAAAACAGCGAGACCGGCCTGCGCCTGCGCCCCCGGACGTCCTTCGAGATCTGGAAAGTCGAGATGGCCGGCATCAGCACGAAATGGACCCACGGCGACCTGTTCGCGGCCAATGACCTGCGGCGCTCAGCCCTGGAAAACGACCTGGCCCGGCAGGTGCTCAAGGAGCGCCAGGCCGTGCAGGCTCGCGATGAATTGGTGGCCGTGGTCTCCCATGACCTGCGCAACCCCATGACGGTCATTTCCATGCTCTGCGGCATGATGCAAAAGGCTTTCAGCTCTGACGGTTCCCACAGCTCAAAACGCATTGCCTCAGCCATCGATACCATGCAACAGGCCGCCAGCCGCATGAACGCACTGTTGGAAGACCTGCTCGATACGTCGCGCATCGACGCTGGGCGCTACACCATCACCCCCCAGCCGATGGACGTCAGCCAGATATTCGAAGACGCATGCTCGCTGCTGACGCCGCTGGCCAGCGCCAAGGCCATCGACATGTCCTTCCATGCCGAACCCAACCTGAAGATCAATGCCGATCCCGAGCGGTTGTTCCAGGTGTTGTCCAACTTGATTGGCAATGCCATCAAGTTCACACCTCAGGAAGGCTCCGTGGGCATCAGTGCGATGTCCGTTGGTAACGAGATCGTATTCAGCGTCCGCGACACCGGTGAAGGGATTGCGCCAGAGCAGCTGCCTCATGTTTTCGAGCGCTACTGGACGACCAAGGAGGGCAACCCGAATGGCACCGGTCTTGGATTGTATATTTCCAAGGGGATTGTCCAGGCCCATGGCGGTAAACTGTACGCCGAAAGCCAGCCAGGCCAGGGCAGCGAATTCTGCTTTACCGTGCCGAGAATCGACTGAGCCGGGCACGCTCCTCCCCTAACGAATTGGAAACCGAAGCCCAATGGCCTCACCGAACAAGCAGCAAAAACGTGCCAAGCGCGCCAAAGATAAAGCCAAGCAGATCCGCATGAGTGGACGTAAATCCATCCCGATGTACGGCGACCCGGCCCACGCCACCGCACAACCACCGGTCTATGTGTTGGAGTTGTTTGCCAAACTGCGCGAAGCCGAGGCCATCAGCCGTAGCGAAATGCTCGACACGCTGCTCGCGTCCCTGAGCGTGATGATCAGCGAACGCCCAGGCTTGCTGGATCTGAAGAACGCTGAAAACGAAAGCATGGCAGCCACCAACCTGGCGGCCGACATGCTGGTGGATTACCGCATGTGGGTCGACGAGATGGACCGCGAGACGGCGCAGCGCTGGCTCAGCACTCCGGAGTTCATCAAGGACTTCAGCGAGGCGCTGGACCGTTATCGCCAGTCGATGGAAGAACCGATCAGCGAATAAGCCGACCGGCTATTCGTCACCGTTCCAATGGAACACCAGCTTGCGTGCGGCGCCGCTACCAACGTCGGCGGTGTCGCGCCGCGCCTCGCCGTTGCGGGTCGCCACTACGGTGTACTTGCCCGGCGGCAACTGCACGTAAACCAGCGGTCCCGCCTCGTCCAGCGTCAGCAGCGCTTGCCCCGCTGCGTTCTGGACGACGACATGCACATCCGGGATGTATTTGTTTTCCGGGCCAATCGCGAACGTCATGTGCAGGTTGTAGCCCTGGGCCTGCCCGATGGCCCGGGCTTCATCCTCGCCAATGCCGCCGGACAAGTAGCTGATGCCGTTCTGTTGTTGCGGCTGGACCTGCACGCCGGCGCTGTCTACCGGGGCCAGGCTCGTGGCGTTGAGCATGATAGGTAACAACAGCGCGCCGAGCAGAAGGAAGGGCAGCAAAAAGTAATGGTTATGCTTCATGGCGAGGACTCCAGGTACTGGAAACAGCTCATGAGTTCTCTTTTGATTGTGGTTACACGCCAAGGTTTAGATCTATTGGCGATGAACGGAAACCGAGAACCCCCTCAAAGCACAGCAACACGCTCATCCGATTAACCCTTCCAACCCCCGTCCAAAGCTGGCACCATCGCGCCTTTTTTTACGCGACTCCCCGGGTTTTCACCGGTAAGCAGGATTCAGACGGCCGTTGGGTTGTTGAAGGCGCGACAGACTGCTGCGCCCATGCGACAACCTGCCGCACATCCCCGGTTTACCACCCGCAGCACTGTTGGCGGCCATTCGGACGCATGCTAGCTTGGCCGCCTCGCCAAGGAAGGCCGCCAACAGCAAGGGAGCACACACCATGAGGACCGCATATGGCCCAGGCCACGCCCGCGCTTGAAATCCGCAACCTGCACAAACGCTACGGCCAGCTGGAGGTGCTCAAAGGCGTCTCGCTGACCGCCCGCGACGGCGATGTGATCTCGATCCTGGGCTCCTCCGGTTCCGGCAAATCCACGTTCCTGCGCTGCATCAACCTGCTGGAAAACCCCAACCAGGGGCAGATTCTGGTGGCCGGCGAGGAACTCAAGCTCAAGGCGGCGAAAAACGGTGAACTGGTGGCCGCCGACGGCAAACAGATCAACCGCCTGCGCAGCGAGATCGGTTTTGTGTTTCAAAACTTTAATCTCTGGCCACACATGAGCGTGCTCGACAACATCATCGAAGCGCCACGCCGGGTGCTCGGCCAAAGCAAGGCCGAAGCCGTCGAGGTGGCCGAGGCCCTGCTGGCCAAGGTCGGCATCGCCGACAAGCGCCACGCCTACCCGGCCGAGCTGTCCGGTGGCCAGCAACAGCGCGCGGCCATCGCCCGTACCCTGGCGATGCAGCCCAAGGTGATTCTGTTCGACGAGCCCACTTCCGCCCTTGACCCGGAAATGGTCCAGGAAGTACTTAGTGTGATCCGCGCCCTGGCCGAAGAAGGTCGTACCATGCTGCTGGTGACCCACGAAATGGGGTTCGCCCGTCAGGTTTCCAGCGAAGTGGTGTTTCTCCATCAAGGCCTGGTCGAGGAGCAAGGATCGCCACAGCAGGTCTTCGAAAACCCGCTTTCGGCGCGCTGCAAACAATTCATGTCCAGCAACCGCTAACGGAGCAGTACACATGCATATCTACAAAAAATTCCTGCTGGCCGCAGCCGTCAGCCTGGTGTTCTCGGCCAACGCCATGGCGGCCGATAAACTGAAGATGGGCATCGAAGCGGCCTACCCGCCGTTCAACAACAAGGACGCCAGCGGCCAGGTCGTGGGCTTTGACAAAGACATCGGCGACGCCCTGTGCGCCAAGATGAAAGTCGAGTGCGAAGTGGTGACCTCCAACTGGGACGGCATCATCCCCGCCCTGATGGCCAAGAAGTTCGACTTCCTGATTTCTTCGCTGTCGATCAACGAAGAACGCAAGCAAGCGGTGGACTTCACCGACCCGTACTACTCCAACAAACTGCAATTCATCGCGCCGAAAAACGTCGAGTTCAAAACCGATAAAGAGTCTCTCAAGGGCAAGGTCATCGGGGCACAGCGTTCTACCCTCGCAGGTACCTGGCTGGAAGACGAACTGGGCAGCGATATCACCGCCAAGCTCTACGACACCCAGGAAAATGCCTATCTGGACCTGACCTCCGGCCGCGTCGACGCGATCCTGGCGGACAAATACGCGAACTACGACTGGCTGAAAACCGAGGCCGGCCGTGGTTATGAATTCAAGGGGGACCCGGTGGTAGAAGGCGACAAGATCGGCATCGCGGTGCTCAAGGGTAACGATGAACTGCGCACCAAGCTGAACACCGCCCTCAAGGAAATCATTGCTGACGGCACCTATAAAAAGATCAACGACAAGTACTTCCCGTTCAGCATCTATTGATGCTGACGTGCCTGGCCGGCGATGCACCCTGGCAGCGCCGGCCCCTAGCAAAGCCTGCCGCGATATGAATTCTTACCCATGATGATCGATCTCTACGGATTCGGCCCGGCGCTCGCCGCCGGCGCGCTGATGACCGTCAAACTGGCGCTGACGGCCCTCTGCCTGGGGCTGGTGCTCGGCCTGCTCGGCGCCTTGGCCAAGACCTCGCCGTACAAACCGCTGCAATGGCTGGGCGGCACCTATTCGACGTTGGTTCGCGGCATCCCGGAATTGCTCTGGGTGCTTTTGATCTACTTCGGTACGGTCAACTTGCTGCGTGCCCTGGGCGAGTATTTCGGCAACCCCGATCTTACCCTCGACGCCTTCGCCGCGGGCGTCATTGCCCTGGGCCTGTGCTTTGGCGCCTACGCCACGGAAGTGTTTCGCGGCGCGATCCTGGCGATTCCCAAGGGCCACCGTGAGGCGGGCGTCGCCCTTGGCCTATCAAAGTGGCGGATCTTCACCCGATTGATCATGCCGCAGATGTGGCGCATCGCCCTGCCCGGCCTGGGCAACCTGTTCATGATTCTGATGAAGGACACCGCGCTGGTCTCGGTGCTCGGCCTGGAAGAGATCATGCGCCACGCGGAAATCGGCGTGACCGTGTCCAAGCAACCGTTCCTCTTCTACATGGTGGCAGCGTTCATGTACCTGGGCCTCACGGTGCTAGCCATGATCGGCATGCACCTGCTGGAACAGCGCGCCGCCCGAGGCTTTACCAGGAGCACCCAATGAACTGGGACGTCATCATCAAGTGGCTGCCGAAGCTGGCCCAAGGCGCCACGCTGACCCTGGAGCTGGTGGCCATCGCGGTGATTGCTGGCCTGCTGCTGGCGATTCCACTGGGCATCGCCCGCTCTTCGCGACTGTGGTACGTGCGGGCTTTGCCCTACGCCTACATCTTCTTTTTCCGTGGCACGCCGTTATTGGTTCAGCTGTTCCTGGTCTATTACGGCCTGGCGCAATTCGATGCCGTGCGCAGCAGCGCGTTGTGGCCGTATTTGCGCGATCCGTTCTGGTGCGCCACGGTCACCATGACCCTGCACACCGCCGCCTACATCGCCGAGATCCTGCGCGGCGCGATCCAGGCCATCCCAAAGGGCGAGATCGAAGCCGCACGGGCCCTGGGCATGTCGCGGCCCAAGGCATTGTTCTACATCATGCTGCCCCGCGCCGCGCGCATCGGCCTGCCGGCCTACAGCAACGAAGTGATCCTGATGCTCAAGGCCAGTGCCCTGGCGAGTACCGTGACCCTGCTGGAACTCACCGGCATGGCCCGCACCATCATTGCCCGGACCTACCTGCCGGTGGAGATCTTCTTCGCGGCCGGCATGTTCTACCTGTTGATGGCGTTCCTGCTGGTGCAAGGCTTCAAACAGCTGGAGCGCTGGTTGCGCGTCGATGCCTGCCAAGGACGCTGACGGCGACGTGCTGACGGGCGAAGCGTTGCTCGCCCGTTTCACGGCGCTGGATACTTTCCTCACGGCGCACCAGGCGCTGTGGAAACCGCGCCCCTTCACCCACCTGCACCTGCCCTGGGAAACCGCCTACCCAGCATTGGCCCACTGGCTACGCCAGCGTTCACTGGAGGAGGCGGAAAACGACCATCATCAGCCGTGGCTCATAGAAGACGCGCCAGCGCCCTTCCCGGAACTGGCGACCATTTCCCGCGAACTGAGTGCAATCGCAGAGTTGCCAGCCGCCGAGCTGAGAGCACCCGGTCATCGTCTCAACGTCGACGTGCCCGGCCGCAAATGGCAACAGATCGAAGCCTTCGCCAGCCGCCTGCGCTTCGCCACCGAACCCAGCCACTGGCTGGACTGGTGCGCTGGCAAAGGCCACCTCGGTCGACGCTTGCTGCAGGATGCGCAAAAACTGACGAGCCTGGAATACGACCCAGCCCTGGTCGCCAGCGGCCAGCAACTGAGCCAGCGCCACCACCTACCCGCCACACATCTGCAACAGGATGTACTGGCCGCGAGCGCGGCCCTGGCGATCTCCCCCGAACACACACCGGTGGCCTTGCACGCCTGCGGCGACCTGCATGTGCGGCTGATGCAATTGGCGAGCGCCACCGGCTGCGCACAACTGGCTGTCGCACCGTGCTGCTACAACCGCATCAGCACTGAGTGTTATCAACCACTGTCCGACGCCGCCAAAGACTCCGCCCTACAGCTATCGCTCGACGACCTCGCTCTACCCCTGACAGAAACCGTCACTGCGGGTGCTCGCATCCGACGGCAACGAGACCACTCCATGGCCTGGCGCCTGGGCTTCGACCTGCTGCAGCGGCAAATCAGAGGATGCGATGAGTACCTGCCTACCCCTTCGCTACCAAGCGCCTGGCTGGAAAAATCCTTCGCCCAATACTGCATCGATCTGGCAGCCTTGAAGGACTTATCCACAGTCGGTTCGCCTGATTGGACTGCATTAGAACAGGCCGGCCATCAACGCCTGGCCGAAGTGCGCAACCTGGAATTGGTGCGAGGCCTTTTCCGACGGCCATTGGAGCTGTGGCTGGTCCTGGATCGAGCACTTTTCCTCATGCAAAAAGGCTACAACGTTCGTCTTGGCACTTTCTGCGAATCGCTCCTGACCCCACGAAACCTGATGGTGCTTGCAGAGCGTTATTGAAGCGAAACAGCCTGTGGATAACTCTGTTGATGGAATCTACGCGGCGCCAAGCAACCCGCGATTTCCTGACCGAACGAAGGGTGGTCATTTTTTGTTCACATGCATAAAAAACCATGAAAACAGGCATTTGCGAGCAAACGAGAAAGCTGTCACAAAATCGCAAGATGCCGACCGCCTCGTCCTTCCCATTGTGCATAAGCGCCTGAGCGAAACGACATAACCAACGAATTCAAGGCGGTGATGGGCGAGCAATTGTGTACAGCGCGACACAAACTTCACCCGCTGTTGTTCCTGGATAACACCACCGTTCGTGAACGCGCCGACAGGCCAAAGTCCAACGCCACGCCTTGCAAAAACAACCGCACCTGACGAGCCCTGAACAAACGACTTCTCCGCCGCACCGTGCCCAAGCCAAACCCCGTGCAAAAATAGTCAGAATTCAGGGGTTTACAGAACTGGCCCAATCGCTATAATCGTCGCCCACACGCCGGTATAGCTCAGTTGGTAGAGCAACTGACTTGTAATCAGTAGGTCCCGGGTTCGACTCCTGGTGCCGGCACCATATAAGATTCCAGAGAAGGCTTTCAAAATCTCTAGAACCCCCGAAAAACCCGCCTTCTGGCGGGTTTTTTCGTTTTAGCGTTCCATCGGTTTCCGTCAGAAACTGGTGGATTCCAACCGTTTTAAGGGTAGAGTTTGGGATACAGGTCACTTCGATAAAAGGGAGTACCCTTATGTCGCGCACCACAGCTCCGCTCTCCGACGCAGCTTGCCGCTTGGCAAAACCTACAGACCGCGCCTACAAGCTTTTCGACGGCGATGGCCTCTACCTCCTAGTCCAACCCAATGGCCGCAAAGGCTGGCGACTCCGTTACGTCAAACCTGACGGACGGGAAGGACTGACCTCGTTCGGCAACTACCCCGTCATTGGCCTCGCCGATGCGCGCCGCAAGCGCTTGGAAGTCAAGCGAATGCTGGCGGATGGCGTTGATCCTATAGAGACCAAGCACCAAGCCAAGGCGGTAGCCGTAATCAAAGGCAGAACCTTTGAAAGCGTTGCGCTCGACTGGCATACGGAAATGTCGGCCAAGTGGGCACCAGGCCATTCCAAGACAGTGATGAGCCGCCTCAAAACCCACGTATTCCCGCTGATCGGCGCAAGCGCCATTGTCGACTTAGACACCCATGACCTGATGCAGCCCTTGGAAGCAATCAAGAAGCGCGGAACGATAGACGTTGCTTTAAGGGTACAAAACTACCTACAGAGCATTATGCGCGAGGCAAAGCGCCTCCGGCTTATCACTGCAAACCCTGCTTACGACCTCGAAGGCTTGATCAAAGCCCCGCGGGTGGTACATCGTCCCGCTCTACCCTTATCGCGACTGCCTGAACTACAGGAACGGATCGACACTTACAAAGGCCGGACACTTACACGGCTGACGGTCATGCTGTCGCTGCATGTGTTTGTACGATCCAGCGAGCTGCGTTTCGCACGCTGGAGCGAGTTCGACCTCAAGCGCGGCACCTGGGAAATCCCAGACACTCGGCCAGCGCTGGAGGGAGTACCCTTTTCCACAAGGGGTACGAAGATGGCAGGGGATATCCATCTTGTACCCTTATCGCCGCAAGCCGTGACCCTGCTTGAACAGATCCACGCCCTCACCGGCAAATTCGACCTGGTGTTTGCAGGCGATGCCAAACCCTGGAAGCCCATGTCCGAAAATACCGTGAACAACGCGCTTCGGACGATGGGATACGACACCAAAACCGATATCTGCGGGCATGGGTTTCGTTCGATGGCCTGCAGCGCACTGATCGAGTCAGGACTGTGGTCCGAGACCGCCATTGAAAGGCAGATGAGCCACAAGGAACGCAACAACGTCCGTGCCGCTTACATCCACAAGGCCGAGTTCATAGAGGAGCGCAGGCTGATCATGAACTGGTGGAGCCGGTACCTGGAGGCCAACCGACAGAGCATGTCACTCCACACGAATTCGCGAACCAGAGCGGAGCGAACGTCACTCGCCTACAAAGCAAAACGTGGCGCAACTGAGTAAGCACAGACCCTTCCGCTATACACCACATCCTGCGCGCAAGGGTACTGACTGCGTCGCTTCCAGCTACTCAGAATGCTATTGCATCCTTCTCCGCTGACGAGGTGATTCGACCGTACCAGTTAGATGTATTCCCTCAGGTACATTCAATTTATCAACTATTGCTGAATCTATTTTTTGGTCACCAATCGTACATCTAAAGAGTTCTAGAAAGAACCGATATGGGGTCAGATTGCAAGCGGAGTGCAACTCGCGCGTATTAGACCCAAAGATCCTATTTGCTGAAGCGCACCGCATTCCGGTTTTCGCGTAGTCAAAAACAAAAGACGCAGGAGAGACTGCAAGCATTTTTCCGCATTGAGCCGTCAACTCGTTATGCTCAGCTACACTCATTAAGGAATTGGGCTCAACACGCTTAGCTTGGATCAAAACTCCTTTTGAGTATGTAAGGCCGGGTGTGTTCAGAGAGACATGAATAAGCATATCAGCTCCAACCCTGCGCTCCTGTGCTGCAATTCCTTTGCGATGACGCAGGATAGATGATGACCAATTAATACCGCCATAGCTTTGGTCAAACGCAGAATCTAACCTGCCGATCAAGACTCCGGTAAGATCATCTTCATCGGTAACATTTCCAGACTTGTATTTCCCCATTGCTGCAGTAACCGCTGCTTCGGCCGCATGAGCTGCCTCGTGAAATGCTTGTTCTAAATCCATATTATTTCTCAAGTCCGGATGCTGTCAGTGGTCCCAACAGAAGCGATGATAGCCCAAGATCAGAAGCTGCTAGAACGACGGGGTCGGCGTAAACTCAATTTCTCTTCATAAGCGATTCCACTTCCTGAAGCCCGCCCCTGAAACCATCATTAACAACTCGTTGCGACGCATAGACGCGCGATCAGAATAGGTGATTGAACGGCAAATCCACAACGAGCGCAAACGTACACAGAACTGGTGGAGCTCGGCCAACCAACAGAAACGCGTCACTCCACACGAATTCGCGAACCAGACCGGCGCGAACGTCACTCGCCTAAAAGCAAAACGTGGCGCAACCGAGTAAGCGCTCGGTCTTTATATCTCAGTGATCCGCTTGTCCACGCGGGTCCATCCAAACAGGGCTGCAAAGCCGCCCTGTTTGGATGGACCTCACTTAAAAAATCTAAAACCCACGCAACTGTCTGTGGAAAACCACAGATTTCCACCGGTGGATCATTTCATCCACCGCCGCAGAACTCCTGAAAATTCGAGCCTTGACCCAAATTATCCACAGGCGTAGAAAGGATCGGGCAAAGCGCTGTCGTTGACAGCAACCCAGGTAGCCAGAACCTTTAAGGCTACGCCACACCGTGGTGGTTCTCCCAAAGTGCGATTAGCGTCCGGCGGCTCGCACGGTCACTCACCGAGTGATGGATGCCTACTTCAGATCGTTGCCATTGCGGCAAATACATCCCCCTACCCAGCTGCCCTGCAGCAACCTTTCCGCTTGGCCATTTCACTGCGCCAACCTGCGCCCGTCTCTTTCTCCCGGAAAGAGACGGGCGCTCCTACCGCTGCTGCAGCCCAACTCGTACAAGGCATTGCGGCATTTCCCCTCGTGACAATCGGCGTGACAAACACCGAAGTCACCAGCAACAGCGATGCCGATGATGGTGCCGCAGCCCAGGGAATGGACTGCACCTGACTGACAGTCAGGCATGCCCCGGTCATCGCTTCACTGCCTTCACCCGAATCAGGATCTCGCGGCATTAGTCTCGTCAGCCAATGCAGCCTCTACCCGCCCACTTCTTCGGAAGTGTTCAGGAGGCCAGATCATGAGATGCCCAAGCTCCCGGCCGTAAGGAGCCGCCAGTCCTGCGTTAGTGGACAACCCTCACAGGTCGCAGGGGCCTCGATCCCTGATAACACTCAACATTCTTGGCGGGATGACGTGGGGAAAGACTTCAAACGTTTGGCTTCGAGAGGAGTTTGATCATGGCGTTGGTCGGTAGACGGGATGGGCGGAATTTTGGCTATGGACGGCAGCTAAGTTATGCCGGGCCGCAGGCATTGCGAGATCTATTTGGCGACGGGCATTACGGCACGGTCAAAGCACACAGTGATCGCTGGCAGGCGTTTGTGCGATGGTGCCGATCAGACGATGGACCTGGATTCAACGATGCTCGACAGATAGATCGGCAGACGCTAATGAACTACGCCAGCCATCTCCGAAACCAAGTTGAGCTTGGCGCGCTCGCCATCGCGACCGCGCAAAACCGATTGTCTAGCGTCAACCGAACACTAGAAGCGCTTCGCGGTGATCAGGGTGTGAGGGTTCCGAGTCCAAGCAAAGCGCTAGGCGAACGGCGCACCAGTGTTCGCACCAAAATACCTCAAGGCCAAGACCGCGATCAGGTGAAGCAAATCGTGAGCGTTCTTTGCAAAGCAGGACAGCTACGCGCGGCAGCGATAACCAAGCTGGCTAGAGCTACCGGTATGCGGTTGCGTGAGGCGATTTTGGCGGACATACCACGCCTGACACGTGAAGCTAGACATATTGGTAGAATCAACATCCAGGACGGAACAAAAGGTGGGCGCTCAGGTGCATCGGCCCCTCGCTGGGTCGCGGTAGATGATTCCATCCTCAACGCACTCACCTTTGCCCAAAGTGTTTCGCCTCAAGGCAGCAAGAACCTTTTATCTCCCGATGAAAACTACCGAGACTTTCTGCAGGGTTGCGTTCGCCCCGCCCGAAAATTTCTTAAATATCATGGTTTGAAAGGCTTCCACGAATTACGCGCGGCTTATGCATGCGAACGCTACAAGCAAATCACGCTTCGTCCAGCCCCAATTAATTCCGAAAATAACTTTCACCTGGAAAAAAACCAAGATCGTGAAGCTCGAAAAATAATCAGTTACGAACTTGGCCACAGACGTACGGATGTAGTTTCGTCATATATTGGAGGCGTAGCATGAACGCCCCATATAGTATAGAAATATTCCTCGCCGGGGTTCTAAAGGGGTCACAAGCCACACGCAAACGGCAAATAAACCAAGCAAAAATAATTCAAATCGCAATATCCAAACGCTGGCATAAAAACAACCCTTGGACATGGAAGCTAAAACATCTGGATTGGTTTATTGACACACAACTAAAAAGCAAAGCGACCTCAACAGCTTACTATTACCAATTAACAATAAACTTAATTATTCAAAGACGCAAACAACCCTCGACTCCAGCCCGGAAGAAAGAACAACACACCTCCAAATATTCAAGCCAGGACAGAATTCGAAACACAAGATAATCCAATCGATAGCTTCAAAAACTTCAAATGCATGCAATACTTTTGATCAAACAACAAAGCAAAAATTACAATTGTCTGCAATGCCAACAAAATGTATAATCCCCGCAAGGTTGCGTTTTTAGAACTCAGAGGCAATACATTGGGCACATTACATTCAGTCTTGGCCATAGAGGAGAGTCTAAATTCTTCAATATCTACGTCCGGGGAAGCGCCGCTAGACTCTTCAGCGATCTATATGTCCCTAAAGGACGATTTCCAACTAACCGGGACTCCTCTCGAAGTAGATTTTAGGTCTCTCGTCGATTGGGTAAAGCTCGGCGATCAGTTTACACATCAAATTCATCCATACCCAGCGAAGCTAATCCCGCATATCGCTAACTTTTTTATTCGGTCGTCTGTTTTTTTTCAGCAAGAAAAAGTGGTATTAGATCCTTTCTGCGGTTCTGGAACCGTTGCATTGGAGGCTTCGCTAGCAGGATGTTTACCTTATGTAGCAGATGCAAACCCACTTGCATTGCTCATCACAAAAGTCAAAACCAAAAACTACGACAGCGCATATTTGACAGACGTCTTGCAGCAAATCGCGCGCAAGTGCAAACGATATAAGTCCGCACCTGAAATCGCCATAGTAAATAGCCATCTCTGGTATTCTTCAGAGAGAAAGAAAGCGCTAGAGTTAATACTACGGGCCGTAATGGATATCGAAGAAGTCGAAATTAGAGACTTTTTTAGAGTTTGCTTCTCGGTAACTGCTAGACGCTTTAGTAATGCTGATCCAGCCATTTCGGTACCTGTACGTTTGAAAACTAGGCCAACATTTAGCGATGTGACGAACGCTAGAATAAACTCTCGACTTACTTGGATAGAAGAAGCATCGCCTCTGGGAGAATTTGTAAAAGTATCGCTTTCAAATATTGACCGTGTAACCGCGGCAAATTTTGCGCTTCCAAGTCGACAATCTGCACAGATAATAAGTAACGACGCGAGAAATCTCTCTAGCAGTGATTTCCTGCAGGACAGCAGTTCCCAAGTCCCGCTTATAGTCACATCGCCCCCCTATGGTAGCGCGCAAAAATATATCCGCGCGTCAAGTATTTCATTGAATTGGCTTGGTTTTGTCGAGCCAGCAAAGCTTACTACATTGGAAGATAAATCCATCGGTCGAGAGCACGCACCTGCAATCAGAAAAAAGTTGTACGAGGGTGAGCTCCCGGACACATTCGAGGATCTTTTGATAAAGATCAACGCTCGAAATGAACTACGTTCATTTATTACTCGGCAATATCTTTTCGAAATGAAGCAGGCTCTGACAGAGATGGCAAGAGTCACCCAAAAAGGTGGCCATATCGTCCTAGTAACTGGAAACAACCAGGTATGTGAAGAGGTCTTGAGGAATGATGAGTTCACCATCCAAACCCTATCTTCCTTGGGATTAAAATTAGAGCTAAGCTTAATCGATCATATAAAATCTCGGGGATTGATGACAAAGCGAAATAAAACCGCATCTGTCATCTCAAGAGAAAGTGTTCTGGTCTTCTCAAAGTGAGAGCCTTTCAATCATGGAAAAGATTTTACTAGAGTCAAAAATTCGCACCTTAATCAATCACGCTTGGGATAGCGAGGTGACCTGGGCTGAAATCGAAGCTTGGCTCAATAATTTTGATGGAAGCTTTCTCGAAAAATCAGAGGAACAGCTTTACGCGATCTTTGCAATCTCCAGATATATGTACTTTGGAAAACGGCTAGTGAGGGAAATGTTAAAGTCTCTTTACCGAGACCACTTCTACTCTCCTATGCGGCAAAGAATTCGCCGAAATTTTAACGGCACGCATGATCACCGGATTATTGATAATGCTTACACACTCGAGTTGAATAGCACTCGATTCATCGGTGTAGGCAATCCGTCAGAGAGCGGCGCCCATTTGCTTTATTACTTCAGACAAGTCAATTACTTATCCAGAGACTTATTTGTAGATCTTGCTGCCGCTTTAACCTATCAAGTGAGCCGAGACAGAAGCGAGATTCTCTATGATATACGCGAAAAGAAAATAACTCGCCTCGTCTTTTTTGATGACATCGTTGGGTCTGGGACACAAGCTAGCGAATATCTAACGCCGTATCTCAGTGGTATAAAAGCCACTAACCCATCGATCGACATACGATTTATGTCGCTGTTCGCTACTTCTGCAGGTTTATCCAAGTTAAACGAGTCGAAGCTATTTGATGGAAAAGCGATGTGTCTTTTCGAGCTCGACAACTCGTTTAAGGCTTTCGACGCCGACTCGCGCTATTTTTCGACAAGTCCTCCCTGGTTTGATAGACAAAAAATGTTCGATCTTACTGAAGATTATGGAAAAAAACTGTGGCCGAATCATCCGTTCGGTTATAAGAATGGGCAGTTATTAATAAGTTTCTCACACAATACACCTGATAACGTTCCACCGATATTCTGGGCAGTAAGTGGACAAATACCATGGGCACCTGCATTCGTGCGCTACCATAAACAGTAACGTTAAGGGCGGACTCAAATGGCCACAGAAAATCCTTTTACTCTGGCTCGTGCGTCAGACTTCACTGACAAGCAGATCAATTCCCTTTGGACGGAGTTGGGCACACCTGAGATAATTAATACCATTATCGAGCCCAAGTCTAGAGTTTCCAAGTTCATACTCGGTGGGAAAGGCACGGGAAAAACTCATCTTTTAAGATACTATTCCTACCCCGTGATTCGATTGCGCTCACCGAATGAGAGCGGAATATCGATATTAAAAAGACAAAAATTTCTTGCAGTATTCTTAAGAGCAACAGGTGTTGATGCTACCAGATTTGAAGCTAGCTCTGGCATCTCTATAAACTGGCAGCAACTCTTCGGCGTATATTTAGAACTAAGACTCGCAGAGGGTGTTCTAGAAGCTTTGTGCGATATAAAGCTGACATCCACAGCGTCAGAGTTCAATGACGATTTATTTCTCAATGAAATAAAGTCAACTCTATTCGGAACCGGACTTGACGAATGCCGAACAATTCACGAGTTTCGTAACTGGGTAATATTGCAGCGCCGAAATATTGACGAAGCGGTAAATAATGCGGCGTTTAGTGGAAATCTTGAACTGAAGGCGCCCTTTTCTATCGGCTCTCTCTGCCTTCCTATAAGTAAGGCAATGCACAAATGGCACCCCCAGCTTGCGGAAATACCTTTATTATATTTGATAGATGAAATAGAGAATTTTTCACTTCACCAACAACAAGTAGTAAACTCACTCATTCGGTATGGTGAATCTCTAGCAACCTTTCGAGTAACAGGCCGGCGATACGCAGTCAAGACGTTAAAGACTCTGGCCGATGGCGAGGAAAATCGCGAAGGCGCTGAGTTCAAGACGACCTTTCTTGACGATATTCTGTTAAGTGAAGATATAAAATTTCAGGACTTCGCAAAAAGATTTGTAATCAAGAGACTACAATCTGCCAACATTGCGATGAAACCAAATTCGCCCACTACAACTGGACAGGTATTTAATCCAGCGCTTTGTTTCGAGGATATTCCGAATAGCAATTTTTATGCGGAGGTCATCGAAAAGCTAAAATGCCCCTCACCAGAGCGTTCATTCGTACACGCATTCGTTTCTGCACTCTACAACGCTACCAGCGACAAGCCAGGGGCTCAACGAAGCGCCGAACAAATAGCTGAGTTACTGACTCAAGACTTCCCCTTAATAATACAAAAGCTAAATGTATTGTTATTTATGAAGAAATGTAAGAAAGGTGCCCAGCCGCTAGCTTTAGCTGAAAGTATTCAAGTTGACGCTCGCTCATATATAAACCCTGAAACCCGGACAAAAAATTATTACTCGAATGCATACGGCCATTACGCTTCCGATCTATTTGCTCAAATCTGTAAAGAGGCGCCCTCTGGTAGAGGAGTGTTGTACGCGGGATTTGAAAACTTCGTAAAAATGGCTTCAGGCAATCCTAGAAATCTGCTAATTATTCTAGGCAAAGCGTATGACATAGCTACATTCCGGGGCGTGGACTTTGTATCCGGCCAGAAACTATCTTTGGAACTGCAAACCGAGGCTGCGTCCGATGCCGCCCGTTTCATGTATGAGTCAGATACCAATTTTGGTCAGGACTCAGATATAGCTTTAGCGGCAATTAGTCGCTTAGCTTCTATTCTTCGAACCGCACGTTTTTCGATAAATATACCTGAAGTTTCTCCTCTTGCTTTTAGCTTCTCAGACGATGACTTAACAGCTAGAGCAAAAAAAGTACTGCAAAATGCGTTGAACTACTCGCTTGTTTTTGAGATGACGGATGGGCGTCCAGATAGAAACAGCCAGAAGCTTAATCGAAAAATTCAGCTTAATCCTCTCCTATCTCCTAAATGGTCGCTCCCCATTTCGAGAAGAGGAGATATAAGCCTAAATAAAGAACTTCTTTCGGCGGTTTTTGATGCCCAAGGCTCTGAGGACTTTGACATACTCTTAAAACGCCTAGAGCAAAAATGGAATACTATTTCCAAAGCAGCCGTGGATGACACTCCTCAGGGAGCTTTATTCTAAATGATTGACTATTCACTATTTTACAGGCGCCCGATTCGTACCGATAGAATCCCGGAAGAACTTCAAAAGTTCGACATATTTGTTTCTGCATACAATTCGAGCTATCGAGTTGGAAAGGTCTTCGCTGAAGTGCGGTCAGAGAAAAAAATCTGGCTGATACATCCAGAGTATCAGTACCTACCGTTGGAATATCCAGACGAAAATCCAAAGGTGTGCCCTGATGATCATAATGAAATCGCTCAAGTAAATGCTATTCTAGAGGAAATTGGTGACGTCACGGATAAGCAGATTTGTATCGATACTACGGGGTTCATGCGGCATGTATTAATATTTTTAACTGCAAAACTGGCCTTTATGGGTGTGAAAGAATTCACAGCCCTATACTCCGAGCCTATGTACTATACCAAGCAGGAGGACACATCTTTTAGCACGGCCACCACTGGAGTGCCCCGTCCGGTTAGAGGAATGTATGGAAACAAAAGTGGTCAAGATCACTTAATAATTAACGTAGGGTATGATCACAAATTAATTGGTGAAGTTGCCGACAACAAAGAAGGGGCGGTAATTTATCCGATTTTTTCATTTCCGTCTCTTAGCCCGGATATGTATCAACAAAGTGCACTGAGAGCATCGGATGGCGGTGGTTCAGCGCTCGATAGTGCTTGGATAAACAATCGTCATTTCGCCCCCGCAAATGATCCGTTCACAACGGCCGGTATCATTTCAAAAATCGTAAATGGCATTGACAGCAATGTTACAGAAGCGAACATATACTTATCACCTCTCTCAACAAAAATCCAAACTCTAGGATTTTCCCTTTATTGGCTTTATGAAGGGAGGTCTCGTCAGGGTGTGACGTTGCTGTTGCCCGAGTGCATAACTTACAGCAGGGAAACTAGCAGTGGATTGAAGCGCTTATGGACTTACACCATCGAGTTTTAGTTAATATTTCACATTGCTCCACGCTTAGCCTGAGCCTATGAATTCAATTTAGGAACAATGCTTCAGGATACTTTTAGAGATAGAGAGCAAGGTCAATATTTTTTAACTCCATGATTTTTCCGACATATTTTTTCAGATTCGACTCCTGGTGCCGCACCATACAAAACGAAGCCCTCGCAGAAATGCGGGGGCTTTGTTGTTTCTGGGGTATTGATATGTGGGCGGCTCCTATCCCCCACCAGTCGCCTAATCGTCGCCCACCATCTTTCGACACGCCTCGAAGCACCGACTCGCACCAAAGGCTCACAGCCCCATCTTTATGCCAAATTATGGATTGGCAATAATTATGGCGTACCCATAAAAAGACGTAATTGCGTGAGCAGCATATTTCCGCGCCCTGAACTGGCTGATCGATGGCAAATCAGCTTCTCCCTTTTCGCTCTACGCAGCGGGTTTATGAACCCAGTCGATAAGCGGACTGCACCAACCCCGAGGGAAAGCACCGACTGGATACCAGCTTCAATTCAACGTCCTGCTGAAGGGCCCCGAACAGCGACCTGCCCGCCCCGATCAGCACAGGAACAGTGGTAATCACCATATCGGCGACTAATCCATCGCGCAGGAATGATTGCACCACCTGCCCGCCGTCGACATAGACACGATGCACACCTTGCCTCGTCAGTTCCTCCATCACATCCCTGGGTGAGAGGTTGGAGAAACGCACCTTGCCCTTCAGTGCCTCGGGCACCGGCGAATCCGCCAGCCGTTCCGACAACACCACCACGGGTCGTTCATAGAACCAAGTATCAAAGGTCAGTACCTTCTCGTAGCTTCCTCGCCCCATCACAATCACGTCTTTATCGGCGATGAAGTCTGAGTAGCCATGGTCCTCGGTTGGATCGTCGCGCTGCAAAAGCCAGTCGATATCACCATCAGGCCGGGCGATGAAACCATCTAGGCTGGTGGCTATGAAAACATGGGCAGTGGCCATCAGGGTCTCCTTGCGGGGTATGTCGATGCATGACCGGAAGCACGAAATTATTGCTCACCCATAAAAATACCTAAACCACCCTCCGCCAGCATCGCGCCACGATTGCGGCCTTCACATCCGCCCGCTACTCTCCATCTGTCGCTGCAAATTCAGCGACCGGGCGTAGGAAACCCGAAGTAATCAAGGCGCGACAGCAGCGCCCCGCTTACTATTGCAGGCGCTTTTTTTGTGTCTGCGATAATGCGTTATGGCGGCTGTGCGCGGGACACCTTCGGGTGTGCCGGGTGCCTTGATTCCCGGTTTTCCTACCCCGTGCATGGCCGCCACCCAATCCCGTAGGAAAGGACGGTTGCGGCTCTCACAGTCAAGGAGCCAGACAATGCCAAACCCGCAAGACCTCAAAACCATAGGCCTAACCCCCTTCTCCTACCATTCCGACCGTCCACTCTTCCGCGTCAACGCCGGCGTTCCACTCGGCGAAGCCCTGTCCCACGCTCCGACCTGCTCCACGTCGCCAAGCTCTTGGCCGAAGACGCGGCGATGATTCGCAACACGGATCGTTATGCCTGGGCCTCGTGTTATTTGCAGGACATGAGCAAGGCCGTTATCGATGACGTGGTTAAAGTGCTGGAGGCGCCGGGGAGCCATTGCGTTTAGGGTTTCTCATAGCCCAATGCTGTCCACTTGAGCGGGGCGGCATTGGGTCTGAACCTAAAAATCCGGACGCAGGTAAAAGAAGGGCTGCTTCGCAACCCAGCGGGAGCAAGCTCCCTCGCCACGGGGTTTTGTGGAATATTCAGCTAATCGTTTTCCCCGCCGATAGCCTCAGGTAAGAGCACTGCCCGTCCAAGGCACTGCTGTCACTCGACTACACTTGCCCAGACATCCCCGCTCCAGGAGCAGTAAGCGATGAAGATCCGCACCAAGATCATAGGCTCGGGGTTTGTCAGCCTTTTCTTTGCCCTTTTGCTCGGAGGCATTGGCCTGTGGGGTTATCACTCCATGACCGAGGCCCTGGTGCAGAACGAGACCAGTATTTCGGCCATGCGCAAGCACATGGAGGCGGACATGATGCATGACGCCATTCGTGCCGATGTGTTGGCTGCGTTGCTGGTGGCACCGGGGGATACTCAGGCAGCCAAGGAGGTGACGGAGGCGTTCGACGAGCATACGCAGCGGATGCGCAAGGTCATCGCCGAGAACGCCGAGGCAAAGTTGCCGAAGGAGGTCGCCCAGGCGATTGCCGAGTTGAAGCCACAAGCCGATACCTACATTGATAAGGCGAAGCAGGTGATCGCCAAGGCCCTGAGCGGGGCTCAGGATGGCCGGGCGTTGCGGGCAGAGTTCGACACGGCGTTTTCGGCGCTGGAAGAGCGTAACGAAGCGGTCAGTGAGCTGATCGAAAACCAGGCACAGTCTTCTCGCGAGTATCAGGACAATAGCATTCAGACCTCGCAAACCTGGCTGATCGTTACGTTGTTGGCCACCTGCGTGGCGCTGGCCTTGTTATCGTGGAGCTTGCTCAAGGCGGTCCTCACGCCGCTGAATAAAATCATCCTCAATACCCAGGCGATTTCCCAAGGGGATTTGCAGCGGTCGATGGGCGCGCATGGCAAGGACGAATTGGGTCAATTGCAGAGCGTGATCGAGCAGATGCAGGGCAATTTGCGGCAGATGATCGCCACAATCCGCAGCCAGAGCGATGAGTTGCATGGCACGTCCCGGACCTTGGGCGATACGGCACGGCACATTGTCTCCAGCGCCGACCATCAGGCGCATAGCGCGACCAGCATGGCGGCGAGCATGGAGCAGATGATCGCGAACATCAGCCAGATCCATCAGCACGCCGACAGCGCACGGACGATATCGGCGCAGTCCGAACAACTGGCGAGCAGCGGTGGCCAGGTGATTCTCGGGGTGGTGGAAGGCATGAATCGGATCGCCGAGGTGGTCAACCAGTCCTCCGGCAAGATCACCGCGCTGGACGCCTCTTCGGAAGACATTCATTCCATCATCCAGGTGATCAAGAGCATCGCCGAACAGACCAACCTGCTGGCCCTCAACGCTGCCATCGAAGCCGCTCGTGCTGGCGAGGCGGGCCGTGGCTTTGCGGTGGTGGCGGACGAAGTGCGCAACCTGGCGGCGCGTACCACCCAGTCGACCCAGGAAATCACCGCGATGATCGAGCGCATCCAGTCCAGCGCACGGGATGCGGTGGCGAATATGCAGGCTTGCGTCAGCCGGGTGGACGAAGGCGTGAACCTGGCCCAACAGGCCGGGGTGTCCATCAGCGAAATCCGCACCGGCGCCCGGCATGCCGCCGAAGTGGTAGAGGAAATTTCCCAGACCATTGCCGAGCAATCGAAGGCCAGTGATGAGATGGCTAAGCGGGTAGAGTCGATTGCCGAGCAATCCCGGGAAAACACTCGCTCGATTCACAACCTGACGCAAACGGCGGATCAACTGAACGACGCAGCGGGCTCAATGCAGGCTTCGGTGCAGCAGTTCAAGATTTGATCAATCCGACCTGCATTCACTTATGTAGCGAGGGAGCTTGCTCCCGCTGGGCTGCGTAGCAGCCCTTTTCAAACCTCGCTCACCTCAAACACAAACGAAATCTCCCGCTTCTGGGCGTTCCAGACATACCGGATATGTTTGCCCTGCACCGGCACCGACACCGCTGGCGGGCGAAACGCGGCTACGCATTCGTGGCCGGGCAGGCGGACGCTGTTGTACAGCAGCCCCCAGGACAAGGTTTCCCGCAGCTGCCGGGCGAACACCTGGGACGGGCCGTAGGCGGTGGGGTCCGGGTTGTGGAGGTGCGGGTAGTCGTGGCGGACGTCGTGCAAGGGTTTGACGACTTTGTTGACGTAGGTACGCATGGTCAATTCCAGGTCCGGCTCGTTGGTCGCCCCGAGAAATCGGGCCTGGTGGTAACAGGTCTCGGCGATGGCGGCTTCCTGGCTGCTGGCCGCGTAGTAGACGCCGAAGGTGCCGTCGCTGAAGCGGCTGCTTTTGCCAATGTGGGTAAACGCCGCCATCACGGGTGAGGAGCCGGGCCCGGAAATACGGTCCTCGGGGCGAACCCGGGACAGCACGCCAGCCTCTTCCATCAATCGATCATTGGTCAGCGCTTCCAAGGCATAGGCCGTGGGCAAATCCTCAGGATCGAGTACGTCTTCGAACAGCGAGATCGGCGGAAAGCTGCTGTTGACGATCCGATAGGCCCGCTTCCATTGCGGGTCAGCCAAGGGGGGCATCATCAACCGCGCACTCCGTCGAGGTAGCGGCGCACGTCGGCGATGTCCACCACTCGACCGGCCAGCATGTAGGACAGTGCCGATTGGCCATTGAAGGGTGCCGCAGTGTTGGGGCTGCTGACCCACTGGTACGCACGGTCCCGGCTGTTGCTGAAGATGATGCTCAGCGCCTTGTGGATGCCCATGAGGTAGGAAATCCGCTCCAGCGTATCGCGAGGCAACCTGACGTTTTCCGGCAGCTGTTTGTATTTGTAGAAGGTCGTGTTTCCCACCTTGCCCAGCAGTATGCGCTGCTGCTCGACGCTGCAACCCCAGAGCTCCATGAGGTTGAAGAAAAACTTCAACGCGACTCGACCCGCGTCCGGGGAGTCCAATTGTTGCTGTGCGTTGAGGTTGATCGATGAAGTAGCCATGGGGTTTGGGCTCCTTTGTAGCGGGGTGATGCGTAGAGAATAGTACAGATACGGATATTTTTTAATATTTAATTCGCAAGCGAACTAATAGAGCTGATATTTCAATCCCCCTACACCCTCACTTGAAGTTCGGCTTGTTTTGCCGAATACGATGCTACTCGCTGGTCCCAGTCAGCATCGACTGGGCAAAACCCCCAAATCCCGCATAAGCTCCAACCATCGCCAGCCGGCGCTTTTCAGCACAAATTCGCGACAACCGTGGCAAGGTGCATGATGATAGCCAGCGTGCACTGTCTGACCCGACCAGGCACAACAATAGCGAGCCCACTTATGCAGAGGGCATTACCCCATGGATAGCAGAATTCTACGCAACCTCATGCGCATCGTGCAGACCGGCTCGTTGTCGGCGGCTGCCGAGCATTCGTGCCTCACGGTGCAGGCATTGGCGGCGCAGTTGAACAAGGTCGAGGAACAGTTCGGTTTCCGATTGTTCCGACGCTCGAACAAGGGCCTGACGTTGACGAGCCAGGGCTCGGAACTGACCCCTTTTATGGATCAGGTGCTGGTGGCCACGCGACAGCTGGAAGAGAAAGTCGCGGCACTCAAGACGCCCCGGCAGCGCACGCTGAAAGCGGCGCTCAATACCACCCTGCCGGCGGAGTTCAACCGGCGGATGATCGATCGGTTGATCGCGGTGTTCCCCCAGTATCAGCTGGAGTTCAGTTACGCCGAGTCGATGGAAAACTTGAGCAAGCTCAAGAACGAAGATTTTGACCTGGCGATCCTGATCGGGGCACAGCAGAGCGGTTTTTCCAGTATCACCATGCCAGACGTGCAGGTGCGGGTCGTCGGTGCCCATTGTGGCGATGAGGACGATTCCCTCGGTTTGCTCGGCGACAAGTTTCAGGTGCGTCCGGCAGAAGAATGTCCCTATTCCCACAGCTTCCTTCGTTTTCTCGACGCTGGCCTGGGCGAATACGGCTCGAGCCAACGGATGGTGTATTCCTGCAGTGAAACGCTGACGCTGTCGTTGATCACCCAGCTCGATGGCCTGGGGCTGGTGTCCCGGGAAGCGGCGCTGCGCAACGGTCTGGCGATTTTCCCTGACTTCGAGGACTTCCTCGAAGTCCGCCTGGCGGTGAACAATTCGGAGCTGTCCGGCCAGGCGTTGCACGATGTAGTAGACCTGACGCTACAGGAACGAACCGAGCGCGATGTACGCCGCCGTGCCCACCGCCACACTGAGAAACAGGTTGCGGCTGAAATACGCACATAACAGCGTCGGAATCGCGGCATAAAATTCCGGGCGATCGAGTTGTATCTGCTGATCCTTGATCAACAGTGGGGTGAGGCTGATGGCAGCCACGATCGCCACCGGCAGGTACTCCAAGGCTCGAGCGACGAAAGGCGGCCAGTTTTCGGTGTTGACCTGCAACGGCAGGGCGCGAGGCAGGAACGTCACGGCCATCATCAGCACGACGACCAGGATCAGGAACGTTTGGTCAGGCATACGCCCACCCCGCAGCCAACGAATGTGGCAATGAACACATTGAACGGCGAACTGCCCAGCAGGCTCAGCGCGCCCATGCAGACGACAGCCGCCAGGGCCGCGATCAACTTGTTACGGGTGTTGCACAACGAAACCAGCACGTAGAGCATCATTGCCGTCAGGGCATAATCGAGCTGGTACTTGATCAGGTGCGCCGCGTATTGCGCGCACACGGCGCCCAGCAAACCGCCGAGTACCCATGAAGTGTGGCAAAACAGGTTGAAGCCGATCAGGTAACGCACACTCACCGGCGCCCCGCTGCCGAGCTTGACGCTGTGAAAGGCAAACGACTCATCCGTGAGCCCCGCCGCGTAGCACCAGCGCTCGAAACGACTGAGCCCCAGCGCCCGCAAAGCCTTGGCCATATAGACCGACATCAGCATGTGCCGCGCATTGATCAAGAACGTGGTGAGCACGATGGTGGTCAGCGAAGCGCCACTGGAGATCAACGCCAACGCCGCGAATTGCGAAGCGCCCGCATAGACGAACAGGCACATCGCCACGGGCAACCACAAGGGCAGCCCGGCGTTGACCGCCATCAGACCGAACACAAACGAAACCGTGAAATAACCCGCTACCACCGGACTGGCTTCAGCAAAGGTACGCGAGGCTTGTGGTTCGACCGCCAGCGGCTGGCTGGAAGTCTTGTTCATAAATCCCTCTCGAAAGTGATTTCACCCTGGGGCTCACAGAACCCCTGGGCAGCCCAGAAGCGCTTGCCGGCCAGATTAGCATCGTCGACGAACAGGAACATGCGCAGCACGCCCACCCGTTTCATGTCGGCCGAAGCCGCTTCCACCAAGCGTTGGCCCAGGCCGCGGGTGCGATGCGCCGGGCTGACGGCCAGGTGATTGATCGTACCGCGGGTGCCAAGCACGCCACCGATGACCGCGCCGACCACTTCACCGCAGGCATCGATCGCCAGGTATGCAGTGGTGGTGTCCTGCAACAATACACCCCGCAAGAATCGGGCATCCTGCCATTCGCAGAACGACACTTCGTTGAATCCGCGAAAAAACTGCTCCAGTCGTTCGGCATCCTTGACCAGGGCCCGGCGCAACAGAACCTGCTGCACCGAGTCCTCCATGGGTTCGATCCGTTCAGCGAACAATGTCGAAAGCGGTCCCGGGCCGCGAGAAGGAAATGGCCAGGATTTGCCTGAACGCCATTTCATGGGCGTGAACATTGCGCGCCGTCGTCACGTAATGGCGCATGTCACGATCAAGGAAGAACGTGGTGTCGAGGATATCCTCGTAGGTCGTCGCCGCCAGCTGTTCTTCCTGGGCGGTGTACAAACGGCTTTCGGCACCCGCCACATTATGGCGGCCCCAGAAGTGCACGCCGCTGAACGGATAGCCGTCGCAATGAATGCCTTCCGGGGTGATTTCCAGCTGCTTGCCCGGTTTGATCTCGATCCGGATCTGATGGATCTGGCACTGCCAGATTTCATCGTGTAACTCCTGCGGCAGGACGTTCTTGTAAACCTCGAAGTCCGTGTCGATCAGGCTACGCATCACGGGCGAGTTGATCACTTCGTTGGAGAAGTCCTGGAAGTGCCGCTCCAGTCCGCCAACATAACTGTTGTTGGCCTTGGACTGAACGTAGGCCCGGTGCTCGAGCTGCTTGAGCTCACGGGTCGTGGGGTTGTACTCGAAGTCGCTGTAGCGGCGAAAACGCATGCCTGACTCGGCCTGGCCGTAGTAACTGTCGGGCTCCATGTTTTCCCAGCTTTTGGTCAGCCGGACAAAGTCGCCGAAATGACCGTAGAGGTTGAAGTCCCCACCGCGGACGTTGACGAACTTGTCACGTCGTAGCGCTTCGCCCACTTCCTTGTTCAGAACGATCATTTTTTATAGGTCTCCACTGCGTTGAGCGGCCTAATCTAGTGGGTTCAGGATTTACGTCCATGAGAAAGAATTTGAGGCATTTCAAGCCATGCTTGAAACGGTGGATGAAGCGCAATTAGTACGACTTTTTTTCGAGAAAAGAGCCGGTTTCAGCGATATTTTTGACCTTGAAAGCCAAAAACCCCCGAGCTTGCGGTCGGGGGTTTCATCAGGCGCTTATCACGCGATCAAGTATCAGAAGACGCTGATCGGGTAATCCACGAACACCCGCACTTCGTTGCCACTGACGTTGTACTCGCTGGATTTCTGCGACACACGCAGGATCGAGCTGCGCAACCTTACGCTCAAGTCCTTGGCCGGACCGCCCTGGACCACGTACTTGAACTGGTTGAAGATCTCGCGCTCGGTGCCGCCTTCGCTGGTGGACGTGGTGATGTTATCGCCACGCACGTAAGCGACGTTATAGGTCAGGCCCGGTACACCGAAGGTGGTGAAATCCAGGCCGTAGCCCAGCTGCCAGCTGCGTTCGTCTTCAGCATTGAAGTCGGACCAGTAGGAGTTGGCCAGGTAGATCGTGTTACCACCGTCACCCACACGATTCTGTCCGCGCTGATAACCGCCGTAGGCGTAGCCCAGGTTGCTGTCGCCGGTGCTGCGCTGGTGAGCCAGCGTGAAGCTGTGCGGACCTGTGGCGAAGGTGGCAGCCAGGCTCCAGATCTTGTTGTCGTCGCCGGTGACGTTGTTTTCGCGAACGTAGCCGTTGTCCAGCTTGGTGCGATAACCGTTGAAGTCCAGGGTCAGGGACTGATCCTTGGCCAGTGGAAACACATAGTTGGCGTTTACGTATTGCTTCTTCAATACGTCCTCGACATCCGAGGCGTAGAGCGAAGCCTTGAACTGCTCGGTGAACTGATAGCTGCCGCCCAATACGTTGATCGACTTCAAGCCACCGCTGTCACGACCTTCGGCGCTCTTGCGCGATTCGGCAGTGAAACGACCAGCGTTCAATTCCAGGCCCTTGATCTCTTTGGAAGTGATCAGCGTGCCGGTGTAGCTTTCCGGCAGCAGGCGCGAATTGTCATAGCTCAGCACCGGCAGGGCCGGCATCTGGTCACCGTAGGCCAGCACCGTATTAGAGACACGGAACTTGACCGCTGCACCAAACTTGGACAGGTCATCGGCCGCGTTGCCGCTGTCGCCTTGCTTGAAGAAGTCGATGCCTTGTGCCCCCGAGCGACCCTTGCCGCCGTCCAGACGCAGCGCGTACAGGCCGAAAGCATCCACGCCCACACCCACGGTGCCCTGGGTGAAACCGGACGAGAACGTCCCAATGGCCGCCTGGCCCCATTCGGCTTTGTCTTGGTTGCCATCTTTGTAGTCGCGGTTCATGTAGGCGTTGCGCAACAGCACTTTCAGGCTGCTGTCGTCAACGAACCCCTTGGACTCGGCCTGGTCGTTGGCCATGGCGTGTGTCGTGCTCAAAATCCCCAGTGCGATCAAACCAATGCGCTTGTTCAACATGTTTATTTTCCTTGTACGGGTTGATACGCACTGCGACTGGCAGCCGAAATGGCGCTTTTGCGCTCTTTTTCGGACTCTTGCTCCTGAAATAATGAAAAGGCCCGCCCACGAGCGATCGTGTCGGGCCTTTTTATTATTTAAGAGTCATGGCTGTTAGCCACAGGCGTGGACGAATCCTAGTCGCGCCCTCAACAGCGTGTCAATTTCATGAATCGTCTGTGATCAAGCGAAAAACGTCTAAGAAGTTTCGCTCCCACAAGCATTGATGTGAACTTGAAATCCAGCGGGCACAAAAAAAGCGCTGCCATCCCGGCCAGCGCTTTTTATCAATCCGTCGAATTCTATCCTTGCATCACATCCCACAACGCTTCCAGCTCCGCCTCGCTGAACAGGCCAGCAGGGTAGCGTTCAACGATTATCCGCCGCGGATCAGGTTCTCTGATCTGACGCGTTCCGTTGGACTTCAACCACTGCGCCAGGGCTTGAAGCGACTCACCATTAACGGCCAAGGGATGGCATGTGCGCTCGCTAATCATATTCATTCCAGCGCCCTCTCCTGGTTGATGAGCGGCCAATTTATCCAAGGTTTATGACAAAACAACTCAGTTCTCTCCCCAGAACTGCTGAAATCCAGATACAAGAGCTATGCCAATGTATCCGCGGCGCCAATAAACAGGCACAAAAAAGCCCGCGCGCCAATCGGGCCGCGGGCTTGCCAGGATGGATCCAAAAACGCCGGCGTAGAGCCGGTGCAGTCGATATCACCCGGCTGTTACATCACCACTCATTTTGCCCGCGGCGCAGGTTGCTGTTGGGTAAGGCAATGAATATTCCCGCCCCCCAGTAACAGTTCGCGCCCCGGCACCATGACCACTTCATGCTGCGGGAACAGGCTTTGCAGCAGCTCCCTGGCCGGGCCATCCAGCGGATCGTCAAAACTTGGCGCGATGATGCCGCCGTTGACGATCAGGAAGTTCACGTAGGAACCGGCCAGCCGCACGGTCGGATTGCGCTCCTGGGAACCTTCCACCGCATCCACGCCCGAACATTCTTCTTCGGTGGCGTACAACGGTCCCGGAATCGGCATCTTATGCACTACGAACGGGCGCCCCTTGGCGTCGGTGCTGTTTTGCAGCACTTCCATCGCCGCGTGGCAACGGCTGTAGTTCGGGTCCTGCGGGTCGTCGGTCCAGGCCAGCAATACTTCACCTGGACGCACGTAGCAGCAGAAGTTATCCACATGGCCGTCGGTTTCGTCATTGAACAGACCATTTGGCAGCCAGATGATCTTATCCACCGCCAACTGCGCGCTGAGCACCGCCTCAATGTCTTCGCGGCTCAGGTGCGGGTTGCGATTGCGGTTGAGCAGGCATTCTTCGGTGGTGATCAGGGTGCCTTCGCCATCGACATGGATCGAACCGCCCTCGAGCACAAAACCTTCGGTGCGATAACGCGGGCTGCGCTCGATCTCGAGGACCTTGCTGGCCACTTGCGAATCCCGGTTCCAGGGCGCATACAGGCCACCGTCGAAACCGCCCCAGGCGTTGAAATCCCAGTCGACACCGCGCACTTCACCGTTGTCATTGATCACGAACGTCGGGCCCGTGTCGCGGATCCAGGCGTCGTCGCTGGACATCTCCACCACGCGGATATTCGGTACGTCGAGGCGCGCCCGGGCGTTTTCGTACTGGGCCGCAGACACCGCAACAGTCACCGGCTCGAACCGGGCGATGGCCTTGGCTAGCGCCACGTGGGCGGCCTGCGCGGGCTTGCCGCCCAAGCGCCAGTTATCCGGACGCTCGGGCCAGATCATCCAGACCTGGGTCTGGGTCGCCCACTCGGCAGGCATGTGGAAACCATCCGCGCGGGGAGTGCTGTGCAACGTTGTCATGGGTCATCTCCTGGGCGATGGGCAGTGGCAACTTTATAAACGATAAATATCGGCTAATAAAGTCACAAAAACTAAACACCATCAAAAAAAAGCGAAAAACACCGACAAAAATCGATTTAAAAAGTAACGCCAAACCCTGTGGGAGCGAGCTTGCTCGCGATAGCGGTTGTTCAGCCACATTAATATTGGCTTGGACACCGTCATCGCGAGCAAGCTCGCTCCCACAGAGGAACAGCTTGGCGTTCCAGATCGATTACAGCTCCTCGTCCAATACCTTCGCCAGCATATCGACAAAGAAATCCACACTCTGACGCGTGGTCACCATCGGCGGCTTGATCTTGAGGATGTTCAGATAATCGCCAGTCGGTTGCATGAAGATCCCCAACTCCCGAAGACGATTGCACAACGCCATGGTTTCTTCGGTAGCCGGTTCCAGGGTCTCGCGATTACGGATCAGCTCCACGCCCAGGTAGAACCCGGAACCATGCACCGCACCGACCAATGGATATTGGTCGATCAAGGCCTCAAGCCGCGCCTTGAAATGCCCGCCTACCACTTGGGCATTTTCCCAGAGTTTTTCTTCCTCCATGACGTCCAGGACCGCCATGCCAATCCGGCAACTGACCGGGCTGCCACCGGCCGACGAGAAGAAATAGCCCTCGGCTTCCAAGGCCTCGGCGATTTCCCGGCGGGTGATGACCGCTCCCAGTGGCTGGCCGTTGCCCATGCCCTTGGCCATGGTGATGATGTCCGGCACCACGCCTTGCTCTTCAAAGCCCCAGAAAAACTTACCCATGCGCCCGTAACCGACCTGCACTTCGTCGGCGATGCAAACCCCGCCGCGTTCGCGCACCATGGCGTAGACCTGCTTCAGATACCCGGGCGGCAGCGCGATCCCGCCGGCATTGCCGTACACCGGTTCGCAGATGAAACCGGCAAGTTGGCGTTTGCTTTCGGCGATTTTCGCCAGGTTGTGTTCGACGCTACGCACATAATCCGGCGCACTGTCGGGCCCACGAAATTCGCCACGATAGGTATTGGGGGCGGTCACCGGATGCACCCAGTCCGGGCGACTGCTCAGGGCCTGGGGGTTGTCGGCGATGGACGTCGACACCGCATCGGCGGCCACCGACCAGCCATGGTACGCCTCCAGCACACTGAGCATGTCTCGCCCGCCGCTGTAGGCCCAGGCCAGGCGGATCGCCAGGTCGTTGGCCTCGGTGCCGCTGTTGACCAGGAACACCCGGTCCATGTTGGACGGAGCCAGCGACAGCAGACGCTCGGAAAACTCGGCAACCGCCGCATAGTGGAAACGTGAATTGGTATTGAGCAGCGACCATTGCCGAGCGGCCACCGCGGCCATGCGCGGATGCCCATGCCCCAGCACCGCGACATTGTTGAGCATGTCGAGGTAGGAGCGCCCCTGCATGTCGATCAGATGGTTGCGCCAGCCGCGCTCGATGCGAGGAGGGTCGACGTAGTAGTGCTTCTGGGACCGGGCGAAGCTCGCATCGCGACGGGCCAGCAGCGCCTCGGGATCGATCTCCGGCTCAGCATCGCACGCCAGCCCCAGCAGCACCGCCGGCGAAGGGCACAATGCCTGCCAGGCCGCAGCCCTCGAAGGCGTGCAGAACAGTGGTGGATTGACTTGTGCCCCCCGGCACAGCTGCACGCGCAGCAGCCCCGAGACTTCGCCCAGGACCTGCCCCTTGACCAAGGCGGCCCCCGAGTGCAGCGGCGAGGACACGCCCCACAACCGCACACTCAGTTGAGCGCTGTCCAGTTGCAGCAGGCCATCGGCGCCCTTGTGCACCACACCGGCGAAGGGTGATTCGAGGGGAGAGCCCTGAGGTACGCTCAGCTCCACGTGCAACGGATAAGTATCCGGTTCAACAGCACTGTCCGGCCGGGTACGGGACAATCGGTACTGCCCGTAACGGCTGGCCGCCAGGCCATGGACGCCAGCCGCTTCACTCAGCAGGCGCTGGTCGATCTCCGGCTGCTCCCAGTTACCGGCTTCGAAATGCGCGCTCAGCACCCCCAGGTCGATCAGGGCGAACTCTCGGCCCACCAGGGTCGGCAACAACGGCGCGAAGCCTTCGCTGGCAATGGCTGGCAGGCTGTGGCCGACGGCGGTGAGGATCGCCGCTTCCATCAGCTCGAAAGGCACCGAGTGGGCGACACGGAAAATTTCCCACTCATGTTCCAGATTGTCACGGCTGTATTGGTTCTGCGGGTCGATGGCAACCTGCTGTTCACCGCTGAGCACCAGTACGGCGGCGCGCGCGACGATCATTGGCCAAAGCGCCAGCAATTCGTCGCGCTGCAACGGATTGACCCCGTGATAGGCCTTGATCGCCGGCAATATAAAGAACGGATCCCCGTTAGCATGGTGCAGCAGGGCCGCGCAGGTCACCGACAGATCAGTGATGCGCCAGGTGCGGACCAGGTCGCCGAAATCAATGACCCCCTGCAATTGCCACTGGCGCTGGGCATCGCGTTGCCAGACCGCGTTGTCATCGGTGATGTCCATGTGAATCGCCTGTACCGGCAGGTTGGCCTTGAGTGGCTGCAAGCGCCGCTCGGCCTGTTGCGCGACCTCGGCGACCAGATGGCGCCGTTGTTCATCCTCGATGACAGGCAACAGGTAATCGACCAGGGCCGGGGCGTGGCGCGCATCCCACTGCAGGGTGCGCTCCAGGCCCGGGTGATCGAATGTCGCCAGGGCCAGGTCCATTTCCGCGCACAGGCGGCCCAGGCCAGTGACAAGCTCGGGCGTCAGGTGCTTGAGCTGCGTGAGGGACTGGCCGTCGATGTACTCCAGCAGGCGCATATGAACCGCTTGGCCGTCGACGTCCAATGTCAGCAGGTCCTGGCCATTGCTGGCCGCGATGACCCGCGGCACTTTTACCGCGTCGTGTCCGGCCAACTGTTTGAGGGCAGCGTGTTGGGCCTGTATTTCCGGGACAGCGTAGTCGCCGTGGCAAATTTTCAACACAAAGCGGCCGCGCTCGCTGTCGACGCGGTAGTTGAGGTCCTGGTTGCTGCCAAGGGGTCGCAGGTCGCCGCTCAGTCCATAATTCGAGCGCAGCAGCACCAGCGCTTGCTCGGCGCTGATCTGTGGGCTTGGCAAACTGGCACGGTGAACCAACGTAGCGAGTGGCATACAAGGACCCCTGAGGTGGTTTTGTTCGGATGACTATCTCGCCACTGAGTCGGAGGATAAGCAACCCCTCTGTTCAAAAATATGCACAGCCCTCCTGAGACGCTGTACGGGAAGGGTGTGTCCAGGGGATATTCGCTTGCACCGCCTCCGACATGCCGACAAGCTATGCGCCTACGCTTTGGGTTCTCACGGAAAAAGGCTTAACCGGATGCGCATTCTTATCACTGGCGGTGCCGGCTTCATCGGCTCGGCACTCATACGGCACTTGATCCTGGACACCGAACACCAGGTCCTGAACCTCGACAAGCTGACGTACGCCGGCAATCTCGAATCGCTGAGCAGCATCGATCACGACAGCCGCTACGAATTCGTGCAGGCCGATATCGTCGATCAACCAGCAGTCAGCGCGATACTCGCGCGGTTCAAACCCGACGCCATCATGCATCTGGCCGCGGAGTCCCACGTAGATCGCTCCATTGACGGTCCAGCAGACTTCATCCAGACCAACATCGTCGGCACCTACAGCCTGCTGGAAGCCACCCGCGCCTATTGGCAGACCCTGCCCGAGGCGCAAAAACGCGCGTTTCGCTTCCATCACATTTCCACCGACGAAGTGTATGGCGACCTGCACGGTGTGGACGACCTGTTCACCGAAACCACCGCCTATGCCCCAAGCTCCCCTTACTCGGCCAGCAAGGCGGCGTCCGACCACCTGGTCCGCGCCTGGCAGCGCACTTACGGCTTGCCCGTGCTGTTGACCAATTGCTCGAACAACTACGGGCCGTTCCACTTCCCCGAGAAGCTGATTCCGCTGGTGATCCTCAACGCACTGGCCGGTAAACCGCTGCCGGTGTACGGCGATGGCCAGCAAGTGCGTGACTGGCTGTACGTCGAAGACCATGCCCGGGCGCTGTTCAAGGTCGTTACCGAAGGCGTGGTCGGCGAGACCTACAACATCGGTGGCCACAATGAACAAACAAACATCGAGGTGGTGCGCAGCATTTGCGCGCTGCTCGAAGAACTGGCGCCACGCAAGCCCGAAGGGGTCGAGGGTTATGCCGACCTGATCACCTTCGTCAAGGATCGCCCCGGCCACGACCTGCGCTACGCCATCGATGCCGGCAAGATTGAGCGGGAACTGGGCTGGACGCCCCAGGAAACCTTCGAGACAGGTCTGCGCAAAACCGTGCAGTGGTACCTCGAGAACCTGCTGTGGTGCCGGCGTGTCCAGGACGGTAGCTACCAGGGCGAGCGCCTGGGCTCGCTCGACAACAAGGATGCGATTGCATGATGAAAGGTATTGTTCTGGCCGGCGGTTCCGGCACACGTCTACACCCCATCACCCTTGGGGTTTCCAAGCAGTTATTGCCGATTTACGACAAACCGATGATCTATTACCCGATCTCGGTACTGATGCTGGCCGGCATCCGGGACATCCTGGTGATCTCCACCCCGCAGGACTTGCCGCAATACCGCAGCCTGTTGGGCGACGGCAGCCAGTTCGGCGTGCAGTTCAGCTACGCCGAACAACCCTCACCCGATGGCCTGGCCCAGGCGTTCCTGATCGGCGAGCAATTTATTGGCAGCGATCCGGTATGCCTGATCCTGGGTGACAATATTTTCCACGGCCAGCATTTCGGCGAGCAATTGCAGACCGCCGTCAACCGACAGAGCGGTGCAACGGTGTTTGGTTACTGGGTCAAGGATCCCGAACGCTTTGGCGTGATTGACTTCGATCCAGAAGGGCGAGCCATTTCCATCGAAGAAAAACCCAGTGCGCCCAAATCCAGTTATGCGGTGACCGGCCTGTATTTCTACGATAACGACGTGATCCAGATCGCCAAGACCATCAAGCCATCCCCTCGGGGCGAACTGGAAATCACCGACGTCAACAACGCCTACCTGCAACGCGGCGACCTGCACGTCGAGCGGTTTGGCCGTGGTTTCGCCTGGCTCGACACCGGCACTCACGACAGCCTGCTTGAAGCCTCGCAATACGTGCAAACCATTGAGCACCGCCAAGGCCTGAAAGTCGCCTGCCTGGAAGAAATTGCCTACCAACAGGGCTGGGTCAGCCGCGAGCATGTCCTTGAGCGTGCCAAATACTTCGGCAAGACCGGTTACGGCCAGTACCTGTTCAAGATCGCAGGAGAAACCCATTGAACGTCATCGCCACCCGCTTGCCGGAAGTCCTGATCATCGAGCCGAAGGTCTTCGGTGACGATCGCGGTTTTTTCTACGAAAGCTTCAATGCCCGGGCGTTTACCGAAGCCACGGGCTGCGCGCTGCAGTTCGTCCAGGACAACCATTCGCGCTCGGCCAAGGGTGTCCTGCGCGGCCTGCACTATCAGATCGAACAAGCCCAGGGCAAACTCGTGCGTGTCACCGCAGGCGAGGTCCTGGACGTGGCGGTGGATATTCGCCGTAGTTCGGCCACGTTCGGCCAATGGGTCGGCGTGCGCCTGTCGGCGCAGAACCACCGGCAAATGTGGGTTCCGCCGGGGTTTGCCCACGGGTTCGTGGTGTTGAGCGAATCCGCGGATTTCCTCTACAAGACCACGGATTACTACGCCCCCTCGGCCGAGCGCTGCATTCGCTGGAACGACCCGCAATTGGCCATCGATTGGGAGCTGCAAGGCGCGCCAATCCTGTCGCCCAAGGACCAGGCCGGCAAGGCCCTGAGCGAGGCTGACCTGTTCCCATGAGCGCCTCCTTACGCATCCTGATCATCGGCCAGAACGGTCAGGTTTCCCGGGCACTCCAGTCCCGCCTGGCCGGCATGGGCGAGTTGATCGTGCGCGGCAGTGACCAGCTCGACCTGGCGCGCCCGGAGCTCATCCGTTCGCCCATCGACGCTCTACGGCCCGACCTGATCATCAACGCCGCCGCCCACACCGCCGTCGACCAGGCCGAGCACGAACCGGAGCTGGCGTTCGCCATCAATGCCACTGCGCCGGGCATCCTGGCTCAAACGGCGGCTGAACTGGGCGTCCCGCTGGTTCACTACTCCACCGACTACGTCTTCGACGGCCACAAACCCGAGCCGTACACCGAAGACGACACCCCTAACCCACTGAGCGTCTACGGACGCAGCAAACTGGCCGGTGAAAACGCCATCCGCCAAGCCGCAGGCCAGCACCTGATTCTGCGCACCAGTTGGGTGTACTCCACCGAAGGCCGCAATTTCCTGCTGACCATGCAACGTCTTCTCCAGGAAAAACCGCAGCTGCGCGTGGTGGCCGATCAGATCGGCGCACCGACCTGGGCGGGCACGATCGCCGACAGCACCGCGAGGCTCATCGAGCGTTGGCAGGCCGGCCAGTGCGGCGCCTGGGGCACTTATCACCTGACGGCCCGGGGCGAGACCTCCTGGTTCGGTTTTGCCCAGGCCATCGGCGAACACCTGATCGAGCAGCACAAGCCTTGTGCCGAGATCGAGCCCATCCCGTCCAGCGCCTACCCGACGCCGGCCCCACGCCCGCTGAATTCGCGCCTTGATTGCACACATCTGCTCCAGGAATGGGGCGTGAGCCAGCCAGACTGGAAAAACGCGTTGCAGCAGTGTCTTGCCAGGCAAGCTAGTGTCCTGCCTCACAAATAGTATTGGTGAGGCGGGACACTAGGCATAATGCGCCTGTTCCCACAGGCGCCTGATGCTTATGAACTCCACCCTTCCCCGCAGACCCCGTTGGCGCAGCCTGGCGTTGCTTGCGCTGTGCCTGGCGCCGTTGTTGTGGCCGCTGGAGCATTTGGCCGAGCGTTATTACCGCAGCGAGCTGGCCGGACAGAACCGCCAGACCCTCGATCTCTACGTCGCCAACCTGCTGGGCACTTTGCACCGCTATGAAGTACTGCCGCAGATTCTTGGTGAGCTACCAGCCCTGCGCGCCGCACTGTTGACTCCGGACGACGGCATCATCCAAGGCAACGCCAACCGGCTGCTGAAAAATATCAGCGCCCAGACCGGCGCCGAAGTCATGTACCTGATGGACGCCACCGGCAAGACCCTGGCCGCGTCGAATTGGGACAAACACGACAGTTTCGTCGGGCGCAATTTCGCCTTCCGGCCTTACTACATCGAAGCCATGGCCGGGCGCCTGGGACGTTTCTTCGGCTTGGGTACCACCTCGGCCAAGCGGGGCTATTTCTTCGCCGCCGCCGTGCGCGACCGCGAGAAAGTCATTGGCGTACTGGTGGTCAAGGTCGACCTGGACCACACCGAAAGCCTGTGGGGCAAAACCCCCGAACAATTGCTGGTGACCGATCACAATGGCGTGGTCATTCTCACGTCACGGCAGGAGTGGCGATTCCGCGCGACCCGCCCCTTAAGTGACGAAGAACGCAAGGCCATCAGCGCCGTGCAACCTTACCCGACCCGCGATCCCAAGCCGTTGAACCTGGACACCAATGCCTGGCTAACCCAGACACAGTCCATCGAAGAGACTGGCTGGAGCGTCAGCATTCTTGCCCCACGCACGCTGATCGACCGACCGGTGCGCACCGTGGTCGCCATCGGCGGCGCGGCGTTGCTGGTCTTGATGCTGCTGCTCGGGTTGATGATGCAGCGCCGGCGCCATTACCTGGATCGGATCGCTTTCGAAGGCAAGGCTCGCCAAGAGTTGGAAGGCCGGGTGGCCGAACGCACCAGCGACTTGGAAGGGCTTAACCGGCGCTTGAGGCAGGAAGTATTGGAGCGCGAGCAGGCCCAGCAGGAACTGGTCCGCGCCCAGGATGACTTGGTGCAGGCCGGTAAACTGTCGGCCCTGGGCACCATGTCGGCCAGCATCAGCCACGAACTCAACCAGCCGCTGGCGGCGATCCGAAGTTACGCGGAAAACGCCGAGATTTTACTCGACCATCAACGCACCGAGGACGCCCGGGGCAATCTCAAGCTGATCAGCGAACTGACCGGACGCATGGCGTCGATCATCGCCCACCTGCGAGCCTTCGCCCGCCGCGACCGGCATGCCCCGGAAAGCGTTGCCCTGCAACCGGCGCTGGACGATGCCCTGGCGCTGCTCGCCAAGCGCCGGCGCGGCATGGAAGTGGAACTGATCCGCGACCTGCCGGCCGCCACGTTGTGGGTCGAGGCCGGGGAAACCCGGTTGCGCCAAGTGCTCGGCAACCTGTTGGCCAACGCCCTCGACGCCCTGACCGAAAAAGGCCCACCGCGCAAACTCTGGCTCAGTGCCCAGGCCACCGAAACCGGCGTCAACCTGTACATCCGCGATAACGGCCCGGGGTTTTGCATGGAGGCCCTCGGCCGCGCCGGTGAGCCCTTCTACACCACCAAGACCCGCACCCAGGGCCTTGGCCTGGGACTGGCGATCTGCGACACCCTGATGCGCGCCTTCGGCGGCGAATTGTCGTTCGCCAACCACAAGGAAGGCGGCGCCCTGATCACTCTGAAGCTGCGCGCCGGCGCCCCCGGAGTGAGCCTGCAACCGTCCGAGGACCGTAGCGTATGACCATCGATAACCGGATTGAGGTGGTGCTGATCGATGACGACCCCCACTTGCGTCAGGCCTTGAGCCAGACCCTCGACCTGGCCGGCCTGAAAATCCTGCCCCTGGCCGAGGCCATGGGCCTGGCCGGGCAACTGCCCCGGGATTGGCCGGGGGTGGTGGTCAGCGACATCCGCATGCCCGGCATGGACGGCCTCGAGTTGTTGAACGAGCTCCACGCCCAAGACTCGGAGCTGCCCGTGCTGCTGATCACCGGCCATGGCGACGTGCCGCTGGCGGTGCAAGCGATGCGCGCCGGGGCCTATGACTTTCTGGAAAAACCCTTCGCCAGCGATCATCTGCTCGACAGCGTGCGCCGGGCGCTGGCCTTGCGCCGGTTGGTGCTGGACAACCGCAGTCTGCGCCTGGCCCTCAGTGACCGCCATGAACTCAGTGCCCGCCTGGTCGGCCAGTCAACGCCGATGCTGCGCCTGCGCGAGCAGATCGGCGCACTGGCGGCCACTCGGGCCGACGTGTTGATCCTCGGTGAAACCGGCGCCGGCAAGGAAGTGGTCGCCCGGGCGCTGCACGACCTTTCGAGCCGACGTAACGGGCCGTTCGTGGCCATCAACGCCGGGGCCCTGGCCGAATCGGTGGTGGAGAGCGAACTGTTCGGACACGAGCCCGGCGCGTTCACCGGTGCGCAAAAGCGTCGCATCGGCAAGTTCGAGTTCGCCAATGGCGGCACGCTGTTTCTCGATGAAATCGAAAGCATGAGCCTGGATGTCCAGGTCAAGTTGCTGCGTCTGCTGCAAGAGCGCATGGTGGAGCGGCTGGGGGGCAATCAACAGATCCCGCTGGACATTCGCGTCATCGCCGCCACCAAGGAAGACCTGCGCCAGGCCGCCGATCAAGGGCGTTTTCGCGCCGACCTGTACTACCGCCTGAACGTTGCGCCGCTGCGCATCCCGCCCTTGCGCGAACGGGGTGAAGATGCGCTGATGTTATTCCAGCATTTCGCCGACGAAGCCAGCGCCCGCCACGGCCTGCCGCCCCACGAACTGCAGCCGGCGCAACGGGCGCTGCTGCTGCGCCATACCTGGCCGGGCAACGTGCGCGAGTTGCAGAACGCCGCCGAACGCTTCGCCCTGGGCCTGGAACTGGCCCTGGACAACAGCGCCCCGGACGGCAGCCCCGCGGCACCGGTGGAACTGGTCAGTGGCGGCTTGAGCGAGCAGGTGGAGAACTTCGAGAAGACCCTGATCGCCGCCGAACTGGCCCGTCCTCACAGCTCGGTACGCAGCCTCGCCGAAGCCCTGGGCATTCCGCGCAAGACCTTGCACGACAAGTTGCGCAAGCATGGGCTGAACTTCGGCGACAGCCATCATGGCCCAGCCGATGATTCCGATTGAGTTACTGTCACCTTCCTTTCAAGCAAGAGGCCCCGCGATGAACCGCGACAGTCGTTACCTGGAATCGATCCTGCACCACGACATCCCACTGACACGGGACATGGGCCTCAAGGTGCTCGATTGGCAGGCCCGGCAACTGCGCCTGTTCTTGCCGCTTGCGGCCAACGTCAATCACAAGAGCACCATGTTCGGCGGCAGCCTGTACTGCGGCGCGGTGCTCGGCGGTTGGGGCTGGCTGCACCTGGCCTTGCGCGAAGAAGGCATCGAAGACGGGCATATCGTGATTCAGGAAGGGCAGATCAGCTATCCACTGCCGGTGACACACGACGCGGCTGTCGTCTGCGATGCGCCTGAGGACAAGGTCTGGAAACGCTTCCTGGCCACCTATCGGCGCTACGGCCGGGCGCGGCTGGCGTTGCAGACGCGGGTGATGAATGCCGGAAGCGAGGAAGCGGCGGTGCAGTTTGAGGGGCAGTACGTGTTGCACCGCTAAAGCAACGCGGCCCCTGTGGCGAGGGAGCTTGCTCCCGCTCGGTTGCGCAGCGACCGCAAGTTTTTGGGGCCGCTGCGCAGCCCAGCGGGAGCAAGCTCCCTCGCCACAAAAGCAGGTACGGTTCAGGAACGGGCGAGCTCCAATAGCTTGCCCCGCCACGGCGCTTTCGCCGGCAACGCCAGGAACGACGCATTCAGCAGCGATTCACGCGGCGGATAACAGAACGGCTCGCCGCTCAAATCCAACACCTCGCCACCCGCCCCTTCCAGCACGCCTTGGGCAGCGGCGGTGTCCCACTGGGACGTCGGCGCCAGCCGTGGGTAGCAATCCGCCGCGCCTTCGGCCACCAGGCAAAACTTCAACGAACTGCCAATGCTGGTCAACTGCAACTCACCCAGGCTCTCACTCAAGCCGCCCAACAGGCGTTCCTGCTCGGGGCTGGTATGCCGGCGGCTGGCGACGACGGTGAAGGTTTCGTGCGGAGCCAATACGTTACGCACCGCGATAGGCAAGGGTTTGTCACCCTGGTCGGCACGCCAGGCGCCCAACCCCGCGCCACCGACGTAGAAGCGGCCATTGGTGGGCATCGACACCACGCCAAACACCACCCGGCCCTGCTCGACCAGTGCAATGTTGACGGTGAACTCCTCACTGCCGGAAATGAACTCCTTGGTTCCGTCCAGCGGATCCACCAGCCACCAACGTTGCCAGCGGGCCCGCACGTCTTGGGCGATATTGGCGTCCTCTTCGGAGAGGATCGGAATATCCGGCGCCAGTGCCGTCAGCCCGGCCACGATCACATCGTGAGCCGCCATGTCCGCAGCAGTCACCGGCGACTCGTCGGCCTTGTGGTTGACCTGCACATTGGCGCGCCAGAACGGCAGGATCGCCTCGCCGGCCTTGAGCGCCAGTTCAATCACAGGGGCCATCAGGGGATGGGGAAAGTTCATGACAGGAACGCTCCGCGCTGGGTCAGCAGGTCACGGGCCAGGTACAACGCCGCCAAGGCACGCCCCTCCGTGAACTGAGGGTTTTGCGCCAGGGCAGACAATTCGCGCAGATTGACCTTGTCCACGCGCATCGGCTCCGGCTCGTCGCCCTCCAGCTGTTCTTCATACAGATCGGTTGCCAGCACCACCTGGATCTTCTGGCTCATGTAGCCGGGGGACAGCGACAGCTCGGTCAGGTGCTCCAATTGACGCGCGCCAAAACCGGCCTCCTCCTTGAGCTCCCGCTCGGCCGCCGCCAGCACGTCTTCACCCGGCTCGATCAGCCCCTTGGGCAAGGACAGTTCATAGGCGTCGGTACCACCGCAATACTCCTCCACCAACACCGCGTGGTCGGCATCGAGCATCGCCACGATCATCACCGCGCCATAGCCTGCGCCCTTGCCCGCCAAACGCTCATAGGTGCGCTCCACACCGTTGGAAAAACGCAATTTCAGTTCTTCCACGCAAAACAAGCGACTGGTGGCGACGATCCGGCGATCGAGTATGGTGGGTTTCTGGCGCATAAACGGCTCCCTGGGCGATAGCGGGCTACTATACCCGGCCTATTCTGATTGTTTGTGTCGGATATCCGATTACCGCTGGAGAAGTTTTATGGCCTTGCTGCCCTGGCATGAGATCGATACGGTTCTGCTGGACATGGACGGCACCTTGCTGGACCTGCATTACGACAACCATTTCTGGATGGAACACCTGCCCCAGCGCTACGCCGAACTGCACGGTGTGAGCCGAGCGATGGCCGAGATGGAGCTGCAACCGCTGTTCGAACGCAACGCCGGCCAATTGCAATGGTATTGCCTGGATTTCTGGAGCACCGAGCTGAAACTGCCGGTGCGCGAACTGAAACTGGAAACTGCGCACCTGATCGCCTTGCGCCCGGACGCCGATACCTTCCTCGCGGCGATCCAGCAGGCCGGCAAACGGGTGGTGATGATCACCAACGCCCACCGCGACTCGTTGTCTTTGAAGCTGGAGCGCATCGAACTGGCGCCCTACTTCGAGCGTTTGATCAGTTCCCACGACTACGGCTTTCCCAAGGAAAACCAGCAGTTCTGGGACGCCCTGCAAGCGGAACTGAACTTCGACCCGGCCCGCAGCCTGTTTATCGACGACACCTTGCCGGTGTTGCGCAGCGCCCGGGATTTCGGCGTCGCGCACCTGCTGGCCGTCAGCGAACCGGACAGCCGCAAGGGGCCGAAGGACACGGGGGAGTTTGAAGCGTTGAGGGATTACCGGGACTTGATTGAGGGGCTTTGAACTGCGTCGTCTTCAATCGCGAGCAAGCTCGCTCCCACAAGGGATCTTGGTTCGCCACAGATCAGTGTGGGAGCGAGCTTGCTCGCGATGAAAGCGACGCGGTCCTGAAACTTACTCGGGAATCCGTAGCACCTGCCCCGGATAAATCTTGTCCGGGTGCGACAGCATCGGTTTGTTGGCCTCGAAGATCTTGTTGTACTTGTTCGCGTCACCGTACTCGGCCTTGGAGATGGCGCTGAGGGTGTCGCCTTTTTTCACGGTCACGAAACGTGCGGCTTTTGCCACCGGACCGGTCACCGTAATCTGATCGTCAACACTGCCTACACCTGCGATATTGCCCACGGCTAGCAGGATTTTTTCCTTCTCTTCCTGACTCCCTACTTCACCGGTGACGATGACTTTATCGCCCTCGATGGTCGCTTGAACATTCGGATTACCCAGGCCAACCTTGCTGATGTGTTCTTTCAACTGCTCGCTGGCATTTGCGTTGCCGGGGGTAAGCAGATCGATCAGTTTTTCGCCTGCTTCCTTCACAAAGCTAAAAAGACTCATGGTGCGCGCTCCTTGGGTTATGTGTCCTGACGCAAAAGACTAGACCAGGCCAGATGAGGCCGGTTCCCAGCCGACCAATGACCCCGCCACGCGCAAGCGCTAGAATCCGAATCTTCCCGCGCCCTGGAGCGAAGATGGACATCAAGCAGCTGAAATTTCTCATCGCGCTCGACGAAACCCGCCACTTCGGCCAAGCCGCCGCACGTTGCCACATCACCCAGCCAACCCTGTCGATGCGCCTGCGCAGCCTTGAAGAGGAACTCGACCTGCCGTTGGTCAACCGCGGCCAGCGCTTTGAAGGCTTTACCGCGCCGGGTGAACGGGTGCTGGCGTGGGCGCGCACGGTATTGGCGGCCTATGACGGGCTGCAGGCCGAAGCCGCGGCCTGTCGCGGCAACCTGGTGGGTACGTTGCGCCTGGGCGTGGTGCCGTTGTCGGACTTCGACCCGCTGGCGATGATGCAGCGCTTGCATGCCGAGCACCCCAACCTGCGTTTTGAATTGTCGTCCTTGAGCTCCGAACATGTCCTCGAACAGTTGGCAAACAACCGTATCGACCTGGGCATTTCCTATCTGGAACGCCTGGACAACGAACGCTTCGATGCCCTGCCCTTGAGCCAAACCCGCATGGGCTTGCTTTACGACCAACGTTTTTTCTTTTTCGGTGAACAACCGCTGAGCTGGGAAGCGCTGATCGAATTGCCCCTGGGCATGCTCACCAGCGGCATGCATTTTCGCCAGTCCATCGACCATCACTTCCACAGCCGCGGGCTCACGCCTCGACCGCTGCTGCAAACCGACGCGGTGCATCAATTGTTACAAGCTGTGCACGGCGGGCTGTGTTGCGCGGTGATGCCTCTGGACAATGGCCTGGACGTGTTGACCGAAGACTTGCGCATCCAGCCCATCGAAGGCGCGCAAACGCTGGTCCCGCTGGGGTTGATCATGCGACGCGGTGCCCCGCGCTCGGCCTTGGCAGAAGCTTGTTTTGCCCTCTACCAGAAATCACCAGCAGTATCTTGATCGACGTCATCTATTGAGAGATCAGTAATAGCGATTAGACGTGGCAGATTGCCGCATTTAGTCTTAACACTATTCCTACTTTCAGTGATGCCTATGAACGACAAGCCTCCGGTCAGTCCAGCGCCAGCGATGGAAACATCCGCGCCGGCCGCCAGCCAGAGCTATCGCTACTGCAATCTGGACCACTCTCAATCGGACAGCACCGCGCTGGCCGAGGAAGTGGCGTTGGCGATTGCCTACAACGGCATCAGCCAGGCCGTCATGCTGGTCACCCCCACGGATCTTGAAGACTTCGTCGTCGGCTTCAGCCTGGGCAGTGGCATCATCGAAGACCCATCGGACATCTATGACCTGCAACTGAGCGGCACAGGTTCTGCGCAATATGCCCAGGTAACCATCGCCAACCGCGCCTTCTGGAACCTCAAGCAGCAACGCCGGCAGCTAGCAGGCACCAGCGGCTGCGGGTTGTGCGGCGTGGAAGCGGTGGAACAGGCCCTGCCCAACCTCAAGGCATTGTCCGGCGCACCGCTGCCACCGGCGCAATGGCTCGATGGCCTGCGTCAACGCATTGGCCAGTTCCAACCCCTGGGCCAGTTCTGCGGCGCGGTGCACGCGGCACTGTTCATGAACGCCCAGGGCGAGCTGCTGTTGGGCCGCGAAGACATTGGCCGGCACAACGCCCTCGACAAACTGATCGGCGCACTGATCCGGCAACAGATCCCAGTGGCCGGCGGCATGGCGATCGTCACCAGTCGCTGCAGCCTCGAACTGATCCAGAAAGTGCTGCGCGCCGGTATCCAGACCCTGGTCAGCCTGTCGTCGCCCACCAGCCTGGCGGTGCAATGGGCCCGCCAACACAACCTAAATCTCATCCACCTGCCGCAAAAAAGTGCGCCGCGGGTCTACAGCCCTGCGATGGAGAATCAAGCGTGAGCAAGCATCAACAAGCCGACCAGAAATCCGTACCGCGCTACAAGCCCTACAAGGGCCCGGCCGGTGGTTGGGGTGCCCTGATCAGCGTCGCCCAGGCCTGGCTGACCAGCGACAACGCGCTGAAAAACATCCGCATGATGCTCAAGACCAACCAGAACGGCGGCTTCGATTGCCCAGGCTGCGCCTGGGGTGACTCCCCGGAAAGCGGCATGGTCAAGTTCTGCGAGAACGGCGCCAAGGCGGTGAACTGGGAAGCCACCAAGCGCCGCGTCGACGGCGCGTTTTTTGCCAAGCACAGCGTGACTTCGTTGCTGGAACAGAGCGACTACTGGCTCGAATATCAGGGTCGCCTGACCGAGCCGATGCGCTACGACGCAGAAACCGACCGTTACAAGCCCATCAGCTGGGAAGCTGCGTTTGCCCTGATCGGCAGACACCTGCAGGGGCTTTCCAGCCCGAACCAGGCCGAGTTCTATACCTCGGGCCGGGCCAGCAACGAAGCGGCTTATCTCTATCAACTGTTCGTACGCGCCTACGGCACCAACAACTTCCCCGACTGCTCGAACATGTGCCACGAGGCCAGCGGCGTGGCGCTGTCCCAGAGTGTCGGCGTGGGCAAGGGCACGGTGACCTTCGACGACTTCGAACACGCCGATGCAATTTTCGTCTGGGGCCAAAACCCCGGCACCAACCATCCCCGGATGCTCGAGCCGCTGCGCGAGGCGGTGAAACGCGGCGCCCAGGTGGTGTGCATCAACCCGCTCAAGGAGCGGGGCCTGGAGCGTTTCCAGCATCCGCAGCACCCGCTCGAAATGCTCACCAACGGGGATAAACCGACCAATACCGCGTATTTCCGTCCGGCCCTGGGCGGCGACATGGCGATATTGCGGGGCATGGCGAAATTCCTGCTGCAATGGGAGCGTGAAGCGCAGAACGCTGGCGCGGCGGCAGTGTTCGACCATGCGTTCCTTAACGAACACAGCGTCAACGTGCTCGATTACCTGGCCGTGGTCGACGATACGTCGTGGGAGCAGATCGTCGAGCAATCGGGCTTGCCCCTGGTCGAAATCGAGCAAGCGGCGCGCATGTATGCCAAAAGCAAGAATGTGATCATGTGCTGGGCGATGGGCATCACCCAGCATCGCCATTCAGTGGCGACCATCCAGGAAATCGCCAACCTGATGATGCTGCGCGGCAACATCGGCCGGCCAGGCGCCGGCCTGTGCCCGGTACGCGGCCATAGCAACGTGCAGGGCGACCGCACCATGGGTATCAACGAACGTCCACCAACGGCGTTCCTTGATGCGTTGGAGCGGCGCTTCCAGTTCAAGGTGCCGCGCGAAAACGGCCACAACGTGGTCGAGGCAATCCACGCCATGGCCAACGGTGAGGCGAAAGTGTTCATCGCCCTGGGCGGCAACTTCGCCCAAGCCACACCGGACAGCCACCGGACCTTCCAGGCACTGTCCAATTGCGACCTGACCGTGCAGATCAGCACCAAGCTCAACCGCAGCCACTTGGCTCACGGTAAAGAGGCCTTGATCCTGCCGTGCCTGGGTCGGACCGACATCGATCTGCAGACCGAGGGCGCGCAAGCGGTGACCGTCGAAGACTCCTTCAGCATGGTCCACGCCTCCATGGGCCAGCTGCAGCCGCTGTCGAACCAGATGCGCTCCGAGCCATGGATCATCGCCGGTATCGCTGCCGCGACGCTGGGCAGCCGCCCGGTGGACTGGAACTGGCTGGTGTCCGACTACAGCCGTATCCGCGACCTGATTGCCGACACCATTCCCGGCTTCAAGAGTTTCAACGAAAAGCTCCAAAATCCTGGCGGTTTTTACCTGGGCAACAGCGCCGGTTCGCGTCGCTGGGCCACTGCGTCGGGTCGCGCCAACTTCAAGCCCAATCTGCTACCCGGCGACCTGGTGCATGAACGCACCCGCGCCACCGGCCAGTTGCCCGATCTGATTATGCAGTCGATGCGCTCCCACGATCAGTACAACACCACCATCTATGGCCTGGATGACCGCTATCGCGGCGTTAAGGGCCAGCGTGACGTGTTGTTCGTCAACGAAGCAGACATCATTCGCCTGGGTTTCAAACCGGGGCAGAAGGCCGACATCGTCTCGCTCTGGGACGATGGTCGTGAGCGTCGGGTCAAGGGCTTTACCCTGCTGGCGTTCGACATTCCTGCCGGGCAGGCCGCCGCCTATTACCCTGAAGTGAACCCGCTGGTGCCGCTGGAAAGTACCGGCGACGGTAGCCACACGCCCACCTCGAAATTCGTGGCGATCCGCCTGGAAGCTGCGAGCGAGACTGGCTTGATCCTGGCCAAATCGGCCTGAGCCAGTGCCTGGGGCCAGGGAGCCTGTCTCCTTACCCCACGCTTTTCATACGCCCACAAAAAAGGCCGTTTTCCATAGAAAACGGCCTGTCCGAAGTAGCTAAAGACCGGCGAAAACATCTTAAGTTCCTTACAAAAAACAATAACTTATCGAATTGTGCACAAGTCGTGTTACTCGTCGGATTTCGATTGTAACCAAGCGAAGCCAGCCTCAGGATCGCGCCGTCATCCCTTTGAGGCTCCTCTATGAAGTTCTCCTCCATTCTCTTGTTGTCCCTTGGCCTGATCAGTGGCGTCGCTTCTGCTGGCGGCACTGCCGAAGCAGGTGTTGGCGGCGCATTGGGCGGGGTTTTGGGTTCGGTCGTCGGCCAATCCTTGGGCGGCAACACCGGTTCCACCATCGGCGCGGCCCTGGGCGGCGCGGGCGGTAGTGCGGTAGGCGCGGACAAACACAGCCGCGGCGAAGCGGCAATCGGCGGTGCGCTGGGCGCAGCCGGCGGTAACGTGGTCGGTCGTAGCGTGGGCGGTAGCACCGGCAGCCTGATCGGTGCTGCAGCGGGCGGCGGCGCCGGCGGCGCACTGGGTAACTACATGGGTAAGGACGATGACGATGACCGTCGCTATGAAGGTCGCCGTGGGGACCGTCGCTACTACCGTGACGGCCACCCGGGTCGTGGCCATGCCTACGGGCATCGCAAGCATCATCATCGCTATCGCGACTAATCGCTGGTTTTAAGCATCAGCGATAAAAGATCGCAGCCTGCGGCAGCTCTTCCCAGAGCCTGACCGCAGGCTGCGATTTTTCGTTTCAGACCACCAACCGCTCCAAAGCCCCGCGCAGCCGATCGGGTATCGCTACAGGCCGATTCGACGCCCGGTCCACGAACACGTGCACAAAGCGCCCGGCCGCGCAGGCCTCCTCCTCGTCCGCCTTGAACACCGCCAGTTCATATTGCACCGAGCTGCTGCCCAGCTTTCCAACCCGCAGCCCGATTTCAATCCGGTCAGGAAAAGCGATTGACGCAAAGTAGTCGCAGGCCGAACTCACTACGAACCCCACCACCTCTCCATCATGGATATCCAGGCCACCGACCTCGATCAGATAGGTGTTCACCGCCGTATCGAAAAAGCTGTAGTAGGTGACGTTGTTGACGTGACCGTACACATCGTTGTCATGCCAGCGCGTGGTGATGGCTTGCAGGTGCGGGTATTCACTACGTTGGGGCATTAGCTGTCCTTTACGGTTGATCATTGGTTCGTACGTGGCGCAGGACTGGGTCTACCGATGCGCGAAGCCCTTGCCCTGCGCGGCCAGCTCGCCGATCAGACGCGCGGGCTTCCATTGGTCCCCCTGCTTCGTTTCGAGCTCCAGCAGGCGGGCATGGATATCCTCGAGTCCCTGTCCATCGGCCCAGGCCATCGGGCCACCCTTGTCGGCGGGAAAACCGTAGCCGTTGAGATAGACCAGGTCGATATCGTGGGCCGACTCGGCAATGCCTTCCTGCAGGATCTTCGCGCCTTCGTTGACCAGCGCCAGCAAACAACGCTCGAGGATTTCCTCAGGTCCAATCTCGCGACGCTGGAAGCCCAGCGCTTCGCTGACCCGCTGCACCAGCGCGTCGACTTCCACATCATGTTCAGCCTGTCGACTGCCGGGTTCGTAGTGATAGTACCCGTTGCCACTTTTCTGGCCGAACCGCCCCAGTTCGCACAGCCGGTTATCCACCTGCACCTCAGGCGCATCCTGGCCTTTTCCCGCCAGCTCTCGGGCGCGCCACTCCAGGTCGATCCCGACGACGTCGTACATGCGGAACGGTCCCATGGCGAAGCCGAAGCCTTGCAACGCCGCATCGACCTGATGGGGGAACGCCCCCTCCAGCAACATCTTGCGAGCCTCCAACACATAAGGGTGAAGCATCCGGTTGCCGATGAAACCATGGCAATTGCCCGATACCACGCTGACCTTGCCCATGCGCTTACCCAGTGCGAGGGCTGCGTCCAGCACCGCCTTGGATGTTTGCGCACCACGAACGATTTCCAGCAGCTTCATGATGTGCGCCGGGCTGAAGAAATGCAGGCCCAGCACCTGGGTAGGCCGGCGAGTAGCCGCGGCGATTGCATCGATGTCCAGCGCCGAGGTGTTGCTCGCCAGGATCGCCTCGGGCTTGAGCAGACCGTCCAACTCCCGAAAAATCTTCTGCTTGAGTTCGAGGTTTTCGTAAACCGCTTCGATCACCAGATCGACATTGCGGATCGCCGCGTAATCATCTGCGCGCGTCACCCGTGCGATCCGTGCATCGGCTTCGCTTTGGTCGATACGGCCCTGGCGCACGTTATGGCCATAGGTTTCGGCCACGGCAGCCAGCGCCTGCTCGAGCATCTGCGGGTTGTTGTCGACCCACAGCACCGTCACGCCGGCATTGGCCAGGCACATCACAATGCCTCGCCCCATGGTGCCTGCACCGACCACGGCGGCGCGCTGGATATCGAAGGGTGTCTGGCTCATGTTTGCTCTCTTATTGGCGATCCAAAGACAGCCTTCACCTTAGTCAGCCCTCGAATATTTTTGAAATTTATTCGTGTGATGAAGGGCATTCATCAGATGGATGCAGCTCACAGCTGCGCCTGAGCCCAATGGCGAACCTCAGCGTACGGATACTCCTCCAGTGCGGCATATCCACGGATCTTTCGCGCCTTCAACCGGGTGAACAACGGCACGCTGATCCCGCACAGAAACCGGGTCAACCGCTCGGCAGAAGGTGGGTTACCAGTGTGCTCCTCATGCCTGTGGATAAAATCACCACACAGTGTCTCGAAGCTTTTATCCACAAGTGCCGGCAACGAAGGTGGCTCCGGCAGTTGAGCGACTTTTCCGTGACACACCGAGCAATGACCGCACTGCTGCGGCGCGTTGTCATCGCCGAAATACTGCGCCAATCGATAGCCGAGGCAACGGTCAGTGGCAAACAGCTCGAGCATGGCATGGATCCGCGCGATTTCACCGCGTTCGTGCCGAGTGAAGTAGGCGTGTAGCTCGGCACTCAAGACCTGCGCATCAAGGCCGGCTTCCAGCACGCTGTACACCTCGGTCATCTGTTTGCTTTCCAGCTCGATCCAGCCTTTTTCCTGGAAATAATCCAGCGCCTTGACCACGCGATTCCGTTCAGCGTGATATTGCTGGTACATCCCGTCGAAATTCACCGTGGCCCAGCTCCGGGCACGGCTGGAGGTCTGGATGATGGCCGAGACGAAGTCCCTTCGCTCACCTTCGAAGTGCTCAAGCAGCGCTTGTGGCTCGGTCAAGAACTTGAAGCGATACTCCGCGAAATAGGCATAACGCGGCGCGATCAGCCGACGCAGCTCCAGCTGGACCAGCAACGTCTTGAGCGGCAGTTGCCGGATGTTGCTCTGGTCCGCCAGGGGGCTCAGTAAAAACTCCCATTGCCCATCGGAAGCAGCGGCCTTCAGCTCTTCGAGCACGCAGCGAATGCCTTCCAGCTCGGGCGTATCGCCATACACAAAGTTCTCCAACACGTTGAGGCTGTCGCGATTGGCCAGTACCAGGCAATCGGATGGCTGCCCGTCCCGTCCGGCCCGGCCGATCTCCTGACTGTAGTTTTCAATGGATTTGGGCAGGTCGAAATGCACCACGTTGCGGATATCGCTCTTGTCGATGCCCATGCCGAAAGCGATGGTCGCGACAATGCAATTGGACTGCCCACCCATGAACCGCCGCTGGATGGCTTCGCGTTGCTCATGGGGCAAGCCGGCGTGATAGGCCTCGGCCCCGATACCGTGCTGGCTCAGGTGCTCAGCTATCTGCTCGGCGGTTCGCTGCAAGGTGACGTAGACGATGCTCGGCTGCCCGGGACGCTCGCCCAGCCATTGCACCAGCCGGGCGCGCTTGTCCGCACCGCGCACCGGCTCGACCAGCAAATTGAGGTTGGGCCGATAGAAACCGGTCGTCACCACATCGTCGGCGGCAATGGCGAACTTCGCCTGCATGTCGGCAATGACCTTCGGTGTTGCGGTGGCCGTCAGCAGCAATACCTGGGGAATACCGAACTGACGCTGATAGTCGGGAAGCTTGAGGTAGTCCGGGCGAAAATTATGCCCCCATTCAGAAATGCAATGAGCCTCGTCCACCACCAGCAACGAGATCGGCACCTGTTGCAGGAAGTTGCGGAAGCGCTCGTTCTTCAGCCGCTCCACGGAAATCATCAGAATCTTCAACTCACCCGAGCGAGCCCGCGCCATGGCGTCATTGGCTTCGTCACGGCTCTGGGCCGAGTCGATACTGGCCGACGCGATGCCGTGGCGCTGCAAGAACGCCAACTGGTCCTGCATCAGCGCCAGCAGGGGCGAGACCACCAAGGTGAGGTGCGGCAATAGCAGGGCTGGCAATTGATAACACAGGGACTTGCCGGAACCGGTGGGAAAAATGGCCGCCGCCGACCGACCGGCCAGTACTGCGCTGATGGCCGTTTCCTGACCGGGGCGAAACTGTGGATAACCGAAAACCTGTTCCAGGGTGCTGTGCATAAGCGGTCGCTCCTTTGACTGCTGCGAGACCCAAAGCCTAGCGGGACGGCGCAGCGCGTCGAGAAAAGGTCGGGGTAAAAAACGATACCGGATGATACAGCCTCAACGCCCTTTTGCTTTGCCACGAGGAGATACAAATCCGGGCACTTTGATGCCTCGTTCCGACTTCGTTTGCGGGTTAAGGTGTGCCGTCAATTCATGAGCAAGGCCAGGAAGCCTGACGCTCAATACTCCATTCAAGGACCGAACAATGCCACACCCATCTTCCGTGCGTGCTACGCGCCCTGGCGATAGCGTCAGCCTCATTGCTGGCCGGCTGCCTGACCATTGCTGAACAATCCGGCGTGGAACCTGCCGTGTTCGAAACACCGGAGTATCACGCTCAGCAGGGCTTGGCCGTCGTAAAGGCTTCGGCGTTATATTCCCGTGGAGGCACCGGACAGGATGTGGTCGTCGCACTGATCGACTCGGGGCTCGACACCCGCCTGAAGGAGTTCGAAGGCAGACTGAGCGATCCCGGATTCGATTACGTCGAAAACCGTCCAGGCACAATTGACCGCATCGGCCACGGCACGCAAATGGCCGGCATCCTCGCCGCCAACAAGGACAACCAGGGCATGCACGGCATCGCGTTCAACGCTCAGTTGATCCCCTTTCGCTTTGGCGACGACAACGAGCCATTTTCCTTCGATAGCGAGATCGCACAATCGTGGCAAAACGGTTTCGACAAGGGCGCCCGGCTGTTCAACAACTCGTGGGCCAACGCCATCCCCGCCACCGAAATCAACGAGGCGCGTTACAACCAAGTAATGCCCGACTCCCTGGCCGTTGCTCGAAAACTGGTCTCAGACGGTGCTGTGTTTGTCTTCCCGACAGGCAACGAACTCAAGCGTGAGCCTTTGGCCGAACCGGGGTTACCGGTGGCCTTGCCTGAACTGGAAAAAGGATGGATCGCGGTGGTTGCACTCAAAAACGACGGCAGCGCCATCAATGGCAAATCCAATTATTGCGGCGTCGCTGCCGCCTGGTGCATCGCCGTACCCGGCGGCGATGCCGGTGCCCAGGCCGGCTTGCTCACAGTGGGCAAGGACGGCCGTTACGTGCAAACCGCCGGCACGTCTCCCGCTGCGGCCCTGGTCAGCGGCGCACTGGCTGCGCTACAGAGCCTTTACCCACAACTCAGCCCGCAGCAAGTGCGCGAACATTTGCTGGCGACAGCCAACCGCACGGGCATCTATGCCAACAGTGAGGCCTATGGCCGGGGGTTGATGGATTTGGAAGCGGCCTCCCGACGAGCCCCTGACGCCATGACAGATTAAAGTACTTATGCCTTCGTCGTGGAACTCGCTTCACCGCTTGTTTTTCATGAACTCTCGTAACGGGAGATGACTAGCCCGTCGGAAATGACCTGCCGCATCCTAAGCCTGCCCTACAGCCAGTTTGTAGGAAGACAATCCGCCCATCGATCGATACCAGCGACTCAACAGCACACCGATTCTGGCCATCGACACCGAGGCCAACCTCCACGACCTCTGCGACGCCGCCGCCCAACGAATCCGCGCGTCCAGCGACCTGCTCGAACCCCTTCACTGCCTATGCTTCAAACACGCCGATGTGAAAGACATTCCCAACATCGTTCATGCGCTTTATCTGCTGACCCAGGATGGCAGCGAGTTGCTGGAGGTGGTGCGGCAGCGGTTGCGTTGATTAGCCGCCCATAAAAAAACCGCCCACAAAGGGCGGTTTTTTCATTCGCTAACCGAGCCTTACAGCTGTGGCCCTGCAGCCTTGATCGCATCGCTCACATCAAACTTCTTGAAGTTCTCGGTGAACAACCCGGCCAACGCCTTGGCAGCTTCGTCGTACGCAGCCTTGTCGGCCCAGGTGTTGCGTGGGTTCAACAGGCCAGTCTCAACGCCTGGAACAGCCAGCGGCACGTCCAGGTTGATGATGTCCAGGTGTTCGGTTTCTGCACCGATCAGCGCGCCGCTCTGGATCGCCGCGATCACCGCACGGGTGGTCGGGATGTTGAAGCGCTTGCCGACGCCATAGCCGCCGCCAGTCCAGCCAGTGTTGACCAGGTAGACTTTGGAGCCGAAGCCACGGATGCGCTTGATCAGCAGTTCTGCGTATTCACCGGCAGGGCGCGGGAAGAACGGCGCGCCGAAGCAGGTGGAGAAGGTCGACTTGATGCCGCTGCCCGAACCCATTTCGGTCGAGCCCACCAGTGCGGTGTAGCCAGACAGGAAGTGGTAGGCGGCTTGCTCTTCGCTGAGGATCGACACCGGCGGCAATACGCCGGTCAGGTCGCACGTCAGGAAGATCACGGCGTTAGGCTCGCCACCGAGGTTTTTTGGAGCACGTTTTTCGATCAGCTCACGCGGGTAGGCGGCGCGGCTGTTCTGGGTCAGGCTGTCGTCGGCGTAGTCGGCTTTCTTGGTAACCGGATCCAGGACAACGTTTTCCAGTACGGCGCCGTGCTGGATGGCTTTCCAGATGACCGGCTCGTTCTTCTCGGACAGGTCGATGCACTTGGCATAGCAACCGCCTTCGATGTTGAAGACCACGCCCACGCCCCAACCGTGCTCGTCGTCGCCGATCAGGTAACGGCTCTCATCGGCAGACAGGGTGGTCTTGCCAGTGCCCGACAGACCGAAGAACAGGGTCACGTCGCCCTCTTCGCCCATGTTGGCAGCGCAGTGCATCGGCAGCACATCAACGGCTGGCAGCAAGAAGTTCTGCACGGAGAACAGGGCTTTTTTCATTTCACCGGCGTAACGCATACCGGCGATCAGCACTTTTTTGGCCGCGAAGTTGATGATCACGGTGCCGTCGGAGTTGGTGCCGTCACGCTCAGGCTCGCAGACGAAATTCGGTGCGTTGATGATCTGCCACTCATCCTTGCCGCCGGCGTTGTACTGTTCTGGGTTGATGAACAGGCAACGGCCGAACAGGTTGTGCCAGGCAGTCTCGGTGGTCATCTTGACCGGCAGGTAGTGCGCAGGATCAGAACCTACATGCACGTGGGAGACGAAACGCTCGCGCTCGCCCAGATAGGCTTCAACGCGGTTCCACAAGGCATCGAACTTGTCGGCCGGGAACTTGCGGTTGATCGGGCCCCAGGCGATAGCGTCCTGGGTGGTCGGTTCTTCTACGATGAAGCGGTCAACTGGCGAGCGACCGGTACGATGACCGGTACGCACAACCAGCGCGCCAGTATCGGCAAGCTCGCCTTCACCGCGACTCAGGGCTTCTTTGACCAGATCATCGACACTCAGATCGGTGTACACGGCGTTATTGGCTTGCGTCATGAGGTTCCCCGTCGGCCCGTGGCCGAGTGCTCCAAACGTTTTGTAGTAGGAAGTCGCGCACTACTACCCGAAAAAAGTGGGCCGGATTATGCCAGAAAAGCCCAAAAATAGTAGGGCCCTCCCGTCAGTACGGCGTAAATCCGGCGTTTGCCAGGAGATTTACCTGCGCTGAACCGTTTTAGTGACGAGTATCTGACGGTGTGTCGACACCCGCACCGGCGAACAATTGTGCAATGTCTGCCGCGTCGAACAGGTAGCGCTCATTGCAAAACTGGCAATCGACCTCGATGGCACCGCCATGCTCGATCACCAGTTGCTGCGCATCTTCCAGACCCAGACTGACAAGCGCATTGCCGGAACGTTCACGGGAGCAGCTGCATTGGAAGCGCAACGGCTGGCCATCGAACAGGCGCACGGCCTCCTCGTGGTAGAGGCGATGCAGCACGGTTTCATTGTCCAGGCTCAACAGCTCGTCGGCGCTCAAGGTGCCGGCCAGAGCGGTGACGTGCTGCCAGCTGGCGTCACGTTCTTCCGGGTCACGGAGCCGGTCGGCGGGCAATTGTTGCAGCAGCAGACCACGGGCGCGCCGCCCGTCGGCATAGAGCCAGAAACGGGTGTTGGTCTGCTGGGACATGACGAAGTAGTTGGTGAAGCAATCGGCCAGGGTCGCGCCGTCGAGGTCGACAATTCCCTGGTAGCGCTGACCTTGGGTCGGATCGACCGTCAGGGCCAGCACGCCATTGGGCATCATGTCGGCCAGCGTCGCGTCGGGTGCGATCTGCTCGGCGTCATAACGGGCCAGGCCACGGATCTCGCGCTCACTGGAGCACTCGATCATCAGCAACGGCACCGGGCCTTCGGAACGGGCCTGGAGAATCAGCAAGCCATCGAACTTCAAGGTGCCGACCAGCAGCGCAGCAGCTGCCATCAATTCGCCGAGCATCTGCGCGACCGGCTCTGGATAGGGGTGCTTGGCGAGGACTTCGGCATAGCTACGCTCCAACGCCACCAGTTCGCCACGAGTGTCACTGTCATCGAAGATGAAACGCTGGGTGTAGTCGGTATCCGGTAAATCAGTCATAGGATCTGGTATCTGAAGTGATGACAATTGATCGTGGGCATTTTATGGGCATTGCCGGTGGGTTCCAAGCAAGGCGAGGGTTTGTCTGACCGGAAGAGACCGATGACTCGATCTGAATGGTCATTGTGGCGAGGGAGCTTGCTCCCGCTCGGTTGCGCAGCGACCGTCAGATTCTGGGGCCGCTACGCCGCCCAGCGGGAGCAAGCTCCCTCGCCACGGGCCTTGCGCCAGCCTTTTTATTCGCTATTGCTGCCATGAAACCTGAACAGATCCCGGCGCTGCTTCTTGCTTGGCTTGCCATCGGTGCTGACACCCAGGGCGCCAGCCTTGCGCTGCGCGGCGGCGGCTTCGCGCTTGGCGATACTGGCTTCGGTTTCGCGATACAGGGCCTGTGCTTCAGGGGCGCCGCGACGCACGATCGACAGCGCTTCTACCACCACGGTTTTTTCATCGAACCCGGCGCGGATGACAAATTCGTCGCCGATACGAGGTTCCTTGCCCGGCTTGCAGCGCTCGCCCCGGTGATGGACCTTGCCGCTTTCGATGGCGGCCTTGGCCAAGGCACGCGTCTTATAGAAACGCGCCGCCCACAACCATTTATCGAGACGAACCTTGTCGTCTTCTTCCTGTTTTTGTGCCACTGCAATTCCTCTTTCCTGCCAATGGTCAGAACTGTACTACCGTTTTTGTCGGGAACACGAATTCGGCCCGACAGATAGAATGCCTGCCGGAACACTTTCACGGGCATGGGGCGATATTGGTAACGGGCGGACACAGGCGTGTAGATAACTGTCGCCATTTTGTGATTATTCTGCGTGAATACCGCGATTCGCGGACTCAACGATCCGATGTACTGATCGCAGGTTGTTTTTATTGAAAACTTTTGACCATTTGACCGTTGTCGGTCTGCGCGAGTGGGTGGCGCTCCCGGATCTGGGAGTCGCGGGCCTACGGGCAAAAATCGACACCGGTGCCAGTACCTCCAGCCTGCACGCCACCGACATCGAGCCATTCGAGCGCGACGGTGAAAAATGGGTGCGTTTCACCGCGCACCTGGGCACGGTGGTGCAGTTGCGTCATCGCCGCTGCGAAGCCCCGCTGGTGGCGCGCAAGACGATAAAAAGCTCCAACGGCCACGCTCAGGTCCGCTACGTGATCAGCACCACGCTGGCACTGGGTGATCGGATCTGGCGGGTCGAGTTCACGCTGGCCTGCCGCAAATCCATGCGATATCGCCTCTTGCTGGGTTCCAAAGCCCTGATCGACGGCCAGTTGGTGGTCAATCCGGGTATCAAATACGTTCAAGACAAACCGGTGTTCCCGGTGTCCACTACCTCTGCCACAGGTGTTGCATGAAGATCGCTGTGCTGTCGCGTAATCCGCGTCTGTATTCCACTCGTCGCCTGGTTGAAGCCGGCACCGAACGTGGCCATGAAATGGTGGTGATCGACACCCTGCGCGCCTACATGAACATTGCCAGCCACAAGCCGCAGATCCACTACCGTGGCAAGCCGCTGGAAGGCTTCGACGCGGTGATCCCGCGGATCGGCGCCTCGGTGACGTTCTATGGCTGCGCGGTGTTGCGTCAATTCGAAATGATGGGGGTGTTTCCCCTCAACGAGTCCGTGGCCATTGCCCGCTCCCGGGACAAGCTGCGCTCGCTGCAATTACTGTCGCGGCGTGGGATCGGCTTGCCGGTGACCGGCTTTGCCCACTCTCCCGACGACATTCCCGATCTGATCGCAATGGTCAATGGCGCGCCACTGGTGATCAAAGTGCTGGAAGGCACCCAGGGCATCGGCGTGGTGCTGTGTGAAACCGCAACGGCAGCGGAGTCGGTGATCGAAGCGTTCATGGGCCTGAAGCAGAACATCATGGTCCAGGAATACATCAAGGAAGCCGGTGGCGCGGACATTCGCTGCTTCGTGGTCGGCGACAAGGTGATCGCCTCGATGAAACGCCAGGCCAAGCCCGGTGAGTTCCGCTCCAACCTCCATCGCGGCGGCAGCGCCAGCCTGATCAAGATCACCCCGGAAGAACGCATGACCGCCCTGCGCGCTGCAAAAGTCATGGGCCTGGCCGTGGCCGGCGTGGATATCCTGCGCTCCAATCACGGGCCACTGGTGATGGAGGTGAACTCCTCGCCAGGCCTGGAAGGGATCGAGACCACCACCAGCAAGAACGTGGCCGGGATCATCATCGAACACCTGGAAAAGAATGGCGGGCCGAACATGACCCGGACCAAGGGCAAGGGCTGACTCAACACAAACCCTGTGGGAGCGAGCTTGCTCGCGATGGCGTCGGATCAGCCACATCGATGTTGACTGAAACACCGCCATCGCGAGCAAGCTCGCTCCCACAGGTGCCCTGCATTCGGATCGATTACACCGCATCCCTTGGCAGCATCAGCCCCAACGGTAACCGCACCCGCGCTTCCAACCCGCCACCCACACGGTTGCGCAGTTCGACGTTGCCGCCGTGCATCGAGGCGATGCGCTTGACGATGGCCAGGCCCAACCCCGTCCCCTTCCCGCCTCGGGCGCGGTCGCCCCGGGTGAAGGGGTTGAAAATGGCTTCCAGCTCCGACGGATCGATGCCGGCGCCACGGTCCATGACACTCAGCACCACATAAGGCGCATTGGTGTCGCCGGAAACATAGGCCGCCACCTCGACGCCGGTACCGGCGTGGTTCAAGGCATTACCGATCAGGTTGTTCAACAAGCGCTTCATCGACACCCGACGCAGCGGGAAGGGCTGGATCGGCTCCAGGCGCAAGTGCACTTTTTCATCGTTCTGGTTATAGGGCGCAACCACTTCCCGTACCAATTCGCTGAGGTCCACCTCCTCCACCGATTCGTCACGACCGTCGCGAATGAACGCCAGGAACTGGTCGAGAATCGCGTCCATGTCCTCGATGTCGCGGACCATTTCGTCGGTCAGGTCGGTGTGCTCGCCCATCAACTCAAGCGACAGCCGTAGGCGGGTCAGCGGTGTGCGCAGGTCGTGGGAGACGCCGGCGAGCATCAGTTCACGCTCGCGTCCGGCCTGTTCGACATCTTCAGCCATCTGGTTGAAGGCGCGGTAGACCTCGGTCATCTCGCTGGGGGTATCGCTGACGGGCAGGCGCACGCTGCGCCCCTGACCCAGTTGGCGGGCCGCATAGACCAGGCGTTTCAACGGTTGGTTGAGCTGGCTGACGAAGATCCACGCCGAAGCCGTCGACAGCAGGCCGATCGCCAGGAACCAGCCAAGCACGTTCCAGATCTTCTGACCGCGCAACGGATGCGGGTACAACGGCACTTTCAGCCAGCCATCACCCAGGCTTGGGGCACGCACCCACAACGCCGGAGGCGAGTGCATGCGCAGTCGCACTTCGGTATCGGCGCCCAGCTCCGCCTGCATCTGCCGTTGATAGATCTCGCTGTAAGGCCAATGTTGCTCGCCTTCCGGCACACCGGCACCGACCACCCGGATCAGAGTCGCCGCTTCGGCGATTTTCGCTCGATTGGTTTCGTCGGCCGCCCAATAGGCCCGCAGGGTCAAGGCAACGCCGTGGCTGTACTGCCGATCCACCAGTACGTCTTCGTTCATCAGCAGGTAGACCAGCGTCAGTGCCTTGGAAAAGAGCACGACGATCAGCACCAGCCAGAGGGTGCGGGAGAAGAAACTCTGGGGGAACCAAACGGGGGTTTTCATGGATAACCGCTACACACTTGCAGGAGCGAGCGATGCTCGCACAATGACGGACCGCGAGTCGCCTGGAAGAACGCATTCAACCCGCCAGGCCACCCGCTCCTACAAATCGCCGATCACTTGCTGGCGGCGCCATCCGGCACGAATACATAACCCACGCCCCATACCGTCTGGATATACCGCGGCTTGGAAGGATCGGGCTCGATCATCCGGCGCAGGCGGGAAATCTGCACGTCGATGGAGCGCTCCAGTGCATCCCACTCACGACCACGGGCCAGGTTCATCAGCTTGTCGCGGGTCAGCGGCTGACGGGCATTCATCACCAGGGCCTTGAGCACGGCGAACTCACCGGTGGTGAGCATGTGGATCTCGTCGCCGCGCTTGAGCTCGCGAGTGGCCAGGGACAGTTCATAGTCGCCGAAGGTCACGCTTTCGTCTTCGCTGCCCGGCGCGCCAGGCACCGGAGCCGATTGACGACGCAGTACCGCCTTGACCCGGGCCATCAGCTCGTCGGGGTTGAACGGCTTGGCCAGGTAATCGTCGGCACCCAGTTCGAGACCCTTGATACGACTCAGCTCGTCACCCTTGGCGGTGAGCATGATGATCGGAATCTGATTATTGGCGCCGCGCAGGCGACGGCAGGCCGTCAAGCCGTCTTCACCGGGCAACATCAGGTCGAGCACCACGAGGTTGAAAACTTCGCGGGCCAACAGCCGATCCATTTGCTCGGTGTTCGGTACGGTGCGGGCGCGGTAGCCCTTGCTGACGAAAAAACGCTCCAGCAGGCTGCTCAGCCCTGGATCGTCGTCAACAATAAGAATTTTTTCGCCTTCAGCAGTTTGTGCAGTGCTGCTCATAGGAAGCTCCTTTGATCTCGGCGCGCATTATGGCCTAGCTGCCGTTATACGCACCGTGTGCATTGTTAGCAGATTTTTCCTCTATCTCCACAAATCCGGGTATCGAGCCTACAGACCACGACGCCCCCGAAGGACGGAACGCCGGTTATAATGCGCGGCCTTTTGTGCCAGGGAATGTCGGATCGTTATCCCGGCGTATCGTTTTTTTCCTCCTGGTGTGGCAGCACTTTTTGAATTTCGCGGGTCAACAGGCAGCCTTTTGACCCAGGCAGCGGCGCATGCCAGGCCGCTCAACCAGTCTCGCCGAGCCCCGTTTGCGCGGTGGCGAGCCTGATTTCACAATTTGTCAGGTGGTTTTATGGACAGCATCAACAGCCGCATCGCCGAGGAACTCGGTGTACGCCCACAACAGGTCGAAGCGGCCGTCGCGCTACTCGATGAAGGCTCCACGGTGCCTTTTATCGCCCGTTACCGGAAAGAAGTCACCGGTAGCCTCGATGACATTCAATTGCGTCATCTGGAAGAGCGCCTGCGCTACATGCGAGAACTCGACGAACGGCGCATCAGCATCCTGGCCAGCATCCAGGAGCAGGGCAAGCTGACCCCGCAACTCGAGCGTGACATCAAGCTGGCCGACACCAAGACCCGTCTCGAAGACTTGTACCTGCCCTATAAACAAAAACGCCGCACCAAGGGCCAGATCGCCCTGGAAGCCGGCCTCGGCGAGCTGGCCGACGGTCTGTTCAACGACCCGACCCTGGCCCCGGAAACCGAAGCCGCGCGTTTCGTCGACGCCGAAAAGGGTGTGGCGGACGTAAAAGCGGCGCTGGAAGGCGCCAAGTACATCCTGATGGAGCGCTTCGCCGAAGACGCCAACCTGCTGGAAAAACTGCGCAACTACCTCAAGCAGGAAGCCACCCTCAGCGCCCGGGTGATCGCCGGCAAGGAAGAGGAAGGCGCCAAGTTCCGCGACTACTTCGAACACGACGAACCGCTCAAGAGCATGCCCTCCCACCGGGCCCTGGCGATTTTCCGTGGTCGCAACGAAGGCATTCTCAGCTCCGCGCTGAAGGTCGGTGAAGAGCTGCCAGGGGCCATGCACCCGTGCGAAGGCATGATCGGCCAGCAGTTCGGCATCCAGAACCAGAATCGCGCCGCCGACAAATGGCTGGCCGAGGTGGTGCGTTGGACTTGGAAGGTCAAGCTCTACACCCATCTGGAAACCGACCTGCTGGGCGAGTTGCGCGATAACGCCGAGACCGAGGCAATCAACGTATTCGCCCACAACCTGCACGACTTGCTGCTGGCCGCGCCGGCCGGCCCACGGGCCACCCTGGGCCTGGACCCGGGCCTGCGCACCGGTTGCAAGGTCGCGGTGGTGGACGCCACCGGCAAGCTGCTGGACCACGCCACGGTCTACCCCCACGTGCCGCACAACAAGTGGGACCAGACCCTCGCCGTGCTCGCCGCCCTGTGTGCCAAGCATTCGGTGGACTTGATCGCCATCGGCAACGGCACCGCCAGCCGGGAGACCGATAAACTGGCCGCCGAGCTGATCAAAAAATACCCAGCCATGAAAATGACCAAGGTCATGGTTTCCGAAGCCGGTGCTTCCGTTTATTCGGCGTCGGAACTGGCCTCCAAGGAGTTCCCGGACCTGGACGTGTCGATCCGTGGCGCGGTGTCCATTGCCCGTCGTTTGCAGGATCCGTTGGCGGAACTGGTGAAGATCGATCCGAAATCCATCGGCGTCGGTCAGTACCAGCACGACGTTTCCCAGTTGAAACTGGCCCGTGGCCTGGACGCCGTGGTGGAGGATTGCGTGAACGCCGTGGGCGTGGACGTGAACACCGCTTCGGTGGCGCTGTTGGCACGTATCTCCGGCCTGAACGCCACGCTGGCGCAAAACATCGTGACCCACCGCGACGAACACGGTGCGTTCAAGACCCGCGCCGCGTTGAAGAAAGTCCCGCGCCTGGGCGAAAAAACCTTCGAACAGGCCGCCGGTTTCCTGCGCGTCATGAACGGCGACAACCCCCTGGATTCGTCGGCAGTCCACCCTGAAGCCTATCCGCTGGTGCAGAGCATCGCCGCCCAGACCGACCGCGACATTCGCTCGCTGATCGGCGACGCTGCATTCCTCAAGCGCCTGGACCCGAAGAAGTTCACCGATGAAACCTTCGGCCTGCCCACCGTGACCGACATCCTCCAGGAACTGGAGAAACCCGGCCGCGATCCCCGCCCTGAGTTCAAGACCGCCGAGTTCCAGGACGGCGTCGAAGACCTCAAGGACCTGCAGCCCGGCATGATCCTCGAAGGCGTGGTGACCAACGTCACCAACTTCGGTGCCTTCGTCGACATCGGCGTGCACCAGGACGGCCTGGTGCACATCTCCGCCCTGTCGGAGAAGTTCATCAAGGACCCGCGCGAAGCGGTCAAGGCCGGTGACGTGGTGAAAGTGAAGGTCATGGAAGTCGATATCCCACGCAAACGCGTCGGCCTGTCGATGCGCATGAGCGACACGCCGGGTGAAAAAGTCGACGGTGCCCGTGGCGCTCGCCCTGGCTCGACCCCGCGCCAGTCGCAGAACACCGCGCCGCGCAAGGAAACCACTGCTGCGGCCCCGACGAATAACGCCATGGCCTCGTTGTTCGCCAACGCCAAGCAGTTGAAGAAGCGCTGATGGACGTGCCGGCCGGGTGGGTGGAGAGCGCGTTTTTCAAGCTGCTCGGCTGTCGTCTGCAGAGCCTGGGGGACGGGGTGGCGCAAGTCGCCCTGGGCCTTGAGCCGCCGTTGCGCAATCGTGGCGGCAAGCTGCACGGCGGCGCGCTGTTCAGCCTGGTGGACATTGCCATGGGACTGGCCTGTTCCAGCGTCCACGGCTTTGACCAGCAGAGCGCGACCATCGAATGCAAGATCAACTACATTCGCGCCGTGTCCGACGGTGAAGTGCTGTGCACCGCCCGGGTCATCCACCCGGGCCGGCGCACGCTGGTGGTCGAGGCCGAGGTGCTGCAAGGCTACAAACTGGTCGCAAAAGCGCAAGGCACGTTCGCTGTCCTATAGCTCCCTGTCATCGATTTGAGTTAATTTCGACGCTGCGAATGCGGTGTCGAGATTTTCTGTGGGAGCGGGCTTGCTCGCGAAAGCGGCGTGTCAGGCGACTTCAATGCTGGCTGATAAGGCCTCTTCGCGAGCAAGCCCGCTCCCACAGGGAGTGCGGCGATCAGTCTTTACCCGCATAAAACCAGGCGAAAACGCCAGTTTCAACTTCACCCTTGTAGACCGTCTTGCCCACCCCCATATTGGGGCGACTGACGCGTGAAGGAATTCAACTTGAGCGACCTTTTAAACCGCCGCCTGGCCCTGCTCGGCGAGCGCGCCAACCTCTCCCTGCTCGAGCAGTGCCTGCACGGTATCGAACGTGAATGCCTGCGTGTCACGGACAATGGGCGCCTGGCGCAGACACCGCATCCCAAGGCCCTGGGTTCGGCGCTGACCAACGAACAGATCACTACGGACTATTCCGAGTCGCTGCTGGAGTTCATCACCCCGGCCTTGGCCGACCCGGCCGATACCTTGCGCAGCCTCGACAAGATCCACCGGTTTGCCTACAGCAAACTCGGCGACGAGTACCTGTGGAGTCCTTCGATGCCGTGCCCGCTGCCGGAAGAGGAAGACATCCCGATCGCGTATTACGGCACCTCGAATATCGGTCGGCTCAAGTACGTCTACCGTAAAGGCCTGGCCCTGCGCTACGGCAAGACCATGCAGTGCATCGCCGGGATCCACTACAACTTTTCCCTGCCGGAAGAGCTCTGGCCCTTGCTCCGGCAGGCCGAAGGCGTCGAGGCCAGCGACCGTGACTTCCAGTCTTCCGCCTATATCGCGCTGATCCGTAATTTCCGTCGCTACAGCTGGTTGCTGATGTACCTGTTCGGTGCCTCGCCGGCCCTGGACGCCGGTTTCCTGCGTGGCCGCCCGCACCAGTTGGAACAGCTGGACCCGGACACCTTGTACCTGCCCTATGCCACCAGCCTGCGCATGAGTGACCTGGGTTACCAGAGCAACGCCCAGGCCGGCCTGACGCCGTGCTACAACGATCTGACGAGCTACACCGACAGCCTGCGCAAAGCGGTGGCAACGCCCTACGCGCCCTACGTGGAAGTCGGCACTCACCAGAACGGTGAGTGGGTACAGCTCAACACCAATATTCTGCAGATCGAAAACGAGTACTACTCCAACATCCGCCCCAAACGCGTGACCTACACCGGCGAGCGTCCGATCCAGGCCTTGATGGCCCGGGGTATCCAGTACGTCGAAGTGCGTTGCCTGGACATCAACCCGTTCCTGCCGATGGGCATCGACCTCACCGAGTCGCGATTTATCGATGCATTCCTGCTGTATTGCGGCCTCAATGACAGCCCGCAGCTGGAAAACAACGAATGCAGCAACGCCACGAGCAACTTCCTGACCGTGGTCAAGGAAGGGCGCAAGCCCGGCCTGCAATTGCAGCGCCAAGGCCAAGCGGTGGACATGCAGGCCTGGGCGATCGAACTGCTGGAAAAAATCGCACCACTGGCCTCGTTGCTCGACCAAAGCCAGGGTGGCGATGCTCACCGCCAGGCACTGGACGCGCAACTGGCGAAAGTCCGCGATCCATCCCTGACGCCTTCCGCCCAGGTGCTGGCCGCCATGGCCGAGCATCAGGAGAGCTTTGCCCAGTTCTCCTTGCGCCAAAGCAAGGTCCACGCCGAATTCTTCCGCGCCGAGCCTTTGCCTGCCCAGGAGCAGACGGCATTTGAAACTGCCGCGCGCGAGTCGCTGGTCCAGCAAGCTGAGCTGGAGCAGAACGAGGTGGGGGATTTCGATGTGTTTGTAGGTTCGTATCAGGCGAGCATCCTGGCGATCAGTAACTGAACATCCCTTTTTGGCGGGGATACTCTTGTGGCGAGGGAGCTTGCTCCCGCTCGGCTGCGCAGCAGCCGTAAAATGGGCCTGCTGCGCAGTCCAGCGGGAGTAAGCTCCCTCGCCACGGAGGTCTTAGTCGTTTCCGGATGTTTTTTTCGCAAATAAGCTCATTCGAAAAAGTTATTTATTTTTGAATTCTTAGATCATTTAGTCTCCTCAAACGCCGAACATCCGGCGGCCTGTTGAGGAGCTTCCCATGACATTGAGTTTCCCCCTTCGCCTTCTCGCGGCCGCCTCCCTGGCCGTCACCAGCTTTTTTACCCAGGCAGCCGACCTGACCGTCGCCTACCAGACCACCGTCGACCCGGCCAAAGTCGCCCAGGCCGACGGCGCCTATGAAAAAGCCACCCAAGCCAAGATCGACTGGCGCAAATTCGACAACGGCGCCGACGTCATCACCGCCATCGCCTCGGGCGATGTGCAGATCGGCTACCTCGGTTCCAGCCCGCTGACCGCCGCCATCACCCGCAAGGTCCCGGTGGAAACCTTCCTCATTGCCACCCAGATCGGCGCCGCCGAGGCCCTGGTGTCCCGCAACGGTTCCGGGATCAACACCCCGCAGGACCTGATCGGCAAGAAGATCGCCGTGCCATTCGTTTCCACCGGTCACTACAGCCTGCTCGCCGCGTTGAAGCACTGGAACATCGACCCATCGAAAGTCACCATCCTCAACCTGGCGCCACCGGCCATCATCGCCGCCTGGAAGCGCGGCGACATCGATGCCACCTACGTCTGGGACCCGGCCCTGGGTGTGGCCAAGGAAAACGGCAAGGTACTGATCACGTCTGCGGAACTGGCCCAGTTCGGCGCGCCGACCTTCGACGCCTGGATCGTGCGCAAGGACTTCGCCCAGAAGCATCCTGAAATTGTCACCGCCTTCGCCAAAGTCACCCTGGATGCCTACGCCCAGTACCGCAAGGACCCACAAGCCTGGCTGGCCGATGCGTCCAACATCGACAAATTGGTGAAGCTATCCGGTGCCAAGGCCAGTGATATCCCGCTGCTGTTGCAAGGCAACGTCTTTCCCCTGGCGGCCGATCAGGTCGTAAGCCTCGGCGCTCCGACCACCAAAGCCATCACCGACACCGCCGCCTTCCTCAAGGAGCAAGGCAAGGTCGAATCCGTGTTGCCGGACTACGCGCCTTTTGTCAGCGCCAAATACATCACCCAGTGATCGAACACTAGAAGGAGTCACGGCGATGGCCTTGCTACAGCTGGAGCGCATCAGCGCACAGTACCCCGGCGCGACGGCCCCTGTGCTGGCGGACATTTCACTGACCCTGGGGCCCCAGCAATTGCTGGTCGCCCTCGGCCCGTCTGGCAGTGGCAAGACTTCGCTGTTGAACCTGATCGCCGGGTTCGTCGAGCCCAGCGCCGGGCAGATCACCCTCGACGGTGTGCCTGTTTTGGGGCCGAGTGCCGAGCGCGGTGTGGTGTTCCAGGACGATGCGCTGCTGCCCTGGCAGGACGTGCTGGCGAACGTGGGTTTCGGCCTGGAACTGGCCGGGATCCCCAGGGAAAAACGCGAAGCCCGCGCCCGGGAAATGCTTGCCCTGGTGGATCTCGCCGGTTTCGAGCGACGCCGCATCTGGCAGCTCTCCGGCGGCCAGAAGCAGCGCGTCGGCCTGGCCCGGGCATTGGCGGCCGAGCCACGCGTGCTGTTGATGGACGAGCCCTTCGGTGCGCTGGACGCCTTTACCCGCGAGCAGATGCAGGAACTGTTGCTGCAAGTTTGGCAGCGCACCGCCAAACCGGTATTCCTGATTACCCATGACATTGAAGAAGCGGTCTTCCTCGCCACCGACTTGATTTTGCTGGCGCCCAATCCGGGGCAGATCGTCGAGCGCCTGAGCCTGGATTTCGGCCAGCGCTACGGCGCCGGGGAATCGGCACGGTCGATCAAGTCCGACCCGCGCTTTATCGAAACCCGCGAGCATGTACTCGCCAAAGTGTTCTCCCAACGCAGCGCCACACGGCCACAGGAGCACGCATGAGCAGCTATGAAATTCCCGCCGAGGTCACTGCAACCGCGGCCAAGCGCCCGGTCAACAGTTCGAGGCTCACCTTGAGCACGCGGTGGATCAGCGGCTTGACCCTGATCGCGCTGCTCGCCATCTGGTGGGCCGTCACCGCCAGCGGCCTGATCGAGCCTTTGTTCCTGCCCTCGCCGTCCGCCGTGCTGCAAAAAGGCTGGCTGCTGGCGACCAGTGGCTACATGGACTCCACCCTCTGGCAGCACCTGGGCGCAAGCCTTGAACGGATCGGCCTGGGCCTGTTGTTTGCGGTGTTGACGGCCGTGCCGGTGGGCATCGCCATCGGCGCCAACCGGGTCGCACGGGGCGTATTCGATCCGCTGATCGAGTTCTACCGACCGATCCCCCCGTTGGCGTACCTGCCGTTGATCGTGATCTGGTGCGGCATCGGTGAGTTGTCCAAGGTGCTGCTGATTTACCTGGCGATTTTCGCCCCGATTGCCATCGCCACCGCCACCGGCGTGCGCACCGTCGATCCGGCCAAGTTACGTGCGGCGCAGTCCTTGGGCGCGACACGGACCCAGTTGATTCGCCATGTGATCGTACCCAGCGCCTTGCCGGACATCCTCACCGGTATTCGCATTGGCCTGGGCGTCGGTTGGTCGACGCTGGTGGCCGCCGAGCTGATTGCCGCCACCAGTGGCCTGGGGTTCATGGTGCAGTCAGCGGCGCAGTTCCTGGTCACCGACGTGGTGGTATTGGGAATCCTGGTGATCGCATTGATCGCCTTCGCCATGGAAATAGGCTTGCGCGCCCTGCAACGCAAACTGGTGCCATGGCACGGCCAGGCTCACTGACAGTAAATGACCACGCCGACCATTCGGCGCCCAACTGCGAGAACGCGACGATGAACCGCCCGACCGTTACCCCTTTGAGCACCGCCCTCGGTGCGCAGATCAGCGGGATCGATATCCGCCAGCCGCTGAGTTTGGAAGCTCGCGATATCATCGAGCAGGCTTTGCTTGAACATCAGGTGTTGTTCTTTCGCGAGCAGCCAATCGAGCCGGTACAGCAAGCGCGTTTCGCTGCGTATTTTGGCGACCTGCACATTCACCCCATTTACCCCAACGTGCCGGAGCAGCCCGAAGTCCTGGTGCTCGACACCGCTGTCACCGATGTACGCGACAACGCCGTGTGGCACACCGACGTGACCTTTCTGCCGACGCCCGCCATGGGCGCGGTGCTCAGCGCCAAGTTGCTGCCGGCATTCGGTGGCGATACGTTGTGGGCCAGTGGCATCGCGGCTTACGAAGCCTTGTCGGCGCCGTTGAAGCGTTTGTTGGAAGGCCTGACGGCGACCCACGATTTCACCCGGTCCTTTCCCTTGGAGCGTTTTGGCAACACCGCCGAAGACCTGGCGCGCTGGGAGGAAGCGCGACGGAAAAACCCACCGCTGTCCCATCCGGTGATCCGCACCCATCCGGTGAGCGGCCGTCGGTCGCTGTTCGTCAATGAAGGCTTTACCACGCGGATCAACGAACTGTCGGAGACTGAAAGCGAGGTGATCCTGAAACTGCTGTTCGCCCACGCCACCCGTCCGGAGTTCACCCTTCGCTGGCGCTGGCAGGTCAACGACGTGGCGTTCTGGGACAACCGTGTGACCCAGCATTTCGCCGTGGACGACTACCGCCCGGCCCGGCGGGTGATGCATCGGGCGACGGTGCTGGGGGATGTGCCGTTTTTTCGCTGAACACACCACCCACCTGTGGCGAGGGAGCTTGCTCCCGCTGGGCTGCGTAGCAGCCCCAATCCATTCAACACGGCGCATCAGGAAAAAACAGTGGGCAGGTTTTTACGACTGCTGCGCAGTCGAGCGGGAGCAAGCTCCCTCGCCACAGGGGTTTGTGTTATTCAGCCGACGAAGGTTTCTCCCAAAGATTGATCCCACCCTCCAGGGCAAACCGATCGATTTGCGCCAGTTCTTCGGCGCTAAAGGTCAGGTTCTTCAGCGCCCCGACATTCTCGATGATTTGCTCTGGACGGCTGGCGCCGATCAGGGCGGAGGTGACCCGTGAGTCCCGCAGGGTCCAGGCCAGGGCCATTTGTGCCAGGCTTTGGCCGCGTCGCTGGGCGATCTCATTGAGGGCGCGCACGTGGGCGATGTTCTCCTCCGATAAATGCGCAGCCTGCAACGAGCCACCACCCGGACGGTTGACCCGTGCATCCGCCGGAATGCCCTTCAGGTATTTGTCAGTCAGCAGCCCTTGGGCCAGCGGAGTGAAGGCGATCACGCCTGCGCCCAGTTCGTCGGTGGCGTCCAGCAGGTCTTTTTCAACCCAGCGGTTGAGCAGGTTGTAGGCCGGCTGGTGGATCAGCAGCGGGACTTTCCACTCTTTGAGCAGCGCCGCCATTTCCCGGGTCTTCACGCCAGAATAGGAAGAAATACCGATGTACAACGCCTTGCCCTGCTGCACCGCAGTGGCCAGTGCACTGGCGGTTTCTTCCAGTGGCGTATCGGGGTCGAAGCGGTGGGAATAGAAGATATCCACATAGTCCAGGCCGAGGCGTTGCAGGCTCTGATCGAGACTGGCGAGTACATACTTGCGCGAGCCACCGCCCTGGCCGTAAGGGCCCGGCCACATGTCCCAACCGGCCTTGCTGGAGATGATCAACTCATCGCGGTACTGCTTGAAGTCTTCGCGCAGCAACCGGCCAAAATTGATCTCGGCGCTGCCGTAGGGCGGGCCGTAGTTGTTCGCCAGGTCGAAGTGGTTGATGCCCAGGTCGAACGCCGTACGCAGCAACGCGCGCTGGGTGTCGATGGGCGTGCTGTCGCCGAAGTTGTGCCACAACCCCAGCGACAGCGCCGGCAGCACCAGCCCGCTGCGACCGACGCGGCGGTAAGGAATGGACTCGTAGCGGTTTTCGGCAGCGGTGTAGGTCATCGAATAGGCTCTCTGTTCGGACGGCGATTGGCAGACGCTAACATTTCACAGACGCATTGGTCAGGCTGAAAGTTCGCATATCGTCGTTGGATCGGACTTACTCGCCAAAGCGGTGCGTCAGTTTGCGGTGATATGGGAGTGCCGACGCCTTCGCGAGCAAGCTCGCTCCCACAGGGGATTTTCAGTATCAGGAATCACCTTAACGAGCCTGCGCAAACACCTCCGCCACCCAATCCACGAACACACGAACCCGTGGCGACATGTGTCGGTTGTGCGGATAAAGCACCGACACCGGCATGGAGGGCGGCGGGGTGGCGGTGAGGACTTCCTGGATCAGGCCCTGCCGGATCGGTTCTTCCATTCGGTAATACGGGCATTGGATCAGGCCCAGGCCGGCGATGGCCGAGGCGGCGTAGATCTCGGCACCAGACACGGACAACGAGCCCCCGATCGGAACCTCCTTGAGTTCCCCATCGACCATGAACTCAAACGGATAGAGTTTGGCGGTGGTCCGCGAGACGTAATTCACCGCCCGGTGATCTTTCAGGTCATCGAGGATCGATGGCTCGCCATACTGGCGCAGGTAACCTGGGCTGGCACAGGTGATCTGCCGAAGATTGGCGACACGCCGGCCGATCAATGACGAATCCGCCAGCGTACCGGAGCGCAGCACGCAATCGACGCCCTCGGCAATCAGGTCGACGAAACGATCCGCCTCGCTGATGAACAGTTCTATTTCGGGGTAGCGAGCCATGAATTGTGGCAACGCCGGAATCACGAAGTACCGCGCCTGGGTGCCATGCAGGTCCACCCTCAGCTTGCCTTTGGGCGCCACACCGCGAAACGCCAGTTCGGCCTCTTCAAGTTCCGCCAGCAATTGCACGCAGCGTGGGTAGTAGGCTTCGCCGTCGAGGGTCGGGCGCACCTTGCGGGTGCTGCGCTCCAACAAACGAACACCCAGCCAGGCTTCGAATTGATTGAGCGTGTGGGTCAGCGTGGCCCGGGGCATATTCAAGTCTTCAGCGGCCAGGGTGAAGCTGCTGCGCTCGTATATGCGGACAAACACTCTCATCGCCTTGACCTGGTCCATCTAAATCCTGCCCCGCCGATTGTTAGAAAATATTGAACAGTCAAGGCAACTCTCATGCATTTATCGCCAAGAGTAAACATGTGAATCTGGCTTCAACGAATCACAACACCTCAACAGCAAAGGACCCTTCACATGACTGTTCAAAATCCGAAAGTTGCCATCGTGACCGGCGCCTCCCGCGGCATCGGAGCAGAGATTGCCAAGCAATTGGCCAGCGAAGGCTTTGCCGTTGCCATCAACTACGCCAACAGCGCCACTGAAGCCTCGAAACTGGTGGTTCAACTGCGCCAGGCCGGTCATCAAGCCATAGCGATCAAGGCAGACGTGTCCTCTGCCGCCGATGTCCGGCGGATGTTCGATGAAACCGAAACGCATCTGGGCAAGGTCGATGTGTTGATCAACAACGCCGGCATTCTCCAGGTCATGCCCCTGGCGCAGCACAGCGACGAGTTGTTCGATCAGACATTCGCCATCAACACCCGCGGCACTTTCAACACTCTGCGCGAAGCCGCGACCCGTCTGAACGACGGCGGCCGGATCGTGAATTTTTCCAGCAGCACCGTTGGCTTGAATTTGCCCGGCTACTCGGTGTACATCGCCAGCAAAGCCGCGGTGGAGTCCTTGACCCAGGTATTTGCCAAGGAACTGCGTGGCCGGCAGATCACGGTCAATGCCGTGGCCCCCGGCCCGGTCGCGACCGAACTGTTCATGCACGGCAAGAGCGAGGAACAGGTACAGCACTACGCCAAGATGCCGCCCCTTGAGCGCCTCGGCCAGCCGCAGGACATCGCCCGCATCATCGCCTTCCTGGTGGGCCCGGACGCCGGTTGGGTGAACGGGCAGATCCTGCGGGCCAACGGCGGGCTGGTCTGAGACTCGGACCGATCAGCGCACCAGGTGTAGGAACTGCATGTGTCGCTCGTATTGGTCGAGGATGTCGTTGATGACCTGCTCCCTGGTATAGCCCACCAGGTCGTAATCCTGGCTGCCTTCGCTCAAGTGCACCTCGGCACGGTAGTAACGGCGGTTGTTGAGTTCCTTGGAGCCCATGCCGCCCCGGGCAAAGGACGGCGTGAAGTAGCCGCGCATCTGCACCTGGTAGATGAACGGGTGCTGCTCGCCGTGGCCGATTTCCAGGCTGACGCTGTCGTTGGCCGGGTCTGGCTGGGTCACGACCGTCAGGCCCTTCTCGGCGAACACTGCCTTCACTTCTTCGATGGCCGGGCGCACCGTCGTGTCGAGGAAACGGTACACCTCGTCACGGGACGGAAAATGCACCGCCTGGCTCAAGCGCTGACGCCAACCGCCTGTGCCCCGGCGTGAACCCGACACCGGCGCCAGGGAATGCAATTGCGCGATCTGCTTCTGGGATTCCAGGTAGAACGCCTTGTGCAGGCCCCACATCATCAACAGCAGGATCAGCGAGAACGGCAGGGAAGTCAGCACCACCGCCGACTTCAAGGCATCGATGCTGCCGGAGAACAGTAAAGCGCTGGTCACCAGGGCGGTCATTGCGCCCCAGAACACCCGCAGCCATTTCGGCCCGTCTTCATCGGGGTTGCCGCCTTTGGCCGACAGCGTCGAAAGCACCACGGTGCCCGAGTCGGCGGACGTGACGAAGAACACGAAGCTGATGAACACCGTGACCGCGATGACGGTTTTGCTCCACGGATAGGTTTCCAGCAGCAGGTACAGGCTCATCGACGGGTTTTCCAGGGCGGACATGCCCAAGGCGCTCATGCCATGGTTCAGCACCTGGTCGATGGCGCTGTTGCCGAAGATCGACATCCACGCCAGGGTGAAACCCAGGGGAATCAGCAGCACGCCAAACACGAATTCGCGGATGGTGCGGCCACGGGAAATCCGCGCAATGAACAGCCCCACGAACGGCGACCACGCAATCCACCAGGCCCAGTAGAACACCGTCCAGCCGCCCAGCCAGTCGCTGGGTTTGTTGTAGGCGTACAGGTCGAAACTCTTCATCGGCAAGGCGCCGAGGTAATCGCCGATGTTCTGGATCAACGTGTTGAGCAAATGCTGGGTGGGCCCGGCGAACAGCACGAACAACAACAAGGCACAGGCCAGCAGCATGTTGATGTCGGACATGACCCGCACACCTTTGTCGACACCGGCCACCGCGACGATGATCGCCGCGCCCATCATCAGCACGATCAGGCCGACCTGGATCCACTGGGTGTGAGCGATGCCGAACAGATAATCGAGCCCGGAATTGAGGTGCAACACACCAAAGCCCATGTCCGCGCCGAGGCCGAACACGGTTGCGATGATGCCGAAGCCGTCCACCGCATAGCCGATGGGGCCGTTGATGCGTTTGCCGATCAGCGGGTACAGCGCCGAACGCAGGGCCAGCGGCAAATTGTGTCGATAGGCAAAGTACGCCAGGGCCATGCCGACGAAAGCGAACACTCCCCAACCGTGCAGCCCCCAGTGCAAAAATAGAATCTGCATGGCCTGGCGCGCCGCATCAGCGGTACCGGCCTCGCCCTGGGGCGGCTGCACCAAATGGGTCAGTGGCTCGGAGACGCAGAAGAAAAACAACGTGATGCTGATGCCGGCGGCGAACAACATGCCGGCCCAGGACAGGTAACTGAATTCGGGTTCGTCGTGGTCGGCACCGAGCTTGATCTTGCCGTAGCCGGACAAGGCGGTGACCACCACGAAGACCAGATACAGGGTCATCGCCAGCATGTAATACCAGCCGACCGTATTGGCCGCCCAGTTCTGCGCCGCCAGCAGCCAGGCACCAGCCTGCTCCGGCACGGCAATCACCACCAGGCCGAACAGCAGAATGAAGGTCGCCGCAAAGTAAAACACCGGCGGATTCATGCGGACCAGGCCGCTGGGTGGCAGGGACGAGGCACTCATGGACGAGAGGCCCCGGGCAGCGAAACAGCGAAGGTCGAAAACGGACTCGGCAAAAGCAAGCCTCCTTATTGTGAGCGGGCAGCAAACCGACGGTTTAACTTGAATGAACGTTCAAGTTAAACATGAATAGGTAGCTAAGGACTAATCGCAGGGCTCGACGGTGCGTTTCCTACGCAGGCCTACGGGGGTATGACGTTGCTTGGAGAGCATTCGTTCAGTGGCGAAAACCGTATGCCCTGCCGAACACGCATCCTGTGGGAGCGGGCTTGCTCGCGAAGGGGCCGTAACATTCACATCAGTGTAAATTGGAAGTCCCCCTTCGCGAGCAAGCCCGCTCCCACAAGATCTTCGTTGTCCAGCAATCGGGAGCCCTCCCCGCCGGTTTATACCCCGACAAACGATTGCCGGTTGCCCCTGAATATCACCGTGCCTATAGTCCAGGCATCTCCTACAACCAGTACGGACCCCATGATCAAACAACAGCTGGCCCGCTTTAATCGTCTCGACCTGCTTGGTCACCCGACACCGCTGGAAAAACTCGACCGTCTCTCCACCTGGCTCGGTCGCGACATCTATATCAAGCGCGACGACCTGACGCCCCTGGCCCTGGGCGGCAACAAACTGCGCAAGCTCGAATACCTCGCGGCCGATGCCCTGGCTCAAGGCGCCGATACCCTCATCACCGCCGGCGCGATCCAGTCCAACCATGTGCGCCAGACTGCCGCCCTGGCGGCGAAGCTGGGCCTGGGGTGCGTGGCCTTGCTGGAAAACCCAATCGGCACCGAGGACGGCAATTACCTGGGCAATGGCAACCGCCTGCTGCTGGAGCTGTTTGACGCCAAGGTCGAACTGGTCGAAAACCTGGACAACGCCGACGAACAATTGCAGGCCCTCGCCGATCGTCTGCGCAACAATGGCAAAAAACCCTACTTGGTGCCGATTGGCGGTTCAAACGCCTTGGGCGCGCTGGGCTATGTGCGCGCGGGCCTGGAACTGGCCGAGCAGATCAAGGACACCGGGCTTGAATTCGCCGCCGTGGTGCTGGCCTCGGGCAGTGCCGGAACCCACAGCGGCCTGGCGCTGGCTTTGAGTGAAGCGCTGCCGGCGCTCCCCGTCATTGGCGTAACGGTTTCGCGCAGCGAGGAAGACCAATTTCCGAAGGTCCAGGGCCTGGCCGAGCGCACTGCCCAACTGCTGGAAGTTGCTCTTCCAGACGCGTTCAAAGTGAATCTGTGGGACGAATATTTCGCCCCCCGTTACGGCGAGCCAAACGCCGGGACCCTGGCAGCGGTCAAACTGCTGGCCAGTCAGGAAGGCCTGTTGCTGGACCCGGTCTATACCGGCAAGGCCATGGCCGGCCTGCTCGACGGCATTGGTCGCGACCGTTTCGACGAAGGTCCGATCATCTTCCTGCACACCGGCGGCGCGCCGGCGTTGTTTGCCTATAACGCAGCGTTTTAGAATTATTGAAGAACCCTTGTGGGAGCGGGCTTGCTCGCGAAGGCGGTGTATCAGCTGGAAATATATCGACTGACACGCCGCCTTCGCGAGCAAGCTAGCTCCCACAGGAAGTCATTCCAAATGGGCATATATGGTTGATTTAATATTATTTTCCAATCTATAAAGACCCTCTTATAGTCTCGCCGCAGGCGCATTTGCTGCGAGACGCCCAGGCTGCTTTAAGGCAGGATGTGGCAAATCTTTTCAGATCTCGGCTACGCCTTTCTCATCCAAAATAACCTCTTCATAAGAAAACACAGGGGCTTGTCATGAATTTTTCCGCATTACGTCGCAACCTGTTGGTAGGTTCGCTAGGCCTGGCATTAAGCGCCGGCCTGTTGGGGCAAGCGGTTGCCGGTGAGCAGCTGCAAAAAATCAAGGATGCCGGTGAAATCAAGATCGGCTTGGAAGGTACTTACCCACCGTTCAGCTTTGTTGACGACAGCGGCAAACTGACCGGCTTCGAAGTGGAGTTCTCCGAAGCCCTGGCCAAGGAACTGGGTGTGAAGGTCAAACTGCAGACGACCCCATGGGCCGGCATCCTCGCAGCGTTGGAATCCAAGCGTCTGGACGCAGTGGTCAACCAGGTGACGATCTCCGAGGAGCGTAAGAAAAAATACGACTTCTCCGAGCCGTACACCATTTCCGGGATCCAAGCGCTGGTACTGACCAAGAAAGCCGACGAGCTGAACATCAAGAAGGCCGCTGACCTGGACGGTAAAAAAGTCGGCGTGGGCTTGGGTACCAACTACGAACAGTGGGTCAAGGCAGAAGTACCGGGCGCCCAAGTCAAAACCTACGATGACGATCCAACCAAGTTCCAGGACCTGCGTGTCGGCCGTATCGATACCATCCTGATCGACCGTCTGGCCGCGCTGGAATACGCCAAGAAAGCCAAGGACACCACCGTCACCAGCGAAGCGTTCTCTCGCCAGGAAGCCGGTATTGCCCTGCGCAAAGGCGAGCCTGAACTGCTGGACGCGGTGAACAAGGCCATCGACAAACTTCGCGCCGACGGCACGCTGAAAAAGCTATCGGAAAAATACTTCAGCGCTGACGTTACAAAATAATGGAAGCAGCTTTTCAACTCGCGCTGGACTCCGCGCCCTTCCTGCTCAAGGGCGCGTACTACACGGTCATCCTCAGCCTGGGCGGCATGTTTTTCGGCTTGCTGCTGGGGTTCGGCCTGGCGCTGATGCGCCTGTCGCGCTTCAAACTGGTGAGCTGGATTGCCCGCATCTACGTGTCGTTCTTTCGTGGCACGCCGTTGCTGGTGCAGTTGTTCGTGATCTATTACGGGTTGCCGCAACTGGGCATCGAACTGGATCCGCTGCCAGCGGCGCTGATCGGTTTCTCGCTGAACATGGCCGCCTATGCGTGTGAAATCCTGCGGGCCGCCATCAGCTCCATCGAGCGCGGCCAGTGGGAAGCGGCGGCGAGTATCGGCATGACCCGCGCCCAGACCCTGCGCCGGGCCATCCTGCCGCAAGCCGCGCGCACAGCCCTGCCGCCGTTGGGCAACAGCTTCATTTCCCTGGTCAAGGACACCGCGCTGGCGGCAACCATCCAGGTCCCGGAGCTGTTCCGCCAGGCGCAGTTGATCACCGCGCGAACCTTCGAAATCTTCACCATGTACCTTGCCGCCGCGCTGATCTATTGGGTTCTTGCCACCGTGCTCTCGCACCTGCAGAACGTCCTGGAAGCCCGGGTCAATCAGCATGACCAGGAGTCCTGACCCATGATTGTCGTGGAAAAACTGACAAAGCAGTTCAAGGGTCAGGTGGTGCTCAACGGCATCGACCTGAAGATCGAAGAAGGCGAAGTGGTTGCGATCATCGGCCCCAGCGGTTCGGGCAAGACCACCTTCCTGCGCTGCCTGAACTTCCTCGAAGAACCCAGTAGTGGCCGGATCAAGGTCGGCGACATCGAAATCGATGGCAGCCGCCCGCTGAATCAGCAACAGGGCCTGGTGCGCCGCCTGCGTCAGCAGGTCGGTTTCGTGTTCCAGAACTTCAATCTGTTTCCCCATCGCACCGCGCTGGAGAACGTGATCGAAGGTCCGTTGGTGGTGAAAAAGATTCCACGTGCCGACGCCGAAGCCCTGGGCCGCAAACTGTTGGCCAAGGTAGGCCTCTCTGGCAAGGAAGACGCCTACCCACGGCGCCTCTCCGGCGGCCAGCAGCAGCGCGTGGCGATTGCCCGGGCGCTGGCGATGGAACCTGCGGTGATCCTGTTCGACGAGCCAACCTCGGCCCTCGATCCGGAATTGGTCGGCGAAGTCCTGGCGACCATTCGCGGCCTGGCCGAAGAGAAACGCACCATGGTCATCGTGACCCACGAAATGGGCTTCGCCCGGGATGTGGCCAATCGCGTGGTGTTTTTCGACAAAGGCGTAATCGTCGAGCAAGGCGAAGCCAAGGCTTTGTTTGCAGCCCCCAAGGAAGAACGCACTCGACAGTTCCTCAGCAAGTTCCTCTCGGCCGGACACGGCACCCAGTAAGTTATTGGTAACGTCGTCACTTCCAAGGATGGAAGTGAGACAACTTACAACACCGCCCCCATCACCTAGCAAGTTACAAAGAAATAACTTGCAACTTCCAAACAACTTAAAACCCCCAACTTTCTGGTGCGATATATATATATACCTCTCGCAACATATCCCATCAGACCAAGTTCCAACCCACGTTAGCTGCCCCGGCTTCCGCATGCGGTTTGGCAATGGATAAACCGAAGAAAAGATCACCCGGCGTCGCGTATTCTTAACACGAGCGCGTAGGAGGTTTCTGAAGCGTTTCACAATGAACTATTTAGCAAGTTCCTCTATTGACACTGAAACTATTGAACCCTTATCTAGTGACCAACAGGCAACGCAATTAATTTAGTTCTGCACGGTGATTTGCCGTTAGTAGCCTCTATGACGGCGCAGACTATAAATAGGTCGCGATGATCAAGCGCCTTTGATCTTCCCGAAACGGACTTCGTTTTCAAGCATCAAGGAGAACACCATGACATGTACGTCGAACATTGCTGAGCTGTCCGCGCCCACCCTGGCCAATGCCCACCCTACCGGTATCAACATCACCAGTGCTGCTCATCTGGAGGTCGCCATTGCCCCCTACCCTGGCATGGACGCGGGCGATCTGATCGAACTGTTCTGGGACAACTGCTACGTGGGCTCTCGCCTGCTGTCGCAAACGGACGTACAGGGCAGCGTCACGTTGCGGGTACCGGAGAGTTTCATCGTCAACGGCACCTCGCGCATCCATTATCGTGTGATGCAGGTCGGACGCGGGCCGGCTCTGTCAGCCACGCAACGGGTGCAGGTAAAGCTCGACTGCCCCGGCGGCCAACCGTCAGCCCTGAGCGGCGACGAAAACCAGGGCCTGGCGCCGGTGCGCATTCCCGGCACCATCCGTCGCCAAGGGGTGAACCCGAACCAGGTCAAGCGCGGCGTACCCGTGACGATCGAACCCTACCTGAACATGGCCGCCGGCGATGCGGTCACCCTGCGCTGGGGCGATGTGCGCATGGACCTGCCGCCGGTCAAACCGACCGAGGTTGGCCAGCCGATCCATATCTGGGTGCCGCCGCAGATCATTTTGGAAGCAGGCGAAGACCTGCGTCTGGAAGTGACCTACTGCATCATTGATCGGGTGGGAAACAACTCCCACTGGGCACCGCCGCGAACGTTGAAAATCGGGTGCGCCAATCCGTATCTGAAAAAGCCCTCGAAAGAGCTGCTCATGGCGGCCGAGGCCTCCGACAAAAATAAGCACTGTTGAGTAGCTTTTGTGGCGAGGGAGCTTGCTCCCGCTTGGGTGCGTAGCACCCACCGGCAAACAGAAGGGTTGCTGCGCAACCCAGCGGGAGCAAGCTCCCTCGCCACACCATCACTCTGCAAAAGCCCTCTATTGATATTCCTAAAAGTTAGTTCAAAAATAATTTATACACGCTTAGGGTATATACACCGGACCACCGGACATCCTTGATTTTGACTCGTCGCATTCATCGCGGCGTTTTCCGAAAAGATGTGAGGTGGGTATGGTACGGAACACAATCACCCCAGTGCAGAATGCCAACGCGCTGCCTGCAGCCACGGAGTGGCTGTAATGTCGGATTTGGCGCAAGCAAAGCTCCAGAGCGACCTGGACATCGCACCGCTGTTGTTGCCCGCACAGGTGCTGCGCAATGATGCCGAGGCGATCAAAGCCGCCCATGAACTGGCGCAGGTCGCCCGTCAGCAGGCCGCGCGGCGAGATCAACAGCGCAAACTGCCCTGGTCAGAGATCGAGCAGTTCACCCGTACAGGGCTCGGCAGCATCAGCATCCCCCGGGAATACGGCGGCCCGCAGGTTTCGTTCGTCACCCTTGCCGACGTGTTCGCGATCATCTCCGCTGCCGACCCGGCCCTTGGGCAGATTCCGCAGAACCAATTCGGTGTGCTCCAGCTGATTCTCGGCACAGGCACCGAACGGCAGAAAGAAATCCTTCTGCAGAGCGTGCTCGAAGGCTGGCGCATCGGCAACGCCGGGCCGGAACGAGGCACCCGCAATACCCTTGAACTCAAGGCACGGATCAGCGCTGACGGTGACGGTGACGGTTTTGTCATCAGCGGACAGAAGTTCTACTCCACCGGCGCGCTGTTCGCCCACTGGGTGGCAGTCAAGGCACTGAATGACCAGGGCCGCCAGGTATTGGCGTTCGTTCGCCGCGGCACTCCGGGGCTGCGCATCGTCGACGACTGGTCGGGCTTCGGCCAGCGCACCACGGCCAGCGGCACCGTGTTACTGAACAACGTGCGGGTCGACGCTGAACTGGTGTTGGCTAACTGGCGCATCAATGAGACGCCAAATGTACAGGGTGCGATCTCGCAATTGATCCAGGCCGCCATCGACGCGGGCATTGCCCGTGGCGCCATTGACGATGCCATCACCTTCGTTCGCGAACGCGCCCGGCCCTGGATCGACGCCAAGGTCGACCGCGCCAGTGACGACCTCTACGTGATTGCCGACATCGGCAAACTGAAAATCGAACTGCACGCCGCCGAAGCACTGTTGCGCAAAGCCGGACGAGTGCTGGACCAGGTCAGCGCCGCGCCGATCACCGCGCAATCGGCCGCCCGAGCCTCGATTGCGGTGGCCGAGGCCAAGGTGCTCACCACCGAGATCGCCCTGCACGCCAGCGAAAAGCTCTTCGAGCTGGCCGGCAGCCGCGCCACCCTCGCCGAATTCAATCTCGATCGCCACTGGCGCAACGCGCGGGTCCACACCCTGCACGACCCGGTGCGCTGGAAGTATCACGCGGTAGGCGCCTACCACCTGAACGGCACCTTACCGGCCCGACATTCCTGGATCTGACGACCCGACCTCTGGAGCAGTACATGACGTTTTCTCAACACGTCGCGGTGATCACCAGCGATGAACAAGCCCTGATCGTGGCCAGCGACCTGGCCGACGACTTCAAGCGCGACAGCGCCCTGCGCGACCGTGAGCGTCGCCTGCCACACCCGGAACTGGAGGCTTTTTCCCGCTCCGGCCTGTGGGGCATCAGCGTGCCCAAGGCCTATGGCGGCGCAGGCGTTTCCAACGTCACGCTGGCCAAGGTCATTGCGCTGATTGCTCAGGCCGACGGCTCCCTGGGACAGATACCGCAAAACCATTACTACGCCCTGGAAGTGCTGCGAGTGAACGGCAGCGAAGCGCAAAAGCAACGCCTGTACGCCGAAGTGCTGGCCGGCCAGCGGTTCGGCAATGCGCTGGCCGAACTGGGCACCAAGACCGCCCACGACCGCACGACCCAATTGCGCCGCGACGGCGAAGGCTATCGCATCAACGGCCGCAAGTTCTACGCCACGGGAGCGATCTACGCCCAGCGCATTCCTACGTCGGTGGTGGATGAAAACGGCGTGCAGCAACTGGCCTTCGTCCCTCGCGACAGCAAAGGCCTGACGGTCATCGACGACTGGAGCGGTTTCGGCCAGCGCACCACGGGCAGCGGTTCGGTGGTGTTCGAGGACGTCTATGTCTCTGCCGAAGACATCGTGCCGTTCCAGAGCGCCTTCGAACGCCCGACACCGGTGGGGCCGCTGGCGCAGATTCTTCACGCGGCCATCGACACCGGCATCGCCCGCGCCGCCTATGAAGACGCCCTGCACTTTGTCCGCAGCAAAACCCGGCCCTGGATCGACGCCACCAGCGACGTTGCCACCGAAGACCCGCACACCCTCAAAAGCTTCGGCCGACTGAGCATCCGCCTGCACGCCGCCGAAGCCCTGCTGGAACGCGCGGGCGAGTTTCTCGACCAGGCCCAGGCCAACCCGCAGGCCGACACGGTCGCCGCCGCCTCGATTGCCGTGGCCGAAGCCCGCGCCATCAGCACCGAGATTGCCCTCGCCGCCGGCAGCACCCTGTTCGAGTTGGCCGGCAGCCAGGCGACCCTGGCTGAACATGGCCTGGATCGCCACTGGCGCAATGCCCGGGTGCACACCCTGCATGACCCGGTGCGCTGGAAGTATCACGCGGTGGGTAACTTCTACCTCAACGATGAAAAGCCGCCGCTGCGGGGGACCATTTGATGGCCCACAGCAAGAAAAAAATTCTGCTCAACGCGTTCAACATGAACTGCATCGGGCATATCAATCATGGCTTGTGGACCCATCCCCAGGACACGTCGACCCAGTACAACACCCTCGAATACTGGACCGCCCTGGCGCAGCTGCTCGAGCGCGGGCTGTTCGACGGGCTGTTCATCGCCGATATCGTCGGCGTCTATGACGTGTACCAACAGTCGGTGGACGTCACTCTGAAAGAGTCGATCCAGCTGCCGGTCAACGACCCGTTGCTGCTGGTCTCGGCAATGGCCGCCGTCACGAACAACCTGGGCTTCGGCCTCACCGCCAACCTCACCTACGAACCGCCGTACCTGTTTGCCCGACGCATGAGCACCCTCGACCACCTGAGCCGCGGCCGGGTCGGCTGGAACATCGTCACCGGCTACCTGGACAGCGCCGCCAAAGCCATGGGCCTGACCGCACAAGTGGAGCATGACCGCCGCTACGACCAGGCCGACGAGTACCTGCAAGTGCTCTACAAACTCTGGGAAGGCAGCTGGGAAAACGACGCGGTGCTCAACGATCGCCAGCAGCGGATCTATGCGCAGCCAGAGAAAGTGCACAAGGTCCGGCACCAGGGCGAGTTCTATCAGGTCGAGGGTTATCACCTGTGCGAACCGTCGCCCCAGCGCACGCCGGTGTTGTTCCAGGCCGGCAGTTCGGAACGCGGCTTGTTGTTTGCCGGGCGACACGCCGAGTGCGTGTTCATCAGCGGTCAGAACAAACCAGCGACCAAGGTCCAGGTGGACAAGGTTCGCACCAGTGCCGTCGAGGCCGGGCGCAACCCGGAGGACATCAAGGTATTCATGGGCCTGAACGTGATCGTCGGCGAGACCGAAGCGGCCGCCTGGGCCAAGCATGCCGAGTACCTGGGCTACGCCAGCGCCGAGGCCGGGGTGGCACATTTTTCCGCATCGACGGGCATCGATTTTTCCGCCTACGAACTGGACGAGCCGATCCAGTACGTGAAAAGCAACGCCATCCAGTCCGCCACCAAGACCCTGCAGAACAACGATTGGACCCGGCGCAGATTATTGGAGCAACACGCCTTGGGTGGCCGCTACATCACGGTGGTCGGCTCGCCCGAACAGGTGGCCGACGAGCTGGAGTCGTGGATCGCCGAAACCGGCCTCGATGGCTTCAACCTGACCCGCATCGTGACGCCGCAAAGCTATGTGGACTTCATCGACCTGGTGATTCCCGAACTGCAGCGACGTGGTTCGTACAAGACCGAATACGACAACGGGACCCTGCGGGAAAAGCTGTTCCGCGCGGGGGCTCATCTACCTGGACAACACACCGGCTCAACCTACCGACACTGACCCTGTGGCGAGGGAGCTTGCTCCCGCCCGACTGCGAAGCAGGCGCCCAACCGGCGAGGTTTCAACCGACAGACCGAGCGGACTGGTTTGGGGCCGCTTCGCGGCCCAGCGGGAGCAAGCTCCCTCGCCACACAAGCACATGGCTCAATTAATCAATGACTGGAATAACCAACATGACCACGCAACTTCTAACCCTGCCAGTCAAAGCACTGGCCCTGGCCCTCGGCCTGTTCAGCTCGGCGCTGTTTGCCGCCGATGCACCGCTGAAAATCGGCACCACCGCCGCGTTCGCCATTCCCCTGGAGGCGGCCGTGGAAGAGGCCGGCAAGCAAGGCCTGAAGGTCGAGCTGGTGGAGTTCAGCGACTGGATCGCGCCGAACGTCAGCCTCGCTTCTGGCGATATCGACGTGAATTATTTCCAGCACATCCCCTTCCTGGAAAACGCCAAGGCCGCCGCCGGGTTCGATCTGGTGCCCTTTGCACCGGGGATCATCAACAACGTCGGCCTCTATTCGAAAAAATACAAAAGCTTCGACGAATTGCCCGAAGGCGCGACTGTCGCCATCGCCAACGACCCGATCAACAGCGGTCGTGGCCTGCAACTGCTGGCCAAGGCCGGGCTGATCACCCTCAAGCCAGGCGTGGGCTACAAGGCCACCGAAGACGACATCGTCGCCAACCCGAAGCAACTCAAGATCCTGCAGGTCGAAGCCGTGCAACTGGTGCGCGCCTATGAAGACGCCGACCTGGTGCAGGGCTACCCCGCCTACATACGCCTGGCCAAGACCTTCGATGCCACGTCTGCCCTGCTGTTCGATGGCCTCGATCACAAGGAATACGTGATCCAGTTCGTGATCCAGCCCAAGAGCCAGGACGATCCACGATTGATCAAGTTCGTCGACATCTACCAGCACTCGCCTGCCGTGCGCGCCGCCCTGGACAAGGCCCACGGCAAGCTCTATCAGGCCGGCTGGGAAGGTTGATCATGAACGCCGTCAACGCTCGACTCAGAGATGAAGCCCCCGCGCCCCAGAGCGCCGGACACACCGAACTGCATCCGGAGCTGAACCGTGCCCATGTGCGGTTTATCGGCCTGGGCAAGACTTACAGCGGCAGCCAAGGCCCGGTGGCTGCGCTGCACGGCATTGACCTGGCGATCCAGCGCGGCGAGGTGTTCGGCATCATCGGCCGCAGCGGCGCCGGCAAGTCATCGCTGATCCGCACCATCAACCGTCTGGAACAACCCACCAGCGGACGGGTGCTGATCGATCAGGTGAACATCGGCGAGTTCGATGAAGACCGCCTGGTGGAACTGCGTCGGCGCGTCGGCATGATCTTCCAGCACTTCAACCTGATGTCGGCCAAGACCGTGTGGCAGAACGTCGAGCTGCCACTCAAAGTCGCCGGCGTGCCCAAGGAACAACGCCAGCAGAAAGTTCGCGAGCTGTTGGAGCTGGTGGGCTTGCAAGGCAAGCACAAGGCCTACCCGGCGCAGCTCTCGGGCGGGCAGAAGCAGCGCGTCGGGATCGCCCGGGCGCTGGTGCATGATCCGCAGATTCTGTTGTGCGACGAGGCCACCTCGGCCCTGGACCCGGAGACCACCCAGTCGATCCTCGGTCTGCTGCGTGAGATCAATCAGCGACTGGGCCTGACCATCGTACTGATCACCCACGAGATGGCAGTGATCCGCGAAGTGTGCGACCGGGTGGTGGTGCTCGAGCAAGGGCGGATCGTCGAGCAGGGGCCCGTCTGGGAAGTGTTCGGCAATCCGCAACACGAAGTCAGCCGAACGCTGCTGGCCCCGCTGCAACACGCCATACCGGAAGAACTGCAAGGCCGCCTGCAGGTGCAACCCGCATCGGCGGATGCGGCCACCGTGCTGCGCCTGCAATTCACCGGTATCGGGCGGGACGAGCCGGACCTCGCAGCCTTGTTCAACGCCCTCGGTGGTCGGGTGCGGCTGCTGCACGGTGGCATCGAACGGATTCAGGGCCACGGGCTAGGGCAATTGCTGCTGGCGGTGAGTGGCTCGTCATGGGGTGCCGAGGAACTGCGCCAACGTGCGGGCAATTGGGCGCAACGGGTGGAGGTGCTGGGTTATGTGGTTTGATCGGTTATTGCAGGGTTTCATCGACACCTTCCTGATGGTCGGCGTGTCGTCGTTGATCGCGTTGCTGGCGGGCATTCCGCTGGCGGTGATTCTGGTCACCAGCGGCAAGGGCGGGATCTATGAAGCGCCCGCCCTGAATCGCGCCCTGGGCGCATTCGTGAACCTGTTTCGCTCGATCCCCTTCCTGATTCTGATGGTGGCGTTGATTCCGTTCACGCGGCTGATTGTCGGCACCACCTACGGCGTTTGGGCTGCGGTGGTCCCCCTGACCATCGCCGCCACACCGTTCTTCGCCCGCATCGCCGAAGTCAGCCTGCGGGAGGTCGACCACGGCCTGATCGAAGCGGCCCAGGCCATGGGGTGCCGGCGCTGGCACATCGTCTGGCACGTGCTGCTGCCCGAAGCACTGCCGGGCATCGTCGGCGGTTTTACCATCACGCTGGTGACCATGATCAACTCCTCGGCCATGGCCGGCGCGATCGGCGCCGGAGGCCTGGGGGACATCGCCTACCGGTATGGCTACCAGCGATTCGACAGCCAGATCATGCTCACGGTGATCGTGTTGCTGGTGGCGTTGGTGGCGGTGATTCAACTGGGTGGGGACCGATTGGCGCGGGGCTTGAACAAGCGTTAGGCGGCGTTGGCCGATGCCAATGGGGGAGTGAGTCTGCTTGCGGTATAGTCGGCTGACGCTCCCAACCCAAGTCCCCGAACCATGAAACACACCCCCGACGACCTGCAGACCATCACCGCCACGACCCTGGGCCATTACAACGCGGTCGCCGATAGCTTTCGCGAAGGCACCCGCGATCACGACGTCAGCCAGAACATCGACGCGTTACTGCGGCATATTCAGGCCAAGGCCCCCTTGCACATCCTGGACTTCGGCTGCGGCCCCGGACGAGACCTGCGAACGTTCACCGCCATGGGCCATATCGCGGTCGGCCTCGACGGCTCAGCGGAGTTTGCCCGGATGGCGCGCCAGGAAAGTGGGTGCGAAGTGTGGCAACAGGACTTTTTGAAACTCGACCTGCCGGCCGAACGTTTCGACGGGATCTTCGCCAACGCCGTACTGTTTCATATTCCGGTCCAGGAGCTGCCCCGGGTGCTGAAACAACTACACGCCACGCTCAAGCCCGGGGGCGTGCTGTTCAGCTCCAACCCTCGGGGCGAAAACCAGGAAGGCTGGAACGGCCAGCGCTTCGGCGCCTATCACGACCTCGCGGCCTGGCGAGCGCTACTCGGCGACGCAGGTTTTGTGGAGCTGGAGCATTACTACCGGCCGGCGGGGCTGCCGCGGGAGCAACAGCCTTGGTTGGCGAGTGTCTGGCGTAGACCTTGAAATCCCCCTGTGGCGAGGGGATTTATCCCCGCTGGGGTGCGCAGCGCCCCCCATGCAAGCGATGCAATCATTCAGACACACCGGGCAACGGCTGTTTGGGGCTGCTTCGCAGCCCAGCGGGGATAAATCCCCTCGCCACAAAAAACAGCGCTTGAGTCCGATCTTTAATCGCTGTCAGTCCTGCTTCCCCAACCACTTCTGCGACAACCGCTCCAGTCTTCCATCCTCCTTGATCCGCGCCAGGGCGTTATCCAGGCTGGCCTTGAACGCCGGGTTACCCTTCTGGAACGGAATCACCAGGTTCGGCGCCGGCTCGCTCTTTTCTTCCGGTTGGAAAGACTGCGCCATGACCAGCGGACGTGGCGTCTCATCCTTACTCGCCAGCAATTGTGCATCCGGTTGGCTGTAAACGGCGCTGGTGTCGAAACGTTCCGCCAGTTCCGGGGTCATTGCTATGTGGTTGATGGCGACATCGTACTTGCCGCTTTCGACACCGCTTAGCAGATCCCCAGCATCGGTGACCACAAAATCGGCCTGTACATCGAGTTCACCGGCCAGCATTTGGCCCAGTTCCACTTCGAAGCCGGCGAGCTTGCCGTCTTCCTTGAAATTGAAAGGAGCGGTATTGGCCTCGAGGGCAATGCGCAGTTCGCCACGGTCATTGATGTCGTCGATCAGTTCGGCATGAGCCAGAGGGCTCAAGAGGGGTAGCAGGCAGATCAGGCCAGGCAGAAAACGCATGGTCACTCCTTTGTATTTATACAAGCGACGCTCGTTTCAGGTTCGCTTTGCTATGGTTGTTGCAGGCTTCGACAACGATTGGTCATGAAGTTGTGATGGCCAGGCGTATTTCATGGAAAAACTGGAGAAAAAAATGAAAAGCTTTATGTCTCGTGCCGCGTTGGCCGGCCTGTTGCTGAGTACTTCGTTGCTGGCGACAGCCGCAACCCCCGCTCCCAAAGGCGCAGAGGTATTCATCGTTTCCCCGGCAGACGGCGCCACCGTTGCTCAGGAATTCAAGGTCAAGTTCGGCGTCAAGAACATCGCCCTGGCTCCGGCAGGTGATGTAACCAAAAATACCGGGCATCATCATCTGCTGATCGATGTCGACAAGCTTCCTGCCAAAGACGCACCCATTCCCAATGACGCCAACCATATGCATTTCGGCAAGGCGCAAACCGAGACCACCATCAAACTGGCGCCGGGCAAACATACCTTGCAGCTGGAACTGGGCGACACCGGCCATATGCCGTTCGATCCGCCGATCGTGTCCGAGAAGATCACCGTCACCGTGAAATAACGCAGCACTGGCTGACACAACACAACCCTGTGGGAGCGAGCTTGCTCGCGATGGCGTCGGTCCAGTTAGCATATTTATTTACTGACACACCGCTATCGCGAGCAAGCTCGCTCCCACAAGGTCAAGTGTTGGACCAGGCAGAAAAAAACGGGAGCCCTCACCAGGCTCCCGTTTTTTGTACAAGCCAAACCTCAGCTAGCACTGCAGTATCAGAACAGCACCCGGCAACGAATGGTGCCGTTGATGTGTTGCAGCTTCTCTTGCGCCAGATCCGAGTATTCGGCGTCGACGTCGATCACGACGTAGCCGACTTTCTCGTTGGTCTGCAGGAACTGACCGGAAATGTTGATGCCGTTTTCGGCGAAGACCTTGTTGATCTCGCTCATCACACCCGGGATGTTCTCGTGGATGTGCAACAGGCGATGCTTGCCAGGGTGGGCCGGCAAGGCCACTTCCGGGAAGTTCACGGACGATACCGACGTACCGTTGTCGCTGTACTTGACCAGTTTTTCCGCCACTTCCAGGCCGATGTTGGCCTGGGCTTCAGCGGTGGAGCCGCCGATGTGCGGGGTCAGGATCACATTGTCCAGGCCACGCAACGGGCTTTCGAAGATATCGTCGTTGGAGCGTGGCTCCACCGGGAACACGTCGATGGCCGCGCCGATCAGGTGCTTGTCCTTGATCGCTTCGGCCAGGGCGTCGAGCTTGACCACGGTGCCGCGAGCGGCGTTGATCAGGATCCCGCCCTTCTTGATGGCGCGGATTTCCTTCTCACCGATCATCCACTGGGTGGCAGCGGTTTCCGGTACGTGCAGGGTCACGATGTCGGACATGCCCAGCAGCTCGTGCAGGTCATTGACCTGGGTGGCGTTGCCCAGCGGCAGCTTGGTCACGGTGTCGTAGAAGAACACCTGCATCCCCAGGCCTTCGGCCAGGACCGACAACTGCGTGCCGATCGAGCCGTAGCCGACAATACCCAGCTTCTTGCCGCGGATTTCGAAGGAGTTGGCCGCGCTCTTGATCCAGCCGCCACGGTGGCAGGAAGCGTTTTTCTCAGGGATGCCGCGCAGCAGCAGGATCGCTTCGGCCAGCACCAGCTCGGCAACGGAACGGGTGTTGGAGTACGGCGCGTTGAACACCGCGATACCGCGCTCGCGCGCCGCGTTGAGGTCGACCTGGTTGGTGCCGATGCAGAAGCAACCGACCGCGACCAATTTCTTGGCGTGATCGAAGATCTCTTCGGTCAATTGCGTACGGGAGCGAATGCCGATGAAGTGAGCATCGGCGATCTTTTCCTTGAGCTGGGCTTCCGGCAGAGAACTGGTGATGTACTCGATGCTGGTGTAGCCCGCCGACTTGAGGACGTCGACAGCCGATTGGTGGACGCCTTCGAGAAGAAGGAACTTGATCTTGCTCTTATCGAGAGAAGTCTTGCTCATCTGCGTAAACCTGTGTCCCGGAGAAAAAATGGCAGGGAATCGGACAGCATAGGCTGGCCCGACCGGCGTGACAGCCGTCGCCGCAGAACAGCCATTGGGCACTACGCTGCGGGGTCGGTATGCTAGCATACGCACCCCGCTAAACACTCATTCCTGCGACGTGAAGCGTTCTCAGGATGACCATGAATTGTTCGAGAGTTCTGTCGATGACCAATCCTGCCCTGATAGATGAGCTGAAGACCCTGGTTGAGCCTGGCAAGGTCCTGACCGATGCCGCCTCCCTGGACGCTTACGGCAAGGATTGGACCAAGCATTTCGCTCCCGCACCTACGGCTATCGTCTTCCCCAAGACCACCGAGCAGGTCCAGGCCATCGTGCGCTGGGCCAACGAGCACAAGGTCGCGCTGGTGCCGTCGGGCGGACGTACCGGGCTTTCCGCGGCAGCCGTGGCGGCCAACGGCGAAGTGGTCGTGTCGTTCGACTACATGAACCAGATTCTCGACGTGAACCTCACCGACCGCACCGCCGTCTGCCAGCCAGGCGTGGTCACCGAGCAGTTGCAGAACAAGGCTGAAGAACACGGCCTGTACTACCCGGTGGATTTTGCCTCGGCCGGTTCCAGCCAGATTGGCGGCAACATCGGCACCAATGCCGGCGGGATCAAGGTCATTCGCTACGGCATGACTCGCAACTGGGTCGCGGGCATGAAAGTCGTCACCGGCAAGGGTGACCTACTGGAACTGAACAAAGACCTGATCAAAAACGCCACCGGCTACGACCTGCGACAGCTGTTCATCGGCGCCGAAGGCACCCTCGGTTTCGTGGTCGAGGCCACCATGCGCCTGGATCGCGCCCCGAAAAACCTCACGGCGATGGTCCTCGGTACGACTGACTTCGATTCGATCATGCCAGTGCTGCATGCTTTCCAGGGCAAGCTCGACCTGACCGCGTTCGAGTTCTTTTCCGATAAAGCCCTGGCCAAGGTCCTGGGCCGTGGCGACGTGCCGGCACCGTTCGAAACCGAGTGCCCGTTCTACGCCCTGCTGGAATTTGAAGCCACCACCGAAGAAGTCGCCAACCACGCCCTGGAAACCTTCGAACATTGCGTGGAACAGGGCTGGGTGCTCGACGGCGTGATGAGCCAGAGCGAAACCCAACTGCAAAACCTGTGGAAATTGCGCGAGTACATCTCGGAAACCATTTCACACTGGACGCCCTACAAGAACGACATCTCGGTGACCGTCTCAAAGGTTCCAGGGTTCTTGCGGGATATCGACACGATCGTCGGCGAACACTACCCGGACTTCGAAATTGTCTGGTTCGGCCACATCGGCGACGGCAACCTGCACTTGAACATCCTCAAGCCGGAAAACCTGAGCAAGGATGAGTTCTTTGCCAAGTGCGCGACCGTGAACAAATGGGTGTTTGAAACCGTTGAGAAGTACAACGGCTCGATTTCTGCCGAACACGGCGTGGGCATGACCAAGCGCGATTACCTGACCTACAGCCGTTCGCCGGTGGAAATCGACTACATGAAAGCCGTGAAGGCGGTATTCGACCCGAACGGCATCATGAACCCGGGCAAGATATTCGCGGTTTGACGTCTAAAAAACACCTGATGAATCCAAGAAGCAGGAGTCGGTAATGAGCTATCAGCACCAGTATGTCGACGGTACCCGTATTCATTTCCCGGTGGGAAAAGTGGTGTGTATTGGCCGTAACTACGCCGAACATGCCAAGGAACTGGATAACCCGGTGCCGACCGAACCCCTGCTGTTCATCAAGCCGGGCAGTTGCGTGGTGCCGTTGGAAGGCGGTTTCAGCATTCCTGTCGACCGCGGTTCGGTGCACTACGAAGCAGAAATCGCCGTGCTGATCGGCAAGCCGCTGTCGACCCGCCCCAGTGTCGAAGAAGTGCTGGACGCCATCTCCGGCTTCGCCCCGGCCCTGGACCTGACCCTGCGGGACAAGCAAGCCGAGCTCAAGGCCAAGGGGCTGCCCTGGGAAGTCGCCAAGTCCTTCGATGGCGCGGCGGTGATCGCACCGTTCGTGTCGAACGCCACCTTCGCCGACCTGGCGGACATCCCCGTTCGCCTGACCATCAACGGTGAAGTGCGCCAGGACGGCAACAGCAGCCTGATGCTCAACCCCATCGTGCCGATGATCCAGTACATGGCCGGCTGCTTCTCGCTGCAGGCCGGCGATGTGATCCTCACCGGCACGCCGGCGGGGGTCGGGCCGCTGAATGTGGGTGATGAACTGGTGCTGGAATTGCCGGGGGCGAGCCGCTTCGAAAGCAGCGTTCGTTAACTCGGTTTTATGACCGCAAGAGATCATGTGGGAGCGGGCTTGCTCGCGAAGGCGGTATAACAGTCAGCATAATTGTTGAATCTGACGGCCCCTTCGCGAGCAAGCCCGCTCCCACATGGGGTCGCTACCATTTACCGTTTTTTTCACATGCCATCCGGATAATCCCGGGGAATGCGGCATCTGAGCCAGTCATTCCCTTTGCCCGAATTCTCTGGAACGCATTCCCCGATGGCCAAGACCCAAGCACTGCCCCCGCCAAACCCGTCCGCTCTCGCTTCGCCCTGCCCTGGTATGTCTGGTCGCTGCTGGCGCTGGCTGCCGCCTATGGCTTGGCGTTTGCCATGCATTGGGATGACCGGGGCCTGCTTTGGCTATCGGAACACCTCCAGAGCCCAGCCCAGCGCCAGGAAAGCACCTGGTTGCCGGCCTACCACGCCGTGATCGACGCCAAGCCGCTACCAGGCATGGAGAAGGATGAAGCATCCGATGTGACCTACAACCCGCAGACCAAAACCCTGTTCGCCGTCATGGGCAAAAACCCGTTCCTGGCAGAGTTGACCCTGCAAGGCGACGTGCTGCGCAAGATGCCGCTGGTAGGCTGGAGCAATCCCGAAGGCGTGGCCTATATGGAGAACGGCCTGCTGGCCATTACCGATGAGCGAAATCACACGCTGACGATCGTCCACGTTGATGCCAATACCCACGAACTGAACAATGCCGACTTCCCGCACTACGACCTCGGCCCTTCAAAGAACCAGAACAAAGGCTTCGAAGCGATCGTCTGGGATCCACGCAACCAGCAACTGATACTCGGAGAGGAACGTCCGCCGGCGCTGTTCACCTGGAAAAGCGACGGCAGCCGACTGCTCAAGGGCGACAAGCAGATCCATACCAGCAACGAATTGGACCTGCGCAACCTCTCGGCCCTGGCGATGGACCCGCGCACCGGGCATTTGCTGGTGCTTTCGGCCGATTCTCATCTGCTGTTGGAGCTGGACGAAAAAGGCGAACAGGTTAGCTTCATGACATTGCTGGGCGGTTTCAACGGCCTGAAGGACACGATCCCCCGCGCCGAAGGTGTCACCATTGATGAAGCTGGCAACCTCTACATGGTCAGCGAACCGAACCTGTTCTACCGTTTCGAGAAACAACGCTGATAGCGCTAACTCTGTAAGGTAAACTCTTCCTTCGTTGTAGGGCGTGGCATACGGCCATTAAGCTTCAGTTCAGGCAGCCGTGGTATTTCCAACCACCTGTTCTTATCCGAGCCACCCAGATGCGCCGACTCGCCCGCCCCAAGCCCTTGATTTTAATGCTCTTGATGAGCGTGCTGATTGCCTCGATCGCAGCGGGGCAGTACCTGCGCCTGTTCGAGCGCGCCTGGTTCAATTTCAATACCCTCTGGCACCCCCTCAGCGAACAGTCCATCGCACTGGACCAATACCGGGTCACGATGGAGGCGCAGGCGATCGAGGGTCTGGACGATGACGTTTCGGCGCTGACGTTCGATCCGGTACGCAAAAGCCTATTCACCGTCACCAACCAGAATTCCGAGCTCATCGAGTTGTCACTGGATGGCAAGATCCTGCGGCGTATCGCCTTGGTCGGTTTTGGTGATCCGGAAGCGGTGGAGTTCATCAGTGAAAACACCTACGTCGTCTCCGACGAGCGCCAGCAGCGGCTGATCAAGATCCATCTGGAAGACGATACCCAATTCCTTGACGCCGCCGACGCCGAGCAAATGAGCCTCGGCGTGCACATGAGCAGGAACAAAGGCTTCGAAGGGCTGGCCTACGATTCGGTGGGTAAACGCCTGTTCGTGGCCAAGGAGCGCGACCCGATGTTGATTTATGAAGTGCACGGGTTTCCCCATCACAATCCAGAAAAATCCTACGCGGTTCATGTGATCAACAACCCCAAGCGCGATGCCGGGCTGTTCGTGCGCGACCTCTCGAGCCTGCAATACGACGAACGCAGCGGCCATTTGCTGGCGCTGTCCGATGAGTCGCGGTTGATTATCGAGCTGGATATCGACGGCCGGCCGTTGAGCACGCTGTCGCTGAACAAGGGTCGCCAAGGCTTGCAGAAAACCGTGCCCCAGGCCGAAGGCCTCGCCATGGATGACGATGGCAACCTGTATTTGGTGAGCGAGCCGAATCTGTTTTATGTGTTCCAGAAGCCGCAGCCTTGATGCACCACAAAACCTAATGTGGGAGATTGCTCGCGATGGCGGTGTGTCAGCCAACATTAATATGTCGGATAGACCGCTATCGCGAGCAAGCTCGCTCCCACAGGGACTGCTTCACTCAAAAGAACTATTTCGCCAGCTTATTCAGCCCGCAGCGTCTTCACCCCTTCAAGGGTCCCCAGTAACAGCACATCCGCCGGACGCGCCGCGAACAGACCATTGGTGACCACGCCAACGATAGCGTTGATCTGGCTTTCCAGCTCCACCGGGTTAGTGATCTGCAGGTTGTACACATCCAGGATGATATTGCCGTTATCGGTCAACACCCCTTCGCGGTACACCGGGTCGCCGCCCAGTTTCACCAATTGGCGGGCGACGTGGCTGCGGGCCATCGGGATGACTTCCACCGGCAGCGGGAACGCGCCGAGCACCGGCACCAATTTGCTGGCATCGGCGATGCAGATGAAGGTCTTGGCCACGGCTGCGACAATTTTCTCGCGCGTCAGGGCTGCGCCGCCGCCTTTGATCAGGTTCAGGTGCGCATCGCTTTCGTCGGCACCATCGACGTAGAACTCCAGGTCGCTCACAGTGTTGAGCTCATACACCGGGATCCCGTGGCCCTTGAGCCGCGCAGCGGTGGCTTCGGAACTGGCGACCGCGCCGTCGAACGCGCCTTTGTGTTGTGCCAGCGCGTCGATGAAGCAGTTGGCCGTAGAGCCGGTGCCGACCCCGACGACGCTCTTGTCATCCAGTTTCGGGAGGATGAGGTCGACAGCGGCCTGGGCCACGGCCTGTTTGAGTTGATCCTGGGTCATGCGGGCTCCGAAGGTGCCGAGAGGGAACGAAAGGCCGGCATTATAGGCGTAGAAACCGTGGCGAGGGAGCTTGCTCCCGCTTGAGTGCGAAGCGCTCATCGCTTTTCTGGGGCCGCTGCGCGACCCAACGGGAGCAAGCTCCCTCGCCACAGGAGGGTCGGTGCCTTCAAACCCCTTAATTCGTGTGGTCGCCCAGCCGAAAGCCGGGTTAGACTCCTTGGCCCTGCCCAACCCGCTCAGTGATGCTTTCCGATGCTTGAACAGTACGTCAAAAAGATCCTCACCTCGCGCGTTTACGACGTTGCCGTAGAAACCCCGCTGCAGACCGCTCGCCAGCTTTCCGAGCGGCTGGGCAACACCATCTTGCTCAAGCGCGAAGACTTGCAGCCGGTGTTCTCGTTCAAGATTCGCGGGGCCTACAACAAGCTGACCCAGCTCAGCGACGAAGAACGCGCCCGTGGCGTGGTCACGGCGTCAGCAGGCAACCACGCCCAAGGCCTGGCGCTGGCGGCCAAGGTATTGGGCGTCAAAGCCACCATCGTGATGCCCAAGACCACGCCGGAAATCAAGGTCGAAGGCGTTCGCTCCCGTGGCGGCAAAGTGGTGCTGCATGGCGATTCGTTCCCCGAAGCCCTGGCCTACTCGCTGAAACTGGTCGACGAAAAGGGCTACGTCTACATCCACCCGTATGACGATCCCCACACCATTGCCGGGCAGGGCACGGTGGCAATGGAGATCCTGCGCCAGCACCCGGCCCCCCTCGATGCGATTTTCGTCCCGGTGGGCGGCGGCGGGCTGATCGCCGGTATCGCGGCCTACGTGAAATACCTGCGGCCGGACATCAAGATCATCGGCGTCGAGCCGGACGACTCCAACTGCCTGCAAGCCGCCATGGCCGCCGGTGAGCGCGTGGTGCTGCCGACCGTGGGGCTGTTTGCCGACGGCGTCGCCGTCGCGCAGATCGGCCAGCACACCTTTGATATCTGCAAGCATCATGTGGACGAAGTGATCACCGTCAGTACCGACGAGATCTGCGCTGCCATCAAGGACATCTACGACGATACCCGCTCGATCACCGAACCTGCCGGCGCCTTGGGCGTGGCCGGGATCAAGAAGTACGTCGAATCGCGCGGCATCAGCGGCCAGACCCTGGTGGCCATCGACTCCGGCGCCAACGTCAACTTCGACCGCTTGCGTCACGTGGCCGAGCGCGCCGAACTGGGCGAGGGCCGCGAAGCGATCATCGCGGTGACCATTCCCGAGAAGCCGGGCAGCTTCAAGGCGTTCTGCGAAGCGGTCGGCAAGCGCCAGATCACCGAATTCAACTATCGCTACAACACCGGCAGCGAGGCGCACATCTTCGTGGGCGTGCAGACGCACCCGGAAAACGACCCGCGCAGCGCGCTGATCGCCAGCCTGACCGAGCAAGGCTTTCCGGTGCTGGACCTGACCGATAACGAATTGGCCAAGCTGCACATCCGCCACATGGTGGGCGGGCACGCGGCCCACGTCATCGACGAAGTGGTGCTGCGCTTCGAATTCCCGGAACGCCCGGGGGCGCTGTTCAATTTCCTCAATAAGCTGGGCGGACGCTGGAATATCTCGATGTTCCATTACCGCAACCATGGCGCGGCGGATGGCCGTGTGGTCGCAGGGCTACAAGTGCCTCACGATGAACGCCACCTGGTGCCGGCCGCCCTGGAAGCAATCGGCTACCCGTACTGGGATGAAAGCGATAACCCGGCGTACCAGCTGTTCCTGGGTTAATAAAACCAGGATCGGGGCTAGGCTATTGAGCAAGACTTAAGGAAATCGAACGATGGAAACGTTGACCGCGCTGAAGATCGCTCACGTTGTAGCCACTGTATTGCTATTGGTGGGCGCCCTGGGGCTGGCCATCTGGGTCTGGCGGACGCGCCGCAATGGCGATGCCACGGCGGCCGCGCGCATGCTGCAACGCCCTCGGCTGTTTGTCTGGCTGGTGATGGGCCTTGCGTTGGCGAGCCTGCCGTTCAGCGGATGGTGGATGGTGCATCAGGTCGGCTGGCCATTGGGGCAGACCTGGTTGCTGGCTTCCAGCGTGCTCTACACCGTGGCGGCGTTGGCAGGGTTCTGGCTGGTGGTGCGGTTGAACAAACTGCGCAAAGTGCCGGCGGCGGGCAGTGGCAAATTCACCTTGGCTCTGGCGCTGTTCAGCGTTGTCTGCTTTATCGCCATTGCGGGGTTGATGGGGGCCAAGCCGGTTTAAGGCGTTGGACCACGCCGGCCCCATCGCGAGCAAGCTCGCTCCCACAGGGATTATGTGATCGACGCACATCCCCTGTGGGAGCGAGCTTGCTCGCGATGACAATTTCAGCCGCGCAGCGAAATCACCGGCCAACCCCGCTTCTGGGCCTCGGCCCTGAGGTTCGGATCCGGATCCACCGCCACCGGATGCGTCACCACCTCCAGCAGCGCCAGATCATTCATCGAATCGCTGTAAAAGTAGCTGCCCTCCAACGAATGCCCGGTCTCTTCCAGCCAACGGTTCAGCCGGGTCACCTTGCCCTCGCGAAAACACGGGACATCAGTGCTGCGCCCGCTGTAGCGACCGTCGATCATTTCGCATTCGGTGGCGATCAGGGTCTCGACGCCCAGGCGCTCGGCAATCGGCCCGGTGACGAAGCGGTTGGTGGCGGTGATGATCACCAGTTTGTCACCGGCGTCACGGTGTTTTTCCAGCAGGTCGATGGCCTGGGGCAACACAATCGGCTCGATACAGTCGCGCATGTAATCAAGATGCCACTGTGCCAGCACGTCCATTTCGGTACGGCCGAGGATTTCCAGGCAAAAGTTCAGGTACTCGGCGTTGTCGAGCTTGCCGGCCAGGTAATCCTGGTAGAACCCGTCATTGCGCGCCTTGTACGTAACGGCGTCGAGGAAACCGCGCTCACACAGGTAATCGCCCCACGCGTGGTCACTGTCGCCACCCAGCAACGTGTTGTCCAAGTCGAATAAAGCCAGCCGCATTGCAGTTACTCGCTGAAAATTCTGAAGAAAGGCGTCCAGAATACGGACTTTTCACAAGAGTGCACATAAGGTAGGTGGCGTGTGTAGTTAGTTCATTGCTGCTTTCACAACCTTTGTGGAACAATGCGGCGACATGCGTTTGCGAGGTTGTTGCCGTGATCGACCCCGATGGTTTCCGCCCCAATGTGGGGATCATTCTTACGAATGATGCAGGGCAGGTGCTATGGGCTCGCCGTATCAATCAAGACGCCTGGCAGTTTCCCCAGGGCGGGATCAATCCCCAGGAGACGCCGGAAGAGGCCTTGTACCGCGAGTTGAATGAAGAAGTGGGGCTTGAGCGAGAAGATGTCGAAATACTCGCCTGCACCCGAGGCTGGTTGCGCTATCGTTTGCCGCAACGCCTGGTCCGCACGCACAGCCAACCGCTGTGCATCGGCCAGAAGCAGAAATGGTTTCTCCTGCGCCTGATCTCCAACGAGCAGCGGGTGCGGATGGATTTGACCGGTAAACCGGAGTTCGATGGCTGGCGCTGGGTCAGTTATTGGTATCCGTTGGGCCAGGTGGTGACATTCAAGCGCGAAGTGTATCGACGCGCTCTCAAAGAGCTTGCCCCGCGCCTGCTGACGCGCGACTGACGACGGAGTTCGACCCCGAGCCATGCTCAATACGCTGCGCAAGATCGTCCAGGAAGTTAACTCCGCCAAGGATCTCAAGGCGGCGTTGGGGATTATTGTATTGCGCGTCAAAGAGGCCATGGGCAGCCAGGTCTGCTCGGTCTACCTGCTGGACCCCGAGAGCAACCGTTTCGTGCTGATGGCCACCGAGGGCTTGAACAAGCGCTCGATCGGCAAGGTCAGCATGGCACCCAATGAAGGTCTGGTTGGCCTGGTCGGCACGCGCGAAGAACCCCTGAACCTCGAAAACGCTGCGGATCACCCGCGCTACCGCTACTTCGCCGAAACGGGCGAGGAACGCTACGCCTCGTTCCTCGGGGCGCCGATCATCCACCACCGCCGCGTCGTCGGCGTGTTGGTCATCCAGCAAAAAGAGCGCCGCCAGTTCGACGAGGGTGAAGAAGCCTTCCTCGTGACGATGAGCGCGCAACTGGCCGGCGTTATCGCCCACGCCGAGGCCACCGGTTCGATCAGTGGCCTGGGCCGCCAGGGCAAGGGCATCCAGGAAGCCAAGTTCGTCGGCGTGCCAGGTTCTCCGGGCGCGGCGGTGGGGACGGCGGTGGTCATGTTGCCACCCGCCGACCTCGACGTGGTACCGGACAAGACCATTGCCGACATCAACGCCGAGCTGGGGCTGTTCAAGACCGCCATCGAAGGCGTGCGGGCCGACATGCGGGCCCTGTCGGCCAAACTGGCGACGCAGCTGCGCCCCGAAGAGCGCGCGCTGTTCGACGTCTACCTGATGATGCTCGACGACGCCTCCCTGGGCAGCGAAGTGACCACGGTCATCAAGACCGGCCAATGGGCCCAGGGCGCGCTGCGCCAGGTGGTGACCGACCACGTCAACCGTTTCGAACTGATGGACGACGCCTACCTGCGCGAGCGCGCCTCCGACGTCAAGGACCTTGGCCGGCGCTTGCTGGCTTACTTGCAGCAGGAGCGCCAGCAGACGCTGGTCTACCCGGACAACACCATCCTGGTCAGTGAAGAATTGACGCCGGCCATGCTCGGCGAAGTGCCCGAAGGCAAACTGGCGGGGCTGGTCTCGGTACTGGGTTCGGGCAACTCCCACGTGGCGATCCTGGCCCGGGCCATGGGTATCCCGACGGTGATGGGCCTGGTGGACCTGCCGTACTCCAAGGTCGACGGCATCCAGATGATCGTCGACGGCTACCACGGCGAGGTCTACACCAACCCCAGCGACGTGCTGCGCAAGCAGTTTGCCGACGTGGTGGAGGAAGAAAAGCAACTGTCCCTGGGCCTGGATGCGCTGCGGGACTTGCCTTGCGTGACGCTCGACGGCCACCGCATGCCGCTGTGGGTCAACACCGGCCTGCTGGCCGACGTGGCCCGGGCGCAGAAGCGTGGCGCCGAGGGTGTCGGCCTGTACCGCACCGAAGTGCCGTTCATGATCAACCAGCGCTTCCCCAGCGAAAAGGAACAGCTGGCGATCTACCGCGAACAATTGGCCGCGTTCCACCCGCAACCGGTGACCATGCGCAGCCTGGACATCGGCGGCGACAAATCCCTGTCCTACTTCCCGATCAAGGAAGACAACCCGTTCCTCGGCTGGCGCGGGATTCGCGTGACCCTCGACCATCCGGAAATCTTCCTGGTCCAGGCCCGCGCCATGCTCAAGGCCAGCGAAGGCCTGAACAACCTGCGCATCCTGTTGCCGATGATCTCCGGCACCCATGAGCTGGAAGAAGCCTTGCACCTGATCCACCGGGCCTGGGGCGAAGTACGCGACGAAGGCACCGACGTGCCGATGCCGCCAGTTGGTGTGATGATCGAGATTCCGGCAGCGGTGTACCAGACCAAGGAGCTGGCGCGGCAGGTGGACTTCCTGTCAGTGGGCTCCAACGACTTGACTCAGTACCTGTTGGCCGTGGACCGCAACAACCCACGGGTGGCCGATTTGTACGACTACCTGCACCCGGCCGTGCTGCAAGCCTTGCAGAACGTGGTGCGTGACGCCCATGCCGAAGGCAAGCCGGTGAGCATCTGCGGCGAAATGGCCGGTGACCCGGCGGCCGCGGTACTGCTGATGGCGATGGGCTTTGACAGCCTGTCGATGAACGCCACCAACCTGCCGAAAGTGAAGTGGATGCTGCGCCAGATCAACCTCAGCAAGGCCCAGGAATTGCTGGCGGAAGTGATGACTATCGACAACCCGCAGGTGATCCACAGCTCCTTGCAACTGGCGCTGAAGAACCTTGGCTTGGCGCGGATGATCAATCCGGCTTCGAACAAGACGCTCTAGACCGTCCAGCGAGCATTTGTGGCGAGGGAGCTTGCTCCCGCTGGAGTGCGAAGCACTCCTGATTGCAATCTTGCATAGAATTGCGTCAGCAGGTTTGCGACTGCTTCGCAGCCGAGCGAGAGCAAGCTCCCTCGCCACAGGTCCTCGCTAATCCCTCAAACTCGCAGCTCCACCTCCCCCAAATGCCCCCCATGGGGCCCGAAACTGCGCTCGACCATATGCCGCGTCCCATCGGCATGGACAATCAGCGCCGTACTCGCCCGCGTCCCATAAGCGGGGCTGGCAATGAACACACTAGATAACAACATCTCGGTCGCCAGACCCACGCCGGTATCCGGCAGTTCTGCCACCGGGGCGGGTTGCGGGTCGTTCAGCAGGGCCAACAAGGCCTGGGGCTGCGGATCGCCCAGCACTTCGCCCAGCGCCGCCCGGGCCTTGAGCACCTTGGGCCATGGCGTGTTCAGCCCGGCGTTCGACAAACCATAGATCCCTTCGGCCAGCCGCTGTGGCTGGGTATCACGGGCGTTGAAATGCCACAGCTCGGCGCCATCGCCGAGCAGCAGATTGAACCCGCCAAACTCGCCAGCCCGAGGGACCACTTCGCTCAGGTATTCGGCAATGGGCAGGTTACCGCTCAGAAAACGCGCCACCAACTCGCCTCGCGACTTGAACGCCGGGAGCTGGCCCGGGTCGCGGATGTTCGTCAGGGCCGCAAAGCGACCGTCGGCACCCACGCCGAGCCAGGTGCCGCCGGCTTCCAGATCGCGACCGGCGTGGACGTGCGGCGCGTCAGGCCACTGGGCCAGGGGCAAGGTCGGGCGCGCGTAGAACTCGTCGCGGTTGGCCGCCACGATCAGCGGCTGGGCATGCCCAGGCCGCCAGGCAAATATGATCAGGCACATCAGGTTTGTCCTGTTAACAATGCCAATCCATTGAAAGAGTAGAGCCAAACATAGCCTTTGTGGCGAGGGAGCTTGCTCCCGCTGGGCTACGAAGTAGCCCCAAAATCCAGAGGCCGTTTTTTCAGACAAGTCAGCGTGATTTTATTGGGAGGGCTTCGCCCTCCAGCGGGAGCAAGCTCCCTCGCCACAACAGCAGTTCGTCACCCAATATCTCCAGGGTTCTCAGCCCACTCTACCCAGACATCGCCCCCACATCCATCACCTTCAGTGGAGCCCGGCACCCAGGATCCGTTACCATGCCGCTCTTATTTCGGGGATGGGCGGGAGACGCTGGTGGAATTCGTGCTCTATCTGCTGCTCGGCGCCTGTGCCGGCGTGCTGGCCGGGCTGTTCGGCGTGGGGGCGGGATGATCATCGTCCCGGTGCTGGTGTTCAGCTTCACCCTCCAGGGTTTCGACCCACAGGTGTTGACGCACCTGGCCGTCGGCACGTCCCTGGCGTCGATCATCTTCACGTCGGTCAATGCCGTGCGCGAGCATCAGCGCAAAGGCGCGGTGCGTTGGCCGATCTTCGCTTGGATGACCGTCGGGATCCTGATCGGTGCCGGGTTTGGCGCGCTCACCGCCGAAGCGATTTCCGGCCCGCACCTGCAAAAGATCATCGGTGTGTTCGCCATGATCGTCTCCGTGCAACTGGCCCTGGATTTCAAGCCCAAGGCCAGCCGCACGGTACCGGGTAAGGTCGGGTTGTCCCTGGCCGGCATCGTGATCGGCTGGGCCTCGGCGATTTTCGGTATCGGCGGTGGTTCACTGACCGTGCCGTTCCTGACCTGGCGCAGCGTGCCAATGCAGCAAGCGGTGGCAACCTCGTCGGCCTGCGGTTTGCCCATCGCCCTGGCCAGCGCCTTAAGTTTCATGATTTTGGGCTGGCACGATCCACTGCTACCGGCCCATAGTCTCGGTTTTGTGTATTTGCCGGCGTTGCTGGGCATCGCCCTGACCAGCATGGTTTTTGCCCGTTTCGGTGCGCGGCTGGCCCATCGCCTGTCGCCACGCTTGCTCAAACGGCTGTTCGCCGCTTTGCTGTTCTGCGTCGGCCTGAGTTTCCTGTTCTGACGCAATCCTGGCTTAATCCCGAGGTGGCAGCGTCGCCCGGGCATTTTTGACGTTTACGAGGAATATCAATGCTGCCTTACCCGCAGATCGATCCGGTGGCCCTGGCCATCGGCCCGCTGAAAATCCACTGGTACGGCCTGATGTACCTGATCGGCATCGGCGGCGCCTGGCTGCTGGCGTCGCGCCGGCTCAACCGCTTCGACCCGACCTGGAACAAGGAAAAGCTCTCCGACCTGGTGTTCTGGTTGTCCATGGGCGTGATCGTCGGCGGGCGCCTGGGCTATGTGCTGTTCTATGACCTGAGCGCCTACCTGGCCAACCCGACGCTGATCTTCGAGGTCTGGAAGGGCGGCATGTCATTCCACGGCGGGTTCATCGGCGTGATGCTTGCGGCGTTGTGGTTCGGCAAGCGCAACAACAAGTCGTTTTTCGAACTGATGGACTTCGTCGCGCCAATGGTGCCGATCGGCCTGGGCGCCGGGCGCATCGGCAACTTCATCAACGCCGAGTTGTGGGGCAAGCCGACCGACGTGCCGTGGGCGATGATCTTCCCGCCATTCAGCGACCCGGCGCAATTACCGCGCCACCCGTCGCAGCTTTATCAGTTCGCCCTCGAAGGCGTGGCACTATTCCTGATTCTCTGGCTGTTCTCGCGCAAGCCGCGGCCAACCATGGCGGTGTCGGGCATGTTTGCCCTTTTTTATGGCATCTTCCGCTTTATCGTCGAATTCGTCCGCGTACCGGACGCCCAGCTCGGTTATCTGGCGTGGAACTGGCTGACCATGGGCCAGGTGTTGTGCCTGCCGATGATCGTCGGTGGACTGGCGCTGATCTGGCTGGCTTATCACCGTGCGCCGGCTGCGGCGGCCAAGGTTTAAAAATTCGAACCCCGAGGTACTGGCCTCGGGTTCAAGGACACAGGTAACCCATGAAGCAATATCTCGATCTGGTGGCTCATGTCATCAAGAACGGCACCAAGCAAGCCAACCGCACCGGTGTGAACACCATCAGTTTCCCCGGCGCCATGCTGCGCTATGACTTGCAGGACGGCTTCCCGGCCATCACCACCCGTAAAATGGCCTTCAAATCGGCCATCGGCGAGATGTGCGGCTTTCTGCGTGGGGTCAACAACGCCGCCGAATTCCGCGCCCTTGGCTGCAAGGTCTGGGATCAGAACGCCAACGAAAACGCCCAGTGGCTGGCCAATCCGTTCCGCCAGGGCGAAGACGATCTCGGCGAGATCTACGGCGTGCAATGGCGCAAATGGCCGGCCTACAAGCAGATTCCCCTGAGCAACCCGGTGGCCATCGAGCAGACCCTGGCCCAGGGTTACCGGCAAATCGCCGAAGGTGAAGAAAACGGCCAGGCCTACGTGGTGCTGTACAAGGCCATCGACCAGGTGCGCCAGTGCGTCGACACCATCATCAAGGACCCGGGCAGCCGCCGTATCCTGTTCCACGGCTGGAACTGCGCCCAGCTCGATGAAATGGCCCTGCCGCCGTGCCATCTGCTTTACCAGTTCCACCCGAATGTCGAGACCCGGGAAATTTCCCTGACCCTCTACATCCGCTCCAACGACCTGGGCCTGGGCACGCCGTTCAACCTCACCGAAGGCGCCGCGCTGCTGAGCCTGATCGGTCGCCTGACCGGTTACACGCCGCGCTGGTTCACCTATTTCATCGGCGATGCCCACGTCTACGAAAACCACTTGGACATGCTCAAGGAACAGCTCAAGCGCGAGCCATTCCCAATGCCCAAGCTGGTGATTTCCGAACGCGTGCCGGAGTTTGCCAAGACCGGTGTCTACCAGCCGGAGTGGCTGGAGTTGGTCGAACCGAGCGATTTCTCCCTCGAAGGCTACCAGCACCACGCGCCGATGACCGCGCCGATGGCGGTCTAAGCCACACCACCTCTCTACTGTGGAAGTGGGCTTGTGTGGGAGCGGGCTTGCTCGCGAATGCGGTGTGTCAACTAGCAAATATGCAATCTGACACACCGCATTCGCGAGCCCGCTCCCACACTGGATTTCCTGAGGGCTCAGGGCACTCAATGCCCATGACTGCGCCCCACATGCGAGTGCTCCACCTCCGGCGCCACCGCCCCGCTCACCTCCAACCGCTGCAAGATCCCGCATTGATCCAGGTCCGGCCCTTCGCCACAACGATGGCGCAGGTCGATCAGTTGCGCCTGCAGGGCCAGTAGGCCGTCGATACGAGCCCTGACGTGGAGAATATGTTCGTCGATCAACGCATTGACGTTCTCACACTGGTCCTGGGGGCTGTCGCGCAGGGCCAGGAGGCTGCGGATTTCCTCCAGGGTCATGTCCAGGGTGCGGCAGTTGCGGATGAACGTCAGCCGTTCGGCATGGGCCTGGGTGTAGACACGGTAATTGCCGTCGCTGCGGGCCGGTTCCGGCAGCAAGCCTTCACGCTCGTAATAGCGGATGGTTTCCACCTGGCAGTCGGTGATCTTTGCCAGCTCTCCGATCTTCATCGCGTTGCCTCCCAAATAGGTGCTTGACCCTATAGTGGCTACAGGGTCTTTACTGTGCAACAGGCACTTTTCACGGACGTCACCCGATGAGCGATTCCATTCACACCCACAAACCCGACCATGGTCATGACCACGGCCATTCCTGCTGCGCCTCGAAAGCTGCACCGTCGGTGGTCAACCTCGGCAAAGTCCCGACGGACGGCGGGCGATTGAGCAGTTTTCGCATCGAGGCCATGGACTGCCCCACCGAGCAGACGCTGATCCAGAACAAACTCGGCAAGCTCAAGGGCGTGCAGCAGTTGGAATTCAACCTGATCAACCGCGTGCTCGGCGTGACCCATGATCTGCCCAGTGATGCGCCGATCATCGACGCGATTCAATCCCTGGGCATGCAGGCCGAGCCGTTGACGCCGGGCCAAGACAAACCCACCCACACCGCACCCGGCCCGGCCAAGCCCTGGTGGCCGTTGGCGCTGTCCGGGGTCACCGCCCTGGGCGCCGAAGTGATCCACTTTACCAACGCCGCGCCAAACTGGGTGGTCGCGCTGGTGGCACTGGTGTCGATCCTCAGCGGCGGCCTTGCTACATACAAGAAGGGCTGGATCGCCCTGAAAAACCGCAACCTGAACATCAACGCCCTGATGAGCATCGCCGTGACCGGCGCCGTGCTGATCGGGCAGTGGCCGGAAGCGGCGATGGTGATGTTCCTGTTCACTGTGGCCGAGTTGATCGAAGCCAAGTCCCTGGACCGGGCGCGCAACGCCATCAGCGGCCTGATGCAAATGGCCCCGGAACAGGCCACCGTGCAACAGGCCGATGGTACTTGGCAGGAACAGCCGGTCAAGGCCATTGCCCTCGGTGCGCGGGTGCGGGTGCGTCCTGGCGAGCGCGTTGGCCTGGACGGTGACGTGGTCGCCGGCCGTTCGACTATCGATCAGGCACCGATCACCGGCGAGAGCCTGCCGGTGGAAAAAACCGTGGGCGACAAGGTGTTTGCCGGCACCATCAACCAGGCCGGCGAATTGGAATATACCGTGACCGCGGCCGCCGACCATTCCACCCTGGCGCGGATCATCCACGCCGTGGAGCAAGCCCAGGGCGCCCGTGCACCGACCCAGCGCTTCGTCGATCAGTTCTCGAAAATCTACACCCCGGCGGTGTTCGTCCTGGCCCTGGCAGTGGCCGTCCTTCCGCCGCTGTTCATGGGTGCGGCGTGGTTCGACTGGATCTACCGGGCGCTGGTGCTGTTGGTGGTGGCCTGCCCTTGCGCGTTGGTGATCTCCACTCCGGTGACCATCGTCAGCGGCCTGGCCGCAGCGGCGCGCAAAGGCATCCTGGTGAAGGGCGGTGTCTACCTGGAGGGCGGCTACAAGCTCGACTACCTGGCCTTGGACAAAACCGGGACGATCACCCACGGCAAGCCAGTGCAAACCGACTACGTGGCGCTGGATCCGACCATGGAATCGACCGCTCCAAGCCTGGCCGCCAGCCTCGCTGCCCGCTCTGATCACCCGGTGTCCCGCGCGATCGCCAATGCCGCTGTGGATAAACAACAGGCGGCGCAGGTTGTGGATAACTTTGCAGCGCTCCCGGGACGCGGGGTACGCGGCGATATCAACGGCCAGACCTATCACTTGGGCAATCACCGCCTGGTGGAAGACCTGGGCCTGTGCTCTGCCGAGCTGGAAGCAAAACTTTTTGCCCTGGAAAAACAAGGCAAGTCCGTGGTGCTGCTGCTCGACGGTACAGGTCCCCTGGCGCTGTTTGCCGTGGCCGATACCGTGAAAGACTCCAGCCGCGAAGCCATCCGGCAACTGCATGAGCTGGGGATCAAGACCCTGATGCTGACCGGAGACAACGCCCACACCGCCGAAGCCATTGCCGCCCAAGTGGGCATGGATCAGGCCCGGGGCGACCTGCTGCCGGAAGACAAGCTGCAAGCCATCGAAGCGCTGTACGCCCAGGGGCACCGCGTCGGCATGGTGGGCGACGGCATCAACGATGCCCCGGCCCTGGCTCGCTCGGAAATCGGCTTCGCCATGGCGGCGGCCGGGACCGATACGGCCATTGAAACCGCCGATGTCGCCTTGATGGACGATGATCTGCGCAAGATTCCGGCATTTATCCGCCTTTCGCGGCAGACCTCGACCGTCCTGAAACAGAACATCGCCTTGGCGCTGGTGATCAAGGTGATCTTTCTGGGGGTGACCTTTGCCGGGTTCGCGACCATGTGGATGGCGGTGTTTGCCGACATGGGGGTGAGTTTGTTGGTGGTGTTCAATGGGTTGCGGTTGTTGCGCAAGTAAAAGGCCAGGGCGACTGGGCGGGCCTCATCGCGAGCGAGCTCGCTCCCACAGTGGTTCTCCGTTGCTCGCAGAGTATGTGCTCACTGAGGATCCCTGTGGGAGCGAGCTTGCTCGCGATAGGGCTGCGCAGCAGCCCTTATGGGGCCGCTTCGCAGCCCAGCGGGAGCAAGCTCCCTCGCCACAGAAGCAGTGCAAAGCCAGCTCCCGTCGATCAATCGCGCTTGGGCTCACGAATCTTGTACCAGGCCACATACAACGCCGGCAGGAATAGCAGCGTCAGCAGAGTGGCGATGATGATCCCGCCAATCATCGCGTAGGCCATCGGCCCCCAGAACACTTCCCGCGCAATCGGGATCATCCCCAGGCTCGCCGCAGCGGCGGTGAGCAGGATCGGGCGGCGCCGGTGTTGGGTCGCTTCGACAACTGCATCCCAAGGCTCGTAGCCGTCCCGTTCGTATTCGTCGATCTGGGTCACCAGGATCACCGAGTTGCGGATGATGATGCCGATCAACGCGAGAATCCCAAGGATCGCCACGAAGCCCATGGGCGTACCCGTCGGCACCAGCGCCAGCACCACGCCGATCAGCCCGAGGGGCGCGACGCTGGCCACCAGGAACAGTTTCTGCACGCTGTGCAGCTGGATCATCAGGAACGTCGCCATCAAGAACAGCATCAGCGGCACCACACTGGCGATAGGCCCTTGGGCCTTGCTGCTCTCCTCCACCGTACCGCCGGTAGCGACCTTGTAGCCCACCGGCAGACCAGCGGCGAACTTGTCGATCTCGGGCTGCAGTTGCTTGACCAGGTCCGTGGGCTGGATTTCGTCGCGCACAGCGGCCTTGATGGTGATGGTCGGCTTGCGGTCGCGACGCCACACCAACGGCTGCTCCAGTTCGTAGCGCACCGTGGCGAACGCCAGCAGCGGAATCGAGGTGCCGCTCGGGGTGACGATTTGCAGGTTCTGCAGGGTTTCCGGCGAACCGCGCTCGGCATCTTCGGCGCGACCGACCACGTCTATCAGGTAAATATCGTCGTTGACCTGAGTCACTGGCGAGCCACTGACGATGCTGTTCATCAGCTTGGCCACGTCATCGGAAGACAAGCCCAATTGCCGCGCCTTGTCCTGGGCAATATCAATGCGCAGGACCTTGCCCGGCTCGTTCCAGTCGTAAATGATTTCGCCGATGTGCGAGTTCTTGTCCAGCTCGGTGGCCAATTCGATGGCGTGCTTGCGCACCAGGTCGGTGTCCTTGCCGCTAACCCGGTACTGGATCGGCCGGCCCACCGGCGGGCCCATTTCCAGGGCCTGCACGTAGCTGCCAATGCCGACGAAATCCTCGCGCAGACGCTTTTGCAGGCGTTCGGTGAGGGCCGTGCGCGACTCCAGACCCTTGCTGACGATCACCAGTTGCGCGTAGTACGGGTTCTGCAGTTGCTGGTCCAGCGGCAGATAAAAACGAATCGCGCCTTCGCCGATGTAGGTGCTCCAGCGCTCGATGTCCGGATCGCCCTTGAGGGTTGCCTCCAGGCGGTCGACAGCCTTGCGCGTCTCATCCATTGAAGCGTTTTGCGGCAGGTTGAGGTCCACCAGGATTTCCGGCCGGTCCGAGGACGGAAAAAACTGGTTCTGCACAAAGCGCATGCAAAACACCGCCAGCACAAACAGCAATATCGTGATGCCGATGGCCCACCAGCGATTGCGCATCGCCCACAGCAGGCCGCCATTGAAGGCACGGCCGATACGCCCCGGCTCGGCACTGTGAGGCTTCACGTTGGTGCTGAGGATGTGCACGCCAATCACCGGGGCGAACAGCACCGCGACGATCCACGACACCAGCATCGCCACCGCGATCACCGCAAACAGGGTAAAGGTGTACTCACCGGCAGAGCTGGCGTTCAGGCCGATCGGCACGAAACCGGCCACGGTCACCAGGGTCCCGGTGAGCATCGGGAACGCCGTCGAGGTGTAGGCGAAGGTCGCGGCCTGTTCCTTGGTTTCGCCTTTTTCCAGGCGCGTGACCATCATCTCCACGGTAATCATCGCGTCGTCCACCAGCAAACCGAGGGCGATGATCAACGCGCCGAGGGAGATCCGCTGCATGGTGATGCCGCTGTACTCCATGAACAAAAAGACCATCGCCAGCACCAGCGGAATCGAGCAGGCCACCACCAGCCCGGCCCGAACGCCAAGGCTGATGAAGCTGACGACCAGCACGATGATCACCGCCTCGAACAAGGCGCTGGTGAAGCCACCGACCGCCTCTTCCACCACTTCGGCCTGGTCCGACACGGTGTGCACATCAACGCCCAGCGGCAGGTCGGTGGTCAGTTCGTTCATGCGCGCATGCAGCGCCTTGCCGAACTCCTGGATGTTGCCGCCCTTCTTCATCGCGATGGCAAGGCCAATGGCGGGCGTACCGTTGAAGCGGAACATCGGCGTGGCAGGGTCGGCGTAACCGCGGCGGATATCCGCGATGTCGGCCAGCCGATAGAACCGATCGTTGAGTCGAAGGTTGACGTTGGCCAGGTCCTTTTCCGATTGGAATTGCCCCGATGTGCGTACGGAAATCCGCTCGGGCCCGGCGTCGATGACCCCGGCCGGGGTCACGGCATTCTGCGATTGCAGGCTCTGCACCACCTGGCGCTGGTCGATACCCAATGCGGCGAGCTTGCGGGTGGAGAAGTTCAGGTACAGCACTTCATCCTGCTCGCCCAGCATCTCGACCTTGCCCAGGCCCGGTACCTCACGGATCTCGGCGCGCACCTGTTCGACGTAGTCGCGTAACTGGCGCATTGACAGGCCGTCGCCCGTGAAGGCATACACCGAACCGTACACATCGCCGAACTCATCGTTGAACCCCGGCCCTTGCAGGCCTTGGGGGAAGTCGCCGCGAATGTCGTCGATCTTCTTGCGTACCTGGTACCAGATCTCGGGGATTTCCTTGGCCCCGGTGGTATCGCGCAGGTACACGAACACCGTCGATTCCCCCGGACGGGTGTAGCTTTTGACGTAGTCGAGGGAGTCGAGCTCTTCGAGCTTTTTCTCGATGCGATCGGTCACCTGCTTGAGGGTTTCTTCCTGGGTCGCGCCCGGCCAGCGGGTCTGGATGATCATGGTCTTGATGGTGAATGAGGGGTCTTCTTCCCGCCCCAGGTTCATGTACGAAAACACGCCCATCAACAGAGCGACAAACATCAGGTACCAAACGAACGACTGATGCCGCAGGGCCCACTCGGATAAGTTGAAAGGCCCTTTCATCGTGCATCCTCGTCGAGTTTCACTTTCTGCCCAGGCTTGAGGCTGTTCACGCCGGCGCTGACCACGCGGTCACCGGCCTTGATGCCGTTGACCACCAGCGCCGAGTCGGTCGAGCGCTCGAGAATCCGCACGTCGCGGGGGGAGACGGTCTGGGTTTGCGAGTCGATGAGCCAGATCCGTACCTTGCCGTCGACCTCTTGCAGCGCGCTGAGCGGCAGCTCGATGCGCGGCTCGATGGTCGAGCTGAGGGTCACGCCGATGGCTGTGCCCAGGCGAAAACCTGGTGGGGTGTCGGTCAGTGTCAAACGCGCACGGCGCGTACGGGTAGCGCTCTGGGCCTGGGGTTCGATCTCGCGCACGGTGGCGGTGGTGTGGATCGCCGGGTCCAGTTGCGCGGCGACTTCGAACACCACGTCCGCGGGCAAACGCTCGGCCAGGCCGGCCGGCAGGTCGATCACCGCTTCCTTGATGTCGGGACGGGCCAGGGTCACCACTTGCTGGCCAGCGGTGACCACCTGCCCGGCTTCGGCATTCCAGGCCGTGACGACCGCATCATGGTCAGTGCGCAGTTCGCCGTAGTTGAGCTGGTCGCGAGCCTGCTGCACCGAGGCCCGGGCCTGCTCAAGGGACGCGCTGGTGGTTTTCAGGTCGGTCTGGGCAATGTCCAGTTGTGCCTGGGCACCGACACCACGGTCAAACAACTGCTGCTGGCGACGGGCATTGGCCTGGGCATTGATGTACTGCGCCTCGATCCGCGCCAGATCGCCCTGGGCAGCGCGCAACTGGTTCTGTTGATCGGTAGGATCGAGGGTGGCGAGCAAGTCGCCCTTCTTCACTTCGGCGCCGACATCGACGTTGCGACTGGAAATCCGTCCTGGCACGCGGAAACCCACGTTGCTCTCGTAACGAGCCTGGATGTTCCCGGCGAACCGCCCGAGGGCTTGTTGGTCGAGTGCCTGGACTTCAATGGACAACACCGGACGCACCGGCTCAGGTGGCGCTTCTTCCTTCGAGCAGGCCGCCACCAGCAGGCCGGCCGACACCATCCACAGACGCTTCATGGCTGAGCTCCCGCCGGAGGGTTCGTCGAGGTGTTGTCGGCGATCTCGACACGGACGCCGGGATGCAGCAATTGCCCGCCGGCCGTAACGACTTTCTCGCCGCCCTTGAGCCCGTCGCTGATGATGACCTTGCCCGTCAGGTAGCGGCCAACGGTCACGTTATGCAACTGCGCCTTGCCCTCGCCATCCACCAGCCACACGGCCGGGTCGCTGAGGTTTTTGGTCAGCGCCGACCAGGGCAGCTCCACAGCCGTCTTGCCTGCGGACTTGGCCGTGGCACTGACCACCGAGCCCAGGTGCATCCCTTCAGGCAAATCGTCGAGGGTGACCTTGACCTGCACGGTGCCTGTCTCGGCGGACACCGCCGGGGTGATCTCGCGCACCGTACCGGTGGTCTTGATGGCCGGGTTGTCCAACAGGCTGATGACAATCGCCGGATCCGATGGCGATTCACGCAACAGCGACTCATAGATGTTGAACACCGCGTCGCGCTCGCCGTCCCGGGCCAGGTTGAAGATCGGTTCCGTGGCCTGCACCACCTGGCCAACCTCAGCCTTGCGCGCCGTGATAATGCCTGGCGCCTCGGCGACCAGGGCGGTGTAGCTCAGTTGTTCACGGGCGTTAGCCAGCTGGGCCTGGGCAGCGGTCAGTGCGCTCTGGCTGCTGCGCAGCTGCGCCTGGGCCGCATCGTACTCACTCTGGCTGGTGTAGCCCTTGGGCAGGAGTTTCTGCTGGCGCACGAAGGCCGCCGCACTTTGCTTGACCCGCGCCTGCTCGGCGGCCACCTGGGCTTCGGCGGAGTCGACGTTGGTCTGCAAGTCTCGAGGGTCGAGCCGGGCCAGCACTTGCCTGGCCGAGACCTGGTCACCAACATCCACCTTACGCTCGATGATCTTGCCGCCCACGCGAAACGACAAATCGGCTTGCACCCGCGCCTGGACATCGCCGGTCAGCGTCACCGAAGCCGCGTACTCGGAGGGCATGGCTTGCTGCACGAACACCCGCGGCAGGGCTTTTTCCTCGGGCTTTTTATCACCGCATCCCGCCAGCAACGCGCACAGGCTCAGGCCAACGACAAGTTTGATTCGGGGACCCGCCATGCAGACTCCTTGTGTTGTACGGACGTGCCAGTGACGATACGACTGTGAGCTTAGAACAGGGTTCAACGCCAAGCACAGGGATCGGCGCCTTACAACCGAACGAGGGGGACTGCACTTGCATTGTGCTGGAAAAAGATCTGGGCCAGACCGGGATAGTGGGCCAGGGAATGCTGGATACGCCGGCCTGGAACTGGCCGGATTGATCGACGGTATTTGCAGAGGCTTTGTAAGAAGGCTATTTTTCCATGCGCTGTAGGACGGGTCTTTTTTTCGATAGACCTCTCCCCGGAACCGCAGCTTATGGCCAGACTCCACGGCCCCATCACAAGGAAGAAAAAAATGGCTGACGTGAAAGCCCCGCAGTACCTCGATCCACAAGACCTCCTCAAACTGCTTGCAGCCCTGCGCCGCGCATTAAAAAACAAGCCTGCCAGCGGCACCGTTCGGTGAGCACCGGGTCTTAGGCCTCGGCACAAAAAAACGCCGACGCTGGCCAAGCCGTCGGCGTTGTCACTTCAACATGTACCGTTCGATCAGAACGCCGGCAGTACCGCGCCGCTGTATTTCTTCTCGATGAAGGCCTTCACTTCCGGGCTGGTCAGAGCCTTGGCCAGTTTCTGCATGGCCGGGCTGTCCTTGTTGTCCGGACGGGCCACCAGGAAGTTCACGTAAGGCGAATCCGCACCTTCGATCACCAATGCATCCTTGGCCGGGTTAAGACCTGCTTCCAGGGCGTAGTTGGTGTTGATCATGTCCAGGTCGACCTGATCCAGCACCCGCGGCAGCATGGCCGATTCCAGTTCCTTGAACTTGAAGTTCTTCGGATTCTTGGCGATGTCTTTCGGCGTGGCCAGGGCGTTTTTCGGGTCCTTGAGCTCGATCAGCCCAGCCTTCTGCAGCAGGATCAGGGCGCGACCGCTGTTGCTGCCTTCGTTAGGGATGGCAATGGTTGCGCCGTCTTTGAGCTCAGCCAGGCTTTTGACTTTCTTCGAGTAGCCACCGAACGGTTCGACATGGACGCCGATCACGGTCACCAGATGGGTGCCTTTGCCTTCGTTGAAGCTCTTGAGGTAGGGCAGGGTCTGGAAGTAGTTGGCGTCCAGACGCTTCTGATCAACCTGTACATTGGGTTGGACGTAGTCGGTGAAGACCTTGATTTGCAGGTCCACGCCTTCCTTGGCCAGGGCCGGCTTGATCAGCTCGAGGATCTCGGCGTGCGGCACCGGGGTGGCCGCCACGACCAGTTTCTCCGCTGCCTGGGCGAGGCCCGAGGTCAGGGCTGCCGCCAATGCGGTGAACAACAGAACCTTTTTCATGCAGTGTCCTTATGGAAAATCACTGTCGTCATGGACGACGGCCAAATGTGGGAGTGCCAGCGAAGTGCTATCGCTGGCGTGGTACGGAAGATACCGATATTTTTTATGCCTTAACAACACCTTTTATCTAAATGTATATATCGATAATTCATATATGAATAACCCCTTGCGCGTGTTCTTCATGCGAATCGGATTTGCGCGCTTCGCTCCCTGATATCTCCGTAGATATCGTCCGGTGCCTCGCCACGCTGAGTGTTATTGGGTCGTTCCCCTGTCATCCCCAGAAACCCTCGGGCTTTTTCGATGTACTTGTCCCTGTCGACGGTGTAGGTGACGCCCTTGAGCGGGTAATGGGCATAGCTGGTCACGTCCTTGGCGGTCAGCACGTCTCGAAGATCGTTTTGCAATGCGATGAGGTTGCGCCGCCCGCCGCCTCGGAGCAGAGGGCTCGCAGCCTTGGCGTAGCCACCGACGCGTGTCCCGCGCAAGGCGTTGCTACGGCCCAGTGTCAGGGCGTCACCGAGGGACTCGACCGTATTGCGCAGGGCCACCGATGTCCCTCTGCCCAACAGTTTTCCTGTCAGGGAAGCCCCGCCGGACACAACGCCCAAGGCCAGGCTGGCGTAGCTCAGCACCTGGGTGGCGACGGCGTCCGGAGCCGCCTCTTCCAGCACGATGGACGCGATCGATGCCGCACCTGACACCACCTCCAGCGTCAAGGCGGTTGCGGCCGAAAACGAGATGCCTATCAAGGGCGCGGATGCCCCCAGGGTCGCCAGGGTGAACGCAACGGAGGCGATGGCGAAAGCAGCGGTAATGCCAATCTTGATCCAGCCCCAGGTAGAGATATGGCCGGTGGGATCGCTCAGATTGATGGGGTCGCCGAGACAATAGGCATAGGGATTGAGACCTCCCCCATCAAATGGACTCCAGTCGTCTGGCCGGTGAAATCGCATCAGTACCGGATCGTAGGCCCGATAGCCGTTGCCGAGCAGATAACAGCCAGTCACCGGATCCTGCGGCTCGCCGCCGAGACCGAACAGACTGCCCAATCCGTCAGCCGCCGCGCGTTGCCCATAAGGCGAATAGGCATGCTGGGTGTCGTCGCCGCCAGCAACCGCTTGCAAGACGTTGCCACAGCCATCCGTCCCGAACAGCACCGTCTCCTGGCCCTGGGACAACGCCAGCAACTGCCGCTCTTCATGCATGAGGCTGCGGCTATCCTGCCCCGCGACTTCGTTGCACAACCGCTCGTCGCGGTAGAAGCGCCGACAGGGCTTGTGCCCTGCCAGCTCAACGGCATGAAGGCGGTCAGAGGCATCGTACCGATAGCGCGCCAATATCGACCTCGAGTCAGCCGAAGCCACACTTTCCAGCCGCCCCAGTTCGTCATAGACCAAGTGACGTCCACGGGAATCGTTGAGCAAATTGCCGTCGGCGTCGTAGCGGAAAGTCGAATCGGCGGATGCATAGTCGGGATGACTGTGGCTGACGCCGCTGAGTTGGGTTTTATCGACCAAATCATACCGATACGTTGCCGTGTTCACGCCGCCTGGGAAATGCGTGACGACTTGGCGGATGTTATCCAGACCGTCATAGGTGAAGTCCTGCGAGACGATGGCCTTACCCTGGGCATCCACTGGCGCGTGCGGCCCTTGGCAGGCGTAACGCGTCAACCGGCCTCGCAGGTCATAGGCAAACGTCTCGACACGCACGGCTCCGTTGGCCTTGAGCGTACGCTGGCTGAGCCTGTCGCCCGGCCCGAACGACTGGCTCACCTCGACGACATCATTTCCCTGGGAGGAGCGCCGGAGGATTTCGCGGCCAAATTCGTCGTAGTCCAGGTCGGTGACCATCGAATGGCCCGATCGGGGATCGGTGACGGTGATGCGCTTGACCTGCTCTTGGGCGTCGTACGAGTACGTGGCCGTAATGCGCTCCTGAGCGGGGATGGCGGAAGGACCTTGGGTGATACCGGTCAGGCGTCCAGTCTGATCATAAACGCAGGTGCGAACCGTGCCGCTGACGTCCGTGTAGCCAATCGGTTTGCCCAGCAACGAATAGGTTTGTCCACTTTCGAAGCGGTCGAGCGCCGTCACCCACGACTCCCGGCTGAGACGGCCGGAAGGGCCGTACTCCATGCGCCGTTGCACCAGCGCGTTGGCCGATTCCTGGAGCAACCCTGTGCGGGAATCGAACCGATGGCTGGCAGCGACGGACGCCTGGCTGCCGGAGCGGCTGGTGACGCCATCGGCGAGCAACGGATCAAGGGTGAACCGCAAGGTTTTTCCAGACGCGGTGCTCTTTTGTGTAGCGTTCCTGCCGGAACCCTCGTAGACCCTCTGTTCGGCACGACCGCCCGCCTGGTTGCGGGTCACGCGCATCAGTCCGTCGTAGGTACGGGTTCCCACTACATAGCCGTTGGCGCTGATCTGTGTGGGATAGTCCCCCTGGCTCTGGGCGGCGTATTTCTTCTCGACCAAGGTACCGTCGGGCAATGTCGTATTCAGCACGCGGCCGGCCAGATCGTAGGTGTAGCGGGTCACCGCACCGTCAGCGGCGGTTTGCTGGATGCACCGTCCCAGGCCATCGTATTCGTAGAGGGTTACCTCTCGCACGACGCCGGAACGGTCCACGCGCTCGACCCGCGATGGCTTTTCCAGGGCGTTGATGAATGTCCGGGTCTTGCCGCCGCCCTCCATCCACTCGGTGCGCGTGCGCGCCACAGGATCGATCTCGTCATGAGCGACCTCATGCCCGCGGCGGATGGTGCGGTTCTGATGCCCCCACTCGTCATACTCGTAGTGGGTTCCCAGCGTTTTCGGCTCGCCGTCGAACCAGTCGGTCTGTTCATCCGATTGCAGGCGTCCCAGGCCATCATAACTGGCCTCGTAGATCACGCGCATGGGTGCGCCGGGCATGTCGACGTCCTGCTTCTCGACTTTCACGGTACGACCCAGTCCATCGCTACGGGTGACGGTCAGGACGCCACGGGCATCCTTGACGGTGACGCTGGCAAGGCCATCATTGGAGGCAGCACCGACCTGATAGATGAACTGACGCGATGCCGCGCGGCCCGTGTCAGGCATCACGGTTTCACGGGTCAGTTGCCCCAGTGAGTCGTATTCCATGCTGACGGTATTGCCCCCGGACTCGCAGGTCTTGACCAGCCACCCGCACACGTCATGCCACTCCTGCCTCAGGTGGCTCAGCCCTTCGGCGCTGAAGGTCTGGTCGGTGCGAACGTTATCGAGTTCACGCCGGTACGCATAACGATGCTCACGGCGCACGCCGCCTACGGTCTCGACCTTGCATTGCAGCCGTCCATGAAAGGCGTCATTGACGTTGTTCACGTACCTCAATCGACACGCCACACGAGGCTCGGCGGCGCCCTCATCGGAGAGTGTCTCGCTGGCGAGCCGGACACAGCGGCGGCCTGCGAGCAGCGACGGCAATTCGCTGTAGGTGTAGCGAACCACGGTGGTCGGCGCGGCGGCGAACTCGGCCGAGGCGATAATCGACTTCTGCTTCAGAAAACAAGGCACGCCTATAGGGCTGGCGGGACAATCCGTGCTCCCTTGTGCCGGAAAATACTCATAGATTTCCCGCGCCCCGCCCGGACTGGCTTTTTCCAGCAGATTGCCATGTTCGTCATAGGACGTATGGGTGGTCTCGACCCGGGTGTTTGCGCGAGTCGCGCGAGTATCAAAGAAGCTCTCGCGGACGACGCGTTGCATCTGGAACTGCGGAGGCTGATCCCTGAAAGCTCGATTGGGCACATCGTAATATTCGATTTCCCGCAACTGCATCTTGCTGCCACTGATCGTCCTTTGCGAAATCATCGAGTGGAAGCGATTGTAGGTGCGTATGACCCGGGAAGACTCACGCGGACGGCTGTTACCAGCGACCATTTGAATCTGAGTGCAGGAGTATTGGTAGTTGCTGCTGACGTCATAAAGCACATCACGCTCGGCCGACCAGCGTACCCCCGCACCATGCCCTAGAAAATTCCTGACGGAATATTCATACAGGGTGATGATCGCGGGCTGGCCCCCGCCAGGGGCCATGATGGATTGAGACACAACAGGCAGGTAAGGCACCGGTGCCCCGGCGGGAAGCCTATGACCCTCGGCCTGGTACCGGAGTGTCTGCCGGGCCCCGCTTGGCTGGCTGACTTCAGTCATCAGCAGAAAACCATTGATACGTGCGTAATCAAAGGTCCAGGTCAATGGAATCTTTTCGGCAGTGATCAGCCTGATGTGTTGGAGCGTTCCGTTACGCAGGATAAACAGGTACTGGAGTTTCCTTGAAGGTACGTCCGGCCACACGGTGATGGTCGTTGCCGTCGACCTGGCCCGGGCGTAGTCGACCTGCAGGATGCGGCGATGCTGCCGGTAAACCGCCACCAGCTGCAGGCGGCCCGCGACGGGGCGATACTCATAAGCCGTTTCCTTGCCCTCGGGACTGTACTCCCGCGCAAGCAGCCATTCGTGGGATGTCGCACCGGGGCGCGACAGCACGTCGATTCTTCCATCGATGTACTCGACGAAAAGTTCATTGCCTTGCATCGTGACGCGCAAGTTATCGAGTTTCTTATCCTGGAAAGCCACTTGGTTTCCATCGGTATAGAGCTGATAGGTTTCGCCGTTCGTCAGTGTCAACTTTCGTCGGCGCTGGTCATAGCTACAGGTGCGCAAGGACCAACCGGCGCCGAAACCCAGGTCCTGATCATTGAAGGAATCGTATGCCAGGGTCGCTGATACTTTAGATCCGACGGCGGCGTCATCCGGCGCCACATCCAGCGCCACGCTGCAACTGCAGCTACCTGTGCGCGGATCCACGCCCGAACGAACAAAACTGTCAAACTTGAAGGCCGCCGAAGTCAACTGACCTTGGAGGGGTGAAGAGGTATTCATCGGTTCTTCCTTGAACGAATTGTTTTTATATTCTGGTCACGCGAATTGTCAGCGGGTCATCAGTCATTTCCACGCGCAACGAATGAGGATTTCCGTACATGTCGGTCAGTTCCAGCAAAGTCCTCTTGGTAGAACTTCTCACCCAGACCGGCCCGAGTTTTCCGTAGGCCAGAACCAATGCAACACGTCCGTTTTCGCTCTGATGCCTTCCCAGTGCATCCGGCCGTTCCCAAGGCACTTGACCAGTCGCTCTGATATCTCGACCATTCCCGTAGCCGATGAGGTAGTAACCCGAATAACGCTTATCCGAACTTCCCATTTTCAGGTGATAGTCCATAAAAAAACCGTTATAGAACCTCATTAGCTGCTGATCAACCACCAGATCCAACATAAAGACCTCGACTTTCTCAATGTGGCCTCTCGGACTGTAATAGGGGACCGGAGTGCGACTAAGCGAATACTGCTCGGACCGGTAGACCGCCGGCGGAAGTGGAACTAACGTAAGCGTGCCAAGCTCATCCTGCTTTCTGGATAGAAACGTTTCGCCGTCTGCCCGCGTGATGCGCAACTGCAGTTCGATCGGTTTATCGGAGCTGGACGTGATGTAAAAATCCTTGGTGTAGACGAACTCCCCCGACGGCACTGTACCCCGGGGAGGTAGATTGGAAGGAAGCTGGCGGAAACCGCGGGAATCCTGCTCTTCGGTGTACTTCCATACACCGACATCACCGCGATTCCTGTCCTTGATGAGCTCCGCCCCCGTATGCCCATCAATCAAGACAATGGAATCGATTTCAGACTGCGTCAGGGGAAGGCTGCTGCCCAGCCAGCTCTGGACCTGGACAAATACCCTTACCATCAATTGTTGATTACCGTTGCTGTATAACTGGTTGCCCCCCGTCACGGAAAAAATCCCAAAGTTTTCCAACTTGGACCATCCCGACGATTGCGTCGCGACAGGCGTATTAATTTCGTATTTCATTTAAATCCTCGACACTCAAGTTAATTGATTCACGACCAGCACAACTCGGCTGACCGCGTTGCTTTCGCCTATTCAATTAACAATCTCGAGGCACCTGCAATCAAGCGCTAAAACCACACAAATTATTTGTACAAGTCACTTAAAGTTTGCATAAACAAAATACTTCCAAGCAGATGAATTTAACATTCACATAATAAAAACCCCGACAACCCGAAAGTCATCAGGATTAAATATCCGGAAACCTTTTATAGGCGAAACCGAGACCAACAAAACACTTTTATCAATCGCTCAAGTGCTGTTTACCCCGTTCGACAAACTTAGAATCCTTTATCAAGTCCCTATCGCAGATCCCGTTAAACGCGGCAGATTAAGATGCTCCGGCAGGATGTAATCCCCTACGCTTACCAGCAAAGCGAAATGAATGACGTTTTCCAGCTCCCGGGTATTACCCGGCCAACTGTGCTGTTCGAGCGCACGCTGCGCCGCTTCGCTGATCAGCGGCACGGCCAGGCCGAGGCGTTGGCTGTAGATGCCCAGGAAGTATTCGGCCAGGGACAGGATATCGCCCACCCGCTCGCGCAAGGGCGGCAACTCGAGCCGGCCCTCACCGAGGTAGTGATACAGCCGGTCATGAAATTTCCCGGCGGCCACCGCCTGCGCCAGGTCAATGCTGGTGGCCGCAACCAGTCGCACGTCCACGGGGCTGGGCTGGTGGGCGCCGACGCGGGTGACTTCATGGTTTTCCAGGGCCGCCAGCAATTTAATCTGGATCGGCAGCGGCAGGTCCCCGATCTCATCCAGGTACAGCGTCCCGCCATTGGCCGAGCCGAACCAACCGGCGCGGCTGCTGGCTGAACCGCTATGGCTGCCGGCGGCATAACCGAACAATTCGGCGTCGGCATAGGTCGGACTGATGGCGCCGCAGTTGACCGACACGAACAATCCACCGCGATTGCTCTCGCGATGGATGTGGCGGGCCAGTAATTCTTTGCCGGTGCCGGTTTCGCCGCGTATCAGCACCGAGACCGAGCGCGGCGCCAGCAGCTCCAACTCCTGGCGCAACTGTCGCGAACGCGGGTCGACGAACACCAGCGCCTTGGCGCGAATGCTCAGGGGACTTTTTTCCGCATCGGGAAAGGTCAGCAACGGCTGACCGAAGGTTTCATGCAAGCTCATGGCAGACTCCCGTCCCAAACCGTCGGGAGACGGGAGGACGTTAAAATTCAGGCGCGACGCAGGGCGTGATGCTCCATGCGATTTTGCAGACGATAGAGATAAGCGAACCCCTGCTCCCAGCGCTGGTGGCCGGACTTCACATTGATATGCCCCGCCCCGGCGAGAATTCCGGCCTCGGCGCCCCAGTTGCGCGCCAGTTCCAAGGCGCGTGGAGCGCTCACCGCTGCGTCGTTGTCCGAACTGACGACTTGGCTGGGGAACGGCAACAGATCAGTGGGAATCGGCGCAAAATTACGCAATGCCGGAGCGCAGGCTGGCCGTTCCACATCCGCCGGCGCCACCAGCAACGCCCCGCGCACCTGGCGCAGAAACTGCACCGGCGCGGTGGCGGCCCAATGGGCAACCGTGATGCAGCCCAGGCTATGGGCAATGAGAATGACCGGCGTGCTGTCGACGGCAATGGCTTCGGCCAGCGCCGCGACCCAGTCTTCACGCCGAGGCGTCAACCAGTCGGCCTGCTCGACTCGCGCGCTATTGGGCAGGCTGTTCTGCCAGTGGGTTTGCCAATGATTTTCCGGCGATCCTTGCCAGCCCGGCACAATCAGGTAGCGAATCGATTCGTTGCGCATGGGTTGCTCTCCTGCGTGTCTGTTCCCGGACGAGTATAGGGAGGAGAGTTATATTATTTAAGGAATAATAAGCTATCTATTAATAACTATTAGACCTAATGGCGTAGCGGGGCCATAGACTAGCAGTTTCGGGCTTTCTGATAGACCTCGCTGCGTTCACGCTTGCCCACAGCAACGACCGAAACAACAAGACGATCATCGATCACTTCATAGACCAATCGGTACCCGCACGCCTTGAGTTTGATTTTGTAGCAGTCAGGCATGCCGTGCAGGGAATCAGCGGCGAGGCGCTTCAAGTCGCTGCACCAGTTTCTTCTTGAATTGCCCGCGTACGGTATGACCCAACTTGTCCCATTCCCTGCGAGCCGAGGGCAGGAATTCAAGCTTATAGGTCATCCAGACTCACCGGAATTGGTGTTTCATGACGGCGGGCGCGCACGATCTCAGCCAATTCGAGATCATCCAGACGTTCCATCATGGCTTCGAATACTTCGGCCGGTACCATGTAACCCATCACCCGGTTGTGATTAAGCACCGCCACCGGACCGCCATGAGCACCACTCAAGACGGCCGAAGGGTTTTTCTTCAGTTCGGAAACACTTACAGCCATATCAGCCAGAATGCTCTGCATAATTCAGACCCTCAAAAGGTACTGCATTCTGGTCTTTTTGACGCGCGGTACAACTCGGCTCACTCGCCGCGCCCCTTCCTCAGCAACACATTCAATTGATCGACCACTTCCGCCCAGTCAGCGTCCTCGAGAATTTCTTCGCGAAGTAATTGCTGCTGGGCGACGCTCCAGAAAAACGCATCCGCCAGATGCAGCTCGGGCTTGAGGGGGGAATGGGTGGCGATGAATTGGTCGATGCTGACAGCGTCGTCCGGCAGGCCTAGCTGCTTGAACAGTGCGGGAAGGCTGTGGATCGGGGATTCCATGCAAGACTCCTGGACATAAAAAGAGGGCTGGGACATTCCCGCAGTCTAGCCCCTTGATGACTGTCAGACTGATCAAAATTCAATCAATCCATGACTCGACTACCCTGCAGCTCGCTACATGCAGACGCTGGGATCGATCGCCGGGGACAAGAGCTCCACCATCGTCTTTCCTTTGCCGATCGAGCTGCTCAAGGGGATGGCGGAGTTGTCGCCCAACAAGTCTTGATGGGTTGATAACCATGAACTCAAGGCTATCTTTGTGGCGAGGGGATTTATCCCCGCTGGGTTGCGAAGCAGCCCTACCCGGCGACGCCAAACAACCTGGCACACCGAGGGGCCAGATTTTAGGACTGCTTCGCAGCCCAGCGGGGATAAATCCCCTCGCCACAAGAGTGATTGCGCAACTGTTCGAGCGCTTCGTAAGGCCCCTGCGCCCAATACATCACCCGCTCCCGCAACAATGGCGAAGCCTCGCGGCGCTTGTCCTCGCTGTCGCCAGCAAACACCTGCGCCGGCTGCTTGGCATGCTGCCCCACTGTCGCGAACACCTGTCGGCATTGCCCGTCATCCAAGCGGAAAAACGCCGCCAGCCTGCCCGCCATGGCCTCGGGCAGTTCGCTGTAGTTAACCGCCAGCCCGGCCAGTGCCTGGCAATGCACCAACCCCACCTGCAACAGCCGCCCCAACCGTCGCGGGATGAAATCCTCCGGGTGGCTGAACGGCAACCCATCGTCCAGCACGCTCGCGCCAATCATCCCCGGGACCATGTGCATGCCGGGACGGCGCAGGTGGGAGACGGCGATTTCCAAGGGGTCGCGGTACACGAACAGCCAAGGCGTGTCGGGAAAACAATCTCGCAGCAGCGCCAGCTCACCGATATTCCAGGCGTCGAGCTTGATCACCAATCGCCGCTCCACACCTCGGCGACGTTGCCCATAGGCCGACATTAGCCCCTTGAGCGCTACGCTGCGTTCGGCGGGGGGCAAATCACAGCGCAGCAGAGCGTCCAGCGGCGGTGGTTCGGAGACGACGATGTGGTCATCCAGTTGTGCAAGCATCTGGCTGATCAACGTCGAGCCGCAACGGGAGGCATGGAAAATGAACGCACTGGGCGCCAGGCCCGGGCTCTGTTGTTGCCATTGGCTGAGAACGCTCAAGGGCGTCTGGCGACGGAACACCTGGTTGAAAGGCAAGCGCAGGGCGTCTTCTACGGCATCGTTGAAGAACGGTTGCGACAACGGTGCATCACCGAACCAGCACCAATCGACCCGCCATTGCCCGGCCTCTTGCCAGACGCGGATCGGCAGCCAGCCGTCCAGATTCAAACCTTCCACTGGTCACGCCACTGCCGGCGACCGTTGCGCATCGCCGCCCGTATTGCTTCCTCGGTGACGTGCAGGCCTTGTCCAGCGCCCAACGCGATGACGCGTTCAATGAAAGCGTCCAGGTCATGCAGGCTCTGCAACGTTCGGGCGAGTTTCGGATCAGTTTCTACACACTGCTGAAAACGGCTGAAGTCGCTTTGTCCGCCGCCAACTGCCGGTGTGGTGAGCAGCCCATCGGCAATCTGCTGCTCCAACCATGGCCCTGGGCGGCAATCGAGCACCAGATGAACTCTCGACTCGGCACTGCGGTTATCGACACGATGGGGCCGCGACAAGTCGAGAAACCAGCACTCACCCGCGGCCATCGGAATGCGCTCGCCCTCCAGCCAGAAATCCACTCGCGGCGGGCTGAGCAGCGGAATGTGCAGGCGCAGGTCGGCGTCTGCCCCATCAAGGTCATAGTCGCGATGCTCATGGATGCGCCCGCCAGGCCCGAGCCGAAGCAGCCGGGCCGAGACGATGTCCAGGGGCCAATCCCGCAACGCTTCGCGCCAACGCCCCTCCGTTGACCAAGGCGCACGCGGCACGGGCTGACCGCGCCCGGGAGATAACTCGGTCAAGGCATCGACCGCCGAAATCAGCGCCACGCCGCTCCAGTCGCCGCTGTAATAGGCGCTGTTGAAATGCCCCTGCCAACGCTCGTCTTCAACAGCTGCCAGTGCCTGCAACAGCAAAGGCAGGTTCACCGTCACCGGTAGCCGGGAAAACGCCGGGCGCCTCATGCTGGCGGCCTGTTATTGGGTCACCGCAGCCGTTGGCACAGCGATATCGCCTTGGGCCCAGGCGGCTTCGCGGTTGGCCAATGCCGTGGCGATCGACTGCACTGCGGTCGATTGCACTTCATCGGGCAGCGGGTCGAGGCCGGCGCTGGCGAAGATCTGGCCGTAGGCGTTGCGCAGGTCCGCATAGGACAGGTCCCGACGCAAATCGGCCTGCAGAGTGTTCAACTCGCCCTGGATCAGATCCAGCTCGCCAATGCCGGCGGCCTGGTGACGGCTGCGCAGTTGACCGACGATTTGCCCATCGATGTCCGACAGTTGCTGGTTGGTCTTGAACTGACGCAGCGCCTCGCGATAGTTGGCATTGGCCACGTACAACTGCGCCAGCACGGCAATCGACATCGCCTGACGCCGCGCGGCCGCCACTTCTTCACCGGCCTTGGCCACGTCGATGGCCGCCGGGGCAGAGATCACGTTGAACAGGTTCCACGTGACTTTCACGCCATAGTCCGCCCAGCCCTGCTCCACCAGGAACGAGTTACTGTCGTAGTGCCCGCCAGCGGAAAACTCCAGGCCCGGCAACAGACGCAGCATGGCCTTGCGGGTTTCGGCGGCGGTGATGCGGGTCTGGTAATCCTGCTCGCGCAATTCCGGACGGCTGGTCAGGGCTTCCTGTTCGAGGCGGGCCAGGTCGACCTTGAGTTCGGGAATGTCGTACTCATCCTGGGTGGCCAGGGTCAATTCGGTGCCAAGGGGCAGGTTGATCAGGGTCGCCAACTCGGTCTTGGCCAGGGACAACGCCCGGCGCTGCTCTTCGAGCTGGCGGGTCGCCTGGATCAACGAGCGCTGGTAACCCAGGGCCTGCACCGGGTCACCGATTCGTTGTTCGCTCATGCTCTGGCTGTTGCCACGTGCCGCCTCGACCCGGGCCATCAGGTTGTCGATCTGCTTGAGCAGGCGCTCGGCGGCCATGGCGCGCCAGTACGCCGAACGCACGTCCTGGACAATGGTGTTGATCACCTTGCGCCGACGCTCCTGCACGATCAGTCGCTGGTCCCCGGCCTGCTTGGCGCTGATGTAGCTGACACCGAAGTCGAGCACGTTCCAGACCATGGTCAGGTCGGCCACTTCACGGTCGCGATCCTGGGAGGTCGATGGCTCCAGGGATTGCGTGCCGGTTTCGACACTCTGGCTGCTGGAGGCGTTGACGTTGTTGCGGCCCACATAGCCGGCGTCCAGGGCCATGCGTGGCAGCATGTCGAAACTGGCCAGGTCCAGCTGTCGCTTGGCCAGGGCCTCTTCCATGATTTTCAGGCGGCCTTCGAGGTTGTACTTCACCGCACGGGCCATGGCTTGGTGCAAGGTTAGCGGACCACTGAGGGGCTCCTGATCCTTGTACATGTTCTGCAGGTCGGTCCGGGCGCGTTGCTCGCTGACGCTGCGTTCGATCGGCTCGCTGGTGATCGCACATCCGCTGACCACCAACGCCAGCACACTCACTGTGAATAACTTCTGACTTCTATTCATTCCCTGGATTGCCCCTGGCTGCCCACTGTTTTTTGAGTTATCAGGCCTGCACTTGGCTGATGCCGACCTGTTGTAAAGCCATTGCCAGGCCGTCGACCTGACGTTGCTCAATGTCTTTAAGCTGTTGCAACTGCTGACCCAGGGTCGGTGCGCCGAACATTCCGCGCAGACCTTGGGACACATCGCCGCCCTGCATCGACTGGCCGTCGAAGGTATCCGTCGATTCGCCTTCAGAACCGAAGTCCTGGCTGAAGAGACCCGCCACGGTGCTACTGCCGAACACCCCGCCATCGCCACCGCCAAAGCCCAGGAAGCCCTGGCCGGAGCCATCGCCTGCGGCGTCGCTGCTGAATACCTGGGCGATATAGCTTGGTGCCAGTTCCCCACGGTTGATGAAAATATCGCCTATCGGCCGCAGGCCCCCGCCCACATCCCGCTGTTCAAACAGCGGTGGGAAGCCCAGCGGTGAACCAAGATCGCCCGTTGGCGGCGTGAAGACGATCGGCTGCAACGGAACGTCCGAAGGCGCAATGACCGTCACAGGGTCCGACGTCAGGAATTCCGGCGGCGGCTTCACATCGTTGGGCACCACGGTGTCGATCGCATAATTGTTCGACACCGCCACGCTGGCCCCGGCATTCCCCGTCAGGTCGCTGACGTTGCTGGTGTCCAGGGCAATGAAGTTGCTCGGGTCGGTGAGATTCACCGTCGGAGTGAACGTCGCGGTCCAGGTCTTGCCGCCATCGCTGGTGGTCAGGTTGGTCAGTTCCCCATTGGTGACGCTGAGGTCCGAGAGGTCGAAATCGGTCACCGCCTCGTTGAAGGTGAAGGTCACCTGGGTCGTCTGGCCCAGGCCCAGGTTCGGGTTGGCAACCACGATGGTCGCAGTTGGCCGAGTGGCGTCGAGCGCATAGTTGGCCGAGATCGCCACGCCCACGCCGGCATTGCCGGCGGCGTCCTGCACATTGCTGGCGTCGAGCAGAATCAGGTTGGTGGCATCGTTGACGCCCGCCGTAGGCGTCAGGGTCGCCGTCCAGGTCAGGCCACCGTCACTGCTGGCGAGGTTGGACAATACGCCATTGGCGACGCTGAGATCCGACAGGTCGAAACCGGACACCGCCTCGGTGAAACTGATAGTCACGGTAGTGCTCTGGCCGATGCCCAGCGTGGTGTCACCCAGCGTGATGGTGGCTCCTGGGCGCACTGTGTCGATCGCATAATTGTTGGAGTCCACCACGCCAACACCGCTGTTGCCCGAAGCGTTGACCACCCCGCTGGTGTCCAGGCTGATCAGGTTGCTGGTGTCGGTGATGCTGCCGGTCGGGGTGAACGTGGCCGTCCAGGTTACGCCGCCATCGGTGGACGAGACGTTGCTCAACGTGCCATTGCTGACACTCAGGTCGGCATTGTCGAACCCGCTGACGGCCTCCGAGAAGGTGATGGTCACCAGCGAGGTTTCCCCCACCTTGAGTGCGTTATCGGCCACCACGACGGTGGCGGTCGGCACCCGCGTCTCGACCGCGTAGTTAGCCGAATCGGTGGTGCCTGTCCCAGTGTTGCCGGCCGCATCGCTTACGCCGGTATTGTCCAGGATGATCAGGTTGGTGGTATCGGTCACACCCAGGTCCGGGGTAAAGGTGGCGGTCCAGGTCAGGCCACCGTCGCTGCTGCTGACGGCGCTCAAGGTGCCATTGGCCACACTCAGGTCATCATTGGTGAAGCCGGTCACCGCCTCACTGAAGGTGATGGTAACCAGCGATGTCTCGCCCGGTTTCAACTGTGAATCGCTCATCCCGATAGTCGCGGTCGGACGCTGCGTGTCGAGCGCGTAGTTGTTGGAACTGGCGGAGGCGGTGTTGATGTTACCTGCCATGTCGACGACGCTTCCTGCGTTGAGCGTGATGACATTGCTGGTATCGGTGACGCCATTGGTAGGCGTGAAGGTGGCGGTCCAAGTGATACCGCCGTCGCTACTGCCCAGCCCCGAAATCGTGCCGTTGGCAACCGTCAGGTCGGCGCTGGTGAACGCCGTCACCGCCTCGCTGAAGGTGATGGTCACCAACGAAGTTTCGCCCGAGGCAATGGCCGTGTCGGCCACGACGATGGTCGCGGTGGGACGCACGGTGTCGACCACGTAGTTGTTGGAGTCGGTGGTGCCAACGCCCGCGTTGCCCGCGCCGTTGATCAAGCCGGTATTGTCCAGCGTGATGACGTTGCTGGTATCGGAGATGCTGGCGCTTGGCGTGAACGTGGCCGTCCAGGTGACGCCGCCATCGGTGCTGCTCATGGTGCTGAGCGTGCCATTGCTGACGGTCAGGTCCGAATTGTCGAAACCGCTGACCGCCGAGTTGAACGTCACGGTGACCAATGACGTCTCGCCGATGCTCAACGTGGTATCGGCGATCACGATGGTCGCCGTCGGCACGTTGGTATCGACCTGGTAGTTGTTGGAGTTGGTGGTACCAGTGCCGGTGTTGCCCGCCGCATCGCTGACGCCAGTGTTGTTCAGGGTGATGACGTTGGACGTGTCGCTGACCCCAAGGGCCGGGGTGAAGGTGGCGGTCCAGGTGATTCCGCCATCACTGCTGCTGACCGCACTCAGCGTGCCGTTGGCCACGCTCAGGTCGGAATTATCGAAACCCGTCACCGCTTCGGAGAAGGTGATGGTGACCAGCGAGGTTTCGCCAACACTCAGTGCGGTATCGGCGACCACGATGGTGGCGGTCGGGCGCAGCGTGTCGACAACGTAGTTGTTGGAGTCGGTGGTGCCGCTGCCAGTGTTGCCCGCCCCATCCACTACGCCGGTATTATTCAGCGTGATCAGGTTGGTGGCATCACTGATGCCAACGCTGGGCGTGAAGGTCGCGGTATAGGTGATGTTGTCGCTGGTGCTCAGCCCGCTCAAGCTACCGTTGGCGACGGTCAGGTCCGCCAGGGTGAAACCGGTCACCGCCTCGTTGAAGGTGATGGTCACCAGCGAGGTTTCGCCCACGGCAACAGCCGTGTCGGCGATGACCACGGTGGCGGTGGGGCGCGCGGTGTCGATGGCGTAATTGTTGGAGTCGGTGGTACCGCTGCCAGTATTGCCCGCCCCATCCACTACGCCGGTATTATTCAGCGTGATCAGGTTGGTGGTATCGCTGATGCTCGCAGTCGGGGTCAGCGTCCCGGTCCAGGTGATGCCACCGTCACTGGTGCTAAGGCCCGTGATGCTGCCGTTGGCCACCGTCAGGTCGGCGGTGGTAAAACCAGTCACCGCTTCGGAGAAAGTGATGGTGACCAGCGAGGTTTCGCCGACGCTCAGTGCGGTATCAGCGACCACGACGGTAGCGGTCGGGCGCTGCGTATCGACGGCATAGTTGTTGGAACTGGTGGTGCCGGTGCCGGTGTTTCCGGCGGCATCCGCCAAGCCGGTATTGGCCAGGACGATCAGGTTGGTGGCATCGGTAATGCTGGCGCTCGGGGTGAGCGTCGCGGTCCAGGTGATGCCGCCGTCACTGCTGCTCAAGCCGCTCAAGGAGCCGTTGGCAACGGTCAGGTCGGCCAGGGTGAAACCGGTCACGGCCTCGCTGAAGGTGATCGTCACCAGCGAAGTCTCACCGATGTTCAGCGCGGTATCGGCTACCACGATCGTAGCGGTCGGACGCAGCGTGTCGATGGCGTAGTTGTTCGAGTCGGTGGTGCCCGTGCCGGTGTTTCCGGACAAGTCGGCAATACCGGTATTGGCCAATGTGATCAAGTTGGTGGTGTCGCTGACGCTGGCGCTCGGGGTCAGGGTCCCGGTCCAGGTAATGCCGCCGTCGCTGCTGCTCAGCCCGGTGACCGTGCCGTTGGCGACCGTCAGGTCGGCGGTGGTGAAACCGCTGACCGCCTCGTTGAAGGTAATGGTCACCAGCGACGTTTCGCCGGCACGCAGCGCGGTGTCGGCCACCACGATGCTGGCGGTGGGGCGCAGGGTGTCGATGGCGTAGTTGTTGGAGTTGGTGGTGCCGACGCCAGCATTGCCACTGAGGTCCGCCACCCCGGTATTGTTCAGGATGACGAGGTTACTGGTGTCGGTGACAGCCGCGTCTGGAGTCAGAGTCGCAGTCCAGGTAATCCCCCCATCGCTGGAACTCAGCCCGCTGAGCGAGCCGTTGGCCACCGTCAGGTCGGCGGCGGTGAAGCCGCTGACAGCCTCGGAGAAGGTGATGGTCACCAGGGAGGTTTCCCCGACTCTCAGGGCGGTATCGGACACGACGATGGAAGCCGTGGGCGCCACGGTGTCGTTGACCACGTAATTGTTCGAGTCAGTGGTGCCCACGCCGGCATTGCCCGCCAGGTCCGCCACCCCGGTGTTGTTCAGGGTGATGATATTGGTGGTATCGGCGATGTTGCTTGCCGCCGTCAGCGTGCCGGTCCAGGTGATGCCGCCGTCGCCGCTGGTCAGCGTGCCGACGGTGCCGTTCTGCACAGTCAGGTCCGCTGCGGTCAGCCCCGTCACCGCCTCGGAGAAGGTGATGGTCACCTGCGACGTGCCGCCGGAGTTCAGGTTGGTATTGGCCACCACGACAGTCGCGGTAGGCGGCGTTTCGTCCGGCACGTAGTTGGTGTTGATGGTGCCGCCGTCGCCATAGACGTTGGCCACCGAAGCCGGCGTAACACCTGCGGTGCCCGCACTCGTCCCACCGATACCACTGCCGCCAACGTTGCCGGCCAGGGCGGCGAAGTTGGCCGCGGTGATCAGGATCGAACCTTTGTTCCAGATAGCGCCGACACCGACACCACCGGCACCGCCCGCCTGGTTGTAGCCACCACCGGCCCCACCGCCGCCACCGCCCCCGCCCGCCCCGATGTTGTTGGAGATGACCGAGTTACCGATGATCCGCAGGGTTGCGCCCGTGTCGTTGTAGATACCGCCAACCGCGCCACCGCCGGCACCACCGATGTCGTTATAGCCATCGCCACCGCCGCCGCCGCCGATGGACAACCCGGCGCTGCTGGCCGTGCCGCCGGCAGAACCGGTGCTGTAGCCGGGATAAGCGGCGCCGCCAGACCCACCCGTAGAGGAGCCGCCACGGCCACCAATATTGAAGAAGCCACCACCGGCACCGCCCTGCCCCGTCGAGCCGTTAGAACCCGTGGAGTTAAGCGTATCGCCGCCGCGACCGCCGGTGCCGCTGCCGGCTGCTCCGCCACCACCGCCGCCGCCACCCGCGTATTGCGGGGTCACACCGCCGCCGCCACCACCGCCAGAAGCGACGTTCGCGGTGACCGTGACGTTCCTCAGGGTCAAGGTGCCGGCGTTGTAGATCCCGCCGCCCTTGGACACCAGCGCATCGTCGCCGCCGTTACCGCCATTGCCCGCCGTCATGCCGCGGGTAATCACCAGGCCGTCGAGGGTGGCCGTAGTGCCCGCCGTCACGTTGATGACTTGGGTGCGGAACTGTCCGTCGAGGGTGACGTCGGCCACGTTGTCGTTATTGAGGTCACCATCGATCGTGACGTTCCTGTCGACCACCAGCACCTGGGTCAGCGCGACGGTCATGCTGGTATTGAAGGTCACGATGTCGCCGTTCTGCGCAGAACCCAAGGCCGCGCGCAAGGAGCCCACGCCGGAATTGGCATTGTTGGTGGCGGTCCAGGTGGCCAGGCCCCATTGGTACTCGCTCATGGCATTGGCCGAGAGCACGTTGGCGCTCTCGATGTTGCCGGTGGCAATTTCCAGGTCCCAGTCGCCGCCAAGGCCGGTGCGGTCGTTCGACGCGGCCACGTCACGGCCAGTCAACTGTGCCAACGAATTCACCAGGCCAAGGCCACGGTCACCTTCGGCGGTGTAGCAGCCGTAGATGAGGATATCGCCGCCGACATTCATGTCCTGGCCGATCTGCGCCAACACCTCGCTGCGCGCCTGGACGTTGTCCGCCGACAGGTAGCTGTTGCCCAGCCACAAATCACCGGCGTTGCCGTGGGCGATGATTTGCACCGAGCTGACGCCCTGGTGGGTGTCCAGGTAATCGGCGATCTGTTGCAGGCCGTCCTTGGTGGCATCCAGTTGCACCACCTGGGTCCCGGGCGCCACGCCTTCGAGCAGGCTGGCGGAATCCTTGACCCGGGAATCGACGAACACCACGCTCTTGCCGGGAACGGCAGCCTGGGTGGCATCGACCTGGCCCTGAGGCGCATGGGTGTCGGCAGGCTGATCGGCAGTCGGGGTCTTGGCTGCCTCGGCCGTGGGATGAGCGTCCGGCTGCGCGGCATCGGCCACGGTGGCGGCCACCGCGCCGTCGAACAGCATTCGCGGCTCCAGGGACATGATCATTGGTGATGCCAGGGCCTGTGTGCCCTTGGTTACCCGCGATTTGCCTTTGCTCCACCACATGACGATCACCTGGACTCGAACTTCTTGAACACGCAAATGAAAAAAACCGCAATCAACTGATCGCGGCGTCGGTTTTCATACGAATGACATTGGCGGCGCTTGCGGACCCATCGCGCCAGAACGACAACTCGGCAAACTTTTCAAACAGGTCCGGTGGCAACAGGGTGCGCCGGGTTTGCGGCGCGACCTTGGGCTTGACCTTGTGCAGACCGGCGACACCCAGGGCCTGGTCGAAGGCCGGTGCGTCGTAGGTCAAATGATTGAAATCGTGCTCGAACCAGGGCTCGCCGATGAACTCGTACACCAGCCGCATGACCCGCTCCGGGGCCTGGCTCAGCAGGTCGTAGTCAACGATCAGCAGCGACTCGGCGTTCTCGCCGTAATACGCCTCTTTGAGCGCCGTCCAGGCGAATCCCACCAGGCGGTTGCGCTGGGCCAGGGTTTCGCAGCGGCTGTAGACGGTGTTGCGCTCGTCATCGTCATTGAACAGCTTGGTGTTCTCGAAGGGATTGGCGCGATAAAGCCGCTCCAGGCTGTCGAGCACCCAGGCGACGTTGCGCACACAGGCGATGGTCTTGGCCTGGGGAAACAGGTCCTGCAAGGCAGGCAGGCGCGCGCACCATTGGCGGTTTGTATCGAAAATGACGGGCTTATCGGCTTTGTCGGCGTAATAGGAATCGAAGAGCCCGCGCAACAGACGACGGCGCAGGTCGGTGTCGATCACCGAACCAAACTCACTGCCGGCGCTGCATTGCTGCAGGACGCTGCTGAACAGCGTGCCGACGGGGCTGGTCATGCCGGCATGGAACCGCGGGTTCTGCAGCAAAATGGCAGAAAGCAGGGTCGAGCCCGAACGCGGCAAACCGGAAATAAAGTGAAATTGTGACAATCCATTCACCGTGTGTAGTCCCTTTGTATCGCGAAGCGTAGCCGAGGAAACAAACGCCGCCTAGTAGTACTTTGATATCAAATTCATCCAACTCTGTAAAAAAGATGGACGGTAGGTGTTGTTCATAAACCTGAATCGATTAAGCCAAACGGCAATACTTTTCAGCGCTTCTGGCCCGGCAGAATGAAATATCTCGGTCTACGCTCAGCCGTGCGTGACCAGGCCAGGGAGTGAAGAAGTCGGGCTGATCGCAATCCTCTCCCTCGGACCCTACCGGCAGTACCCAACCAACAATCTGAAGGGATGAGGATTCTATGGAAGTATTTATGGGCACCATCCAACCGTTTGCCTTTAGCTTCGCCCCCAATGGGTGGGCTCAGTGCAATGGGCAGAGCCTCCCAATTGCTCAGTACCAGGCTTTGTTCTCCTTGCTCGGCACGTATTACGGAGGCAACGGCACCACTAACTTCATGCTCCCCAATCTGCAAGGCCGCCTGCCCCTGGGACAAGGCAGCGGCCAGGGTCTGACGCCGCGGGTCATGGGCGAAGTCTCCGGCGCCGAAAACGTCACCGCAACGATCACCAACTTGCCCGCCCACACTCACACTCTGGCGGGGCTCACCGCCTCGACCACCCTGCAACTGGCGAACCCGGCCAGCAACCCGGTGAATACGCCGACAGCCACCAATTCATTCATCGGCACCTCGGGCACCGGGCCTGGCTCGGCGGCGATTTATTCCGACCAGATCGGCGCCTCACCGGTGCCGGTCAAGGGCGTGAGCACGAGCATCGACGGCACGATTTCCCCTGCGGGCAACGGCTTGCCAATGGCGATCATGAACCCGTTCCTGGCGGTCAACTTCAGCGTCGCCTTGAACGGTCTCTTCCCGTCCCGTAACTGATGAACCGCCGGAGGGCTGCGCGGCCCTCCGGCCTTTTGGAGTGTCGACATGCTGCAACAGGTTCATAGCCGCCATTTCCAACCGCTGCTGGGCCAGACCAGCAGCCTGACCCTGCCCGACGGCAGCTGCCTGCCCGTGCGGTTCGAGTTCCTTGAGGAAATACCACGGGCGAAGATGCCGAACGCTGAGCGCATGCCGTTCAGTGTTGAGTTCAACAGTCTGGAAAGCACCGAGTTCGTGGACGGGCTGTGTGCGCTGGAAGTGCCTGATCTGGGGCGGATTGAAGAGGTGTTCGTGTCGCGGATACCGCCCATGGGACGGGATCCGACGCTGGGGTATTTCTATATCGCGTTTAACTAATCGCCCAAAACTTGAATCCACAACAAATCCATTGTGGGAGCGGGCTTGCTCGCGAAGGCGGCGTGTCAGTTGGCAAATTTATTACTGCCACACCGCCTTCGCGAGCAAGCCCGCTCCCACAGGGGATGTGATGTGTTCTGAAACACTATTCAGCTGCCTTTCGGATACCAGACCAACCGCTCCGCCGCCGGGTTGCTTTCCTGCACTTCGAAACCCAACGCCAGGTAGTGCCGGCGCGCGTGGGGGTTGCTGGTCCAGACCACGGTCGCCACCGGACAGCGGATCTGTTGTGCGGCTTTTTGCACCCCTTGCAGCACCGCCCGACCAAAACCCTGTCCGCGCGCCTGGGGGATAAAGGCCAAGTACAGCACGCGAATTTCATTAGGGCCGAAATCCGTGCTCAAGGCGCCGATAGCGGTGCCGAGTTTTTCCACGACGTAATGCATGGCGTTGGGAAAACGCTCCCCCAGCCCTTGTTCCTGCACCTGGAACTGCTGGGCAATCACCTCTCGCACCTGCTCAGTCTCGCCGTCGATCCATTGCAGATCCGGCCGCGCTGCCTGGTAAAGACTCTGCAAGAACGGACCATCGCTGACCCGCGATGGACGCACCACCAATCCTTCTGCCGCCACTGAATCCATGCTCACTCCTTAGAACCCGCTTTCCCTGACACCCAACGCCGCCAACCGCCGCCAGGCCGCTCCCAACACCGACTCGCCCTGCCCCTGCAACACCACCACGCCGCGCAGCGGCTGCACCGGCGCGGAGGTCTCGTCAACGGCACTCAGGCGCACGCCATACTGCGCCTGCACCGGCTCGGCCCGTTGCTGTGAATCCCGGCGTACGGCAATCGGCCCATGGTGATCGGACGTCAACGCCTGCTGTTCGACCCAGGCCACGCCGTTGGAGTCGATTTCATTCAACTGCACGGCAATCGACGGGTGCATCGGATCGTCGGCAATGAACCGCCCCGTGGCACCCGCCCCGACTCGCCACAGCTCGGCTTCGGTCAGATACCCACGCAGTCGTGAATCAGTCTGCACCACCCGCGCCAGCGGCTGCGTGGGCGATAACCAGCGCCCCACCGACAATTGCGGCAACAGGTCGCGCACCTGGCCGGCATGGGGCGCCCGCAGCAACAGGCGTTCGCGCTGGGCGACCAGCCCCCGGTATTCGGCCACCGCTTCGGCCAGCTGTTGCTCGACGATGCCGGCATCGGCGGCGGTTTCGCTACGCCCGGCCTGACGACGCATCTGCAACTGCTGGATCTCGATTTCCCGGCGCACGATGGTCAAACGGGAGGCCATATCCGGCGATTCCAATTCAATCAGCACATCGCCCTGGGCCACGGCCTGGCCGTCGTGCACATTCACCTGTTTGACCCGCGCCGCCACAGGCGCATGCAGGGCGCTGGCGCGGCCGGCCTCAAGCATGGCCGGCACCTCCACGGCGCTGCGCCAGGGCAGCAACAGCGCCAACAGCAACCCCAGCAATACCAAGCCTGCAAGCAGCACTCGCGGGCCGTGGGCCTGCTCGCGGCGGCTCCACCATTGCCGCCATTCATTCACGATGGGCATAAAAATGAACCACACCAATTCCACCATCATCAGAAAAATGCCCAGCACCTTGAAGAACAGGTGATAGACCGCCAGGGCAATCCCCAGGAACAGCGCCGCCCGCCACAACCAGGCGCCGTATCCCCACACCAGCAAGCGGCGGCGCATCTTCGGCGACCAAGGTTCCGGTGCCGCCATCCCGTAGCCAAACAAGGCTTCGCGCAAGCGCCAGCGACACAGGGCGAACGCCCGGCCCTGAAGGTTATCCACCGCCCACAAATCACTGAGCAGGAAATAACCGTCGAAGCGCATAAACGGGTTCAGGTTGATGACCAGCGTGGTGATCCAGGTGGCGCTGGCCAGCATGAACGCCGCGGTGCGCGCCGGCCCGTCAGGCAACAGCGACCAGGCCAGCAGCGCGATGCACGCCAGGAGCAACTCGGCCAGGACTCCGCCGGCACCGATCAGCAACCGTGCCCGGCGATCATTGATCCGCCAGGCATCGCTCACGTCGGTGTAGAACATCGGCAACAGCACCATGAACGCCACGCCCATGCTTTGCACCCGGCAACCGGCGCGCTTGGCCATGAAGGCATGGCCAAACTCGTGGCACAGCTTGGCAAACAACAACGCCACCCCGAACGCCAGCGCACCGCCGAGGCTGAACAGGTGCGGAAACGTCGCCACAAACCGCTGCCAGTCTCGCGACACCAGGAAGATACCCGCGCCCAGGGTCAGCGGCAGGCCATAGCGCAGGATGCCGGGGCCGAACCGCGCCAACCAGGGCCAGGCGCGGTTGAGAAAGGCGTCCGGGCGCCACAGCGGAATGCGAAAAAACAGGTATTGATGCAGCAGGATCTGCCACCAGCTCTGGCGCTGGGCGGCCGTCTTGAACTGATAGCTGTCGCGCTGTTGCGGATCCATTGCGCTGATCAAATCGTGACCGCGCAAAAAACCCAGCAACTGCTCCAGCGATTCACCATTGAGCGGCAGGCCCGGCTCACGGTTCGCGGCTTGCAACACCTGCTCCGGATCGCCCAGGGACCAATGCCGCAGCATGCGCATCGCCGCCGCGCCGAGCTTGAAATAACGCCCGCGCACCGGATCGGCCAGAGTCCATTGAGGCGAACCGTCCGGGTCCGGCGCCGCCGGGGACAATTGCAGGTCCGGCCGCAGGCTCGGCAGACTCACGCTACAGGCCTACGCTCTGGCGCAGCCCGGCCAGTGGCCGACGCAACAAGTACAACGCCAGCGGGGCACGGTCACCGAAGATCTTCGCCGTGCCCCGCAGGCCGATGCGCGGCGCCGTCGCATCGAAGCGCGCATCCAGGCGATACGCCAGTTGCCCGGCGGCGGTGGGTTGCGCTTCGTAGGCCGAGCGCTCGAGCCAGGCCAGGTGCCGCTGCAACGGATCACTGTCGAGGAACAACGCCACTTGCGCACCGGGCTCCAGGGCTATCGCGTCGCCGACCGCCAGCTCGATGCGCAACTCGGCCTGGTTCGGGTCGGCAATTTCCATCAGTCGCTCGCCGGTCTGCACCGGCTTGCCGAGCCAACGTTCGGCATCGGCGAACACCGCAATGCCGTCACGATCGGCGCGCACTTCGCTGCGCTTGAGCAGTTCCAAGGCGTAGTTGCGCTCAGCGCGTTTCTGTTCGACGCGGGCGGCCAGCAGGTCGATCTTCGAGCTCGATTCAGCATCGGCAAAGGAACGTTGGGAATTGGCCTTGAGTTCCGCCTCGGCCACGCCCAATGCACGCTGGGCGACATCGGCCTGGGCCTTGAGGCTGGTGCTTTCGAAACGCAGCAGCAGGTCGCCGTTCTTGACGGTCTGGTTGGGCTTGACCAGGAACTCGGCGATCACGCCGTCCAATGGCGCCGCGACGACTTGCCCGCCCAGCGGCACGACTTCGGCCGGGGCCAGTACCGATTGGCGCACCGGAACCAACAACCCCAGCAATAGCAACGCCACCAGCGCGACCTGCCGCTTGCGGGTCCAGCGCAGGCGCCACGGTTTGCGCGGCTGCAAGGCCAGCCAGGCATGACTGTAGGTGTCGCCCAGTTGCGACAACAGCACTTGCTCGGCCGGGGTCCATGGCAGGTCGCGGGCCAGCCATAAGCCGCCGAACACCTGGCCTTGATGATCGATCAACGGCAGCCAGAACACCTGCCCGGCCGACAGGCTTCGCCAGTCCGCCCGGATGGATTCGCTCACCCCCTCGGCGGCGATCACCCGGGCCTGATTCAGCACGCCCTGCTTGAATGATTGCGCTACCGCCTGTTCGACGAACGCCACGAATGGCGCATTCGGCTCCACGGCACTGACGCCCGTCACGGCCTGGACCTTGCCAGCGATCAATAGCGCGGCGTGGCGAAAGCCGAAGAGAGCCTGGCCGTCGTTGACCAGGCTGTAGCTCAATTGCGCCGGGGTACGTGCAGCGCGCGTCTGGCGCTCCAGATCGAGGAAGCGGGCGAACACCTGCTCGGCGTTGCCGGTGATCGGCGCGTTCACTTGGACTCCGCGAAACGCGCGGTACCACTCATGCCGGACAGCAAGCCGCTGGCATCCGGCACACTCGCCACCAACAACAGCGTCTGGCTGCCTTCGTCGATGCGCGCGCCCAAGCGCTTGACCGTCGCTTGCAGCGGCTTGCCGGTTTCATCGGGAACAAATGTGAAGGGCTGGCCGGGCTTGAGCCGGCTCATCCAGCGCGACGGCACCAGCAGATGGATTTCCAGGGTGCGGTTGTCCACCACATCGAGCAACGGCGCCCCAGCGGCCACGCTTTCATAACGCTGGACCTTGCGCGCTACCACTTGCCCGTCGAAGGGTGCGATCACGCTGCAACGCTTGACCTGAACCTGATACACCTGGGACTGCGCCTGGGTTTCATTGAGCCGGGCCTCGGCCCGCGACACCTCAAAACGCCCGACTGATTTCAATTGCGCCAGTTGCCGGTTATGCGCCAGCTCTTCGCCGGCCCCTCGGCTGGCCGCCTGCGCCGCATTGAGCTGAGCCTGATAGGCCGAGCAATCGAAACGCGCCAGGGTGTCGCCCTTCTTGAACGACTCGCCCTCACTGAACGGCAACTCGACGATGCGTCCGGCCAACTCGCTGGCCAGCACCGCCTGGTCCCGCGCCCGAAGCACCCCACGCGCCTCATTGCCACTCGGCGCACTGGCCGTGACATTGCTTTCCAGCAAAGGATCGTCGGCAGCAGGCGTTTGCGCCTGAACCGTGCACGCTACAAAGGTCAATCCCACAACCCAACTACTCAAACGTCGCATGACCGTTACTCCCTGACGGATGGGCGGAGTCTACGACAGCGGTGGGGGGCGTCAAGGGAGGCAAGAAATTTGGTGGTCATACACGCCCTGTGGCGAGGGGATTTATCCCCGCTGGGGCGCGAAGCGGCCCTGAAAGCAGTCATCTCGGTGTGTCTGGCTGCTGTTCTTCAACCATTTGGGTCTGCTACGCAGCCCAGCGGGGGGTGCGACGTTTCGCTAAATCCCCTCGCCACAGGTCAAGTAACATCAGCACTTATAGTGTTGACCTCTCGGGCTCTTCAACCTAGGATTCACTCACTCAACCCCGTACGCAGGGATTAAATTCTCTGGCTGTTGGGGTGAAAACACCGGCTTCGGCCGGTTTTTTCGTTTCTGGGGATTGAGAACAGCCCCTGAATTGAACTCACCCCTGTGGCGAGGGAGCTTGCTCCCTCGCCACAGGTTCCGTGATCGACAGCCTTCGCGCTGCCTACTCCACCAACCTCAACTCCCCATCGCAATACACCACCTCACGCCCCAACCAACCCACATCGACCTGCGGCAGCACCGCCGAAGGTTTGCGCAACTCACGCAACAACGTCGAGCCGTGGGACAAACGCCCACCCATGCGTGCGATCACGGCTCGAGCGCTTTGATAGTGGGCGTGGCGGCCAGGGTCCAACGTGTCTTCAAGCAGAATGTCCTCACCCAGAATCCCCCGGGCCTGCCCCGGATAAATCATGAAGCCGCTGGCCTGCTCGGTGCCTTCACGACCGTCCTGCCAGAAGCTGCCATCGCGGGTGCGGATGTCCGGGTGCGGCGCGAACCAATGTGTCCGGTCAGCCGTCGGCATGCCGTGGTGCAGGCGAAAGAACATCCGCATCAGGTTGTCGCGATACCATTCGCGCACTTGCAGGTAGTAACCGCGCAGCCCCGGCAGACCGGCCCCATGAGCCAGGCGAATCGCCAGGGGCCATTGCGGGAACGCCTGCAAGGGCAACTCGGTTGGCGCCGGGCGCGGCGTTGCCGGATCGGTTTCCCAGGGCAGGCGATGGGGGCTGTGTTCAAGGTTGTCATAGGCGGTCGGCGGCCGCCCCAGCCAGTCGCCGCCACTGCTGGCCAACGCACTGGCGATGCACAGGTTGCCTTGCACCACGAACACGTAGAAGCGGGTGAACCAGTCGGCCAATTGCTGGCCGTCGGCGCCTTGTACGGTCAGTTCGAGCAGCTCCCGATCGAAGCGCCGCAAGCCGTGTTCGAGCGTGAGCAGATGCCCACGAGCGATGCGTTGCATGCGCAGGAACAACGGCAGCGAACGCATCAGGCGCAACGGCCGCCAGGGCAAATGCGGTGTCGCGCCGCCGACCTCGCCGGCGTAGCTGCTGGCGCTGATGCCCCAGTCGGCCAGCCGGGCGAGAAACAAATCATTGTTGATATACGAAGCACCGCCAAACACCGCCGTGAACGGCTCGCTGTCCTGCAACACCCTAGAGTCCCAACGGGCCATGATCGCCGGAATGCTCGCCGCCGCGCGGCGCTGGGCGTACTCCACCAAGGCGCTGGGTTGCGGCGGCAGGATCTCGGCGATGTTGGCGGCGGTCAGGTGGCGGCGCCAGCCGTAGTCGCTGATTGGCCGGTACTGCAACAGCCACAACTGCGTGCCGTCCCAAGCCCATTCGACGTCGCCGGGCACGTAGTGGAAGACCCGCAGCACGCCTTGGAGAAAACGCCACAGCATATCTTCGGTCAGACCATGGGCGGGCTTGAATGTGGCGCTGCTCCATGACGCGCCGAGGCGGGAAATGATCGCGCGCTCGGGGCTCACCTGGCCATCGGCCAACGACTCCAGGTGACCTTCGACCCACTCCAGTTCAACGGACAGGTGACGCACGAAAGCGATCCCCGACAACCGTGGCGTGATGAAACGCTGGACCACCACTTCCTCGACACCCGCAGCCGTCAACTCGGCGATGCGCGCCGGCACGTTGTGCGTGGGTTCACGCAGGAAAGTGGTGCTCAAGCCGGCATTCGCCGCATCGGCTTGGTCCTCGCCGTAGCTGGAGGAACGCACCGCCCAAGTGGCGTCCGGTTGACCGTCGAGAAACGTCGGCAAGCGCGAGTCGTGGCAATTGTTGAGTGACAGCGCCGCAGGCACCGCTTGCCCGGCCAGTTCCGCCAGACGCAAGCGCCCACCCTTGGTGTGCGCGACGAAACCACGCTCACCGGACTCCAGCCATGCGGCGAACTCGGCCGGCGCATCGATCCACGGGTAGTGGCCCCAACCGGGTTTCAGGCTGATGGTCAGATCGGCTCGGGCGAGAATGGCCGACCAGGCCGCCGCTTGCGCCACGCCCAGCACTTTGTCTTGATCGCCCCACACCAGTTCGACCGGGTCGGTGATCCATTCCAGCAACGGCAACGCGGTGTCCGCACGCAGCTGATCCCAGAGCGGCACAAAGGCCCGGCAGCGGGCGTATCCGGCACCCATGCGTTGGTATTGCGCGGGCGTCCAGGCCTGGCGGGAGAACTTGTGGGCAAACAGCGTCGGCTTGTTCGAGAGCAGCCAGTGAATAGTCTTGCGAATCGGCAGCGGCGACATCAACGCCGGCAATCGCCGCTGCCACAAAAATGCGCCCACCGGCGCCAGCAACACGCTGCGGCAAAAATGCCCCGGCTGGCGTTGCAGCGCATGCAGCACCAGCAACGCACTCACCCCCACCGCCATGATCGCGCTGCCCTTGACCGTCGCCGCCAGCAGCGCTTGCGCGTAGGCGGCCAGGTCTTCGCAAGGGGCTTGTGGGTTGCTACCGAAGCCTGGCAGTTCCAGCGGCACCACGTCGTGGTGCTGAAAATGCGGCAACGCGTCATCCCACCAATCGGCGGCGCTACCGTTGCCGGCCAGCAGGTACATCCGGGGCTTGCTCATGGACGCTCCTCAGGCCAGGTCGCGAAGGGCGGCGTCGACGGTCGGGTAACGGAACGTATAGCCGGCCTCGGTGAGACGGTTGGGCAGCACGCGTTGGCCGTCGAAAAACAACTGGGCCATTTCCCCGGCCAGGGCACGCACCGGCGCGGCGGGAATGTGGAACCACACCGGGCGCTTGAGGATTTTACCGACGCGTTCAGCGAACAGCGCTTGGCTGACCGTCTCCGGTGCCACCAGGTTGTAGGTACCGCTCAGGCTCTCGTCATCGAAAGCACGGGCGATCACTTGGATGACGTCGTCGCGATGCACCCAACTCATGATTTGCCGACCATCGCCCATCCGCCCGCCGAATCCCAGGCGAAACGGAATCAGCAGTGGCAGCAATGCACCGCCCGGGCCGAACACCACACCCAGGCGCATCACCACCTGCCGCACACCCAACTCCGTGGCGGGCCGGGCGGAGGCTTCCCAACGCACACAGAGCTCAGCCATGAAGCCATCGCCCCGGGTAGCACTTTCATCGAGGCTTTCGCTGGCGTCCCGCACGCCATAAAAACCGACGGCCGAGGCCTGTATCCACAACGCCGGTTTGTGTCGGGCGTTTTTTAACCAGGCCATCAAGGCTTCGGTGGTATTGACCCGGCTGGCGATCAGTTGCGCCTGGCGCTTGGGGCTCCAACGCGGCCCGGCCACCGGTGCGCCCGCCAGGTTGATCACGACGTCGAAGGTTTCGTCATGGCCCAGTTTGCCCAACGAACGCAGGCACCGGGCGCGGCCGTCGAACAGATAGGCCGCTTTCAAGGGATCGCGAGCCAGCACGCTGACCGTGTGCCCGGCGTCGAGCAATTGGTTGACCAGCGCCTCGCCGATGAACCCAGTGCCACCGGTCACCAACACACGCTTATAGGCGCCGCCCGCGAACGGGTTGGCCGGTTTGCCCTGACGTTGCATGCGCAGCGCCGCCAACCCGTCACGAATACCCGAGGCAGTCACGCCGATGGCAAACAAGGTCAGCAGCCAGCCGCGCCAGCCGAAATCGATCGCAACCAGGTCGGTCGGCAAACTCGCCCACTGCGCCAGTTGCACACCGTACAGCGCGAAAAACGCCCCTCCATTGACTGCCAACACCGTGTGCATGATGCGCTCGATGGCGGGCAGTTTGCGGCTACGGTCCTCGACCACGAAATCCCAGAGCGTCAGGCCGATCTCCAGCGCAAACAGCAACCCAATGACAATCGCCCACGCCCCCTGAAAGGCCAGGTGCGCCATGCCCAGGAACAGGATCCCGTAGAAGCACGAGCGCAGGGCGTGGATGGAAAGTTCCAGGCGAGCGCTGTGGCGATAGGGCAAGGCGACGGTCAGTTCGTGGTGATACAGGGTATCCAGCGCCCCCAGGATCGCCTGGGCAATCAACAGCGCGATGGCCCAGTCCAGCAATGAAAAGTCAGGCATGCTTTGAATCACTCGGCGCGTGGTCAGTCAGGGAGGTGCGGCGGTCGTGGCGATAGAGCCAGAACAGCGGCGGCAGTAACAGCAGCAGCGCGAGACTGTCGAGCCACAGGTGCGACCAGACCCGGGCCTGGGCGGAAATCAGCATGTCCTGGGGCGCCCAGAGCAGGATGCCGGCGATTATCCAGGCCCAAGGCATAGCGCTTTTCAGCCGATTGCCGATGTGCACGAGGGCGAGCATGTACAGCGCGTAGCTTTGCAACGTGGCGCCGAACAAGGCCAGCCACCAGACCTGTTGTGCGCTGGCCGTGGCGGGCACGGCGGCGGCGCCCCAGAAGGTCTGTTCGATGTTTTGCAGGTAGCCATCGAGCAAGCCCGAATGCCCCGCCCAGCTCAGGGTGAGACCGGCAAGCAGATGCATCAGGGCGGCGGCATAGAGCCAAACGACCAGGGCTTTGCGAAGGGTGCTTTGAGGGGCTGGCATTCCGTGTCCTGAAGGCTTGCTGGAGGGTCGCAAGTCTAATGGAAAAGGACGTGGCTTTATCTGGCTAACGGGCCGGCCAACGATAAATAAATCCACCGCCTGAGCACCTGAGGCGTTCCCCACACCCAATCCGAACGCAATTGTGGCGAGGGGATTTATCCCCGCTGGGCTGCGCAGCAGCCCCAAATGGCTGAACACCCGCAGCCTGACACACCGAGGAGACTGGTTTCAGGGCTGCTGCGCAGCCCAACGGGGATAAATCCCCTCGCCACAGGTTCGGTGTTCCATTTTAGTAAGCAACAGGTCCTAGGAGATTTCCTTCAAGTTGTAGCGATGTTGGTGAACTTGTACGGCTTGGTGCTCACCGCTAGTCTGGGTTTGTCACTGAAAAAACGGTGACACGGACGTGCAAGTCCGTTAAAAAACGCCCAAGAAATGCCACCAGCCATTTATCGAGCATTCGTGCTCGTATTTTATGGCGGCTGTGTGCGGGGAGACCTTCGGGTCTACCGAGTTTTTTGGGCGTCGTTTACTCGGTCTTGCACACCCTCACATAGCTGCCACCCTTACATCGCGTGCAAGCGAGCCAGGGCGGTTCTTAATTGAAAAGGAAGCCGGTCGCCCCGGACATCGACACCGAAACCCTGCTGGCCAATGCCTCCGAAGACCTGCTGTCCATCAGCGCCATCGCCGCCGACCTGGCGGATGACGTTGAAGGCAGCCGCCGCAGTGTCATCCTGGCGATCAGTCGCATGGCTGATGGGGTGCATTTATTGGTGGAGCGGGCGATGGATCGGCTTGAGGTTCAGGCTGCGGGCTGACATTCCTGTGTTGGATTGAAGACCGCTTTCGCGAGCAAGCTCGCTCCCACAGTTGAACGGTGTTGATCTCAATATTTCGGTTCGATACAGATCCAGTGTGGGAGCGAGCTTGCTCGCGATGACGCCAGCCCAGACAACCCAGAATCCGTGGCGAGGGAGCTTGCTCCCGCTCGACTGCGCAGCAGTCGCAAACCAGGCAACGCGGTCCGCCTGAAGAAACGCAGGGGCCTGCTCCGCAGGCCAGCGGGAGCAAGCTCCCTCGCCACAAAAGCTATCCAGCCACCATTTGATTGTTCCCACACTCGCCACAGAGAGCGCCGGCCCGAGCTATTGGGCCCCTACGTCCATCAGCGCCATCGCCGCCGACTTGGCGGATGATGTTGATGGCAGTCGCCGCAGTGTCATCCTGGCGATCAGTCGCATGGCTGAGGGGTGCATTTATTGGTGGAGCGGGCGATGGATCGGCTTGAGGTTCAGGCTTCGGGCTGACGTTCCCGTGGTGGATTGAAGACCGCCTTCGCGAGCAGGCTCGCTCCCACAGTTGAACGGTGTTGATCTCAATACTTCGGTTCGACACAGATCCAGTGTGGGAGCGAGCTTGCTCGCGATGACGCCAGCCCAGACAACCCAGAATCCGTGGCGAGGGAGCTTGCTCCCGCTCGACTGCGCAGCAGTCGCAAACCAGGCAACGCGGTCCGCCTGAAGAAACGCAGGGGCCTGCTCCGCAGGCCAGCGGGAGCAAGCTCCCTCGCCACAAAAGCTATCCAGCCACCATTTGATTGTTCCCACACTCGCCACAGAGAGCGCCGGCCCGAGCTATTGGGCCCCTACGTCCATCAGCGCCATCGCCGCCGACTTGGCGGATGATGTTGATGGCAGTCGCCGCAGTGTCATCCTGGCGATCAGTCGCATGGCTGAGGGGTGCATTTATTGGTGGAGCGGGCGATGGATCGGCTTGAGGTTCAGGCTTCGGGCTGACGTTCCCGTGGTGGATTGAAGACCGCCTTCGCGAGCAGGCTCGCTCCCACAGTTGAACGGTGTTGATCTCAATACTTCGGTTCGACACAGATCCAGTGTGGGAACGAGCTTGCTCGTGATGACGCTAGCCCAGACAACTCAAACCCCGTGGCGAGGGAGCTTGCTCCCGCTCGACTGCGCAGCAGTCGCAAACCAGGCAACGCGGTCCGCCTGAAGAAACGCAGGGGCCTGCTCCGCAGGCCAGCGGGAGCAAGCTCCCTCGCCACAAAAGCTATCCAGCCACCATTTGATTGTTCCCACACTCGCCACAGAGAGCGCCGGCCCGAGCTATTGGGCCCCTACGTCCATCAGCGCCATCGCCGCCGACTTGGCGGATGATGTTGATGGCAGTCGCCGCAGTGTCATCCTGGCGATCAGCCGGATGGCCGATGGGGTGCATTTATTGGTGGAGCGGGCGATGGATCGGCTTGAGGTTCAGGCTGCGGGCTGACATTCCTGTGTTGGATTGAAGACCGCTTTCGCGAGCAAGCTCGCTCCCACAGTTGAACAGTGTTGATCTCAATATTTCGGTTCGATACAGATCCAGTGTGGGAGCGAGCTTGCTCGCGATGACGCCAGCCCAGACAACCCAGAATCCGTGGCGAGGGAGCTTGCTCCCGCTCGACTGCGCAGCAGTCGCAAAACCAGGCAACGCGGTCCGCCTGAAGAAACGCAGGGGCCTGCTCCGCAGGCCAGCGGGAGCAAGCTCCCTCGCCACAAAAGCTACCGAGCCACCAATAGATTGTTCCCACACTCGCCGGCCCGAGCTATTGGGGCTCTACCGCTCGTGCAACGCCTCGGACCGGGCCTTGATGATCGGCTTGAGCAGGTAGCTGAGCACGGTTTTCTTGCCGGTGATGATGTCCACCGAGGCCACCATGCCGGGAATGATCAGCAGCGGTTTTTCATCGGTGCCCAGATGGCTGCGTTGGGTGCGCAGCTTGATGATGTAGTAGGTGGTTTTCTTGTCTTCATCGGTGATGGTATCGGCGCCGATCTGTTCCAGCTTGGCTTTCAGGCCACCGTAGATGGTGTAGTCGTACGCGGTGAATTTCACCGTGGCGTCCTGGCCGGGATGCAGGAAGGCAATGTCCTGGGGACGGATTTTCGCTTCCACCAGAATGGTGTCGTCCAGTGGCACGATTTCCACCAGGTCGCTGCCAGGCTGGATCACGCCGCCGATGGTGTTCACCAGCAGCTTGTTGACAATGCCGCGCACCGGCGAAGTCACCAAGGTACGGCTCACCCGATCTTCCAGGGCCTTGCCGGTAGCCTGGGCCTTGTTCAGGTCGGTGCGCGCCTCGTTGAGTTGGGTCAGGGCATCGCTGCGGAACTTGCCGCGGGTTTCGTCGATCTTGCGCTGCACTTCCTTGATCGCCGATTCGGCGCGGGGAATCGCCAGCGTCGTGGCATCCAGTTGCCCACGGGTTTCCACCTCGCCGCGCTTGAGCCGCAGCACTTCCACCGGCGACACCGCGCCCTGGGCCACCAGCGGCTCGGACATGTTGATTTCCTGGCGTTGCAGCGCCAGGCCGGAGCGGTACTGCGCCTGCTTGGAGATGAACTCGCGCAGTTCCTGCTGACGCTGGATCAACTGTTCCTGCAACCCGCCTATTTCATCGTGCAGCTGCTGGCGACGGCTGAGGTACAGCGATTCTTCGCTGGCGGCCTGGCGCGGTACGGCCTTGAGTACATCAGCGGGAAAATTCAGCGGCCGGTCATCAACCTCGGCGCTCAAGCGTTCGACGCGCAGCAGCATGGCTTGGCGATCGGCCTCGGTTTCGCCCACGTTGGAGACGAACCGCGTGTCGTCCAGGCGAATCAACGGCGCGCCGGCTTCAACGATCTGCCCTTCCTTGACGAACAGCTCGGCGACGATCCCGCCTTCCAGGTTCTGGATTTTCTGGATCTTGGACGATGGGATCGCCTTGCCGTCGCCCTTGGTCACTTCGTCGAGCACGGCGAAATTGGCCCAAACTCCCAGGAACACAAAGAAGCCAATGATGCCCCAGATCGTCAGGCGCACCACGCGTGGAGCATCCTCGATCAGGGCCTTGTTGACCTCGGGCAGCGGTTGCCCTTGCAGCGAGGCAGAGCCTTTGAAATAGCGCCCCACGGAATCCTTGAAACCCGACTTAAGCAACACTGATCTGCCCCTTCTTCAACGCTTCCATCACGGCAGCTTTCGGGCCGTCGGCCAGGATTTGTCCACGGTCGATCACCAACAGGCGGTCTACCAGCGACAGCAAGGAAGCCCGGTGCGTCACCAGCAACACCGTCTTGTTTTCCACCACGGCGGCCAGGCGCTGCTTCAAGCGTTCCTCACCGGTGTTGTCCATGGCGCTGGTGGGTTCGTCCAGCAGCAGAATGGGCGGATTGAGTAGCAGCGCACGGGCCAGGGCGACGTTCTGGCGCTGGCCGCCGGACAGGTTCTGTCCACGTTCACCGACCTGCAGTTCATAGCCTTGCGGATGCAGGCGGGCGAATTCATGCACCCCCGCCAGCTCTGCGGCCTGGAGTACCAGCTCGTCTTCGACGTAACGGGCACCGGAGGTCAGGTTGTCCCGCAGGGTGCCGGCGAGCAGTTGGATGTCCTGGGGCACATAGCCGATGTTGTAGCGCAGCTCGCTGACGTCGATCTGGCGGATGTCCACGCCATCCACCAACAAAGAACCATCGTCGGGTTGGTAAAGGCCCACCAGCAACTTGGCCAGGGAGCTCTTGCCCGAGCCGCTACGGCCGATGATGCCGATCTTCTCGCCTGGCTTGATCACCAGGTTGATGTTCTTCAACGCGGCGTTCTGTTGGTTCGGGTAGGTGAAATTCAACTGACGGCATTCGATGGCGCCCTGCAAGACCTTGCGGCTCAGCGGACGCTCGTCGAAATTGCGCTCCTGGGGCAGCTCCATCATCTGGTCGACCGAGGTCATGGTCACCCGCGCCTGCTGGTAGCGGGTCAACAGGCCCGACAGCGACGCCAGCGGGCTGAGGGCGCGGCCGCTGAGCATGTAGCAGGCAACCAGCCCACCCATGCTCAGGTTGCCGGCGATGATCAGGTAAACGCCGAAGACGATCATGATCACCCCGGCCAATTGCTGGATCAGCAAGGTGATGTTCATCGCCAGCCCGGACAACATCTTCACTCGCAGTTCGAGGCGGCTGAGGGTGCCGATGGTCTGTTCCCACTGGTATTGACGCTCGCTCTCGGCGTTGTTGACCTTCACTGCGTCCAGGCCGGCCAGGGTCTCGATCAGGCTGGACTGGCGCTCGGCGCCCAGGGCCATGGTGCGCTCCATGGTCGCCACCAGGGGCTTCTGCAACGCATAGCCGATCAGCAGGGCAATCGGGAACGCCAGCACGGGAATCCATACCAGGTGCCCGCCGATAATCGCGATGACCGCGAAGATCAGCAAAGTGAACGGCAGGTCGATCAGGGTGGTGAGGGTCAGCGAGGCAAGGAAGTCCCGCAGGCTTTGGAATTCATGGATGTTCTGGGCAAAGCTGCCGACCCGCGCCGGACGGTACTTCATGGCCATGCCGACGATGCGTTCGAACAGCGTCGCCGAGATGATCAGGTCGGTTTTCTTGCCCGCCAGGTCCAGGCACAGGCTGCGCAGCATCTTGAGGATCAGGTCGAACACGTAGGCGCCGGTGATACCGACGGCCAGCACCCACAGAGTCGATTCGGCCTGGTTCGGCACCACGCGGTCGTAGACATTCATCACGAACAGTGGCGCGGCCATGGCGATGATGTTGATCAACAGGCTGGCGGCGATAGCATCGGCGTACAACCAACGGGAGCGCTTGAGGGTGTCGCGAAACCACGAACGCGCCCGGGGAATCAGCGTGCCGTGGTTCACGTCGAATTTGTGCTGGGGTTGAGCGAAGAAGACTTTGCCGCTGTAGTCGTCGGCCAACAGCTCGCGGCTGACCGTCACTTCACCGCCATCGCTTTCGCTGAGCAGCAGCCGTGCCTGGTCGTCACCGACCCAGCCCAGCAACACGGCGCTGCGCCCGTCCTTGAGCAACAACAGGGCCGGCATGGCGATGGCGGGGATCTGTTCAAGCTTGCGTTGCAGCACCCGGCCTTGCAAACCGGCACGGGCCGCCGCGCGCGACAATAATTCGACGCTTAAGCGTTGCTTGGGCAGCGGCAGGCCGGTGGTGAGCATCGCGGCGCTGGCCGGTTTTTGATGCAGCATGCAGAGCGCCAGTAAACCGTCCAGCAACGGATCGTCGTGCAGGGTGCGTGGATCATGGATGAGTTCGACTCGACTGACTTCTGATTCCACGCTTGGCACTCTTTTGCTGATCAAAACTGGATGGATGACTCAATTCATCCCAGGCAACTGAACCTTGGGTTTCACGTCGTTCTGCACAACCGATGCCAACGGCGCGACTACGCCCTGACTTTTGAGCAACTGGCCCATGGTTGCCTTGATCCGGTATTGGGTGAACAACTGCACGTTCTTGATTTCCGCCAGGCGACGGGAAGCGCTGAACAGTTCATTTTCGCTGTCGAGCAAATCGAGCAGGGTCCGCTCGCCCAGGCTGAACTGCCGTTGGTAGGCGGTGCGCACGCTGGTGCTGTGATCCACGTATTGCTGGGCGATCGGCACCTGGGCGTTGGCGTTGTTCAAGGCGTTCCAGGCCAGGCCCAGCTCTTCATTGAGCTGGCGCAGCGCGTTGTTGCGGATGTCCAGGGCCTGGTTGGACAGGTACGACTTGGACTCCAGGTCCGCCTTGTTGCTACCGCCGGCATACAGGTTGAAACGCATGCGCAGCATGGCTTGCCATTCGTTGTTGTGACCGTTCTGGCCGTCCAGGTCGTTGTCGGCGGTGCGGCCCAGTTCGGCGTCGAAACGTGGGTAGAAGCTCGATTTGGCGGCTTCGTACTGTTGCTCGGCGGCGGCGATATCCGACTCGGCCGAACGCAACACCGGGCTGTTTTCCAGCATCTGGGCGCGCGCTTCGGTCAGGTTGGCCGGCAACAGCGCCAGAAAGTCGGCGGGGCGCTCCAGTTGGTCGGGCAGTTGACCGACGGCGCTGAGGTAGTTGGTCTCGGCATCGGCCAGGTTGGTTTGCTCGGTGATCAGGTTGTTGCGGGCCTGGGCCATGCGCGCTTCGGCCTGGTCCAGATCGGCGCCGCTGCCCACGCCACGCGAAGTGCGCAACTTGATCTGGTCGAAGATACGTTCGTGGCTCTTGAGGTTTTCCTCGGCCAGGCGCACGAACTCACGACGGGTCAGCACGGCCAGATAAACCTGGGCCACCGTCAGCCCGGTGCGCTCAGACGCATCCAGCAACGAATAGGCGCGGGCATTGACGGTGGCTTGTTGACGCCCCACTTCGCTGGACGTCGCAAAACCGTCAAAAACCATCTGCGACAGGCGCAGGCTCGACTCGCTGCGGTTCAGGGTTTCCCAATGATCAGTGCTGCCCGAGCGGGTGGTAACGCTGTCGGTGCCTTCGCGACCGTATCCGGCTGCAAGGTCCACCCTAGGCAGGTAGCCGCCCTTGGCCGCCTTGAGTTGGTAGTCCGCCGCGAGGCGACTGTTCACACCCGCCTGAATTTCAGGATGGACATCCAGCGCCTGTTGCATGGCCTGCGGCAAGGTTTGTGCTTGTACGAAGCCGGCGGCGAGGACAAAGGGTAAAGCCTTGAACAGTTGCGCACGCATGATGGATTTCTTCCTGAAACTCTTGTCTTGGATCACAGCGAAACGGGGCGCTGCATCAGATGATGGCGACCGGAATGACCGTATGTCGGAAAGTTCAAAACGGGGGCTGGAACACGCACCGAAAGAACAGATCGCCGCTTCAATATCAATGTGACATTACCGCGACGATTGTTTAGGATGGCCGGCAGAAGGTCAATAGTTTGGCATAAACAAAATATCCGAAAAAACAAAGCCAGAAATTTGACTAGCTAATGCGTCAAAATAATTTTATTCAATGAAGCACGAACGTCCAGACCGCTGCTGCCTTCAGGCTGCCGGGTCCATGGAAGTCTACTGAGCGTGGCACCCGGAGAATCTTCAATGAGCAGTGTTGTTGCCGTTGTCAAAAGCATTGTTGGCCAGGTTTTCGTCGTATCCCCCGAGGGCATTCGACGCGTACTCATTGAGGGTGATCGCCTGTACACCGGCGACCAGCTGGATACCGGTCCTGCTGGCGCCGTCACGCTGGAACTGGCGGACGGTCGCTCCCTGGACCTGGGGCGCGACACTCAGTGGAGCGCCAGCGCTCCAGACGCTTCTACTGATCTCGCACAGGCCACGGCCCAGGCCGCGCCATCGGTAGAAGAGCTGCAACAAGCCATTGCCGCGGGCGTCGACCCGACGACAGCCCTGGAAGCCACCGCCGCCGGCGCTACCGCCGCGGGCACGGGTGGCGCCGCCGGTGGCGGGCACAGTTTTGTGGTGCTGGATGCCACCGCTGGCAGCGTCGACCCTACCGTCGGTTTCCCGACCGAAGGCTTGAGCACGGCAGCGGCCACCAACAATGACATCACCGGCGTCGATACCAACGCCAACACGACAGCCAACGCGCTGCTCAATTCGACGCTGACCCTGAGCGCCACCCCGACCCTGACCGAGGCCGGCGGCGTGCTGGTCTATACCGCGACCGTCACCCAGGCGCCCCAGACTGATCTGACCATAACCCTGTCCAACGGCTCCGTGATCGTGATTTCTGCCGGACAAACCACTGGCAGCGTCAACGTGCCGCTGGCTCCGAACGACACTGTTTATAACGACCCAAGCCAGATCAGCGTGACCGTCACCGGCACCACCGGCGGCAGCGGCATTGCCGTGACCCTGCCCACCACGCCAGCCGTGACCCAGATTACCGACACCATCGACACCACCACCGTTACCCTGACGGCAGGCAATACGGTAACGGAGGGCGGCCAGATCACCTACACCGCCACGTTGACCAGCCCGGCCCAAACCCCGGTGACCGTGACCTTGAGCAACGGCTCGGTCATTACCATCGCTGCGGGACAGACCACTGGCACCGTCAATGTCGAGACACCCGCCAACGACGTCTACAACAACGGCAGTACCGTCAGCACCACTATTACCGGTGCGACCGGTGGCAACTTTGAAAACCTGGTGCCGAGCACTGCGCCTGCGGTTACTACGATTACCGACTCGATCGACACCACCACGGTGACGTTGAGCGCTACGCCGACCGTGAATGAAAACGGCACCATCACTTACACCGCCACCTTGACCGGCGCCGACGGTAAACCCGTCACCGCGCAGAATGGTCCGGTGACCGTGACCCTCGACAGTGGTAAAACCATCACCATCGAGGCTGGTGCAAGCTCGGGTGTGCTCGATGTCGCTGTGGGTAACGATGTTTACCAAGGTCCAACGACGGTTACTGAGTCGATTGCTTCCGCATCCGGTGGCAACCTCGAAGCTATCGCACCGAATACCGCGCCTGTCAGCATCATCGTCAGCGATGTCAACGACACCACCACGGTGACATTGAGCGCCACGCCGACCGTGAATGAAAACGGCACCATCACTTACACCGCCACGCTGACCGGTGCCGACGGCAAACCCGTCACTGCGCAGAACGGTCCTGTGACCGTTACCCTCGACAGTGGTAAAACCATCACCATCGAGGCTGGTGCAAGCTCGGGTGTGTTGGACGTCGCCGTTGGCAACGACGTGTACCAAGGCCCGACTACCGTCACCGAGTCGATTGCCTCGGCATCCGGCGGTAACCTGGAAGCCATCGCACCGAATACCGCGCCAGTCAGCACCATCGTCAGCGACGTCAACGACACCACTACCGTGACGTTGAGCGCCACACCGACCGTAAACGAAAACGGCACCATCACTTACACCGCCACCCTGACCGGTGCAGACGGTAAACCCGTCACCGCGCAGAATGGGCCGGTCACCGTGACCCTCGACAGCGGCAAAACGATCACCATCGCCGCTGGCGCAAGCTCGGGTGTATTGGACGTCGCTGTGGGCAACGACGTGTACCAAGGCCCAACGACGGTTACTGAGTCGATTGCCTCGGCATCCGGCGGCAACTTGGAAGCCATTGCACCGAACACAGCGCCTGTCAGCACCGTGGTTAGCGACGTCAACGACACCACCACGGTGACCTTGACCGCGACACCAACCGTGAATGAAAACGGCACGATCACCTACACCGCCACGCTGACCGGTGCCGACGGTAAACCCGTCACCGCGCAAAATGGTCCGGTGACCGTGACGCTGGAAAGCGGCAAAACCATCACCATCGAAGCCGGCGCAAGTTCGGGCGTGCTCGATGTCGCTGTGGGTAACGATGTTTACCAAGGCCCAACGACGGTTACTGAGTCGATCAAAGAGGCGACTGGCGGCAACCTTGAAGCCATCGCGCCCAACACTGGCGCTGTCAGCACCATCGTCAGTGATGTCAACGACACCACCACGGTGACCTTGACCGCCACACCAACCGTGAACGAAAACGGCACGATCACTTACACCGCTACCCTGACCGGTGCCGACGGCAAACCCGTCACCGCGCAAAACGGTCCTGTGACCGTGACCCTCGACAGTGGTAAAACCATCACCATCGCCGCCGGCGCAAGCTCGGGTGTATTGGACGTAGCCGTTGGCAACGACGTCTACCAAGGTCCAACGACGGTTACTGAGTCGATTGCTTCCGCATCCGGTGGCAACCTTGAAGCCATCGCACCGAATACCGCGCCTGTCAGCACCGTGGTTAGCGACGTCAACGACACCACCACGGTGACATTGAGCGCCACACCGACCGTAAACGAAAACGGCACCATCACTTACACCGCCACGCTGACCGGTGCCGACGGCAGACCCGTCACTGCGCAGAACGGTCCGGTGACCGTGACCCTCGACAGCGGCAAGACCATCACCATCGAGGCTGGTGCAAGCTCGGGTGTATTGGACGTCGCCGTTGGCAACGATGTGTACCAAGGCCCCACTACCGTCACCGAGTCGATTGCCTCGGCCTCCGGCGGTAACCTGGAAGCCATTGCTCCAAACACCGCTCCAGTCAGCACCGTCGTCAGCGATGTCAACGACACCACTACCGTGACGTTGAGCGCCACACCGACCGTAAACGAAAACGGCACCATCACCTACACCGCCACCCTGACCGGTGCAGACGGTAAACCCGTCACCGCGCAGAACGGCCCTGTGACCGTTACCCTCGACAGCGGCAAAACGATCACCATCGCAGCCGGCGCCAGCTCGGGTGTATTGGACGTCGCCGTTGGCAACGATGTGTACCAAGGCCCAACCACCGTCACCGAGTCGATTGCCTCGGCATCCGGCGGTAACCTCGAAGCCATCGCGCCGAACACCGCGCCAGTCAGCACCGTGGTTAGCGACGTCAACGACACCACCACCGTGACGTTGACTGCCACGCCGACCGTGAATGAAAACGGCACCATCACTTACACCGCCACCCTGACTGGTGCCGACGGCAAACCCGTCACTGCGCAGAACGGTCCGGTGACCGTGACGCTCGACAGCGGCAAAACGATCACCATCGCCGCTGGCGCAAGTTCGGGTGTATTGGACGTAGCCGTTGGCAACGACGTGTACCAAGGCCCAACGACTGTCAGCGAAAGCATCAGCACCGCCACTGGCGGTAACCTCGAAGCCATCGCTCCAAACACAGCGCCGGTCAGCACCATCGTCAGTGACGTCAACGACACCACCACGGTGACGTTGAGCGCCACACCAACCGTGAACGAGAACGGCACGATCACTTACACCGCCACGCTGACCGGTGCCGACGGCAAACCCGTCACCGCGCAAAATGGCCCGGTGACCGTTACCCTGGAAAGCGGCAAAACCATCACCATCGCAGCGGGCGCGAGCTCGGGCGTGTTGGACGTAGCGGTAGGTAATGACGTTTATCAAGGGCCGACCACCGTCACCGAAAGCATCAGCACCGCCACTGGCGGCAATCTGGAAGCTATCGCACCAAACACCGCGCCAGTCAGCACCATCGTCAGCGACGTCAACGACACCACTATCGTGACGTTGAGCGCCACACCGACCGTAAACGAAAACGGCACCATCACCTACACCGCCACCTTGACCGGTGCTGACGGTAAACCCGTCACCGCGCAGAATGGTCCGGTGATCGTGACCCTCGACAGCGGCAAAACCATCACCATCGAGGCTGGTGCAAGCTCGGGTGTATTGGACGTCGCCGTTGGCAACGATGTGTACCAAGGCCCCACTACCGTCACCGAGTCGATTGCCTCGGCATCCGGCGGTAACCTGGAAGCCATCGCACCGAATACCGCGCCTGTCAGCACCGTGGTTAGCGACGTCAACGACACCACAACGGTGACCTTGACCGCGACACCAACCGTGAATGAAAACGGCACCATCACCTACACCGCCACATTGACCGGTGCTGACGGTAAACCCGTCACCGCGCAAAATGGCCCTGTGACCGTAACCCTCGACAGCGGTAAAACGATCACCATCGCCGCTGGTGCCAGCTCGGGTGTATTGGACGTAGCCGTTGGCAACGACGTGTACCAAGGCCCAACGACTGTCAGCGAAAGCATCAGTACCGCCACTGGCGGTAACCTCGAAGCCATCGCTCCAAACACAGCGCCGGTCAGCACCATCGTTAGCGATGTCAACGACACCACCACGGTGACCTTGACCGCGACACCAACCGTGAATGAAAACGGCACCATCACCTACACCGCCACCTTGACCGGTGCCGACGGTAAACCCGTCACCGCGCAGAATGGCCCTGTGACGGTCACGCTCGACAGCGGTAAAACGATCACCATCGCCGCTGGTGCCAGCTCGGGTGTATTGGACGTAGCCGTCGGCAACGACGTGTACCAAGGCCCAACGACTGTCAGCGAAAGCATCAGCACCGCCACTGGCGGCAATCTGGAAGCCATCGCACCAAACACCGCGCCAGTCAGCACCATCGTCAGCGACGTCAACGACACCACTACCGTGACGTTGAGCGCCACACCGACCGTAAACGAAAACGGCACCATCACCTACACCGCCACCTTGACCGGCGCCGACGGTAAACCCGTCACCGCGCAGAACGGTCCTGTGACCGTTACCCTCGACAGTGGTAAAACCATCACCATCGAGGCTGGTGCAAGCTCGGGTGTGTTGGACGTCGCCGTGGGCAACGACGTGTACCAAGGCCCGACTACCGTCACCGAGTCGATTGCCTCGGCATCCGGCGGTAACCTGGAAGCCATCGCACCGAATACCGCGCCTGTCAGCACCGTGGTTAGCGACGTCAACGACACCACAACGGTGACCTTGACCGCGACACCAACCGTGAATGAAAACGGCACCATCACTTACACCGCCACGCTGACCGGTGCCGACGGCAAACCCGTCACTGCGCAGAACGGTCCTGTGACCGTTACCCTCGACAGTGGTAAAACGATCACCATCGCAGCCGGCGCCAGCTCGGGCGTATTGGACGTAGCCGTCGGCAACGATGTGTACCAAGGCCCAACCACCGTCACCGAGTCGATTGCCTCGGCATCCGGCGGTAACCTGGAAGCCATTGCTCCAAACACCGCGCCTGTCAGCACCGTCGTCAGCGATGTCAACGACACCACTACCGTGACGTTGAGCGCCACACCGACCGTGAATGAAAACGGCACCATCACTTACACCGCCACGCTGACCGGTGCTGACGGTAAACCCGTCACCGCGCAGAATGGTCCGGTGACCGTGACGCTCGACAGCGGAAAAACGATCACCATCGCCGCTGGCGCAAGTTCGGGTGTGTTGGACGTCGCTGTGGGCAACGACGTGTACCAAGGCCCAACGACTGTCAGCGAAAGCATCAGCACCGCCACTGGCGGCAATCTGGAAGCTATTGCACCGAATACCGCGCCTGTCAGCACCGTGGTTAGCGATGTCAACGACACCACCACCGTGACCTTGACCGCCACGCCGACAGTGAACGAAAACGGCACCATCACTTACACCGCCACGCTGACCGGTGCCGACGGCAAACCCGTCACCGCGCAAAATGGCCCGGTGACCGTTACCCTGGAAAGCGGCAAAACCATCACCATCGCAGCGGGCGCGAGCTCGGGTGTGTTGGACGTAGCGGTAGGTAATGACGTTTATCAAGGGCCGACCACCGTCACCGAAAGCATCAGTACCGCCACTGGCGGCAACCTCGAAGCCATCGCTCCAAACACAGCGCCGGTCAGCACCGTGGTTAGCGATGTCAACGACACCACCACGGTGACCTTGACCGCGACACCAACCGTGAATGAAAACGGCACGATCACTTACACCGCCACCCTGACTGGTGCCGACGGCAAACCCGTCACCGCGCAAAATGGCCCTGTGACCGTGACCCTCGACAGCGGTAAAACGATCACCATCGCCGCTGGCGCAAGCTCGGGTGTGTTGGACGTCGCTGTGGGTAACGATGTTTACCAAGGCCCAACGACGGTTACTGAGTCGATCAAAGAGGCGACTGGCGGCAACCTTGAAGCCATCGCGCCCAACACTGGCGCTGTCAGCACCATCGTCAGTGACGTCAACGACACCACCACGGTGACCTTGACCGCGACACCAGCCGTGAATGAAAACGGCACGATCACTTACACCGCCACCCTGACTGGTGCCGACGGCAAACCCGTCACCGCGCAAAATGGCCCTGTGACCGTGACCCTCGACAGCGGTAAAACGATCACCATCGCCGCTGGCGCAAGCTCGGGTGTGTTGGACGTCGCTGTGGGTAACGATGTTTACCAAGGCCCAACGACGGTTACTGAGTCGATCAAAGAGGCGACTGGCGGCAACCTTGAAGCCATCGCACCGAACACCGCGCCTGTCAGCACCATCGTCAGTGATGTCAACGACACCACCACCGTGACCTTGACCGCCACACCGACCGTAAACGAAAACGGCACGATCACTTACACCGCCACCCTGACTGGTGCCGACGGCAAACCCGTCACCGCGCAGAACGGGCCGGTCACCGTGACCCTCGACAGCGGCAAAACGATCACCATCGCAGCAGGTGCAAGTTCGGGCGTGCTCGATGTCGCTGTGGGTAACGATGTTTACCAAGGCCCAACGACTGTCAGCGAAAGCATCAGTACCGCCACTGGCGGTAACCTCGAAGCCATCGCTCCAAACACAGCGCCGGTCAGCACCATCGTTAGCGATGTCAACGACACCACCACCGTGACGCTGGCCGCCACACCAACAGTGAATGAAAACGGCACCATCACCTACACCGCCACATTGACCGGCGCCGACGGCAAACCCGTCACGGCGCAGAATGGCCCTGTGACCGTGACGCTGGAAAGCGGCAAAACCATCACCATCGAAGCCGGCGCGAGCTCGGGCGTGTTGGACGTAGCGGTAGGTAATGACGTTTATCAAGGGCCGACCACCGTCACCGAAAGCATCAGCACTGCCACTGGCGGTAACCTCGAAGCCATCGCTCCAAACACAGCGCCGGTCAGCACCATCGTCAGTGACGTCAACGACACCACCACGGTGACCTTGACCGCCACACCAACCGTGAACGAAAACGGCACGATCACCTACACCGCCACGCTGACCGGTGCCGACGGCAAACCCGTCACCGCGCAAAACGGCCCTGTAACCGTTACCCTCGACAGTGGTAAAACCATCACCATCGCCGCCGGCGCAAGCTCGGGCGTGCTCGACGTCGCCGTCGGCAACGATGTCTACACCGGTGCACCGTCCATCACCGAAACGATCAAATCGGCCTCCGGCGGCAACCTCGAAGCCATCGGCGTGGATAAAACCGGCGCGTCGACGGCCGTCGGCGACACCGTCGACAACACCACGGTCAGCATCACCGGCAGCACGTCCGTTACCGAAGGCCAGGCCGCCACGTACACCCTCAACCTGACGAACCCGGCGCAGACCGAGGTGACGGTCAAGATCGTCTACAGCGGCACCGCCGCCGACGGCACGGACTTCACCGGGGTCTACACCGTGAAGATCCCGGCCAACGCCACCAGCGCTACCTTCAACGTGGCGACGCTGGACGACAAGATCACCGAAGGCACCGAAAACTTCGTGGTCAAGATCGACTCGGCCACCGGTGGCAACTTCGAGCACCTGGCAGTCAGCGGCACCAACGGCAGCGTCAGCACCTCGATCATCGACAACGATGCACCGCCGGTACTCGACCTGGACGCCAACAACTCCAGCGGCAAGACCGGGGCCGACTACCAGGTGACCTTCACCGAAGGCACCGCCGGCCCGGGTGTGTCGATTGGCGACACTGACCTGAAAATCACCGATCCGGACAGTACCATGCTGACCGGCGCCACCATCGTGCTGACCAACCGTCAGCCTGGCGATGCGCTGAACCTGGGCAACAGCGTCAACGGCATCAGCATCAACGCCAACAGCACCGACGGCAAGGTCGTCCTGACGCTGTCGGGCAATGCGACGCTGGCCGACTACATGCAGCAGATCAAAAACATCAGCTTCATCAACAACAGCGAAGATCCGAGCACCGTACCGCGCATCATCACCGTGACGGTGACCGACGGCAGTAACTACTCGAACACAGCGACCACCACCGTGAATGTGGTCGGGGTTAACGACGCACCAGTAGCCACCGGTGGCGCGGTGACCGGTACCGAAGACACTTCACTGGTCCTCGGCTGGTCGACGTTCGGTATCAGCGACGTGGACAGCACCGCTGCAAGCCAGGGTGTGAAAATCACCGGGCTGCCGGGTGACGGCAAGTTGCAATACCTCGACGGCGCGACCTGGAAGGACGTGGCCAACAACCAGACCTTCACCAAGGCCGACATCGACGCCGGCAAGCTGCGCTTCACCCCGGACGCCAACGAATCTGGCGCCAATGGCAACCCGAGCGGCGTGGGCAATCAGAAGTCTGATTACGCGCAGATCCAGTTCCAGCCAACCGACGGCCAAGCGCTGGGCAATACCGGCACCGTGAAGATCGACATCACACCGGTCGCCGACGCACCGAGCCTCAACGTGGCCGGCAACAGCGTGACCTCCACCGGCCTGATCAAGGAAGTCTGGACCGGCCTGTCGGGCCTGGGCACCGACGGCAGTGGTGCGCCATCCGGCACGCTCAAATCGGTGATCGATGCCGCCGGCACGCCGAACAGCAGCAGCACCGTGACCAACGTGCAGTCCGACAGCAACGTGAACGCCGGTACAGCGTCGAAAACCTCGGGCCTGATTTTCCTCGAAGCCGGCAAGACCTACACCTTCAGCGGCACCGGCGACGACAGCCTGCTGGTGACCATCGGCGGCAAGGACGTGGCGGGCATTACCTGGGGCGCGGGCGGCAAGTTGAACGGCTCGTTCACACCGACCACCAGCGGCTACTACACCCTGGACATCTACCACCACAACCAGACCGGCCCGGGCAGCTATGACGTGAACCTGTCGGTCAACGGCAGCACACCGGTCGACCTGAGCAGTGCCGGCGTACCGCTGTACACCGGCGTGTCCGACCTGGCGAATGCCGGCGTGACCGTCTCCGACCTGCACGGCACCAACGGCGAAGGTTATTACGACGGCTACAAGCTCAACGAAGGCGCCGAAGGCACCAGCGTCAACCTGTCGAAAATCACCACGGCCCTGACCGATACCGACGGCTCCGAAAGCCTGAGCGTGAAGGTTGGCGGCATTCCGGAAGGCAGCGTGCTGAGCGACGGCGCCGGCCACACCGCGACCGTGGGCAGCAACGGCGACGCCTCGGTCACTGGCTGGAACCTCGGCAGCCTGACCCTGACGCCACCGACCTACTACAACGGCCAGTTCAACCTGACCGTAACGTCTACCTCCACCGAAGCCCTCGGCGGCTCGGCCACGAGCACGGCGCAGATCCCCGTCACCGTTCACCCGGCGACCTATAACGCCGTCACCGCCACCTCGGGCAGTGACAACGTCACCGGCACCGACGGCAACGACATCGTGGTCGCCGACATTGGCGGCCTGACCGTGGTGCCAGGGGTCAACTACAACATCGCGTTCATGGTCGACAGCTCTGGCAGCATGAGCGATTCGTCCGTCACCGCCGCGAAGAACTCGTTGACCCAAGTGTTCAACACCCTCAAGCAGAGCCTGGGCAGCAACTCAGGGACTGTGAACATTTTCCTGGCGGACTTCGATAACCAGGTAAACAAGAACGTTGCGGTCAACCTCAACGATCCGAACGCGCTGACACTGCTCAAGAGCGTGCTCGACTCGATGGTGTCCGGCGGCAATACCAACTATGAAGACGTGTTCAAGACCACCGCAAACTTCTTCAACAGCACCCAGGCCCTGAGCAATACCGGCGCGAAGAACCTGACGTATTTCATCACCGACGGTGAGCCAACGCGCTACCAGTCCGGCGAAGAGACGAACCCAGTGTTGTACGGCACCGTCAAGCTCGACGACGTCCTGAGCGCGGCCAACTACACCGTTGGCAAGTACTACACCCAGACGATCGACAGCACACACAAATTCATCATCGAAGAAAATGGGGACATGTTCCTGTCGATCAAGAACGGCAAGAAGTGGGATGAAAACTACGTCGGCACGGTGCATGCCGAGGGCAATGGCACGTTCGAGTTCTCCAACCAGGCCGGCGGCTGGTGGGGCGACTCCTCGGCAGCAGACGGCTCAACGGCCAGCTTCACCCTGCTCAAAGGTCTGAGCAACGTTGAAGCCATCGGCCTGAACAACGGCGTCACCCTGTCCGATCTCGCCCCCTACGACTCCGATGGCAAGCCACAAACCAACATCGACCCGAGCAACCTGGCCAACTCGATCATCGGCCACACCGAGGCCACCCTGCCGGGCTCCGACACCGTCAACGGTGCCGAAGGCAACGACATCCTGTTCGGCGACCTGGTGAGCTTCAACGGCGTCGCTGGCGAGGGTTACCAAGCCATCCAGGCGTTCGTGGCCCAGCAGAGCGGCGTGGACGTCAGCAAAGTCACCACCAGCAACGTGCACCAATACATCACCGAGCACTACACCGCGTTCGATGTGTCCGGTGCCCACGATGGCAACGACACCCTGTTGGGCGGCGCCGGCAACGACATCATTTTCGGCCAGGGCGGCAACGATACGCTCAACGGTGGCAAGGGCAATGACATCCTGCTGGGTGGCAGTGGCAATGACACGCTGATCGGCGGCCAAGGCAATGACACCCTGATCGGTGGCTTGGGAGGCGACACCTTTGTCTGGAAGGCCGGCGACACCGGTACCGACGTGATCAAGGACTTCAAGGTCGGCGACGGCGACCGGATCGACCTGCGGGATCTGTTGCAGGGCGAAACCGGCAGCACCATCGACCACTTCCTGAAAATCAGCACGGTCGATGGCGTGTCGTCGTTGCAAGTCAGTACCACCGGCCAGTTCAACGCGGCCAACGGCGCAACGGCCACACCGGACGTGACGATCAAGCTCGAAGGCAACAACTGGTCGAACGTCAACCTGAACTCGTTGATCGCCGGCAGTGACCCGACCATCAAGGTCGATCACAACAACAGCTGAACCTGACACAAAACCCGTGGCGAGGGAGCTTGCTCCCGCTGGGGCGTGAAGCGGCCCTGTTTTTAGGGGCTGCTACGCAGCCCAGCGGGAGCAAGCTCCCTCGCCACGGGATAAGTGTTCATACTCCCCTACAGTTGGCCTATGCTGCCCAGCATGACGCCGCTTCATACATGAGGGATGCCCGATGTTTTATGTGCAACGCGATGCACAAGGCCTGCTGGTGCGCGTGGAAGCCGCCACGTATGCCGAAGCCACCGAAACCCTGCCGGCCGACAGCCACGAGATCCAGGACTGGTTCGCCAACCAGGCGGTAGAAAACAGCCTCAAGCAGCTCAAGCAGAGCGACCTGGAGATGATCCGGGTACTCGATGACTTGATCCAGGTGCTGACCAGCAAAGGCGTCATCCGCGTCACCGACCTGCCAGCCGCAGCCCAGGCCAAGCTGATGGACCGCACCCAGGCCCGGGAAGCCTTGGGCGGGTTGAGCCGGTTGATCGATGATGATGAGAAGGGGTTGATCTAGCCTCAAATGACACAACCCGATCCCTGTGGCGAGGGAGCTTGCTCCCGCTCCGCTGCGCAGCAGTCGCAAAACCAGGCAACGCGGTCTGCCTAAAGAGCTGCTGGGGGCCTGCTTCGCAGGCCAGCGGGAGCAAGCTCCCTCGCCACAGTGGGACGTGTTGTCTGGACTGACGCTATCGCGAGCAAGCTCGCTCCCACAGTTGATCGGTGTTGACCTCGATAGTCCGGCTCGACACAGACCCCGTGTGGGAGCGAGCTTGCTCGCGATGACAGTCCTCAATTCACCGCAGGCCTGTCAGCCCGCCGCTTGAACCTCCAGCCGATCCATCGCCCGCTCCACCAACAACTGCACCCCATCGGCCATCCGGCTGATCGCCAGGATCACGCTGCGGCGTGAGCCGTCGACGTCGTCAGCCAGGTCGGCGGCGATGGCGCTGATGGACAGCAAGTCTTCGGAGGCATTGGCCAGAAGGGTTTCGGTGTCGATGTCTGGGGAAACCATGAAGAGCTGGGCGGTTGGGGGTTTTCCCGGGGCTTCATCGGTAGGTTTGGGATTGAGGTAGTAGTCGAGGGCGCGCTGGGCAGCTTCGTCGAGTGTGTTGGAACTGTGTGAAGTTGTCATTGGGGTACTCCTAAACGACTAGTAAGGAGCCTTTGCTACACAGCGAGTCCAAATGAGGTCGCTGAATGGCATGGGCCGTTTCGCCCTAAACAGATATTCCGGACTTGCACGTCCGTGTCACCGTTTTTTCAGTGACAAACCCAGGCTAGCCATGAGGCAGACGCCGGACAAGTTCACCAAGTTCGCTACAACTTGAAGGAAATCTCCTAGGACCTTGCTTTTGGAGGGGGTGTATATCCGTTTCTGCGGTAACGGCTACTGGCGGTTCCGCTCTTACAGCGGCTCACTTTTGAGAAGCGCAAAAGTAAGCAAAGCGCTTTTGCCCCACCACTCGATGCCGAGCCTAGGCGAGGCACCGAGTGGTGGGGCAAAAGCGCTTTGCTTACTTTCGCTCTTCGAAAGTGACCCGCCGTCAGGGCGGAACCCTAAGTGGCCGTTACCGCAGCAATGAATATGTACTCGGTCAAAAGGCTACAGCCCGCTTCGTCACCAAGCCTCACCCCCAACGCCGAGGCTCCCCAACCAACTGCCCCTGCACCCCAAACAACCCCATCTCCCGAATCACCGCCAGCTCCCCATCAGTCTCCACCCGCTCGGCAATCAACGGCAGGTCAATACTGTGAGCAGCACGCTGGATAGCCTCGATGAACAGACGCTTGTCACTCTCCTGATCAATGGCACGAATGTAACTGCCATCGATTTTCAAGTAGGCCAACCCCAGCCGCGACAAGTTGCCGATCATGCTGAACCGCCCACCAAAGCGCTGCAGGCTCAGGGAGAAGCCAAGTTCGCGCAGACGCCGGGTCAACTGCTCCAGCACCGCTTGCTCTGGCAATTGCTCTTCACCAATCTCCAGGGTCAAGCGCGGCCCGAGGTTGGAATGGGCCCGCAGGATTTCAAAGATTTTATTCAGCGCCTGAGGGTCGGCCAGGGTCGCGGAGGACAGGTTCAGCGCCAGGGACTGTTCGTGCCCAGCCATCTGCTTGAGCACTTGTTCAAGCATCAAGCGGTCCAACCGCGCAGTCCAGCCAAAGCGCTCCAGCCAGGGCAGGAAGCGCCCAGCGGGAATGGTCTGGCCGTGCTCATCCAGCAATCGCGACAGAACTTTGTAATGCAACACCACTTGGGTGTCCTGAGCGGCCACCACCGGTTGGAAGTACAGCTCAAAACGCTGATGACTCAACGCCTGGTCGAGCAACGTATGCCAGGCATGGTGATCGTCGCCAACGCTGGCCGACGCGCTATGGTCCAGGCACGCCCAACCCGGCTCACCCTGGCTCTCGGCCTGGGCAAGAGCCTGGTCGCCGAGCTGGAGCACCGCTTGCGGCGAGTCGCCATGAATGAACGGCGCCAGTCCGATGGAAGCCACCGAGGCCACATCGGTCGCGCCAGTGGCGTGCAAGCTCGCCAAGGCGTTTTCGAGGTTCTGCGCCAATTGCAGCGCTTCGTCACGGACCAGCCCTGGCGCCAGCACGGCGAACTCGCCGCCGCGGATGCGCGTCACCAGGTTGTGGGTTTCCGGATGCCGGGCGCACTCACGCAGCAATTGCTCGCCCACGGCCATGAGTAACTGGTCCGTGCGCTGCCCGCCCAGGCGCTGGTTCAAACCGGCCAGGTCCTTGACCCGCAGCAACAGCAGATAACCGGAACTGGCCTGCTCCGGGTTACTCACCCGGGCATTGAGCTGCATTTCGAAGTAACGCCGGTTGGCCAGGCCCGTCAGGTTGTCCTGGTAGGACTCGACCCGCAGTTTCTCGCTGCGCTCGGCCTGCTCCTGGAACAGCGCCTTGAGCTTCTCGACCATCTGGTTCATCGCCTGCACCACACGACGCAACTCAGGGGTGCGCGGCAGCTCCGGCAGGCTCAAGAATTCGCGCCGGGCAATGGCATGGGATTGATGCACCATGTAATCCAGCGGCTTGAGCTGGCGACGCAGCAGCAAGGCCCCCAGCACCGCGCTCACGGCACCGCACAGCAACAACCAGCCCAGGCTGCCCAATGCGCTCTGCCAGAGCTTGGCGAGGGCGAACATCGGGTGGCTGACCACTTCGACTCGCGCCGCCTGCTCCCAGCCGCGGCTGACGATGGCATCGCCACCGGCCGGCTCCAGGCCAATGAGCTTAATGAACCACTGCGGCACGCTGCCGGCGTCCGGCGTGCCGGTGCGCTCGACCAGGGTCTTGTCGGTCGCCACGTCGACCACGCGGATGCTGGCGTAGTAGCCGCTGTCGAAGATCGAGCTGACCATCAGCTCCACCATCGCCGGGTCGTCGATGTTCGGCGTCAACGACAGCGCCAGCGCCGTGGCCGCGTCCTGGGCGTGGGAGCGCAACTGGTTGACGTACTGGGCCCGCGAACTCTCCAGGCTGACCATGAAGCTGCCGCTGAAGGCAACCACCAGGAACAGACAGATAGCGATCAACAGCTGTTTGAACAAGGACATCTGAGCGCGCGCTCCTAGTTAGTCGTCTCGACCGGAAAACCCTCGGCCTGCATTTTCTTCAACACGTCCTGCCATCGAGACAGGCGTTTGGTGTCACCCACTTTTTTGTTGCCCTTGGCACCCGGCAGCCACAGCCCTTCGGCATTGAAAGAGTAGACCGGCAACAGGTCGGTTCGCTGGCTGGCCGGCTGGATGCCGTCGATCAGGCTGTCGAGTACCAGCGGCATCGCCTCGGGCGTGGCGTAATAGGTGAGCACCATGTGCGCACGGTTCTGCCGCAAGGCCTTGACGTAGGTGATGCGCAGCTTGTCACTGGACACCCCGAGATGACGCAGGCTGAAGTACTTGGCGATGGCGTAGTCCTCGCAATCACCGGCGCCCTTCCACAGGGCCTGGATCGGCGTTTCCCAATAGTCGACCTCATGCCACAGGTCGATGTCTTCCACGTAGCGCACCTGTTTGTTGAAGAACAGGTTCACCACCTTGAGCTGCTCGAGCTCCGGAATCTGCTTCTGGGTCGCTAACAATTGTTGCCATGCGTCGATTCGTTGTTGCCCTTCGCCCAGCGGGCCATATATCGCTTGCGCCCGTCGGCTGATCTGCGCAAAGTCCCAGTCAGCCCGCAGGCCGCCCAGCAGGAGGCCGGCCAGCAACAATGCCGAACACAACCAGCGCAAGGACCTGAGGACAGGAGAAGGTGCAGCCAAGGGAAATACGTCCGAAAAGGGCCGTTGGAAATTCGTTGGATGGTGAAGCCTGGGCCGGCAAAAAACAATGGCAGGGTGCAATCACCGCAGGCACGCTAAACTTTAGTTCAGGAGCCGCGGCCGCGATACTTTGACGGCTTGGCAATCTGTAACTAATGTTCGTTTGGATCCAATTCGCTATAACCATTCAGGGTGCGTTGTCGTGACACAGAAGCCCAAACCGCTCAGCACTATCCAGGTCAACGGACCCATTCCCGCTGACCAGGCACGCTCGATCATCGAAGAATCCCTGCGCGAAGCCATTCTCGATGGGCGCCTGCCTTGCGGCACCGCCCTGCGCCAGCAGGAACTGGCGGACCTGTTCGGAGTAAGCCGCATGCCGGTACGCGAGGCGTTGCGCCAACTCGAGGCCCAATCACTGCTCAATGTGGTCCAGCACAAAGGCGCCGTGGTAGCGCCGTTGATCACCAACAATGCGGTCGAGACCTACGCCCTGCGTTCGGTCCTGGAGTCTTTCGCCCTGCGCCTGTCCATTCCGCTGCTCGATGACAGCGATCTGGCCCTGGCCGCCCAATACATCGAACAGTTGGAAACGGAAACCAACCACGCAGAGATCGGCAAGCTCAACCGGCTGTTTCACATGTCGCTTTACCATAAGGCGCCCAACGGAAAACTGCTGGACCTGGTCGAGCGCGAGCTCAATGAAGAAGAGCGTTTTTTACGCTTTCATCTGTCGTCCATGGGGCTGGGCAAGTTGAGTCAGGACGATCACCGCGCGCTGCTTGACGCCGCGCGTGCCAAAGACATTGATAAAGCCATTGGCTTGCTGGAACTCCACCTGGAAAAAGCCTCCGTCACCATGCGCCGGTATCTGGAGCAGCAGTCAAATCGTTGATCCCACGCCGGCGGTCCCGCCGGCGTAAAAACTTCTTACATATCCTTCCGACCCTACGCTCGCCTGCCCAGCGCGGTCTGACCGTGGCCGCAGCGCGTCGCCCAATCAGTTCAATGGCACTGCCATCGATTTGGGCTCACTCTTGCGCTTGTCGATTAAAAAACAGACCTGAAGAAGTCAGCGCCTGGCCATAGGCCAAGCGAATCGAAGCCAATACGCAAGGAGCGTCGCCCACTGGCGGGATGATCGGCTGTCCGACCGGCGTCCCTCCCATAAATCACAAATTTCTTAATTCCCTGATCCCTGAAGTGCTCCGAGTGAGGCATTCACTCGAACTATTCGATTCTGATACCCCTAAATCGGAAGGAGCCTCTTCGCCTGAATAAAACTTATATAAAAAGTTTTAATAGCCCACTTCGCGCCTAATAAACTTGCCACTTTAAATAATTAAAAAATCTCTTGCCGCTTACTTGTTTTGTGTATTAGTTTTTTAATCGTCGAATTGTTATCGACTGTGTCCGCTTCCGACCAACGCTTAAGAATCGGGCGCTCCAAGCCGACAATACGCATTCAAAGCAACAAATTGAGCCACTTGGGTAAATCATGGACTTCGGTTCAGGCGCCCGTTCGACTCAATAAAAAACGGGCAACTTTCCGAACACAACATCATTGATGAGGACGTTCCAATGCAGCCAACCAAAGAACAATTATTTTTGAAAAAGCACGAACTTGGCCAACACCCGGTTTTTTCCGAAATAACATCAATTGATCTGTTACGCCGCTTTATGGAAAGCCACGTGTTTGCCGTATGGGACTTCATGTCACTGACCAAACGGCTGCAGCGCGAGCTGACCTGTGTCCACCTGCCCTGGCTGCCGCCGGCGGACCCACACGCTGCACGCCTGATCAACGAAATTGTCTTGGGCGAGGAATCGGATGACCGCCCCGGAGCCGGCTATTGCAGCCATTTCGAACTGTACCTGGACGCCATGCGGGAGGTCGGTGCCGATACCCGTGCGATCGAGCAATTCATCACTCTGCAGCAGGAAGGTGTCAGCCCCGAGACGGCACTGGAAAGCGTCGAGGTAGAACCCGCCGCGGCACGCTTTGTTCGCCAGACCCTGCACACCGCCCTGCACGCCCCGGCCCACAGCGTCGCCGCCGCGTTCGTGCATGGTCGCGAGAGTGTCATCCCGCAAATGTTCCAGCGCATGCTGGACGCCTGGGGCATTGGCCTGGATCAGGCGCCGACCTTTCGTTACTACCTGCAACGACACATCGAGGTCGACTCCGAAGACCACGGCCCGGCGGCGGAAAAACTGCTGGCCCGGCTGATCGACGGCGACCCCCAGCGCGAAACGGAGGTATTGGCCGCTGCCCTCGCCGCCGTCCACAGCCGCGCGGCACTGTGGGACGGTCTGCGCCAGAGCATGGCCCAGCCGGTTGCGCAGGTGATGCCATGAACGCCGCTGAATACCAATCCTTTGCCGATGCCTGGGAAAGCCGCGCCACCATCCGCACCCGACCACGGCGTCGGGTGGAGGACGACGACAAGCTGATCTTCCCCATGAGCCGTCAGCCGCTGGTGCACAGCCAGACCTTTCTCAGCCACTGCCCGCAGCTGCGCGATTTTGTGCTGGTGCAGAGCCTCTACAAGTTCATCAACGACGTGGTGATTTTCGAGACAGAACTGGTGGACCACACCGCCCGGCGTATCGCCAAGAACAGCTTCGGCATCGAGTTCCCGTTCGCCTGCCGCTATGACGCAATGACCGTGGTGGTGGACGAGGATTACCACGCCCTGGTGGCAATGGACTTCATGCAGCAGACCATCGACATGACCGGCATCGCACCGATCCCGTTGCCTTCGCAGATCGAACTCAGCCGTGCGATCCCGGCAACGCTGGCCCAGGCGCCGGAGCATTTGCTCAGCGCCGTGGAGTTGATCTGCATCGCTATTGCCGAGAACACCGTGACCAACGAAGTGGCGGCGTTCGCTCGCGATGATTCGGTCAAGGCCTCGATCAAGGGACTGATGGCCGACCACTTGCTGGACGAAGGCCGCCACTCCGGTTTCTGGACGCGGTTGGTGCAGATCTATTGGCGCACCGCGCCCGACCAGGACCGCGAGGCGCTTGCGCGATTGCTGCCCGGTTTCATCGCCCAGTACTTGGCGAGCGATCTGCAGCAGGCGTTCGATTTCGAGCTGATCGCCCACCTGCCCGTCGACGAATCGGTGCGCCAGTCGCTGCGTGAAGACGCCAGCGCGCTGGCCTACCCCATCAATCGTTTTCACCCGTTGGTGGGCAACATCACGCGCTTTTTGCGCGGCAGCTCCATGCTCGCCTCCCCCTGCGTACGCGACGCCCTCGCCGACTACTTGACCCCATGAGGACCCTTCGATGAGACGCCTCGAAATTGCAGTGTCTGGCACAAGCCAGGCCATGGCCGAACTGGCCCAGGAACTCGAACTGCACGGCCATGGGGTCGTCGCTCATGAATCGTTGGCCAGCCACGATGCGGTGGATGTGTTGATCGACGACGGTACGGCGCCGAGCGTCATCCAGGCCCGGTTGTGCCTTCAGGTGCGCGTGGCATTGCAGGCAATACCCGATCAGGCATTGCCGCAATCGGTGGTGGTTATTCACGACGGTGCGCAGCGGTTGTTGTCGCGGCAGATGATCGCCGAGCACAGCGACGGCAACGGCCAGTCCCTGCGGCTGCGTACGCTGGCAGCGGTGGTCGAGGACGGTGCGCGGCTGGTCAGTCAGTTTTCCCGGGATGAAACCTGCTTCGATCACTGGCCGACGGTGCAGGCTGACGCTGCCGACCAGCCCTTGCAGGCGCTCGATGCCCTGGAGCCATTGGCCTTCGAGCACCGTCTCAACCGGCCACCGGTACCCTTGCTATTGACCGCGGCCGAAGTGCCGGTGATGCACAGCATCGAACAGCGCATGCTCGATGACGCGACGCAACCGGCCCTGTGGGTCGATGGTCAGCTCACCGACTACAAATCCTTGCGTGGCCTGGCGCTGAGGTTGCAGCACGCCATGCTGGAAAAGCTTCGGCAAGCCTCCGACCAACCGCTGGTGATCGGCGTCTGCCTGCCCAAGTCAGCGCCACTGTACGCGGCGATCCTGGCGGTGCTGGGTTGTGGTGCCGTGTACCTGCCGCTGGACCCGCAACACCCGGCGCAACGTCGGCGTTTTATCCTGGAGAACGCCCGGGCAGACCTGCTGCTGCACGACGGCGACAGCGACTTGGACGACCTCATGCTGCCGACGCTGAATGTGCATCGGCTGCCGGCGTCCAAGCCTGGCATCCCGACCTCGCTGATCCGTCGGGTGATGGCCATCGACGAGCCCGCCGTGGCGATCTACACCTCCGGCACCACCGGCCAACCCAAAGGCGTGTTGCTCAGCCATCGCAACCTCAGCCATTTCTGCGCCTGGTATGGCGACTATGTCGGCTTGCAGCGCGACAGTCGGGCGCTGCAATTTTCCACCATCAATTTCGACGCGTCGCTGTTGGATATCCTGCCGACCTTCATCCAGGGCGCGGTACTGGTTGTCCCCAGCGAAGACCAGCGCCGCGATCCACAACAATTGGTGGAACTGATGGGCGCACAGCAGGTGACTCACGCGTTCCTGCCGCCCGCACTCCTGAGCGTGATGCCGCTGGAGGCGCCGTTGGGCCTGGCCCACTTGATTACCGGTGGCGATGTCTGCGAGCCGTTCGTGATCGAACAGCTCGCGCCGCAGTGCAGGTTCCACAATATTTATGGCCCGACCGAAACCACGGTGCTGGCGACAACGCGGCAATTCGGCATCGGCGACAACAACCGCAACCTCGGCGTGCCCATCGCCAATGGCCGGGTGCTGATCCTGGACGAACAGCTGCAGCCCGTACCGCAAGGCACGCCAGGCGAGCTGTACATCGCCGGGCCGGGGGTGGGCCTGGGCTATCTGAACGACCCGACACTGACCGCGACCCGTTACCTCAACCTGACGCTGCCCGCCGGGCAAACCTTGCGGGTGTATCGCACTGGCGATATCGGCCAGTGGACCGACAGTGGCATTGAGCTGAGTGGACGTCGCGATAATCAGGTGAAGATCCGTGGCTTTCGGGTCGAGCCCGAGGAAATCGAACACTGCCTGCGGGACAGCCAGTTGTTTCGCCAGGTGGCGGTGGGGGTCGATGAGCGGCGGCGGATCCTGGCGTTCCTGGTGCATCCCCGGGAGGAGCGGCCCGGCGCTGCCCTCCAGGCCTTGCGCGAGCATGTGCAAAACACGCTGCCCAGCTACATGCACCCGGCGGCCTATGTCGAATTGCCCAGCCTGCCTTACACCAGCAACGGCAAGGTCGATCGCCGGGCATTGCTGGCAACGGCGGTGCAGGTCCATGTCGGCAGCCAGCGGCGCCAGCCGCAGAACGCCCTGGAAACACAATTGCAGCAACTGTGGGCCGAGCTGCTGGAACTGCCGGTCGAGGACATTGCCACGGACGAAAGCTTCTTCAACTTGGGCGGGCATTCGATCCTGCTGTCGCAACTGCTGTTGAGCATCCGCCAGACGTTCGGGCGCAGCTTGTCGATCAATCGTTTCATCGAGGCGCCCACGCTGATGACCTTGGCGCAGTTGCTGGACGACTCCGGACAGAGCAGCGCATCGACCCTCAGCCCCCAGGCCTTCATCGATGCCGAAGCGGAACTCAACCTCGACCCGTTGCCCATCAGCCAGTGCGGTGATGTGCATAAGGTGCTGGTGACCGGGGCCAACAGCTTTCTCGGCGTGCACATCGTCGAGGCGTTGCTGGCCTGGGGCGCCACCGAAGTCGCCTGCCTGGTGCGCGCGTCCGCAGAGCAAAGCGCGGCTGAGCGCTTTTCCCAGGCCTTGCGGGACAATCGTCTGTCGCACCTGGACCTGAGTCGCGTCAGTGTCTATGCCGCCGACATCACCCAGCCGCAATTGGGTTTGCCGGATGACGTCTACGCTCGCATCGACCGCACCTTCGGCGCGCTGGTGCATAACGCTGCCCATGTCAATCATGTGCTCGACTATGCGTCGCTGGCACCGGACAACGTGGAGCCGATCTTCGAATGCCTGCGCCTGTGTGAAGGGCGCAGCAAGAAGATCTTCAACTTCGTCTCCACGCTTTCGGCGTCCAGCGCCCTGGACGCCGATGGACAGGTCCTGGAACAACCCGCCGCCAAGACGCCGCCGATCTACATCAAGAACGGCTACAACCTGTCCAAGTGGGTCGGCGAACGGATCCTGCAGAGGGCCCGCGAACGAGGGGTGCTGGTCAATCTGTTCCGCCCTGGCAACATCAGTTTCAACAGCCTGACCGGGGTCTGCCAACCCCATAAAAACCGCTTGATGCTGATGCTCAAGGGCTCGATTCAACTCGGCCAGGTGCCGGACCTGTCCCTCAATTTCGACTTGATGCCGGTGGACTTCCTCGCCCGCTTCATCGCCTTCCACGCCAGCCGTTATCAGCCGACGCAAGCGGTGTTCAACCTGCACAACCCCGAACCCTTGAGCTGGGACGCCTATGTGGCGTCGTTCCGCGACAGCGGCCGGGAATTCTCGTTGGTGAGCGTCGCCGACTGGCAGCGGCAATTAGGCCGGGTCGATGCCGACAACGCGTTGTTTGGCGTGCTGGGTTTCTACCTCAACGGCTTCGAGGAAGACATTGGCGATATCTCGTTGATCAGCCACGACAACGCCCGTGCCGGTGTTCGGCAGATGGGCGCCTGCTACCCGGAAAAATCCCCGGCCCTGCTGCGCCGTGGCGCTGACTACCTCAAGGCCATCGACTTCATTTGAAACACCCTCAACCCAAAGCAAGGAGCAAGACCATGAGTGCATTTCAACCCGACACCCTGATCAAAACCCCCCACGCCTGCCAGGTCGAAACCTCGGTGGAAGTAACGGCCGACGCGGCGCGTGTCTGGGAAGTGGTGGGTAATTTTGGCGGATTCGAGCGCTTTATTCCGGCGCTGGAGCATATCGAAATGACCGGCGACGGCGTGCGCTCCCTGCGCAAGAAATTCTTCCGCGACGGCCAGAACCTGGTGGTGGAACAGCTCAACAGCCGTGACGACCAGGCCATGCACATGACCTGGACGCTGATCTACAACACCCTGGGCATCGACAATCTCTGGGCGGCCATGCGCGTCGAGCCCCTGGCAGACAACCGCTGCCGCGCCACCTGGACCATCATCGCCGACCACACCGACGCCCATACCCCGTCCGGGTTCAGGGACTTCCTGCAAGGGTTTGCCGATGAGGCGATGGGGAATGTGCAAGTGATGTTCGCCTAAGGCACAGCCCTTCCTCGATGTGGGGCTAATGCTGTTCACTCAAGGCAATCGACAAACCCCGTGGCGAGGGAGCTTGCTCCCGCTGGGCCGCGAAGCGGCCCCAAAACCCGCCAAATGCGGAGCATCAGACACACCGCACCCGCCGGTTTACGACTGCTTCGCAGCCGAGCGGGAGCAAGCTCCCTCGCCACAGGGATTGGGTTGGCTTGAGGTTCAAGCATTGGGCTGAGCGGCCTGTGCTGCATTGAAGATCGCCATCGCGAGCAAGCTCGCTCCCACATTGAGTTGGAGTGAACCCAAGATCCAGGCCCACCGCCAATCCCCTGTGGGAGCGAGCTTGCTCGCGAAAGCGGTGGATCTGTGTCGGTGATGTAGCCTGTGCCGCCGCCTTCGCGGGCAAGCCCGCTCCCACATTGGTTCCGAGGTGGACCCGAGTTTCAGCTTCACAACCATTCCCCTGTGGGAGCGAGCTTGCTCGCGAAAGCGGTGGCTCAGCTTGCGGTGATGTCAGCTGAGGCCTCAGATCTTGAAGCTGTCCACCAGTTGCTTCAACCGGTTGGCCTGTTGGGACAAGGCATCGCAATCCTTCAGGGTTTCATTGAGGTTGGCCACGCTTTGCTGGTTCAACAGGTTGATGTGGCTGACGTCCATGTTGAGGGTTTCCACCACGGCGGTCTGCTCTTCGGTCGCGGCGGCCACCGACTGGTTCATGCCGTCTATCTCGCCAATGCGCTGCGTCACGCTGACCAGCCGCAGGCCGGCCTGGTTGGCGACTTCCACGCTTTCTTCACTGGACGCCTGGCTGGCGTTCATCGTGGTTACCGCTTCACGGGAACCGACCTGCAGCGAGGTGATCATCTTGTGGATTTCTTCCGCCGACTCCTGGGTGCGATGCGCCAGGTTGCGCACTTCATCGGCCACCACCGCAAAACCACGTCCGGCTTCACCGGCGCGGGCCGCTTCGATGGCGGCGTTCAAGGCCAGCAGGTTGGTTTGCTGGGAGATGCCCTTGATCACGTCCAGGATGTGCCCGATGTTATCGGTGCTGGCGTTCAGGGTTTCGATCTGAGTGCACGAAAGGCTGATTTTTTGCGACAGCTCGGTCATGGCATGGATGGTTTTTTCCACCACTTGGCGCCCGTCATCGGCCTGCTCGCTGGCACCGCTGGCATGTTGTGAAGCGTCGGCGGCGTTGCGGGCGATTTCCTGGGTCGCGGCGCCCAACTGGTTGATGGCCGCCGCCACACTGTTGGTGCGAGCGCTCTGTTCATCCGAGCCGATGAGCGAAGCGTTGGACGAAGTCATTACCCGCTGCGACAGGTCATGCACCTGCCGTGTCGCCGAGGATACTTCGGAAATCGAGGCGTGAATCCGCTCCACGAACTGGTTGAACGAACCACCCAATACCGCGAATTCGTCCTTGCCCTGCACGACCAGGCGCCGGGTCAGGTCGCCTTCGCCCTGGGCGATGTCCTGCATGGCGCGCCCCATGGTGGTCAACGGACGCATCAACACCTGGATCAACATGCTCAGCAGCAACGCAATGGCCGCCACCGCGACAAACATCGCGATCAACGCAGACGTGCGGAACTGGCTCAACGGTGCGTAGGCTTTTGCCTTATCGATCGACAGACCGATGTACCACTCAGCGTTCGGCAGGCCAGTGATCGGGGTGAACGAAAGGATGCGGTCCTGCCCGTTCAACTCAACATCCTGGATGCCCTTGCCGATGCGCACCGGCGTGCCGGGGTAGATGTCCTTGAGGTTCTTCATCACCTGGTCTTTGTCCGGGCTGACGATCACCTGCCCGTCGCCGCTGATCAGGAAAGCATGGCCGATGCCACCGAAGTCCACGGAATTGATGATCTTCACCAGGGTTTCCAGGCTCAGGTCGCCACCCACCACGCCGAGCAGTTCACCGTTGTGCTTCACCGGCAGTGCGACAGTCACCACCAAGCCACCGACCGCCGCCAGGTACGGCGGGGTCAGCATGGTTTTGTCGGCAGTGACGGCTTGTTTGTACCAAGGGCGCTGACGCGGGTCGTAGCCGTCGGGCATTTTTGCGTCGGGGCGTTGGGTGAACACACCGTTGACCTGGCCCACATAGGTGAACTGGAAATTCGACGTCAGTGCCGGCTGATCGACAAGGCCCGGCAAATCGGCACCGGCGCCCTGATGCGCGATGTTCTGCGCCAGGTTTTCCAGCACCAGTATCCGGCCACTCATCCAGTTCTGGATGCTGCTGGCCGTCAGGTCACCGGATTGTTCAATGGAGGACTCGAGGCTGCGGGCGATGGTATTTCGCTGCAGATAGTCGTTGTAGAGCGTGAACAGGGCAAAAGCCAGAACCACCACACCCGAGGCGGCCAGAAGGATTTTGTGGCTGAATTTTAGATTCATCGATGGGCTTCTTATGCAAAGAGTGGGGTTGCATTCCAATTGCAATATTTCATGTGAAAAGCACGAGCAGGCATTCTGCCATGCTCCACTTTGGTGCACGCTTATCACTCTGTCGGCTAGCGCTTGAAAAAAATTAGGGCTTTATGACATTGGCCGACGAGGGGCACAGCGCCGATTGTCCTTTTGGCCGTGGATGGAACGATCGTCCTCGTTTGCGTCGGTCCAACGGTGGTTGCAAATTCGCCACCCCATGATGACAATGCGACCTATTATCATTTGTGATAGCCAGGCCGTCGCGTTCATGTCATCTCCCGAGTTTGCAGTACAGACGCTCTACAACCACCATCACGGCTGGCTCAATACCTGGCTGCGCAACCGGTTGGGCAATGCCGCCGATGCGGCGGACCTGGCCCAGGACACGTTCGTTCGCCTGCTGCAACGTACCGAACGCCTGGAACTCAAGGCGCCACGCGCTTTTTTGCGCACCATCGCCCAAGGCCTGGTGATCGACCATTGGCGTCGAACAGAAATCGAGCGCGCCTACCTCGAAACCATAGCTCACCTGCCACAAACCGAAACCCCCGGTGCCGAAGCCCAGGCCTTGATCCTGGAATTGCTCGAAGCCATTGCAAGAATGCTCGAAGGGCTCAAGCCGAAAGTGCGCAGGGCGTTTCTGCTGGCCCAGTGCGAAGGCCTGACGTACAAGCAGATTGCCGAACAGATGGGCATTTCGCTGCGCTCGGTGGAACGTTACGTCGCCGATGCGCTGTACCACTGCTATGTGTTGCGCTATGAAAGCTGAACCCATGGATCACTCACAGAACCGACGCAACGGCCCGTCCCAGCAGGTGGTCAGGCAGGCGATCAACTGGCTGCTGCGCCTGCGCAACCATGCCGCCAACCCCACGTTGCGCCAACAGTGCGATGCCTGGCGCGCCGCCCATCACGAGCACGAACTGGCCTGGCAACGGGTGCAATCGCTGCACAGCGAGTTAACCTCGAACCTGCGGGCAGTGCCCGGTGCCCACATCGCCCTCGAAACCCTGGAAAACAGCGCCCAGCGACTCGGCCGACGGCAGGCCCTGAAGCTGTTGTCGGGCGTTGCACTGATGGGGTCCGCCGCATGGCTGGGCAAAGACCTGGGCTGGCAGCCGTGGAACGCCGACTTCGCCACCGCCACGGGTGAACGACGAGGCTTCCAGCTGCCGGACGGTACGCGGCTTGAACTCAACACCGACAGCGCCGCCGACCTGGACTACACGGCCAAGCAGCGCCTGATCAGCCTGGCCCGCGGTGAAGTCATGGTCACTTGCGCCCGCGACCCGGGGCGCCCCCTGTTGGTCCAAAGCCGCCACGGCCTGTTCGAAGGATTGGACGGGCGCTTCGTCGTGCGCCAGGACCGCGACTGCACGCGCTTGAGCGTCGCCAGCGGCAGCGTAGCGATCCGTTCCCATCGCAGCGACGCCGGCACACCTATCCAGGTCTCTGCCGGGCAGAGCTATGTGATCACCTCATCGACAGCCCTGCTGGCGCCAGCGCTGGACATGGATGTCGGCGCCTGGGCGGACGGGCTGATCGTCACGCGCAACATGCGCCTGGAAGACTTCCTCAACGAAGTAGGACGCTACCGCCCCGGCTATTTGAAATGCGCCGCGTCGATTGCCGATCTGCGCTTGTCGGGGGTGTTCCGCCTGGAGGACACCGACAAGCTGCTGGCCGTCCTGCCTCGCATGCTTCCCGTGCAACTGCGCTATCGCACCCGTTGGTGGGTCACGCTGGAACGTGCGGTTTGATTTTTTTTGGCGGGTTTTGCGGGGACGTCCGGCTAGGACAGTAAGCAACGCTTATTGGCTTTCAGTGACTCCAACGGAACCTACAATGACTGAGCGCGTACCTCTCAAGACCTCCTTCGACGTTTCTTCGCCACCGGGCCTGTTGCGCCAGGCGATCCATGCCGCGCTGTTCTCCATGGCGCTGGGCATCGGCGCCGTGCCAATGCTCGCTATCGCCGCCCAGGACGGCCTGTCCACCGGCCGCCAGAGCTACAACATTCCTGCCGGCCCGTTGAGCGATGTACTGAACCTGTTCGCCCGTCGGGCCGGGATCACCCTGGCAAGCACCCCGGAGCAAACCGGCGGCGTCCAGTCGCCGGGACTCAAAGGCGAGTACTCGACGGACCAGGCCCTGAGTCATCTGCTCAGCGGTTCGGGACTGGTTGCCGTCAGCCAGGACGGGAGCAGCTACGTGCTGCAAACCGAGGTCCAGGGCAACAGCCTGGCGCTGCCGGCCACCGACATCAAAGGCTTCGCCCTGGGTAACGCCCTGGGCAGCATGGAAGGCTACAACGCCACCCACAGCCAGGTCGCCACCAAGACCAGTACGGCCCTGCGGGAAACCTCGCAAAGCGTGTCCGTGGTCACCCGCCAGCAAATGGACGATCAGGGCGCACAAACCGTGTCCCAGGCCATGCGCTACACCCCTGGCGTGCTGACCAATCCCTACGGCGCCACCCACCGTTACGACTACGTGGCGATGCGGGGCTTCAACGATGGCTCGGTGGACAACATCTACCTCGACGGCCTCAAGTCCATGGGCGACAGCGGCACCTACAGCTCCATGCAGGTCGACCCGTACTTCCTGGAGCGGGTCGATATTCTCAAGGGGCCTTCCTCAGTGCTCTATGGCCGCAGCTCGCCGGGTGGCCTGGTGGCGCTCACCAGCAAGAAGCCCCAGTACGAGGCCTATCACCAGGTCCAGGCCACCGTCGGCACCCAGGGCCAACGCGGCATGGGCTTCGACTTCACTGGGCCCGTGGACGAAGACAAACGCATCACTTATCGCCTGATCGGCCTGGCGGACTCCTCCGACACCCAGTTCGACCACAACAAGGAAAAACGCTTCGCCCTCGCGCCTACGGTGAACATCGATTTCAGCGAAGACACCTCACTGACGCTCCAGGCCTACCTGCAACATGACCCCGATGGCGGCTACCACGGCGGCATGCCGGCCGACGGCGCCTTGCACCCGCGCAACGGCCGGCGGATTTCCGAACACTTCTTCGAAGGCGAACCCGGTATCGACCGCTATGAGCGTGACCAGCAGTCGTTCGGCTACCAGTTCGAACACCGTTTCAACGATGTCTTCACCGCCCGGCAGAACTTCCGTTACCTGGATTCCGAGGTCAAGAACGACCAGGTCTACGCCTTCGGCTGGACCACGCCCACCAGCAACGAGCTGAACCGTTATTACACCGGCGCCGAAGAAAAGCTCCATTCGTTCATCGTCGATAACATGTTGCAGGCTGAGTTTTTCACCGGCGCGACCAAGCACACCGTGCTGATGGGCGCCGACTACCAGCGGCGCAAGACCGTGGTCGACTGGACCAGCGGCAGCCTGGCCCCGATCAATGCCTTCGACCCGGCCTATGGCAACTCGGCCATCAGCTACTTCAGTCCCACCAGCTACCTGCGGCGCCTGGAGCAAACCGGTGTCTACCTGCAAGACCTGATCGAAATGGACAAATGGCGTTTCTCCCTCGGCCTGCGCCAGGACTGGGTCGAAACCTCGGATGAAAACCGCATTGCCGAATTCGGTCGTCCGGAAGGCACCGAGATCAACGACAAACGCACCAAGCTCACCGGCCGCGCCGGGGCGCTGTACCTGTTCGACAACGGCCTGGCGCCGTACATCAGCTACTCCGAGTCGTTCAACCCGAACTCCTACGCCGACAGCGCCGGCAACCCGCTGCCGCCCACCGATGGCAAGCAATGGGAATTGGGCCTGAAGTACCAGCCACCGGGCACGGATGACCTGTACACGGCCTCGCTGTTTCGCATCGACCAGGAAAACCTGGCGACCAAACTGCCCCAGGACAACTTCTACCGTGCTGTCGGTGCCGTGCGTTCCCAAGGCCTGGAACTGGAAGCGCATCTGCAATTGACCGAGCAGTTCAAAGTGCTGGGCAGCTACACCTTTACCGACATCGAATACTCGAAATCGATGATCAGTACGTTGAGCACGCCCACCGACATCATCGAAAACAAGGGTAACTCACCGACCCAGGCCCCGCGTCACATGGCCTCGGTCTGGGCAGACTACCAATTCGACAGCGGCACACTCGATGGCCTGCGCCTGGGCGGCGGCGTGCGGTATGTCGGCTACAGCTGGGCCGACGCGGAGAACACCATGAAGGTGCCGTCCTACACGCTGTTCGATGCATCGGTGGGGTATGACCTGGGCAAGGTCGGCTTGAAAGGCGTGGACGTTCGCCTGAACGCGAACAACCTGACGAACGAAACCTACGTCGCTTCGTGCGCCAGCCTGAGCTTCTGCTACATGGGCGAAGAGCGCAATGTGGCGGCTACGGTGAGTTACCAGTTCTAACTGCAACCCGTTCCCTGTGGCGAGGGAGCTTGCTCCCGCTGGACGCGAAGCGGCCCGTTTTTTTTGGGGCTGCTGCGCAGCCCAGCGGGAGCAAGCTCCCTCGCCACAGGTTCAGTTCTGGCCCTTCGTACAGGTTAGTTTCAAACCCGCACCGTCCCCCCTGCCTCCCGCACCACACCTTCCTGGCGCACAAACCGATTGGCCCGAGCAAAAGTGCCGAAGTCATTGAACCGCACCCCCATCTCCCGCATCACCTTGTGGGCCACCGGCACCGTCAGTTGGCGGATGTAGAACGGCTCCTTCACGACGAAATGATGAATGCCATGGCTGCTGCCGAAGTTGAAGCAGAACGCCTGCAACGGCCACAACCACCAGGGGTTGAGCACCTGGGTTTGCTGGATGACATTGCCCGGCTCGATGTCGCCGTAGTAGTGCATGTTCGAGCTGATGAAGTGCAGGCAAAAGGTGCGCAGTACATTCGGCCCGATGATCACCACCGCCGCGATGTCGATCACGTGCATGACCGACAGCGTGGTCGCCGACCACTCCACCGAAGTCCCCAAAAGGCTGGCGACGCCGTTGGCCCCATGAAAACCGAGAAACGCATACCAGGCGCCCCAATGCAGCAGCGCCAGCGGGAAGTACACCTTCAGCGTGCGCTTGAGGATGCTGCGCTTGTGCGCCCAGGTCTTGGCTCGCAACAGGCGGATGAAGGCCGACATGACGTTGTCGCCCACCATCAACAACCGCGCCAGCCCCCAGGGCTCGCCATTGGTGATGGCGCGCTCCTCCATATCGGCCTCGCTGCCGGACACCTTGTGATGGTTAAGGTGCAGATGGCGGCGGATCCACGGGTTAATGGTGCTCGGGCGCGCCAGCCACACCAGGCCCATCATCAGGTTATGGGGCAGGCGTTGCTTACGGAAATACATGCTGTGGATCAGGTCGTGCTCCAGCTCGTGGGTCAGGGACGCGAAAAAAGCGTTGAGCAGCAAGCACGCCCATCCGGCCAGGTGACCATTGAGGTAGAGCAGCGCCGAACCGATCATCCCAACCAGGGCGAACGCCAGGATGCCCGCGCCCAACGCATCCTGGTAACGCAAAATCGGGTAGCGCTGACGCAATTCCTCACCCCGGGCCAGGACCACCTGGCGAATATGGGCGGATCGCTGTTGTGCATTCAATCGCTCGGGGCTTGCGCAAGTGCCGTGCATGGCTTACATCCTCTGTTAGAGATGTGCTCATCCTGCCGGGCGTTGTCCCATGGGGTGGTAGCCGTAAACGCCAACCTGTTGACCGCAAGCGCCAATCGTCATGACTGAACCGACCTCCCTCGCCAGCTGGACCCGCGCCCTGCGCAAACAGCTCGATGCGCTGGGCCTGGACAGCCACGCCCTCTGCGTCGAGGCCGGCCTCGACCCGCAGTGGATGGACGACCCGAACGCCCGCTACCCGCTCTCGGCCACCACCCGCCTGTGGACATTGGCGGTGCAAGCCAGCGACGACCCGGCCATCGGCCTGCGGGTCTCGCGTTTCGTCAGCCCCACCACCTTTCATGCACTGGGTTACGCCCTGGTGGCCAGCGGCAGTCTGCGGGAAGTGTTCGAACGAATCGTGCGCTATCACCCGGTGGTCAGCGATGCCTTGACCCTGCAACTGAGTCGCGCAGAGGACCGTTATCGCTTTAGCCTCGAGGTGCCACCGGGCCGACCGGCGCCGGCCTTTGAGGCCATCGATGCGTTCGCGGCGATTTATGTGCGCACCTGCCGCAACCGCCTGGGCCGCGATTACGCGCCGCTGGCGGTGTACCTGCGGCGCCCGGAACCGACGGATCCCGGCCCCTGGCACAAAGTGTTCCGTTCGCCGGTACATTTCGGTGCCGCGCAGGATTGCCTGGAGTTCGACCTCACGGATTTCGACAGCCACCTGGACGACGCCAACCCGGAGCTGGCCGAACACAACGAAACAGTGCTCGAACGCACCCTCGCGCAGCTCAAGCCGCTGACCTGGGAGCGCAAGGTGCGAGCAGCCATCGAGGCCCAACTGCCCGAAGGCGAACCCAGCGCCGAACGCATCGCCCAGGCCATGCACCTGAGCCTGCGCAGCCTGCAACGGCACCTGGCCGACGAAGGCTGCCGCTTCGACGCGCTGCTCAATGAATGCCGGGAAAACCTGGCGCTGCTGCACCTGCAAGATCCGCATTGCTCGTTGAGCGAGGTCAGCTATCTGTTGGGATTTGCCGACACCAGCAGCTTCAGCCGCGCGTTCAAACGCTGGACCGGGATGACGCCGGGGCAGTTCCGGGATGGGTTGCACTAGGGATTTGCGTTGGCTGGGCTGGCCCTATCGCGAGCAAGCTCGCTCCCACATTTGACTGGTAGTGCAGGGTCAGGTGACAGAGGGCTTAAGGCTGCGCGCAAGCCCAGCCGTCCAAGCCTCGATCATCGCTTCTCCAGTCGGCCTGAACCGCTCATTGCCGCCCATGTAATGGCGCATTTCAACCATGGCCAATTCCATCCCATGAATGACCTGCTCCAGCAACTCCTTGCAACGCCCTTCGGTCAGGTTGCACGCCGAGCGGCCAAACCCCACCAACATTTTGTATTTGGGCCAGGCTTTGGAACCGCCCAGCAACAGCGCCATATTGTCATTGCGGATATACACCGCCGTGCTGACGATGTCATAGGCTGGCGCGAGCCTGACTGACGCATCAACGCCGCAATGCTCATAAAGCACTCCGAAATTTTTCAGGTGCGCATCACCATTTTTCAAGCCGGCCGAGAGCGCAACAATTTTGAACAAGGACTCCAGCGCCTGATTGAGCAAATGAGGTGAAACGAAGGCCTTGATCTGCCGGGCCGCGCCTTCATACGAACCGTCGTATTTGGTCCTGGACGGCGAGCCGTTAAGAACACAAAAATCCTCAAAACCCAGATAGTTGCCGGTGCCCAGCACATCAAAGCGCTTAACGATTAAAAACTTGCCGCGCTCGCTCAATTCGAACTCCGGCACTTCAAGCCCCGCGTGCTGCGCGGCTCGCATGCAAAAGAACTCATTCGCCGCCAATTCCGGAAACTCGTCGGCGCGAAAAGCCTTGATTAAGTGAGTGGCGCCCCGGTGGGTCAGGGGATCGACGGTCGATGCGCTGTCGCGTACCAGTACCTTGGGTTGTACGCCCGAAACCCCTGAATATTGTCCATAGGTGTGCAGCAAATCGTCGAACAAACCTTCAGCACCATCGTGCACCAGCAAGTCCGCCAGGCTGGTTTCGGGCGGCCCATCGTCGGTCCGCCAATGACCGATGCCAACCCGGCCCAACTGATGGGGACCGACGATAGCAAGCATGGCGAAGTCGTCAAAGCCACGCACCGCTTTGCTGAAGCGACGGACCAGCTCATCACGCAAGGCGCCTTCCGGCAAATTCATTTCAAAGATTGGCGGTACACCTGACTCCCAGGTGTAACTTTCAAGGCGCACCGGCATCGTCAGCGAAACGGACTGCTCTTCACACGTGCTGGTGGCGTAAGTGAACACGGAGTCAGTGCGCTGTTGCCCTCGTCCCAGAACACCAACGGCCGTTTCGCTGACCGAGACTTGCAGCCTGTCCAGGCCTTGCTCATCAGCCATGGAAAGAGTCCTTTTTCAGTGAGTCGAGTGTAGGGCGCTTCGTGGGTCGGGCAACTGCCGCCAGCTCGTAGCCAAAACCATTGAGGATCGCTTCGACCTTACGAATCCCGACCTCAGGAATGGTGTTGTTTTCGATGCCAGAAATCGTGGCACGGCTCATGCAATATTGCGCGGCCAGGACCTGCTGAGAGAGGTTGTGTTCTTTGCGCAGACGTCTGATCAATTCACCGAGGGTCTTCATGCTTATATTCCGCATCGTATACAGTGCAAAATTGCTTACAATCATAAAATGCACTGTATTTAATTCAAATTTAACGCGAGTGTAGCGTATCCACAAGGCCCAGGTCAGATTCAGATCATGGTCAACCCGCGCAACCGCTCAATGTCGAGGATTTCGATCTCGCCATAACCCAGGTGGAGAATGCCCTGGGCCTGCAAGTCCTTGAGGATCTGGTTGGTGGTCTGGCGGGACAGCGAGAGCATCAGGGCCAATTGCTCCTGGGGCAGTTGCAAGAGCCGGCGCGCCGGTTCGATTTCGCCGTAGCCTTGGGCAATCTGCAACAAGCGGTGGGCCACGCGTGCCGGGGCGGGCATGAGGCTCAACTGTTCGAGGTTGATGAAGGTCAGGCGCAATTTGTGGCTCATCAACAATGCCAGATGCCGCCAGTAGATCGGCTGCGCTTCCAGGAAGGCCAGCAACGGCGCCTGCGGCACGCGCAGCAACGCACATTGACCCACCACGATCGCATCATGGGTCCGTGGCTGGCCATCGAACAGGCAGATTTCACCGAACCAGTGGGGCGCTTCGATCATACTCAGCAGTGCCTCTTTGCCCTGCTCGTTCACCGCGCCTACCCGTACCGCGCCTTCCAGCACAGCATACAGGCCGCAAGGCGGATCGCCGCGCTTGAACAGCCCATGACCCGGCGGCAGGCGGCGCACCCGCGACATCGCCAGCAGACTATTCTGTAACTCAGCAGGTAAATGGCTGTACCAGTGACCAGCCATCAAGTGCGAGTGCCAGGGATGCGCGTTCATGGAGACTCCAGGACAAGTGTCGGCTAGCTGACAGAACATCGTGTGGAACCTGGGCATCATGCAGGCATCACCTCAGGAGGAACAACAATGAAAAGCCTCGTCGATCATCTCAGTCAATATGCCGCGTACCACCGTGACCCGCGCAACATCGCCAGCCATTTCATCGGTATTCCGCTGATTTTCTTCGCCGTCGCCGTGCTGCTGTCACGACCTGGTTGGCCGCTGGGGGCGATCCTGATGTCGCCAGCGTTGCTGGTGGCCGTGGCCAGTGCCTGGTTCTATCTGCGCCTGGAAGTGCGCCTGGGTGTGCTGATGACGGTACTGCTGGGCCTGGCGGTATGGTTGGGCCAGACATTGGCCGCGCAAAGCACGGCGGTGTGGCTGGGCAGTGGCCTGGGGATGTTTGTGGTGGGTTGGGTGATCCAGTTTGTCGGTCACTATTACGAAGGCCGCAAACCGGCATTCGTCGACGACCTCACTGGGCTGATTGTCGGGCCGTTGTTCGTGGTGGTGGAAGCGGGTTTCCTGCTGGGGCTTCGCGGCGAACTGAAGCGGGCCATCGAAGAGCGCGTCGGGCCGGTGGCGGTGCGCAACCAGCATTCGGCGGCGTGAAAAAACAATACCCCTCTGTGGGAGCGAGCTTGCTCGCGATTGCGCTCGGCCAGACACACCCGTGTCGACTGACCCACCGCTATCGCGAGCAAGCTCGCTCCCACTGGAGTTAGCCTTACCGCTCAGGCATCACAGGGTGCCGAACTCGATCCGCACCGTCAGCGCACCGGTGTTATCGCTCAAGCCTGCTCCGTATTGCCCGGTCAGGTCATCGTTGATGCACAGTTGCAGCTCGCCTTGCTCGCTGGCAGGAACCTGCGCCAGATCACCCACCAGGAACGGCGTTCCACCGTTGCCCACACGCCCAATCAAGGCGCCTTCGGCTGCACCGGGTAACGCATAGCTGGCGTAGTCGATGTGCCGCGAGCCACCGTTCCCATCCACATTGCCGCCTTGCGGGCTGGCACACCATAGCCCACTGACGTAGCGAACCAAGCGCGGAACCAACGCGTTGACCTGCACGCCAGTGCCCTGCCAGGCGATGTTGGATTGGACTTGCATCGTCACCGCCTTCAAGTCATTGGCCACGGTATCCCCAGCCTGGAACGACAGCGCCGCAATCGTCAGGCTCGGGTTCGAGGTGCCCGTGCTGGGGAAGACACCATCGCCCACCAGGAACAGGTTCTTGTGGTCCCAACTGCGCTGGTATTTGTCCACCACCGACGTGGCTGGGTCAGCGCCCATGCGGTAGGTCCCCATCAGGTGCCCGGCGCCCTGGAAGCTGTAGTCTTCATCTTTGTATCTGAAGGTCCCTTTGCCAATGGGTGCCGTCAGCTCCACCGCACCGAGCAGGTTCTGGATGATGTGGCTCGCCAATATCTTCGCCTGCCTGAAACCTTCCTTGGTGTAATCGGACAGGTCGTAGTGGATTTCCGGCCGAAGAATGCCGAGCCCGTCCGTGAGTTTGTCCGTCGAGGGCACGATGTAGCTGTTGGACTGGTCGGGATGCTCCTCCACCTGCTCCACCAGGAATCCGATCCGAAACTGGCGGATGAACAGGTCATTGAGTTTTTGAATCAGTGCCGTGCCGTAAAGCGCTTCAGTGGGCGGCGGCGGTGTTTCTTTCGACGGCAACGGGTTGGTGCAGCTTACGTTCGCTCCGTCGATAAAGTCGGCCACGGTGACGTAAGGGTCGCCAACCGGCCAGTTCCAGCCCTCGTTGCCGATTTCGATGCGCCAGGCTGCCCGCTGGCTCCGAAAAGCACCGTCGCGCAGGCTCTCGATGCCCGCCGTGGACACCGGGCCACGATACGGAAAGACCGTCTTGCCTTCCGGCATCAGCCCCCACGCCAGGTAAATCGGATGGTCGGACAGGCTGCGTCCCACCTGCCCGCTGCTGTTGGCTACACCTTTGGGCCAGTCCGGGGTCTTGGAGTTGAGCAACAATTTAGGGGTTTCGATGGCATGGGCCGCGATCACATAACGCTGCCCGATGGCCACGCCGTCTCCCGTCTTCGGCCCCTCGCCAAGCTGATATTGTTTGAATTTGATGCCATTGATGTTCTTGTCCGGGCCCACGGTCACGTTGCTGGCCACGGTCCGGTACATGACCCGGACCTTGCCGGTGGCCAGGGCCTTGTTCATGGTCACCGTCGCGTCGTACTTGGCCTGGATCGGGCAGATCGGCGTGCAGTTGGTATTGCCGGCACACACCCGGCGCCCGGCATAGGGCTGGGAGTTGCGTCCGGCCGGCGTCGGGCTGACCACCAGCGGCAAGCCGTCGAAGGTCTGGCCGGTCACGGCCGTGACAAAACTGCCATCGACCAACGACAACGGAATGCTGTGCATCGGGAATGAATAGCCCTCGGGAAACGTCATGCCCAGGTAGGCCTGGTCGGCGACATTCGCCGACACCCCGATTTCCGCCTCCGCCCGGCAATAGGCGCTTTGCAGGTCGTCGTAGCCGATTGGCCAATCCACCCCGACGCCATACTTGCTCCTCAGGCGAAAATCGTTCGGCACCATGCGCAGGCACGTCCCGACCCAGTGCCAGGTCGTGCCGCCGCCCACCCGTTCATAAGTGCTGTTGAACGGCAGCGGACCTTTCTGTACCAGATAGCTGACGGCGTGATCGTTCCAGCCCTTGATCAGGTCGGCAATGGTAGCCCGAGGCGCATTTTCTTTGGTCGGATCTCGCCATGGGTCCAAGGTCGACACCGGAGGATAGGGTGATTCCGGGGTTTTCAGCGTGGCGGTATAGAAGCGTTCCAGGTATTGGGCGCGGTTGGCCGGGATCTCCGGACCCGATTCGAGCACCAGCACATCCACGCCGGCCATGCCCAACTGATAGGCGATGATGCTGCCGGCCAGTCCTGCGCCGACGATGACCACATCTGCTTGTTCGGTACTCATGACGAGGCTCCTTGCGAGTTGGCGGGTACCCCGGTGTAGTCCTCAAGGCTCGGCGGCGTCGTGTTCCAATAGCCGAACACCATCTCGCTGTAGCCCATGGGGTGGGCCTGGGCAATTTTCCAGGCCCAGCTCTGGATGTAGGCCTGGTCGGACACCACTGTAGAATCAGTCGATTTGTAGTCCCCGGTGGCATAGGGCTGATACCAGACCCCAAGCAACCACAGCTTCATGATCGAACGCGCGGCTTGGGCGGTCTGCGTGACGGCCGGTCGCGATCCGTCCATCAGCACCGCCTTGGCGATCTGATCGGGGGACACATGGTCGGCCGCCAACGTGGCGTACTGAGTCAGCAACGTATTGAGCACCTGCGGCGTGATTCGCGGCGTGATGAACGCGAGAAAGATCGGCGGCAGTCCCACCTGGTCGATCTCTGGCGCAAGCCGATCAGTGGGAATGCCGGTCAGGGCCGATGAAAGGCCAATGAAGTTCTCCAGATCACTGCTCATGGCTGACTCCTTGTCGCACCGGTGGACTGTGCGCGTTCGAGCAAATAGGTGAAGTCCGCGAAACTGGTACGCGGGGATTCGGTGACATGGGTGGCGGCATTGCCGTGGCAAGCCATGCAACTGGAAGACGCCTGGGGCACGGTGCCCTGGATGTAGGTCTCCAGCGTGGCGTTGGCCAGGAACAAGGGCGCAGGGCTGCCCAGCGGGTTGGCGGCCGATATCTGGCAGTTCGATGATGGGGCCGACGGCCATTGGGTACTGATCAATTGATAGTTGGCCCAGACGCTTTGCGGATTGACCGTGCGCAACTGAGCTTGATAGCTGGCGTTCAGTTGTTGGGTGGCCTCGGTCAGCGGCACTTCACGCACGATCTGCGAAGGTGTCGCCTTCACTGCCGGGTTCCACGGCCGAGGCGGAGGTTGGTTGATCTCGCTTTTGCTGGCGGCGTTGTAGAACAGATACGGCCCCACCCGTTGGGCGGGAGGCGTGGATTTTTCCGGTACGTTGTTCACATGTTCAAAAGTCGACCAGACCCATTGCGCGGCACTGTTGGTCTTATGAACGATGTGCAACCCCACGAGCCCGACCGGCTCTGACTTACATGACTCTGCGACAATCGGCCCTTTGGTCGGATCGCTGTTTCCCGGCGTATAGACCAGCGCATCGACCGTATGAAAATCCTGCTTCCGATCATTGCCTCCCAGCACTTTCCACGAAGCCTTCACCATCAGCGCACCGACCTGCTTGGTACTGGACGAGCCGCAGCTGAACGCCACGGCGTTGGTCGGCTTGGCGGCAAAAAACTGCTGCTGGCCTTCAATGCTGTACAAACCGTTGTCGACGATCCCGTCGAACATCGATTGATTGACCACGATTTCGTTGCGCGTGTAGGTGCCGTTCTGATCCACCAACGGGCCGCTCTCGAAGGGTTGGATAAACTCATCCAGCACATCGGGAACCTTGCCCATCTGCTGCAGCAAGCGACCCGGCTTGAGCGACTTGCACGCGTCAGGAAGGGTTGCTGGCGCATCCCAGGGCAGCGGCGCCTGGCCCTTGGCCCGGAAGATCTGGTAACTCTCCTTCCAGCTTTCCCACACCGTGGCGCCATCTTGCTTGCCGATGGAGGTGCCGGTATCTGGGTGACCGTTGTCCAGCGCCGGCCAGTTCAGGGCGATGAAGGTCTGCCATGACAGGTCATCGAAATTGGCTTGCAGGCTGGGCAGCGAAACCGGTTTGGTCACCGTGACATCGAAGGGAATCTGCGGCGATAACGATGGGGCGGCGCTGGCGGACGAGCCCAGCAAGACACTTAGCAATGCACAGCCAAACGGGCCGTGCCGACTGACTTCCATTCTCATACTTCATCTCCTTGGCATCAGGGCGCCAGGAGATAACACCGGTCCGTCGTTGGACTCTCACTCGCCTCCTGGCAAGTCAGAGTCTAGGTAGGGTTTGATTCAAGAACAGGTGCAAAAGTAGAACCGATTGAAGCAAGGACGAGCGGTGTTATTCAGATTCGGAGGAAGTTGGCTGTGCCGTCGCCATCGCGAGCAAGCTCGCTCCCACAAGGTCAGGAGGATGACCGCCGAACCACTGTGGGAGCGAGCTTGCTCGCGATGCTTTTGATCCTAAAGGTTGGCGACCTTCTGCCAGACCTTGGGCTTGAAGAACAGCGTCTCGCCCTTCGCCAGGCCCACCAGGCTGTCGTGATCCTTCACCACTTCAGCTTCGATCAGCTCACTCTGGCCTTCCACCTTCAGGGTCACCCGGGTGGTGGCGCCCAGCGGCCGGATGTCGCGCACTTCGGCGGCATGGTGGTCTTCCAGTTCCGAACGCGACAGCGAGACTTCATGGGGACGGAACAGCACGTGCCGATCCTCACCCAAGTGCAGGCGGTTCGAGTCGCCGAGGAAGTGATAGACAAAGTCGCTGGCCGGGTTCTCGTAAACGTCGCCCGGTGAGCCAATCTGCTCGATCACGCCCTTGTTCATCACCACGATCCGGTCGGCGACTTCCATGGCTTCTTCCTGGTCGTGGGTCACGAACACCGAGGTCAGGTTGATGTCCTCGTGCAGGCGCGCCAGCCAGCGGCGCAGTTCCTTGCGGACCTTGGCGTCAAGGGCACCGAAGGGCTCGTCCAGCAGCAACACCTTGGGCTCCACCGCCAATGCGCGAGCCAGGGCGATGCGCTGGCGCTGGCCGCCGGACAGCTGCTCAGGGTAGCGGTCGGCGAGCCAATCCAGCTGCACCATGTTCAGCAGTTCGTGGACCTTGGTCGCGATCTGGCTTTCGTTCGGGCGTTGATTCTTGGGCTTCATGCGCAGGCCGAAAGCGACGTTATCGAACACCGTCATGTGGCGGAACAAGGCGTAGTGCTGGAACACGAAACCGACGTTGCGATCACGCACATCGTGGCCGGACACGTCCTCGCCGTGGAACACGATGTTGCCATGGTCCGGCGTTTCGAGGCCGGCGATGATCCGCAACAGCGTGGTCTTGCCGCAACCCGACGGGCCCAGCAACGCGACCAATTCACCGCTCTGGATGTCCAGGCTGATGTCGTCCAGGGCCCTGAAGGCGTTGAAATTCTTGCTGACGTTACGAACTTCGATCGACATGACTTATTCCTCCGCGGCGCTGGCGCGCAGGCGGTTGATTCGGTTTTCGCTCCACTGCTTGAGCAGCAGGATCAAGAGCGCCAGGATCAGCAACAGGCTCGCCACAGCGAACGCGGCCACGTGGTTGTATTCGTTGTAGAGGATCTCGACGTGCAGCGGCAGGGTGTTGGTCACCCCGCGAATGTGCCCGGACACCACCGACACCGCGCCGAACTCGCCCATGGCCCGGGCGGTACACAGCACCACGCCATAGATCAGGCCCCACTTGATGTTCGGCACGGTGATGTGCCAGAACATCTGCCAGCCATTGGCGCCCAGCAGGCGCGCGGCTTCCTCTTCCTGGGTGCCCTGCTCCTGCATCAGCGGGATCAGCTCCCGGGCCACGAACGGCACGGTGACAAAAATCGTCGCCAGCACGATCCCCGGCAGCGCAAACACAATCTGGATGTCGTGATCCGACAGCCACGGCCCGAACAGGCCCTGGGCGCCAAACATCAGCACATACACCAGGCCCGCGATCACCGGCGACACCGAAAACGGCAAGTCGATCAGCGTCACCAGCATGCTCTTGCCACGGAATGAATACTTGCTCACGCACCACGCGGCACTGACGCCGAACACCAGGTTCAGCGGCACCGAGATCAGCACGGCGATCACCGTGAGCTTCAGCGCCGACAATGCGTCGGGTTCGAAGATCGCGGTAAAGAATGCCCCCAGGCCTGACTTCAGCCCCTGGGACACCACGATGAACAGCGGCAGCAATAAAAACAGCGCAAAAATCAGCCAGCCAAGGCCGATCAGGATTCGCCGCGACGTCGCACTGCCACGACGGGCAGCGTTGGTGGAGGCTGCGGAAATAGACGATTGGGACATGTTCGCGCCTCCTTATGGGGTTTCGATGCGCCGCTGCAGCAGGTTGATCAGCAGCAACAGGACGAAGGAAACCACCAGCATCAGCACGCCGATGGAGGTGGCGCCGGTGTAGTCGTATTGGTCGAGCTTGACCATGATCAACAGCGGCAGGATCTCGGTTTTCATCGGCATGTTGCCGGCGATGAAAATCACCGAACCGTACTCGCCCACGCCACGGGCAAACGCCAGGGCGAAGCCGGTCAACCAGGCCGGCAGCAACGCCGGAACCAGGATATGGCGGAACACCTGCCACGGCTTGGCACCGAGGCAGGCGGCAGCTTCTTCGACTTCACGGGGAATATCAGCCAGCACCGGCTGCACCGTGCGCACCACGAACGGCAGCGTCACGAACGTCAGTGCCAAGGTGATGCCCAGCGGCGTATAGGCGATCTTGAACCCCAGGTCAGTGGCGAACTGGCCCACCAGGCCGGTCGGCGCGTACAACGCTGTCAGGGCGATGCCGGCCACGGCGGTGGGCAGGGCGAACGGCAGGTCGATCATCGCGTCGATGATCTTGCGGCCGGGGAAGGTGTAGCGCACCAACACCCAGGCCAGCAACGTACCGATCACACCGTTGATGATCGCGGCGTACAGCGCGGTGCCGAAGCTGAGCTTCAAGGCAGCCAGCACCCGTGGCGCCGAGATGATCGCCCAGAACTGTTCCCAGGTGAGTTGAGCGGCATGCACGAACATCGCCGCCAGGGGTATGAGCACAATCAGACTGAGGTACACCAGGGTGTAGCCCAGCGTCAGCCCGAAGCCGGGTATGACGGGGGATATGCGACGCGACATAGAAGTCCTTGGTTGAGAACAGCAAAGCCCCGACGGCCATTGCAATGCGGTTCGCTGGCGAGTGAATCCGTGGCGAGGGAGCTTGCTCCCGCTGGGCTGCGCAGCAGCCCCGTTTTTGTGAGCGCTTCGCACTCAAGCGGGAGCAAGCTCCCTCGCCACAAAGAATCCTTCAAGCCTTGAGTAAACAACATTGCAACAGCAGTCAGAGCCCATTTTATGGCCTGTCCAGCTTACTGCGCCTGATAGATCTGGTCGAACACGCCGCCATCATTGAAGAATTTCGGTTGCGCGGTTTTCCAGCCGCCGAAATCCTTGTCGATGGTCACCAGGTCCAGTTTCGGAAACTGGCGCGAGTACTTGGCGGCAACGTCCTTGTCACGTGGACGATAGAAGTTCTTCGCGGCGATTTCCTGGCCCGCCGGGCTGTACAAGTGCTTGAGATAGGCTTCGGCGATTTCAGCGTTGCCTTTTTTCTCGGCGTTCTTGTTCACCACCGCCACCGGCGGTTCGGCGAGGATCGACAGCGACGGCACGACGATGTCGAACTTATCGGCGCCGCCGTCTTCCTTCAGCGCCAGGAAGGCTTCGTTTTCCCAGGCCAGCAACACGTCGCCCTGACCGTTGTTGACGAAGGTAATGGTCGAGCCTCGGGCGCCGGTGTCGAGGATCGGCACGTGCTTGAACAGCGCTTGTACGTATTCCTTGGCCTTGGCTTCGTCACCACCGTTGGCCTTCAGGCCATAAGCCCAAGCCGCGAGGAAGTTCCAGCGAGCGCCGCCGGAGGTCTTCGGGTTCGGCGTGATGACCGACACGTCATTCTTGATCAGGTCGCCCCAATCCTTGATGCCCTTGGGATTGCCCTTGCGCACCAGGAACACGATGGTCGAGGTGTAAGGCGTGCTGGCGTCCGGCAGGCGTGTTTGCCAATCCAGCGGCAGGGACTTGCCCAGCTTGGCGATTTCATCGATGTCGCCGGCCAGGGCCAGGGTCACCACGTCGGCCCGCAGACCATCGATCACCGCCCGGCCTTGCTTGCCCGAACCACCGTGGGATTGCTGGATCTTCACGTTGTCGTCCGGGTGCGCTTTCTTCCAGAAACTGGCGAACTCGGCGTTGTAATCCTGGTAAAGCTCGCGGGTCGGGTCGTAGGACACGTTGAGCAGCTCGTAATCCTTGGCGACCGCGGAACCTGCAAAAACAGCGCTGGCCAGGACGGCCAGGGCATAACGACGAATGGACGACATGATGAAAGCTCCTGGAATTCTGATGTTCTTATGGCTTCTGGAAATTCGTTTGGCTTGTAGAAAACAGATCGCAGCCTTCGGCAGCGCCTAGACCTAGCCCCCCGTAGGAGCTGCCGAAGGCTGCGATCTTTTGGTTTTCAAGACGGCTTATGACTCGGTTGCTGCAAGCGGAATTTTTCCTTGCGTTCGATCTGGACCACCTGGGCGTTGTGCACGGTAATTTCCACTGCCCCAAAGCGAAGATCGCGCAACGCGCTCTGGATCTCGCGCAAGATGGTTGCTTCGTCCTGGCCGTCAACGCTACGTAGGGATGCGCTCATGCTGCTGCTCCTTGAATGAATGCCTGGCAGTGGGCTGCACTGCTTGCGGCGTGGGAGCAATACTAGATAAGCGCGGATATTCTTAAAAAGACTATTTAAGAATTTTTATATAACCAAAATAACATCGAGCACTCGGCGTCCTACGGCGGGTGTGTTTGCGAGTCTTTTCCCTGCCAAGCTCTCGGATATTTCCTTCGAAACGCCGGGCTGTTCATGAACTAGGCAGCGCTCTGGGGCACCGCTAACCTTTGTTCGTCATCGCAAAAAACGGTGACACGGACGTGCAAGTCCGGACTGGTACGCAATTGGTCATGGCTATTGACCGAGCATTTTTTTATGCTCGCATCCGTTATGGCGATTGTGCGTGGGAGACCTTCGGGTCTGCCGGCGGTACCGGACCGGTCTTGCACACCTACGCACAGTTGCCACCTCTTCGAATGCAAGCGAAAGGATGGCAACCCCAACTCTGGTACATAAATATGGTTAAGCCGTCACCGAATCCGCCACAAAGCGGCCACAAATCCCGCGTCGAAGCCCTCGAAGAAAAAAAGCTCGAAGACGCCGCCACCCGCGCCCTCGACTACTACCTCAACCCCCAGCCAGCCTCTCCGCCCGAACCCGACAATAACCAGCTCTTCATCGTCTCCCCCCACATCGACACCGAAACCCTGCTGGCCAACGCTTCCGAAGACCTGCTCTCCATCAGCACCATCGCCGCCGACCTGGCCGACGACGTCGACGACTCACGCCGCTGCGTAGCCCTGGCGATCAGTCGCATGGCCGATGGGGTTCAGTTATTGGTCGAGCGGGCGTTGGATGATCTGGAAACCAAGGGAATGGCGGCGCCTGGGGCCAAGGGGTAGCGCTGGCATCGATGCAGGCTGAGCCGACGCCATCGCGAGCAAGCTCGCTCCCACAGGGGAAGCGGGTTGGCGCGGATATCACAGGCCACACAAAACCACTGTGGGAGCGAGCTTGCTCGCGATGGCGGAGTGTCAGTCAACATCAACGCAGCTGACGATCAAGCAATCACCGGTGCCCGATCCCAATCCAACTGCTGCGCCGGCACCGGCCGGCCAAACCAGTAGCCCTGCCCGAGCTCACAAGCCTGTTCCAGCAGGAATGCCGCTTGCTCGCGCTGCTCGATGCCCTCGGCATGCACCTGCATGCCCATGCTACGAGCCAGGGCGATGATCACCCGGACAATCGCGGCATCGTCTTCATCCCACGGCAACCCGGCGACAAAGCCCTGATCGATCTTGAGCTTCTGCACCGGCAGGCGCTTGAGCCGCAGCAGCGACGAATAGCCGGTACCAAAATCGTCGATCGCCAGCCGCACACCCAGTTCCCGCAGGCGATGCATCTGCTCCAGCGCCACTTCCGGATCTTCCATGACCGCGCTTTCGGTCACTTCCAGCTCCAGGCAGGCCGGATCCAGGCCCGTGTCGTGCAATACCCGGGCGACCTGCTCATACAACTCGCGATGGGCGAACAGACGGCTGGAAACGTTGACCGCGACGAACGACAACGCCACGCCGGCCTGCTGCCATTGGCACATCTGCCGACAAGCATGCTCCATGACCCAGGCATCGATCTGGGCGATCAGCCCGGTGCGTTCGGCAATAGGAATGAACTCGGCCGGCGAAACCAACCCCCGCGTGGGATGCTCCCAGCGTACCAGCGCCTCGACCCCGATCACGCGACTGGTCGTCAGGTCGTGCACCGGCTGGTAATGCACCCGCAGTTCTTGCTGCTCAAGGGCGCGGCGCAGTTCGGAGGCAATCTCGACCCGTTGCTGAGCGTGGGCGGTAAGCTCCTCGGTGTACAGCGCGTAACCATCACGCCCGGCGCTCTTGGCCTTGAACAACGCCGAATCGGCGTTGCGCAGCAACTGCCCGGCGTTGAGGGCATCGCCGGGGAACAGGCTGATGCCGATGCTGGCATTGATGAACAGGGACTGCTGATCGATCCGCAACGGCTCCTTCAGTGCATCGAGAATCCGCCGGGCCAGGACCGCCGCCTGCCCGGGCTGCGAACAGTTTTCCACCAGCACGGCAAATTCATCGCCGCCCAGCCGAGCCAGGGTCACGCCCGGCGCAAAGAGCCCGCGAAACCGCTTCGACACACCCTTGAGCAACTCGTCGCCGACGTTGTGCCCCAGGCTGTCGTTGATATTTTTGAAATGATCCAGGTCCACCAGCAACAGAGCGCAGCCACGCTTGTGCAACTGCGCCGACGCCAGGGCCTGTTCGGTGCGATCGGAAAACAGCAGCCGGTTAGGCAGTCCGGTCAACGGATCATGATGAGCGAGGTGAGCAAGTTCATGCTCAGAATCCTTGATCGCACTGATGTCGGAAAACACCGCGACGTAATGGCTGATCTGGCCGCTGTCGTCGTAAATGACCCGGATTGTCTGCCATTGAGGGTAGATTTCGCCGCTTTTACGCCGGTTCCAGATCTCACCGCTCCACTCGCCAGCGCTGGCCAGGGATGCAAACATGTCACGATAGAAATCCGGCCCATGGCGACCCGACTTGAATAGATTGGGTCGCTGGCCCAACACTTCGTTCCGAACGTAACCGGTGATGGTCATGAAGGCCCGATTGACGTGCACGATCAAACCGTTGCGGTCCGTTACCAGTACACCTTCGCGGGTGCAATCGAAGACGGCGGCCGCCTGGCGCAGGCGTTCGCGATCGGTCTTGTGCTCGCCCTTGCCAAAAAACCGGGACACACGCACCCGAGCCAGGAAAATCAGCCCAGCACTGACCAGGACCCAGGCATAACCGTTAATCAGTTGCCAGTGAAGCCGGTCAGCGGATTGATCGAAGAAACTGCTCAATAAATAACCAACCAACTGCAGCCAGGTGACTGACAACAGGAGATAAAGCAGCGCTGCGCGCAAAGCAGTGCGGTGGTAGACAGTCATTCGGCCATCCATGTCCCTATGAAGAGGCGGGAATTATAGAGGAAGAAACATCCTGCCACTCTTATCTGAAAGGGCGACTGGTTTTATCTGTTGGGCCGGTGATAATGCAACGGCAGTTTCTATCTTTATCGAGGGCCCTACAGCCTATGTGGTACGAAGGTTTTCTTGGCTTGTCGCCCTGGTCACTGGTGGCAGTCACCCTGCTGATGACCCACGTCACGATCATTGGCGTCACGGTCTACCTGCACCGTTATTCGGCTCATCGCTCCCTTGAGCTCAATGCCGGCCTCAAGCATTTTTTCCGCTTCTGGCTGTGGCTGACCACAGCACAGAACACCCGCGAATGGACCGCCATCCACCGCAAGCACCACGCCAAATGCGAAACCGTCGACGACCCCCACAGCCCGGTCATCAAAGGTTTGTCCACCGTACTGCGCAAAGGTGCCGAGCTGTATCGCGCCGAGGCGGAAAATCCGGAAACCCTGCGCATCTACGGCAAGAACTGCCCCGACGACTGGATCGAGCGCAATCTCTATAGCCGCTTCCCGCTGCTGGGCGTGGCGATCATGGGCGTCATCGACCTGCTGCTGTTCGGCACCATCGGCATCACCATCTGGGCCGTCCAGATGATGTGGATTCCGGTCTGGGCCGCTGGCGTGGTCAATGGCTTGGGCCATGCCGTGGGCTACCGCAACTTCGAATGCCGCGATGCGGCGACCAACCTGGTGCCTTGGGGCATCCTGATCGGTGGCGAAGAACTGCACAACAACCATCACACCTACCCCAACTCAGCCAAGCTGTCAGTCCGCAAATGGGAATTCGACCTGGGCTGGGCCTGGATCCAGGTGTTCAGTTTCCTGCGTTTGGCCAAGGTCCAGCGGGTCGCACCGATCGCCCACCGGGTCGAAGGCAAGGGCCACCTGGACATGGACACCGCCATGGCGATCCTCAATAACCGCTTCCAGATCATGGCGCAGTACCGTCGGCTGGTCATCGCGCCGCTGGTCAAGCAGGAACTGGAGAAGGTCGATCACTCGGTGCGTCACCAGTTCTACCGGGCCAAACGCCTGCTGTCGCGGGAAACCAGCCTGTTGGACGACCGGCATCACTTGCGTATCCAGAACATGCTGGAACACAGCCAGGCGCTGAAAGTGATCTACGAAAAACGCCTCGCCTTGCAGCAGATATGGGTCAAGACCAGCAGCAACGGCCATGACATGCTCGCGGCCATCAAGGAATGGGTCCACGAAGCCGAGGCCAGCGGCATCCAGTCCCTGCGAGACTTCGCCGACCAACTCAAGACCTACTCGCTGCGGCCTGCCACGGCCTGACCAGGCAACGCCATGTGGGGAAGGGCTTTTTTGTGGCGAGGGAGCTTGCTCCCGCTGGGCTGCATAGCAGCCCTTCTTTTCTTGTGAGCGCTTCGCGCTCAAGCGGGAGCAAGCTCCCTGGCCACAGGTTCAACACTCAGCATTTGGTTGGCTAGATCCCCCGCCCTTCGTCGCCTGAAAAGGAACTTCGCCTCAAATCCCTTATCTCAAAGAGCACTTCGCCATCCTGGCGGGCTTTGGAGTGAGCGCGTGCAAATCCACAGCAGTGCACGTTCTTTGAGATTTTTACCGATGGTCGACAAGAACCTACAGGATTCATCCCAGCCTCATTGGCCCGAAGCGGCCCAGACACTCATGGCACTGATGCACGCCCAGGGCGAAGTGGCGCGCCTGAGCGAGCGTGAGCAGCTGTTCAGTTCGTTGCTGGTCAGTGTCAATGCCGTGCTGTGGGCATTCAACTGGGAAACGCGACAAGTGCTGTACGTCAGCCCCGCCTACGAACGGATCTTCGGCCGCCCTGCCGGCCTGGTAATGGCCGATTTCAACGAGTGGCGCGACGCAATCTACCCCGACGACCAGGACTACGCCGAACGCAGCCTGGCCGAAGTGCTGGTCAAAGGCGCCGTCGAGGATCGCGAATACCGCATCATCGCCGCCGATGGCCAGATCCGCTGGCTCAGCGACAAATGCTTCATCAATCGCAAGGCCGAACCAGGGCAGCCGGTGATTGTGGTGGGCATCGCCGAAGACATCACCGAAAAGAAGCTGCTGGAAAGCGAACTGCAGCGACTGGCGACCACCGATGTCCTGACCCAGAGCAGCAATCGTCGGCATTTTTTCGAGTGCGCCCACCGCGAATTCGCGCAGGCACGGCTACAAGGAATGCCCATGGCGTTCCTGTTGCTGGACATCGATGACTTCAAGGTGATCAACGACACCTATGGCCATCAGGAAGGCGATACCGTGTTGCAGAAAATCGCCGAAAGCGGCCGGTCCGTGCTCAGGCGTGGAGACCTGTTCGGGCGTATCGGCGGCGAAGAGTTCGCCGCGGTGTTCCCCGGTTGCGCCCCGGACATGGCATTGCAAGTGGCCGAACGCTTGCAACGAGAGATTCAACGCCTGGCCTTCCGCAGCGGGGATCAGGGCTTCGGTATTACCGTCAGCCAGGGCCTGACCAGCATCACTGCCGAAGACCAGAGCCTCGACAGCCTGTTCGCCCGCGCCGACGCAGCCATGTACGAAGCCAAGCGCCAGGGCAAGAATCGCATTATTGCGGCTTGAGTGAGTTGTCCCGCCATTGATCAACTGTGGGAGCGGGCTTGCTCGCGAATGCGGTGTTTCAGTAAAGAAAATATCGACTGATACACCGCATTCGCGAGCAAGCCCGCTCCCACATTGGGTTAGGTGATAGTCCTACTTGCGGCGCATGCGCATCAACTCCGGCAACCCAATCTTCAGCAAGCGCGCCGTGCGGCCACGGGCCAGTTCTTCAAGCCCTTCATGCTCGGTCAGATGAGCCAACTGCGCGGCCATGTTCATCACCAATGCCTCGCGGGAATACACCCCACCACCCAGGCTATAGGCGGCCGCGATCAACTCCCGCAGCTCCAGCGGCAGGCGCCAGCGCGTGCGCAGCGCCGAACCGAAACCGGCGCCGTACTTGTCCAGTGAATTCCCGACTTCCTCCAGTTCATCCAGCTCGCCACCCGCCTGTGTCCATTCTTCCAGGCAACGCAACAGCGCCAGGTCGCCGAGTCGATGCAACAACCCGGCGCAATAACAGCGCTCCGGTTCCAGATCCAGCAACCGCGCCAATATTCGCGCGTACTCGGCGGTGTGCAGCGACAATTCCCAGTAGCGCTGGGCATAGTCCGCCAGACACGGGACACTGAGCCGGGCGCAGCGCTTGAGGGTCAGGCCGAGGACCAGGTTCATGCTCTGCCCGGTACCGAGCTGGTGCAACGCTCGGGCCACGGTCTGCACCGGAACACCCCCTTGCTGCTGGGCGGCACTGTTGGCCGCTGCGATCAGCACCGCGGTGATCTGCGGGTCGGTGCGCAGCTGCTCTTCAAATAGCTTCAAGTCCAGGCCAGCGGGGTTGAGGCTGCGCTTGACCGCCACCTGCACGTCGGTCATCAGCGGCGCACCTTCAGACATATCACGCCGCCGCTCCAGAAAGGCTGCCAGGGTCAATCCCGACCCCGGAACCGGCATTTCATTGGAGGTTTCTTCGCCACCCAACAACAACCCCTGCAAACGCTGGGTCAAGTCTTCTCGGTTCAAGGGCTTGGTCAAATAGGCCGTAGGCGCCAGCGGCAAGACCTCACGCACACTGGCGCTGTCGTTGCGCCGACTCATCAGGATGAACGGCAACGGCGGGGTGCGATGTTGCTGGCGAAGGCCGCGCAGGATAGTCAGGCCATCGACACCCGGCAGCTCCCAATCGGCGATCACCAGGTCATAGGGATTGTTCGCCAGCAGCTCCAACGCCTGTTTCCCCTCGCCACACGTATCCACCCGGGCATCGCAGCGCACACCCGACAACACCTGTTCAAGCAGCTCACGGGACGCCGGATCAGCCTCGGCGATCAATACACGCGGTACAGCCGGTAACTCCACAGCGGTCATGCAGCACACTCCCTTGCCATACTTGCACCTTAGACCTTGGCGACCGTTCCAGACAGCTCAAAACCCACGGGATATGATCCCGGACATGAAAAAACCCGCCGAAGCGGGTTTTTTGTGGATCAGTGCACAACCCGGGACTCAGAGCTCGGAGAAGCACTCTTCGATGATTGCCAGGCCTTTGTCCAGTTGCTCGTCCGGCGAGGTCAGCGGCACCAGCACCCGCAGAACGTTGCCATAGGTGCCACAGGACAACAGGATCAAGCCCTTGTCACGCGCCTTGGCCACGACCTGGGCCACGGCGGCGGCGTTCGGCTTGTGGGAGTCGCCGTTTTCAAACAGCTCCACCGCAATCATCGCACCCAGGGCGCGGACTTCGCCGATCACCGGGTACTTCTTCTGGATAGCCTTGAGGCCCGTGACCAGGCGCTCGCCCACGGCCTTGCAACGGTCCAGCAGGTGTTCCTCTTCGAAGACTTCCATCACCGCCAGCGCAGCCGCGCAAGCAATCGGGCTGCCGGCGTAGGTGCCGCCCAGGCCACCCGGGGCGATGGCATCCATGTACTCGGCCTTGCCGCAGACACCGGCCAACGGGAAGCCGCCGGCGATGGATTTGGCGAAGGTGGTCAGGTCAGCGGCAACGCCCATCTGCTCCATGGCGAAGAAGGTGCCGGTACGACCAGCGCCGGTCTGGACTTCGTCAGCGATCAACAGAATGCCGTGCTGGTCGCACAGGGCGCGCAGGCGCTTCATGAATTCCTTGGGCGCCACGTAGAAACCACCCTCGCCCTGCACCGGCTCGATGATGATTGCAGCGATGTCACGGGGCTCGGCGTCGTTCTTGAAGATGCGTTCGATGCTGGCGATGGAATCGTCGATGCTCACACCGTGCAGTTCGTTCGGGTACAGCGCGCGGAAGATGCCGCCGGGCATCAGGCCCATGCCAGCCGAGTACGGCACGACTTTACCGGTCAGGCCCAGGGTCATCATGGTGCGACCGTGGTAAGCGCCGGTGAAGGCGATCACACCGGCACGGCCTGTGGCGGCGCGGGCGATTTTCACGGCGTTTTCCACCGCTTCCGAACCGGTGGTCACCAGCAGGGTTTTCTTGGCGAAATCACCGGGCACCTTGGCGTTGATTTTTTCGCACAGTTCCACGTACGGCTCGTAGGCCAGGACCTGGAAGCAGGTGTGCGTCAGCTTGTTCAACTGCGCGGTCACGGCGGCGATGATTTTCGGGTGCACGTGGCCGGTGTTCAGTACAGCGATACCGCCGGCGAAGTCGATGAATTCACGACCTTCAACGTCGGTGACCGTAGCGTTCTTCGCCGATTCAGCGAAAATCGGGTGAATCTGGCCGACGCCACGTGGAACAGCGGCGGTACGGCGGGCCATCAACTCAGCATTAGTCTTGCTCATTACAGTCCTCATTCGCCGCTCATCGGTCGGCGTGGCTCAAGGAATACATGGCGGGAAGGCAACTGCGACAGCATGCGATGATCGACTGCCACAGCGTTCCCGGCCACAAGAAACAGAACGGGTGAAACACGCAAAGGGGCAGCGCTCTCGTGCCCTTTGCGCTTGAAGCGGATCAGATACCCAGGCAGAGGTATTTGATTTCCAGGTAGTCCTCGATGCCGTACTTGGAACCTTCACGGCCCAGGCCCGACGCCTTGATGCCGCCGAACGGCGCGACTTCGTTGGAGATCAAACCAGTGTTGACGCCGACCATGCCGTATTCCAGGGCCTCGGCCACACGGAACACACGGCCCAGGTCGCGGGCATAGAAGTAGGAAGCCAGGCCGAACTCGGTGTCGTTGGACATCGCGATCACTTCGGCTTCGTCTTTGAAGCGGAACAGCGGCGCCAGCGGGCCGAAGGTTTCTTCCTTCGCCACGGCGGCATTGTTCGGCACATTGGTCAGGATGGTCGGTTCGAAGAAGTTGCCTTCCATCGCCTTGCCGCCCGACAGCACGGTCGCGCCTTTGCTGACCGCATCGGCAATGTGCTCTTGCACCTTGGCGACCGCTTTGCCGTCGATCAATGGGCCAGTGGTGGTGCCGTCTTCCAGACCGTTGCCAATCTTGAGCTTGGCCACCGCCACTTTCAGTTTCTCAGCGAAGGCGTCGTACACCGAATCCTGGATGTACAGACGGTTGGCACAGACGCAGGTCTGGCCGTTGTTGCGGTACTTGGAAATGATCGCGCCTTCGACGGCCTTATCCAGGTCCGCATCGTCGAACACGATGAACGGCGCGTTGCCACCCAGTTCCAGGGAGACTTTCTTGATGTCCTTGGCGCATTCGGCCATCAGCTGGCGACCGATCTCGGTCGAGCCGGTGAACGACAGCTTGCGCACGATCGGGTTGCTGGTCAGCTCGCCACCGATGTCACCGGCGCTGCCGGTGACCACGCTCAGCACGCCTTGCGGAATGCCGGCACGGTGCGCCAGTTCCACCAGGGCCAGGGCCGAGAACGGGGTTTGCGAAGCAGGCTTGATGACCATGGTGCAACCAGCGGCCAGGGCCGGGCCGGCCTTGCGGGTGATCATCGCGGCCGGGAAGTTCCACGGGGTAATGGCCGCGGTCACGCCGATTGGCTGCTTGATCACGATCAGGCGCTTGTCGGGCTGGTGGCCGGGAATCACGTCACCGTAGATGCGCTTGGCTTCTTCGGCGAACCACTCGATGAAGGAAGCGGCGTAGACGATTTCGCCCTTGGCCTCGGCCAGTGGCTTGCCTTGTTCCAGGGTCATCAGGCGACCGAGGTCGTCCTGGTTTTCGATCAGCAATTCGTACCAGCGGCGCAGCTTGTTGGCGCGCTCTTTGGCGGTCAACGCACGCCAGGCCGGCAGTGCCTTGTCGGCGGCTTCAATCGCCCGGCGGGTTTCGGCGGCGCCCATCTTCGGCACGGTGCCCAGCACTTCGCCCGTTGCCGGGTTGGTAACCTTGATCGTCTGACCATTGTCCGCATCGACCCAAGCGCCATCGATAAAGGCTTGTTGGCGGAACAACTGGGTGTCTTTAAGCTGCATGTCGGCTTTCCTTAACAGCACCGCGCACGCGCGGAGCGAATTAGATTTGTAGAAAGGCGCCTCAGGGGCTGCCGTCAGGGAAATCATCCACCGGGCTGAAGCACAGAAATAACGCACATAAGCACAGACGTGCGGTTCAGCACCCAGACAAGAGCGTTTGAAATCTCAAACGAATCCTAGGGCCGATGGGGGTGAAGGACAATAGGCTGTTCGAAAAAAAGAACGAAAAAACCGAATTTGCCCGCTTTTTCTGATCAGCGTAGCCGATGCCCGCCCATGCTCATGAAAACACCGGCAAATCAGCAGCATGGACGCCCGCCATGCATATGAGTATCATGGCGCCCGCGTCGCACCAGTAGCTCAGCTGGATAGAGTACTGCCCTCCGAAGGCAGGGGTCGTGGGTTCGAATCCCGCCTGGTGCACCATACATGCAAAATCAAAAGCCTCAGTCCTCACGGATTGGGGCTTTTTTATGGACGCGAAATTTTCCGTATCGAACGTCGTTGATATCGATCACGACCCACTACGAGTCTTGTTACATAACGCTCCTCATCTGAGTGTGGAGAGAATGGCAAAGTCATCTCCCAGAGCTCCCAAGATGCCCTTCTGAAACTTGGCCCTACAAAAATACTTGCTCACAAGGAGCCGCCACGTGAAGGGGTATGTGGAAAGCAAAAGACAGACAAAGGGCGGATTAGGCGATGTTTAAATGAAGCAGGGGTATCCCAAAACTTGGCAGAGCTACCAAGCGCAGCTTGAATTGTTGATGGCTCGGGGAATGGTCGTTACTGATCAACCTAAAGCACTGGAATATTTGGAGCGCATTGGTTATTACCGCCTCAGCGGCTACTGGTTCGGCTACGCAGTTGGACGGTCAGACTGGACTAACCAAACATCATGCGTGGATAGGTAAACACGCCGCGTTAATCAATCGCTCGAAGGAAGATTTTATTCGGCACAATAAAGAAAAATACGGCCTTCCCCTCGCCGTCTGGGTGGCGTGCGAAGTTTGGGACTTCGGCGCGTTATCGACCCTTTATGCGGGCATGACCGAAATCGATCAAGATGCCATATCTCGAGAGTACGGCATCAGCAATGGCCGGATCTTCGCCACTTGGCTCCGCAGCCTGAATTACCTGCGGAACGTATGCGCCCATCATAGTCGCCTGTGGAACCGGAACATAGCCGATCAACCGAAGCTGCCCCCTGTAGAGCAGGCGCCTTCATTAAGCGCGTTCCATGACGACACGCACGGACGTGCACGCCCGTTCCTGCTTTTGTGCATCACCCAGCATCTGATGAAAACCATCAATCCCTCATCAAGTTGGGGGCAGCGGTTGAAGGCTCTGCTGGAGGATGATTTTCCAGATTTGTCCCGCCTCGGTCTTAATCTGGAGGGCATGGGCGTCGATAATGATTGGCAGAAGCGTGACTGGTGAGGAAAAAATTCAAGCAATAAAAAACCCCTGAGCAGTATCAGCGCCGAAGCGCATCAACCGACAGGGGCCGTGTTGCGAGCAATTATAGAGATCAGAAGTCTCCCGTCAATCACCCACCAGCCATGACGGCCTCACCAGCAATCGCCGTCCTAAGACTGGATATTTCAGGTCGCCGTTTCGCGCTGTCAGGAAACAGGCGTAGCGGGTCAGGGCCGTATCGTCGACAGCCTACCGCTGCGAGCCAGAACCGAGGCTGACCATTTTCGTGACATCACGAAAATGGTCGCCAATCAGATGACCCATATGCCCCTCATTTCCTTAGGCCCTGAATCACTCCATGAGGATCGTCCATCTCGCTCCAGGCAGTACCATCGAGTTCTTTGAGTTGAGTAACCGCACAGCGCAAAGAGACTCTCTCAAGCCTCTCGTAGGACTGAATGAACATTCTTCGCAGGCGCCAGCCACCCTGTGGCCGACTTTCCCACTCCCCTGCACCATGGACACGAATGGAGATGAACAACAGCTTGCCCAGATGTTCTGCCAATGCCGCATCGGCTTCACAAAGAAAATTTTCACCACCGGTGCCCTCAAGCAGAACAGGAACCGTCTCGCCCTCCCCACCAATAGAATACAGACGCCCCTGGACGCTACCTTGCTTGATGATAACCATGAGAGAGGGCCTTTACGTTTAGGGGTTGAGTAGCATCGCAGCCTTCGGCAGCTCCTACAGCGCAGCCCAGCGAGAGCAAGTCCCTCGCTACGGACGTTGGTGCTCGCAGACTTTAAGGCTTGCGCAACGCCTCCAACCGCGCCGGCAAGTCTTCCTTGGGAAAACGCTTGTGCAGCGCCAGCAGCTTCTCATCAGCAGCCTTGATATCCCCCGCCTCGCGCAGGCGCAGGATTTCCATCAGGCCTTGCTCTAGGGGTGGCAGTGCAGCTGGCGCGGCTTTGCTCATTTTTGCCGCAGGCTTTTCCATCAGGGCCTGGTCAGCGCTGGCTGGGACCCGGGCCAGTTCGCCCTGGGGCGCCATGCGGATAATCGGCGCGGGAGCGGGCATGGCGGGCGGGGGCGCGGCGGCAGCGGCGGGTTCCTGTCGATTGGCGGAAAACTCCATCGATGCTGGCGCGGCCAGGTCGTCTTGGGGCATCGGCGAGCGCAATACCAGGCCGATCATCAGCGCCACACCGGCGACCGTGGCGAATGCCATTTGCCAGCGGGGCCGTTGGCAGGCCTGCAACCAGCGTGTCCACAGGCTCGGTGCAGGCGTTGGGGCTTCGCGGCGGGCGGTGGCCAGGATGAAGGCGTCCAGGGAAGCCGGCGGCTCGCCGCTGGCGTGCTGGCGGAAATGCTCGATCAGCACTTCGTCGTTGGGATCCGGGGTGTGTTTAGAGTCGATCATGCGGGTACCTCCTCGGCCAGCAGCCGATGCAACTTCTGCTGGGCGTAACGCAAGCGGCTTTTGACCGTTTCCAGCGGGGCGCCGGTCAGGGCGGCAATCTGCGGCAACTCCAGGTCGCCGTGCAGGCGCAACAGGAAGACTTCCCGCTGGTCTTCAGGCAAGGCCTGCAACGCGGCGTCCAGGCGAGCCTGATCGCGGCTCAGGCTCAGCTGTTGTTCGGGGCTGCCGGTGTCGTCGGACTGGACGTGAAGCTGCTCGTCGTAACTGTCGTGCAACGGCGTGTGGACACCGTGTCTGCGCCAGTGATCGATCAAGCGGTTACGGGCAATCTGGAACAACCAGGTACGAAAACTCGCCCGCCCTTGTGGCTGGGTCGCGCTGCGGATCAGGCTGAGCCAGGTGTCCTGGAAGATTTCCTCGGCCAGTTCTGCCTTGTTACTCAAGGACACGAGGAAACGGTAAAGCCCCTGCCGGTGGCGGGCGTACAGGACTTCAAAGCAAGCCCCGTCGCCGTTGCGGTAGCGGGCCAGCAGCAATTCATCGCTGGGAGAATCAAGCGCAGCGGGCATGTGGGGGGCGAACTCCTTTCCGGTCATTGCAACACAGTCCTGGCAGACAACAAGGGTTCCCTGTGGGAGCGAGCTTGCTCGCGATGGCGTCGGATCAGTCAATGATGAGCATGATCGGTCCACCGCTATCGCGAGCAAGCTCGCTCCCACATGTGATCCTTGCTGTGCTCGGGATCAGCGCTTGGCCGCAGGCTTGAGGCTTTGGGCAAGCTCCACCAACTGCACAAACTCGGCACGCAGCCCAAACGGATCATCACCGCGGGCGGAGCGGGCCAATTGCGCCGTGTCCTTCAAGCTCATCGTCCCAGTGTAACGCCCATCACCCTTGAGCTGTTGGGCGAAGGCCGCCACGGCAGCCGAGAAGCGTAAGTCATCGCTGGCCTTGCCTTCGCCCGGCGTGCTGGCGATAGGGTGCTCGATCAAGCGGCTGCTGCCACCTTCAGCGGGCTTGTAGCGTACGCGCAACATGGCCAATTCCCCTGACTGGCCGTCCTGCTTGGGTGTGTTGGCATAACGCAGCGGCTCCAACCAACCCGGCTGGCCCTTCGGGACAATTTCATACAACGCCGTCACCGTGTGTCCGGCACCGATCTCGCCCGCGTCGACCTTGTCGTTGTTGAAATCCTCACGCTTCAGCGCGCGGTTCTCATACCCCAGCAGGCGATATTCGCTGACCTGGGCGGGGTTGAACTCCACCTGCACCTTCACATCCTGCGCGACTGTCGCCAGGGTTGAGCTGAGTTGGTCCACCAGCACCTTGCGCGCTTCGAGCAGGTTGTCGATGTAGGCGTAGTTACCGTTACCGGCGTCGGCCAGTTGCTCCATCAGGTGTTCATTGTAGTTATCCACACCGAAGCCCAGCGTCGTGAGGGACACACCGCTTTTACGCTGGTCTACCGCCATCTGCTTGAGGCTGTCGAAATCACTGATACCGACGTTGAAGTCACCGTCAGTGGCCAGCAGGATGCGGTTGATGCCTTTGTCGATGAAGCTCTCCCGAGCCATCTGATAGGCCAGTTCGATCCCCGAGGCACCGGCCGTGGAACCACCGGCGTCCAACTGATCGATCGCATTGCGGATCTTCACCTTGTCGCGGCCCGAAGTGGGCTTGAGCACCACCCGGGATTCGCCGGCATAGACCACCAGGGACACGCGGTCCTGGTCACGCAGTTGATCCACCAGCAGCTTCAGTGTGCTTTTGACCAGCGGCAGGCCTTCACGGCGGTCCATGGAGCCGGAAACGTCCACCAGGAAGACCAGGTTGGCCGGGGCCAGATCCGCCACGGCGCGGTCGCTCGCCTTGACGCCAATGCGCAGCAGGCGAGTGTGTGGATTCCAGGGCGACGGGGCCACTTCGGTGGTCACGCCGAAGGGTGACCCGTCGGTGGGCAAGGCATAGTGGTAAGGGAAGTAGTTGACCATTTCCTCCAGTCGCACAGCCCCTTCGGGCGGCAGGCTGCCTTGATTGAGGAAACGTCGCACATTGGCATAGCTGCCGGTATCAACATCCACGCTGAAGGTCGAGACTGGCGTTTCGGCCACGCTATGGATGGGGTTGTCAGGCAGTTTTTCGTACTGTTCGCGTGGTTCAGAGCGGTAATCCCCAGCGACGGCGTCGTTCGCTACCCGTGGGGCGGGCATCGCTGCCGGGACGGCCATGCGCTTGGCCATGGACTCGCGAATATAGGTGACCTCGCCTTGCGGAACAACGCTGGGCGCCACCGCCACCGGTTCGACCGGCTTGGCAGTCTCCCGGGACGAAGACATCCCACAGCCGGCCAATGCCACCAGCAAGGTCACGGCAAAGCCCTGGGCAGCGGGGCGCAGAAATGGAAATGGACGGGACATGGGCTGAACCTCGTGAATGAATGATCCGTACACAAGCTCAGACGCAAGGCATGGGTGGTTCGGGTTAACGGCCTGAAAAATTTTTTTGACCGCTCGTCACGCAGCCTCCCTGGCGCAGCGTTTCTGTTCTTCAGTCCCTTGATAAACCAGCCAATTTCCCTCAAGTTACCGCCCCCCAAGTCGAGACACTAAAGTGCCATCAACCCTATAAGGACATTCCGTGCTGAAAACTCTCCTCAAGATCGCCGCCGTCGTCGCCACGCTGTCGATGACCGGCTGCGTGTCCTACACCGTCACCGGCCCGGTGGGCGCCCCGCAACACCCTGCCCCCGTGAACAGCCCGCGTATCGCACAGATCGCCGATGTCGCCGTGACCGCACCCGATGTCAACGACGCCACCCGCACCGCCATCAGCCGCTCACTGACGGCCCAGCTGAACCAGTACGTGCAGACCGGCGGCTACTTCAAGCAAGTGACTGAATACCCGACGCGCCTCGGCGAGAACGACGTGTTGCTGAAGTTCAACATGACCTCCCTCAAGGGCCATCGCGGCGTGCATCCGGGTTACGTCCCGGGGGCTTTGCTGACGCTGACCGTCTGGATCTGGGTGAACGGCCCGATCTACGTCGACAGTTTCGATGTCGCCGGTAACCTGGTGATCGTCGACCGTGACGGCAAGGAACTGGCAGCGGCCAAGGAAGAGGTCAAGCTTGAGCGCAACGTCGGTCTGTATGGCCGTGAATACTGGGCGCCGACCATGGGTGCCCAACAAATGAATCAGCTGGTCGCACAGCTGTTGGATACCGCCACCGCGCGCCTGGCCAAACAGTAATTCCAAGGAGCAACACATGATGGGTTTCATCAAACACAGCCTGGTGCTCGCCGCCGTCCTGCTGACCGGTTGCGTGTCCTACTCGCAACACGAACTGCCCGCCGTACAGACCTGGCCTCCCGCTGCCGCCACGGCACCGCAAAAGCCCACTGCTTTCGTGCGCACCACTGCGCTGAACCAGGTCAACAGTGGCCCGGCCGTTGCAGCTTCGGGCGCCCAGGCCACCGCGTGGGAAACCTCCGTGGCCGAGACCTTCCGTGACTCCGGACGGTTCACGCGGGTCAGCACCGACAAGGTCACCTCAGACATTTACGCCGAAGCGACCTTGAGCAACAACGAACAGTTCAGCATGGCCTCCGCCATCATCACCGGCGCCACCTTCTTCATCATTCCGTCCACGGCGCAAAACACCTTCACCCTCGAAACCGTGTTCAAGGACAAGGACGGCAAGGAGTTTGGTCGTGTGAAAAAGAGTGAATCGGTGCGGACCTGGATGCACCTTGTGCTGATCGTAGGCATTCCGTTCCAGCAGGACACCCGCGACGTGGTTCAGGCGCTGACGCGCAGCACGCTGGACGAGGCGGTGCGGCGGCAGTTGTTGTAACTGACGGCTCCCGCAACGGTGTGAGATTTATTGTGGCGAGGGAGGTTGCTCCCTCACCACAGATCACTCCAAGCTTGACAGTATCGCGGCCCGGTCACGCAGCCCCGATTTCCACCACCGTTTTTCCCTTCCCCCGCCCCTCGGCTACCTGCGCAAAGGCCTCATTGACGTCTCCCAGGCCAAACCGGGTTTGATCGACCTTGATCCGCAACACTCCGGCCTCGACCAGCACCGACGCCTCCCGCAAAATTTGCCCGTGGTGCTCGCGGCCCCTGCCCGTCAGCAGCGGCATGAGGGTGAACACGCCGGAATAACTCGCTCCACGGAACGACAACGGTGCGAGGCTATGTTGTCCCCAACCGAGACAGCTGAGGACATGACCGGTGTAGGTTTTCACCGCATTGAACGACGCATCCAGGGTCGGGCCACCGACGGTGTCGTAGACGATGTCGAAGCCCTCGCCATCGGTGTGCAGGCGTACGTAACTCTCGGTGTCCTGGGTCCGGTAGTCGATGGCGGTGGCGCCCAGTTCATGAATGAAGTCCAGGCTGGAGGCCGAGCCGGTGGCGTAGACCTCGGCGCCACGAGCCTTGGCAATCTGCACGGCCATTTGCCCGACACCGCCCGCGCCGCCATGGATCAGCACTAGTTGGCCGCGCCGGACGTTGGCGCGGTCTACCAGCCCTTCCCAAGCCGTGATGAACACCAGCGGCAAGGCGGCGGCTTCACGCATGCTCAGTGCATGGGGCTTGAGCGCAATCAGGCGGGCATCGACGGCGATGTATTCGGCCAACGCACCTTGGGCGCCGCCGATCCCGCCGGCCATGCCGAACACCTCATCGCCCGGCGCGAAGTCGTTCACGCCGTCACCCAGTTCGACCACCGTCCCGGCCAGGTCGATACCCAATACGGCGGGCAGCGGCTGGCGGGCATGGGCACCGCCTCCCGCCGCAATCTTGGTATCCAGCGGATTGACTCCGATCGCATGGACCTTGATCAATACCTGGCCTTTGCCGGGTACAGGCCGCGGGATATGACGGACGACCAGAGGGGCCTGGGCGGTTTCGGCAATGGCGGCGAACATGGTGTTGTTCATGACGGTAAACCTCCAATGAGTGGGTGAGTTCATGTTGCAGCCGCCGATGCATTCCGATAAGTAAGCAACAATGGATAGGATTTATTCCAAATAGAGGCCAAATCCTGATGGATCTGTTCGACGCAATGCAGGTGTTCGTACGGGTGGTGGAACGTGGCTCGTTCTCGGCCGTCGCCCGGGAATTGAACCTGGGCCAACCCGCGGTGAGCAAACAGATCCGCGCGTTGGAACAACATCTCGGTGGAGCGTTGTTTGCCCGCAGCACCCGCCAGCTCGCACTGACCGACCAGGGCCAGCGTTTCTACGCCGAGAGCAAGGAAATACTCGCCAGCCTGAACACGGCCAAGCTCAGTTTCGCCAGCGGGCAGGAACAGATCGCTGGCCCCCTGCGTGTGGCGGCGCCAGTGAGTTTCGGGCGGTTATGCATTGCGCCGTTGGTGGGCGCGTTCCTGGCGCGTCATCCAAAGGTGCGGATCGACCTGCGGCTGAGCGATCAAAACGAGGATGTGCTGAAGGAAAACATCGACGTTGCCATTCGGATCGGCGCGGTGAAAAACGAAGGGCTGGTGGCCGTTTCCCTCGGCGACAGTCCGCGCCGGGTCTACGCTTCCCCGGCGTATCTGCAACAACACGGCACGCCGCTGGAGCCGGCTGATTTGGCCCGCCATAACTGCTTGGGCTTCACGCTGCTGGAGCATTACGACGTCTGGCGATTCGATCAGGAGGGCAAGCGACACAACGTGACCATCAAGGGCAACGTCACCAGCAACAGCAGCGAAGCGATCCGGGAAATGGTGCTGACCGGGTTGGGTATTGCGCTGTCACCGCAATGGTTGTTCGCTGCCGATGTGCGCCAGGGAAGCGTGTCCACGCTGCTTGCCGATTACCAACCGGTGGCGCAGCCCATCAGCGCCGTCTTCAGCCATGACCGCCGCCGGTCGGCACGGACCCGTGCCTTTGTGGATTTTCTGCGTGAGCGTCTTTGAGCGGCTGGATCAGGATCCACAAGCCAACGACGGCTGCACAGCCTTCGTATCCCGCCCCGGAAAATACGCCGCCGCAGCCACCCCCACCGCCCCCATCACCACGCAATACCCTCGCACACCCACGGGCTCCACGGCACCAGCGCGATCAACAGCAACGGCGTCATGCTCGCCCATAGCGCATAGGCGATGTTGTAGGTGAACGAAATACCGGACACTCGAATCTTCGGCGGAAACAGGCTGACCATCACCGAAGGCACCGCGCCGACCACGCCGCAACCCAGGCCGGCGATGGCATAGGCCAGGCCCAGCCAGGCGCCGCCGCTGATCAGGCTGGCATAGAGCACCGCGATGCCCACCGGCAGCAACAGGCTGTAGAGCATGACGGTGCGCCAGGCGCCGATGCGGTCGACGATCAGGCCGGCCAGGACGCAGCCGATGTTCAGGAAGACGATGCCCAGGCTACTGAGGGCGAAGGTGTGGCTGGGGCTCATGCCGAAGCTTTTCTGCATCACGGTCGGGGTGATGACCACGAACACCACCACGGCGGAGGTCAGCACGCAGGTGAGGATGACGGCGGGCAACAAGGCATTTCGATGGTCCCGCAGGACCGTGCGCAACGGCAATTCCGCCGCGCCTTCGCGATTGGCTTGCAGGGCCATGAAGATCGGCGTTTCGCTCAGCCAGCGGCGTAGCCAGACGCCGATCACGCCGAAGACCCCGCCTAGCAGGAAGGGCAGGCGCCAGGCGTAATCGAGGATCTCCGCCGGCGTGTAGATCCGCGCCAACGCCGTGGCGGTCAGGGCGCCGAGCAAGTAGCCGAAGGTCAGGCCGGCCTGGAGGAAACCCAGGGCGTAGCCACGATGATGCAGCGGTGCATGCTCGGCCACGAACACCCAGGCGCTGGGCACTTCTCCGCCCACTGCAGCGCCTTGCAAGATACGCAACGCCAGCAACAGCAACGGGGCGAAATAACCGATTTGCGCGTAGGTCGGCATCACACCGATGAGCAGGCACGGCAAGGCCATCATCAGGATGCTCAGGCTGAACACGCGTTTGCGTCCCAGGCGATCGGCGAAGTGCGCCATGAGGATGCCGCCCAAGGGTCGCGCCAGGTAACCCGTGGCGAAAATTCCGAAGCTTTGCAGCAAACGCAGCCAATCGGGCATTTCCGGCGGGAAGAACAGTTGGCTGAGGGTCAGGGCGAAGAAGACGAAGATGATGAAGTCGTAGATCTCCAGCGCGCCGCCCAGGGCCGCGAGGCCCAGGGTTTTGTAATCGGATCGGCTGAAGCGTTCGCCTGGCAGATGAGAGGTGGCAGTCATAGGCAGTTTTTGAACAAAAGGTTGAGAAAGGGCGACGGTTCAGTCGTCGCGACCGTGGTCCACGGGCGGAGCCGGTGGCTGGCCTGGCTCGGCGTCTTCGGCCTCGTCGGCAGGCAGGAAATCCTTGCGGCTCTGGGCGATAGCCCTGCGTATCTCATCGCCCTTGGTGGGGCAGTTCAGGAGGCGGGCGATGCCGTCGGGTTTCTGCGTCATCGCCATCCTCCGGCATGAGTGAACAGGGGCTCGATAGTGCTCGCTTTTGGCGCTTGATGCCAATTTTGTGGTTGGGCTGCTTTGCAGCCCAGCAGAAGCTTATGTTGCCTGGCCTAGCGGTGGTAGCGTCGCACGACGCTGCTGTTGCGCAGGACATGGCCGTTGATCTTTTCCATCAATTGGGCGCGTGTAAGCCCGGCGGGCAAGGCGTCCGGCGGCAGGTCCAGGGCGAAGAGCTGGATCAGGTAGTGATGGGCGCTGTCGCCGATGGGCGGGCAAGGGCCGATGTAACCGTGGGTGTTCTTGCTGTTGATACCGCTCATGCCTTCCAGCGTCGGCTTGGTGCCGGCACCCGCCGGAATCTGCCGCGTGGTGGCCTTGATGCCGTAATGGATCCAGTGGTCGACGCCCTGCCCCCGCTGACCGTCCGGGTCCAACATGACGATGGCATAGCTGAGGGTGCCCGGTGGGCCGGCATTCCAGCTCAAGGCCGGGGAAACGTTCTTGCCACCACAATTGTTGGCGTCACTGGCCGCCGCAGCGGTGAAGAGACGGTCGTCCGACACGCCGGGGATGTTGAGGGTGAAACGCTCCTCGGCCTGGGCAGCCCCTTGTGCGCACAGCACCAGGGCGATGGCCGCCAGCCAGGGGGTTAGGGAATTCAATCGGGTCATACCGGGCACCTTGTACGAATCAGGCCATGGACGGCTTGCGAACTATAGCCGCAGCTTCGTCCCGGTTGCAGTGACAATTATGCTGAACCTCATTCCTATCAGCCGACTCCAACAGGAAACGCCTGCCGGAGACCGACCATGCCCCTGCATCAAGTCGCCCGCTTCGCCGATGTGCGCGAAGACCGCGGCCTCGAAGTCAACCTCAACGACACGCCCATCCTGCTGCTGCGTTCAGGCGGCCAGGTACGGGCATTCCAGGGCAAGTGCCCCCACGCTGGCGCGCCGCTGGCCAAGGGTGCGGTGTGCCACGGGCGGCTGATCTGCCCTTGGCACAAGGCCGCGTTCCGGGCTGAAGACGGCGCCCTATGCGAGCCGCCGGCCCTGGACAGCCTGGAGCGCTATCACGTCGAGGTGCGAGACGGTAACGTCTGGGTCGATGACCAGCCACTGCCAACCCATAAAATCCCGCCGGCCGATGATCCACGCACATTCGTCATTATCGGCGCCGGTGCAGCGGGCACCGCCTGCGCGGCGGCGTTGCGTGAGAAGGGGTTTGGCGGCCGAATCCTGTTGATCGACCGTGAAGCCGAAGCCGGCTACGACCGTACAGTGCTGAGCAAGTATGTATTGGCCGGCGACATGCCGGTCAACGAGACGGCGCCGCTGCGCGATGAAACTTATTTCACCCAGCAGCGCATCGAAAGGCTCCACGGCGAGGTCACCCATTTGGACCCCAGTGCCCGGCAAATCCAGCTCGCCGATGGCCGGCGCCTGGACTACGACGCCGCGCTTATTGCCACAGGCGGGGAGCCGAAGACGCCAGCGCTGCCCGGCATCGATTTGCCGCAAGTTTTCGTGCTGCGTTCGATCGCCCACGCCCGGCAGATTCTCGACACTGTCCGGCCAGGGCAACGGGCGGTGATCATCGGCGACAGTTTCATTGCCCTGGAGGTCGCCTCGTCCCTGCGCAAGCGCGAGCTAAACGTGACCGTCCTGGCCCGGCATCCAGTGCCGTTCGCCGCGCAATTGGGCGACAGCGTCGGCAAGGCCATCCTCGCCCGGCATCAGGCCAACGGCGTGGTGTACCACACCGACGGCGAAGCGGCACGGATCGAGGGAGCGCACGAGGTCGAAGCCGTGGTGCTGGATAACGGCCAGCGTTTGGCTGCGGACCTGGTGATCGTCGGCATCGGCGTGCGTCCGGCCACCGAGCCATTTGCCGATTTACCCCGGGAACAGGACCAGTCACTGTCCGTTGACGCGGGCATGCGTGTGGCTGATGGCTTATGGGCCGTGGGTGATATCGCGACGTTCCCCCTGAACGGCAAGCCTGTGCGCATCGAACATTGGCGCCTTGCCCAGCAACAGGCACGCATCGCCGCCGCGAACATGCTCGGCGGCGATGAGCATTATCTGGATGTGCCGTTTTTCTGGACCTATCACTTCGGCAAACGCTACGACTACCTTGGCCACGCCGAGCAATGGGACGAGATAGAGTTCAAGGGCACGCCCGAACATCCGCCCTTTATTGCCCTGTTGGGAAAAGACGGCCTCGTCGCCGCCGCAGTGGCCTGCGATGAAGGCCGGGCCATGGCGGCGCTGGCCCAGCGCATGAAGCAACCGCTACCGGTGGACGAAGCCTGGCGGCTGGTGCGGGATTTCTCATCGTAGATCTATCCCACCCCCCAAATCCCTGTGGGAGCGAGCTTGCTCGCGATGACGGTGGGCCAGTCACTTTCAATGTGGCTGACACGACGCTATCGCAAGCAAGCTCCCACAGTTTTGTCTTGCGTTGACCGAAATATCCACCACGCCCCCAATCCCTCTTGCTCGCGTGGCGGTGGGTCAGCTTGCATCAATGCACAGACTGATCGGCCGGCAGGTGGATAACCCGCGGACGTTCCAGGGGGGCCAGGGGCGGGGGCTGCAGGGAGGGGCTGAGCAAGTGGAAATGCGGCACGACGTGGCTGATGTCGCCGTCCTGGTTGTTGTGGATGATCTTCGAGCCAGGCTGGCGCAGTGTTTCCAAGCGCTCGTCGGTCAATTTGAAGCTGTCGCTCAAGCCTTGATCGTCCACCACCGGCGCTGGCAGCCGTCGTTGGGCGAAGCTGCGGCTTTTGCGCTGTTGATAACGCGCCCACAGGATCAGGATCACCGCGTTGACCAAGGCGATCCAGCCGTAGATCTGCAACGTCCCGAGGGTGTCCAACCACGAGCCGCCGAGTCGTGGACCTGCATGGCTGTCGAACAATGGCCAGAGCCCATTGATCAGCAGATACACCAGCCCGACCCACGCCAGCACCGTGAAGAGAACGTCAATGACCACCAGCAACGGTCGCTGCCGGGTCCTGATAATTTTCATCGGATCACTTCCTCTTCCTGATCATCGAACGGTTTGATACCGCGATCCGGGCTGACCCAGCGCGCACGCTTCTGATGCTGTCCGAACAACACTTTGGGAAAACTCACCAGCGTGGTGAACAGGCTGATCAACCAGAACACCAACGGGTACCAGACCACCCAGAACATGATGTGCCACAGGCCTTTCTCGTAGCGGCGATCGATCAGGATGCTCACCCCGAACTGCATCAGGCACACCACCGCCAGCAGCAACCCGGTGAAGGCCGGCGGCATCAGGTGATCCACCGCGATGGCCGCTGGCATTTCGACGAACTTACCGGCGCCCCAGAAAATCACCGACAGCAGGAAGGTGAATGCCCAACCGGTGGACAGGCAATATTCGAACAACAGCGGCCACAGATAGCGGTGGCGGTACTGCCAGATGCCCCGGATGTTCTTGAACAGGACTTCGGCACCGCCCTGGGCCCAACGCAGCCGTTGCCGCCACAGGCCGCGCAGGGTTTCGGGCATGAGGATCCAGCACAAGGCACGGGGTTCGTAGAAGATGCTCCAGTGATCCAGTTGCAGCTTCCAGCTGATGTCGATGTCCTCGGTGATCATGTCCGGGCTCCAGTAGCCGACCCGGTGCAGGGCCGTGCGACGGAACGCGACGATCACGCCGGAGACGGTAAAGATCCGCCCGAAAACCCGCTGGGTACGCTTGATCAGTCCAATGATTGAAGAGAACTCACCGACCTGCACCCGGCCGATCAACGTGGAGCGGGTGCGGATGCGTGGGTTGCCGGTCACCGCGCCGAGGCGGGCGTTGTCCAGCATCGGCGCCACCAGATAAGCGCAGGTGTTGGGCGCCAGCAGCGCGTCACCGTCGATGCACACCAGGTATTCGCTGCGCGCCGCGATGGCGCCCATGCGCAGGGCCACGGCCTTGCCCTGGTTTTCCGCCAGGTGCAGCACGCGCAGGCGCGGGTCTTCAGCCGCCAGTTGGTCGAGCATCTGGGCGGTGTTGTCCTTCGAGCCGTCGTTGATGGCGATGACTTCGATGTTCGGGTAATGCTGGCCCAGCGCCGCGTGAATGGTGTCGGCGACGTTGTCGCCCTCGTTGAAGCACGGAATCAGGATGCTGATCAGCGGCTCGCCGGCCAGGGGCGGCGGCAGGGTATCGTCCTTCCACGGCCAGTGGCGTTCCCAGTGCAGCCAGAAATACAGGCCGCCGGCAATCCACAACCCGGACATGAACAGCGGGTAAAAGAACACGAAGTCCATCAGGAATTGCCCGGTGACCAGGAAGATCAGGCCCAGGGGCACCCCAAGGACAATCGCCAGCACCAGCAAGGCGAGCAGTCTGTCGAACATGTCAAGGATTCCACTTGTTGGAGAGCGCCGGCCGCACGGTTTTAACGGCGGGCTGGTCTTCGATGAAGTTGTCCGGGTAGTAGCCGAAGCTGGTCACGCCCGAACGCTTGAGGCGTCCCATCCATTCGGCCAATTGTTTGCCGTCGATGTCGCTGTCCGGTTCGCTGCGCCAGTCACGGGCCTGCAATTCGAATACCGTGCGCTTGAGGGCGCCGGGGCGGGCCTTGACGGTCTCCACCAGACGCTCAAGCCAGGGACCGGACTGTTGGAGGGTCTGGTTTTCCATCAGCGGCATGGCCATCGGTGCCGTCCAGTCGTAGGCGCCGAGGAAGTCGTCGAGGTTCTGGGCGAACCAGGCTTCGCTTTCAGGATTGAGCATCGGCTCGGCAAAGATATTGCGCGCCGTTTTGACCTGCGGACCGCGAATCGCCCGGACCTTGGCGGTGAGCTCATGGGTGAAGTCGATCAGGTAACGGCTCTTGAAGCGGGTCCAGCGCTGCATCGCCGCCGGGTCGTCCCGCAGGGTGGCGATGGATGTCGGCAAGCCGTTGGCGGCATAGACTTTCAGTGCGGCGGGGCCGGCGTCTTCGAAGTCGGAAAACACCGCGTCGTCATGGTAGAGGACCCCTTCCAGCGAACTCATCCGCGCCAGGTCTTCATAGATCTCGCCGATGACCTGCCGGACGTTCGGATCGAACGGCGACAAGCGCACATATTGATCCGGGTCGACACTGGTCTTGCCGGTTTTCGGGTCCCAGCGCTGCACGCGCGGCAGCTTCGCATCCAAGGCAAAGCTGAGCACCGGCATCCAGGCGAACACCTTTGCGTTGGCGCGGGTCTGCAATTGCCAGGCGACCCGGTCGAACAAATCGGCCCGTACCGGTAGGTGACGGTTGGGGAAGTACAGCGAATGCACCAGGCCGTCGCCTTTCGGATCGGCGAACGCTTGCAGGAACACGGTGTTGGCGCCCAGGTCGACGATACGCTGGATCAACTTGCCGACATTTTCCTCTTGCTGCACCGGGTCCGGGTCGTAGACGTAATCCAGGTCGACATGGACCACCCGCATCGGGTCCATTGTCTGTACCGACACGATGCTTTCGGCAAAGTGCGCGCCGTCCGGATCGGACGCCACCAGAAAACGCGGGCCGCTCATCAAGTTATCGAGGCTGTCGAGGCCGTCCTCCAGGGTCAGCGCCATTTGATAGCCTTCCTTGCCGATCACCTGCAACGCGGTGCCGTCGGCTTCCCCGTAAGGCCACACCCAGACGCGTGGGCTGTAACCGGTGACCTTGCGGATTTTCTCGGAAATGGCCACAACGTCCTTGCGCTGACGCGCCTGGAAATCGGCCTCGGCTTCATAGCGGCCGGTGGCGGCATCGTAGCGCCGGGTGGTCGCCGCCGGTTGCTGGTTGCCTTGCGGGTTGGCGAGGATGCCTTTGTGATTGGCGTCGGTGTGGGCGGCGATTTCCACCAGGCCTGATTTGGAAACCTCGCGAATCTGCTCCCAGGTTAAGAATTCGGAACGCTTGCGCGGCACCCCGGCGAAATCCACCGTTTGGTTCAGCGGCGTATCGACCCAACTGCCCACCGGAGCCAATATCGCCGGCCAGTTATAGGCGCGCAGAATCGGCATGACCCGGGTGTAGAAGCTGGAGTAACCATCGTCAAAACTCAGCAGCACCGCACGCGGCGGCAGTTCTGGACCGCCGTTGCGGGCGGCGATGATCTGGTCCACGGTGACCGGCTGGTAGTTATTTTCCCGCAACCATGCCAGCTGTTCGATCAACCGCTCGGTGCGCACCGCCACCAGCGCCTGGTCCGGGTCACGGTCCTCGACGTCATGGTAGGCAATGCCGAGCACATGGTTCTTCGGCCACGGGGCATCATTGGCCGCCACCGGGCGTTGCGAGGGCGGCGTGAACGCCGGGGCTTGCTGGGCACAAGCGCTGATCAGCAAGACCCCCAGCAGAAGGATGAATCGCGAAATGACAGGCATCTTCAAACTCTTCTAGAAGCGGTAGGTGAGGTCGACAAGCAGGCGCAGATCGCTTTCGCGGTCGCCGTCGTAAGGGCGGTTGAGCCAGCTCAACGCTGCGCCGGCCTCCAGCACGTCGTTCCAGATGAAACGCTGGCCGTAGCCGAGCAAACCCATGGCGCCGGTGCTGTGGTCGCGCTGGCTGTAGGTCCCGGCACCGGCCTGGAACTGCTGGCTCCAAGTGGTTTCATAGCGGCGGTACAACACGTGGTTGGCAGTCACGGTCGGCATGACGGTGAAGTCCGACTTGGGATTGAAGTAGGGCACTTCGTTGGAGCCGCTGTTGCGACTGGCCGCCACTTCCAAGCCCAGTTCCACTTGCAACCGCGGTGCGCTGTAGATGCCTTCACGCCCGGTCAGCACAGCCTCGAGGCGGTTATTACCATCGCTGAAATGCGACGGGCTGACAGCCAGTCGCCACTCGCGACTTTCATTGGCACGCCAGCGGACGAAACCACTACCGCCGTTGGCGCGGATGCCGCTGTTGAGCGCCCGCAGCGGGGTTTCGGCCGAGAGGTAATCCAGGCTGCCGCCGTACTGCCAGTGGTCATTGATGTCCCGAGCCACTGCCACGCGGGCGCCCTGTTTATCACCGGAACCATACGAGTGATTGGAGACCTCGGCTTCCAGGGTCATGTCGCGGGTGCGGCGCTCGACGCCCAAGCGCTGCCAACGGTGATGACCGGTGCCTTCCTCGAAATCCCCAGTGGCGTAGCCGGTGCCGCCGAACAGCCGCCAGTCTTCGTCGATGGGTGGGCTGTAAAGCAGCGTTTCGATACCAAAGTCGCGACTGCCGGTGACCGCACCGGCCTCACCGTTGCCGCCGCCGAAACTTTTGCCGGTGTAGGCTTCGATGCGCAGTTCGGCCATGTCGTGCACTTCGCGCAGGCGTTGCAGGCGTTTGACATGGGCGTTTTCCGGGAAGCGGGCGACCAGGTCATCGGTCAGTGCATCCATCTGCCGCCATTCCTGCAAATCCATGGCCGCACGGGCTTGGCCAATTTCCAGGTCACGGCTGCGCGGTGTCGTGGTCTCGATTTCCTTGAGCAGGCTTTCCGAGCGTCGCGGCCAGTCCCGGGCCTGGTACAGATCGACCTGGGCCAGGCGCATGCCGACGTTACCGGGGCCTTGATTGACCAGGCTTTCCAAGCGCGCTTCGGCGGTGGGCAAGTCGGCGCCATAAGTACCGGCCTGGGCGGCGAGTTGCTGGGCGTCCATCCATTCATCGTTGGGGTCGCCGATCGGCAGGCCCTTGAGTTCGATGCGAGGCGGCTGGGATTTCGCCATGTCTTCGGCCAGCGCACGGGCCTCTTCAGACTTCTCACTTTCCAACAGCGCGTAGTAGAGCGCGGTGCTGTCTTCGAAGCGGTCCGCAGGGTCGGCATCCGGCGCCGTCAGTGCGCGGCGGTACAGATCGACGGCGATCTCCGGCTCCCGCTGCTCCAGGTAGGAAGAAGCCACCCAGCGCAGGGCGTAAGTCGGAATGCTCACGCCCTCGGCGACCAGCTTCTGGTATTCGGCAATCACTTCAGCCCGACGAGCGCGGGCGTTGAGGGCTCCCATACGGTCGATGCGCCAGCGGAGCACGTCGTCATGGGCCTCGGCCACGGGGGTCCAGGTGGCGAGCAACTTGTCGTAATCGGCCAGGGCACGGTCAGCAATGATGAAGCGCTCTGTTTCGCTGCGGCTCGCCATGTCCGTCAGGCGCACCCGTTCGGCCGCCACATCGCCCTCCAGCCGCCGCTGCATGCCACGGTCGATCAGCCCCGGCTGTAGCCGCGCCAGGCGCAGAGCCGGCTCGGGCAGGCGAGCACGTTGCAGGGCAAAGATATATTCGCGCGCAATCTCAGGCTTGTTGCCGGCGCGGGTGAAGGCCTGGTCATACTCGAACAGCGCCTCATGGGGATTGTCGGCACGGGTCAGCGCGTAGCCCAAAGCCAGTCGGCGCATGGGATCTTCAGGCTTGGCGGCGACCAGGGCCTTGACGCGGCTGACGGCTTCGTCGGGCTTGCCGGCATCGGCCTGGGTCAAGGCCAGACCAAGTTGCAGGTCGGGGTTCTGAGGAGCAATCACCAGCGCCTGGCGATACAGCTCGGCAGCCGCGTCCCAACGCTTGAGGTTGCGATAGGCGCGGGCCGTTGCGCTCAGCGCCTGGACCGGCAAGTCGCGATAGCGGCCCTGGGCTTCATAGACCTTCACGACCTCCCCATCGAGGCCAGCCCAACTGGCGATCTGCAGATGGTCGCTGATCTGCGCGGTACTGGCCTGGGCCGGCGGTACCTGGCGCAACGCGTTCAACGCTGGCGTGTAATGGCCTGCGCGGGCGTCGAGCACCATCTGGTCATAAGCGGCATCGGCAAACGCCAGCGTCGGCCAGCACAATTGGCTGCACAACACGAAGCGAAACAACGGGCGCAAACCACATTGAATAAAAGGACCCACGGTACGCGGCATTCGTCAGCATCCTTACATGGCCAGCCGGGTCGCAGTGCCCCCTTGCCCATCAAACAGGAAGCCGGATCAAAGGAATCCAGCCAAGCTCTAATGGGCCAAGTGTTGCACTATCGGACAGGTCATCTTTCAGAACGCCACAATTCTTCAGAATCGATGCAGATTTCAGCGGTGGGGTGATCGACAGGCAAAAAAAGGGGTTCAGAACCAGGTTCTGAACCCCTTTTTGTGACCCGCCGCTTGAACTGGAAATCAGCTCACGCGCGCGTTTCGTACACCCTCGGCCAGGGCAGCGCACAAGCTCAATACCCCATCGATCGCCTGCTCCGACGTATCGGCTTTGGCGATATGGTCGATCAGCGCCGAACCGACCACCACACCGTCGGCCAACCGGGCAATGGCGGCGGCCTGCTCCGGCGTACGGATGCCGAAACCAATGCTGATCGGCAAATCGGTGTGACGACGCAGACGCGCCACGGCTTCTTCCACATGCTCCAGCGTCGCGGCGCCAGCGCCGGTCACCCCCGCCACCGACACGTAATACACAAAGCCGGAACTGCCATTGAGCACGGTGGGCAGACGCACGTCGTCCGTGGTGGGCGTGGTCAGGCGGATGAAGTCCAGGCCAGCGGCCTGGGCCGGTTCGCACAGCTCGCTGTTGTGCTCGGGCGGCATGTCCACGACGATCAGGCCATCAACGCCGCAGTCCAGCGCCTCGCCAATGAAACGCTGCACGCCGTAGCGATGGATCGGGTTGAAATACCCCATCAGCACCAGCGGCGTCTCGGTGTTGTCTTTGCGGAACTCACGCACCATTTGCAGGGTTTTCGCCAGGTTCTGCTGGGCGCCCAAGGCGCGAATGTTCGCCAACTGGATCGCCGGGCCATCGGCCATCGGATCGGTGAAGGGCATGCCCAACTCGATCACGTCGGCACCGGCCGCCGGCAGCCCCTTGAGAATCGCCAGCGAGGTGTCGTAGTCCGGGTCGCCAGCCGTGACGAAGGTCACCAGGGCCGCGCGGTTCTGTTCCTTGAGTTCGGCAAAACGGGTTTGCAGGCGGCTCATCAGTGTTTCTCCTGCTGGGACTGTTCCATGTGGTGCATCACGGTTTGCATGTCTTTGTCGCCACGACCGGACAGGTTGACCACCATCAGGTGATCTTTCGGCAGGTTCGGGGCGCGTTTGAACACTTCAGCCAAGGCATGGGCGCTTTCCAGCGCGGGAATAATCCCTTCCAGGCGGCAGCATTTGTGGAACGCTTCCAAGGCTTCGGCGTCGGTGACCGAGGTGTATTGGACCCGGCCAATGTCATGCAACCAGGCGTGTTCCGGACCGATCCCCGGGTAGTCGAGGCCGGCGGAAATCGAATGGGCATCAATGATCTGCCCGTCGTCGTCCTGCAGCAGGAAGGTGCGGTTGCCGTGCAGTACACCCGGGACGCCACCGTTCAGGCTCGCCGCGTGTTTGCCAGTCTCGATGCCATAGCCTGCGGCTTCGACGCCGATGATTTCGACGCTCTTGTCGTCCAGGAACGGGTGGAACAGGCCCATGGCGTTGGAACCACCGCCGATGCACGCCACCAGGCTATCCGGCAGGCGGCCTTCCTGGGCTTGCAGTTGCTCGCGGGTTTCCTTGCCGATCACGGCCTGGAAGTCGCGCACCATGGCTGGATAAGGGTGCGGCCCCGCCACGGTGCCGATCAGGTAGAACGTGCTGTCGACGTTGGTCACCCAGTCGCGCAGGGCCTCGTTCATGGCATCTTTGAGGGTGCCGGTGCCGGCGACCACCGGGATCACTTCGGCGCCCAGCAGCTTCATGCGAAACACGTTGGCCTGCTGGCGCTCGATGTCGGTGGTGCCCATGTAGATCACGCAATCCAGGCCGAAACGCGCGGCCACTGTGGCGGTCGCCACGCCGTGCATGCCGGCGCCGGTCTCGGCGATGATGCGTTTTTTGCCCATCCGCCGCGCCAGCAGGATCTGGCCGATGCAGTTGTTGATCTTGTGCGCGCCAGTGTGGTTCAGCTCTTCACGCTTGAGGTAAATCTTGGCGCCGCCGCAGTATTCGGTCAGGCGTTCGGCGAAATAGAGTGGGCTCGGACGACCGACGTAGTCACGCTGGAAGTAGGCCAATTCTTTAAGGAACGCCGGATCTTCCTTCGCCACTTCGTATTCGCGGGCCAGGTCGAGGATCAGCGGCATCAGGGTTTCGGCCACATAGCGGCCACCGAAGGCACCGAACAGGCCATTGGCGTCGGGGCCACTGCGCAGGTTGAAAGGGGTCGTAGACTGGGTCATCGGGGCGCTCCAGGCAAATGCATAGAAAGACAATGAAGGCCACTCTACCCCTGACATCCCGTGCTGAAAACCGATAAGATCGCCGCAACCTGTCAGGAAAACTCACAGATACCATGAGCCACGATCTTCCCCCGCTCAACGCCCTGCGCGCCTTCGAAGCCACTGCCCGCCTGAACAGCGTAAGCCAGGCGGCCGAACAGCTGCACGTCACCCACGGTGCGGTCAGCCGACAGCTGAAGGTGTTGGAAGAACATTTGGGCGTCAGCCTGTTCAGCAAGGATGGTCGCGGCCTGAAACTCACAGATGCGGGCATGCGCCTGCGCGACGTCAGCGCCGACGCGTTCGAGCGCCTGCGTACAGTTTGCGCAGAGCTGACGCAAAGCACGGCAGATGCCCCGTTCGTATTGGGCTGTTCGGGAAGTCTGCTGGCGCGGTGGTTCATTCCCCGCCTGGGCCGGCTCAATGCCGACCTGCCAGACCTGCGCTTGCACCTGTCCGCCGGGGAAGGCGACCTTGACCCGCGGCGACCTGGGCTGGACGCCTTGCTGGTGTTCGCCGAGCCGCCCTGGCCGGCAGACATGCAGGTGTATGAGCTGGTCAGCGAGCGGATCGGCCCGGTCATGAGCCCGCGCTACGCCGGTTTCGAGCGCCTGCAAAGCGCCCCGGCCAGGGCAATCCTGGACGAGCCCCTGCTGCATACCACCTCTCGACCCCAAGCCTGGCCGACCTGGGCACGACAAAACGCCCTTGAACCCCAGGCATTGAAGTTCGGGCAAGGGTTTGAGCATTTGTATTACTTGCTGGAGGCGGCTGTAGCGGGGCTGGGCGTGGCTATCGCACCCGAGCCGCTGGTGGCCGAGGACTTGCGTGCCGGTCGCCTCGTCGCGCCGTGGGGCTTCGATGAAACCCCGGCGCGACTGGCATTGTGGCTACCCAAGCGCGCCGCAGACGGCCGCGCCCGGCAATTGGCGCAATGGCTCAGGCATGAGCTGAACCCATCGACTCAGTCACCGCGTTTGCACAACAAATAAGCGGCCAATAAACCCAGCGCCCCGACGGCAACGCCGGCCGTGGTCCATGGGTGTTCCTGAGCGTAATCGCGTGTGGCAATCCCGGTTTCACGGGTTTTTACCTTGACCTCTTCATACGCATCGCTCAGCAGATGCCGAGAGTGTTTCAGTGCGCTCTCAGCATTGGCCTTGAGCGACTTGAGGGTCTTACGCGACTCGTCCGAAGCATCGTCCTTCAGGCTTTCCAACGACTTGAGCAGACTCTCGATTTCCGCTTCCATGCTTTGCAACGAGGCTTTACGTAACGAATTGCTGGCCATGGTGGCTCTCTCCTGCAGTGGTTGATTGGCGTGTGTGAATTGGGACTGCGGGCGTTTCTGAAAGTGCAGTAAATCTGAACTTCACTGCGCAAACGGCGCCACACGTAAGGCGAAAAATCGCTGCTAGGCTGTTAAAGACAACCAAGGAGAACGTCATGAGTGATCATCACACCTACAAAAAAGTCGAGCTGGTCGGCTCGTCTCCCACCAGCATTGAAGACGCCATCAACAACGCCCTGGCCGAAGCCAGCAAAAGCCTCAAGCACCTGGAATGGTTCGAAGTCACAGAGACCCGTGGACACATTGAAAACGGCCGGGCCGCGCACTTCCAGGTGACCCTCAAGGTCGGGTTCCGGATTGTGAATAGCTGAGCACAGTGAACTTGCACGCTGGCGGAGTGCCATAGGGAATGGCGATGCGCTATTGTCTGCGCATCCGGTTTTTCCGATACCTGCCCTATTAATCCGACCAAGGAGTGCGAGCGATGAAAAAGTTGATGGTAGCCCTGTGTTTGTTGAGCTTTGCGGGCGGTGCGTTTGCGGCCGGCAAGTCCTGTGAAGAGCTGAAAAGCGAAATCGCAGCGAAAATCGACGCCAAGGGTGTGTCAGGTTATTCCCTGGAGATTGTCGATAAAGGCGCAGCGGCTGACGGAAAAGTCGTCGGTACCTGCGAGGGCGGTACGAAGGAAATCGTCTACAAAAAATGATTTTTTTCGCACGTGAAAGCCGACGCAACGCGTCGGCTTTTTTATGCGCGTGATTCAGCCTTTCATGACCTGCGCCAGCAACTCATAAGAGTGCAAGCGATCAGCGTGCTCATACAGATCGCTGGTGAAGATCAATTCATCGGCTTGGGTTTGCTCGATCAGCACTTCGAGCTTGGCCCTGATTTTCTGCGGGCCGCCGACCATGGCCAGGCCCAGGAAGTCGCCCACCGCTTCTTTCTCATGGGGTAACCAGAGACCATTCATGGACTCGACCGGTGGGCGCTGCACCAGGCTCTGGCCGCGCATCAGCGCCAGGATCCGCTGATACACCGACGTCGCCAGATAGTCGGCCTGTTCATCCGTGTCCGCCGCCACCAGCGGCACGCCGAGCATCACATAAGGCTTGTCGAGCACCGCCGACGGTTTGAAGTGATTGCGGTAAATCCGGATCGCCTCATGCATATAGCGCGGTGCGAAATGCGAGGCGAAGGCGTAGGGCAAACCGCGTTCGCCGGCCAGTTGCGCACTGAACAGGCTCGATCCCAGCAGCCAGACCGGCACGTTGGTCCCGGTGCCGGGCATGGCAATGATCCGTTGATCCGGGGTGCGCGGGCCGAGATAGCGCATCAGCTCGGCCACGTCTTCAGGGAAATCGTCCGCACTGCCGGAGCGCTCGCGACGCAGCGCCCGAGCGGTCATCTGGTCGGAACCGGGTGCGCGCCCCAGCCCCAGATCGATTCGGCCAGGGTAAAGGCTTTCCAAGGTGCCGAACTGTTCGGCGATGATCAACGGCGCATGATTGGGCAGCATCACCCCGCCAGAGCCGACGCGAATCGTCGAAGTCCCCCCCGCCAAATAGCCCAACAGCACGGCGGTCGCGGAGCTGGCGATGCCATCCATGTTGTGGTGCTCGGCCACCCAGAAGCGGGTGTAGCCGTACTGTTCCACGTGTTGCGCCAGGTCCAGCGAATTGCGCAAGGACTGGGCGGCGTTGCCGTCGGCGCGGACTGGCACCAGGTCGAGGGTTGAGAACTTCACTTCGGACAGCTGTTTCATGGGCCGGGATCTCCAACGGCGTTCCGGGCTTTTCCTACGGGCAAAAGCCAGCCGTTTCTATAGGTGTGTTCCATGCAATGTGGGCATATACCCGAGTTTCAATAGCTACGACGAAATTTCCTACTAAATTCGTCGGACAATCGACAGGATGAACTTTATCGGGCGGTCTATCCTCACAACCCTGACAACGAAAAACACCCAGGCGCGACTCCCGCGCCGGATATTGAGGAGGCAGACATGGCTATCATCAAGAAAGCATCGGCTCATTGGGAAGGTGACCTGAAAACCGGCATCGGCTCCATCTCCACGGAAACCGGCGTGTTGCGTGAAGCACCCTACGGTTTCAAGGCGCGCTTCGAAGGCGGCAAGGGCACCAACCCTGAAGAGCTGATCGGCGCCGCCCATGCGGGCTGCTTTTCCATGGCGTTTTCGATGATCCTCGGCGACGCCGGACTCAAGGCCGACAGTATCGACACCAACGCCGAAGTGACCCTGGATCAGGTGGAGGGCGGCTTTGCGATTACCGCCGTGAAGCTGATTCTGAAGGCGAAGATCCCCGGCGCCAGCCAGCAGCAATTCGAAGAGCTGAGCACCAAGGCCAAGGAGGGTTGCCCGGTTTCCAAGGTCCTGAATGCCAAGATCACGTTGGATGCGACGCTGGTGAACTGAGGCAGTGAAAGGGTCGCAGCCTTTGTAGACACTGTCGAAGGCTGCGATCTTTCTGCTCGCGGGTGATCTGTTTACCCCGACGCAATTGTGGTCGAATGCATGCCTGCAGTTTCAGCGCCCAGGCAGTGCGCGCTGCAATGAGGAGTTCGAGCATGAAACGATTTGCCCTGGTGATCATCGGTTGCGCATTGGCCTCGTCGGCCCTCGCTGCGCCCAAATCCTGTGAAGAATTGAAAGCGGAAATCGAAGCGAAGATCCAGGCGAATAACGTGTCGTCCTACACCCTGGAAATTGTCGTCAACGAAGAAGTCCACGACCAGAACATGGTGGTGGGCACGTGCGACAACGGCACCAAAAAAATCATCTACCAGAAGAACGACCGCTAGGCAGCGTTACGGAATGCAGTTGATTTGCCGATCTTCGGCCACGATTTCGCGCTTGGCGTTATAGAGCCGGGCGCTTGGGGTGAACGCCAGGTTGCGGGCTTCCAACCGATAGCGCTGGCCGGCCTCGAAATGATCGTAACGCACGAGCATGTAGCACAGTCGCTCCTGCGGGTTGGTTTGCATGCCCAATCCCCCGCCGGTAAAAACCTCGAAGTCGAAGCGCACTTTCAGTTCATGGCTGCCCGGCGAGACCTGGAAGAACCGCCCGTCCCGCAGCCGTTGGCCATCCAGGCTTTCAGCCATCAGCATCCTGCCGCCCGGCGTAGGCGTTGCGAAATCGACCCACGCCATGTTCGGATCGACCTTGGGCGGTGGGCTCGTTGCACAACCGCTCAGGGAGATGAAAGCCAATAACAGCAGGTAGAGGCGCATGGTGAGTTTCCTGGGATCAAGTTCTGAGCATAGCGCCGATCAGCTTTGTTGGCAGCCTGCCGGTATACCTTGCCCCACTACTTTTCGCTGTTGATCGTAGAGCTTGGCCCATGGCCGGAAACCGATGCTGCCCGCCTGCAACTGGTAACGCTGGCCGGCGTTGAAGTCCTTGAATTTCACATTCAACCGGCAATCGCGCCACAGCGGCTCGGCATCCGGGCCGATGTTGCCGGGCTCGACGGCAAATTGATAACGCACCGTCAGCTCATGGCTACCCGGTTGTACTTCAAAATAACGGCGGTCGATGGACGTCTTGTCATCGACTTCCAGCGCTTGCAGCGCGGTGTCCTGATGGTTCCCCAGGTCGATCCACGCTTGGGATGGATCAGGGTCAGGCAGACCGGCGCACCCGGTCAGCAGCAACAGGCCACTCGTCAGCATCAACACGCGCATAGCGAAGCTCCAGGCAGGCGAGATAGTCTTGGGGTCAGACTTTCCCAGGGTGATTCCAATTGATCAGGCTGCGTTCAAGCCATCGGTTACTCGACCGTGTTTTCCGGATTTTGTTTCCAGGCCTCCTGCTTTTGTTACTCAACGGTTGCTCCAGCCTCGGTTACTACAGCCAGCTCGTCGGCGGACAGCTGCGGCTGTTGCAGGCTCGCGAGCCTATCGACCAGGTCATTGCCGACCCCGCCCGAGATCCCCAACTGCGCAAGCATCTGGCCCAGGCGCGCGAGGCACGGGGGTTCGCCAGCTCGCGCCTGCACCTGCCAGATAACAAAAGCTATCGCCTGTACGCGGACATTGGCCGGCCGTTCGTGGTCTGGAATGTCTTCGCCACGCCGGAGTTTTCCCTGGCGCCGCAAAACCACTGCTTCCCGATTGCCGGTTGCGTGGCGTATCGCGGCTACTACACCCAGGGCGCCGCCCGTGGCGAAGCCGCGCTGCAGCGCTTGCAGGGCATGGACGTGGCGATTGGCGGCGTAGAGGCCTATTCGACACTGGGCTGGTTCAACGACCCGATCCTGAGTTCGATGATGCATTGGGGCGATGAGCGCCTGGCGACGCTGATTTTTCACGAACTGGCGCACCAACGGTTCTACGTAAAGGACGACACGGAATTCAACGAGTCCTTCGCCACCTTCGTCGAACAGGAAGGCACCCGCCAATGGCGCGCCAGCCGCGGGCTGGCGCCGGATACCGGCAAACGGATGCGCCAGCGCGATCAATTTATCCAACGGGTCCTCGACACGCGTCAGCGGCTGGAACAGCTCTACACCCAACCCCTGCCGGCCGAACAGATGCGCCAGCGCAAGGCCCAGGAATTCCAGCGCCTACGCACCGACTATGAACACCTGCGCGACACCCAATGGGCGGGCGACAAATACTTCGACGCCTGGGTCTATGCGCCGCTGAACAATGCGCGGTTATTGCCGTTTGGTTTGTATGACCAGTGGGTGCCGGCGTTTGCGGCGTTGTTCCAGCAGGTGAATGGAGATTGGGTGGCGTTTTATGCGGCGGTGGAAAAGCTCGGCAAACTGCCGATCGATGAGCGCAAAGTGGCCTTGAAGTCCTTGGCAGAATCGAAGGCTTCCGGTACCTGAAAGGGCCTCATCGCGAGCAAGCTCGCTCCCACATTGGATTTTTTGGTGGTCACCACTTGCGCGTACACCACCACCCCCTGTGGCGAGGGAGCTTGCTCCCGCTGGGTGGCGAAGCCGCCCCAAAAAGGCCTGCCACATGCTTCCAGACACACCGCATCAACCGGTCTACGACGGCTGCGCCGCCGAGCGGGAGCAAGCTCCCTCGCCACGAACAGCAGGCCGGTGCTTGGCTCGATCACCGCCGCATAAAGGCCTGATGCAACTCATCCAACGTCTGAAAGTGATACGCCGGCTCCTCCGCACTCAACTCCTCATGACTCCCAAACCCATACCCCACCGCCGCCGCATCCAAGCCATTGCTACGAGCGCCAATCAAATCGTGCTTCCGATCCCCGATCATCAGGGTACTGGCCGGGTCGAGCCCTTCTTCAGCCATCAAATAGGCAATCAACTCGACCTTGTTGGTGCGTGTGCCGTCCAGCTCACTGCCGTAGATCACTTTGAAATGTTTGGCGAAGTCGAAGTGGCGGGCGATTTCCCGGGCGAAGACCCAGGGTTTGGAGGTGGCGATGTACAGCTGCCGGCCTTGGCCGCCGAGGGTTTCCAGCAGCGGCATCACGCCGTCGAAGACTCGGTTTTCGTACAGCCCGGTGACCTTGAAGCGTTCGCGGTAGAAATTCACCGCTTCCCAGGCCTTGGCTTCGTCGAAGGCGTAGAACTGCATGAAGGCCTGCAACAGCGGTGGGCCGATGAAGTGTTCGAGGCGAGTGAGGTCGGGCTCGTCGATGCCCAGTTTGCTCAGGGCGAACTGGATCGAACGGGTGATGCCCTCGCGCGGGTCGGTGAGGGTGCCGTCGAGGTCGAAGAGTACGGTTTGGTAATGCATGGCAATTCCTGGGCAGTGGCGTAATACAGCTCGCTTAAGGAGTTCGGTAAACCCGTGGCGAGGGAGCTTGCTCCCGCTGGGCTGCGCAGCAGACCCATTTTTGTGAGAGCTTCGCCCAAGCGGGAGCAAGCTCCCTCTCCAAGATGAGGTAGCAGGCGAACTCGTCAGGCCTGGTCGTAGCCTTCGGCCAGATGCAAGTCCTTGAGCTTCACGTAGTTCGCCGCGCTGTAGGTGAAAAACGCGCGTTCCTTGTCGGTCAGTGGCCGGGCCTGTTTCACCGGGCTGCCCACGTATAAAAAGCCGCTTTCCAATCGTTTGCCCGGCGGTACGAGGCTGCCGGCGCCGATGATCACCTCGTCTTCAACTATCGCACCGTCCATGACAATGCTGCCCATGCCAATCAGGATCCGGCTGCCTACGGTGCAACCATGGAGCATGACCTTGTGGGCGATGGTCACGTCGTCGCCGATCAACAGCGGGAAGCCATCGGGATTGAAGGGGCCGGCGTGGGTGATGTGCAGCACGCAGCCATCCTGCACGCTGGTACGGGCGCCGATGCGGATGCGGTGCATGTCGCCGCGAATGACCGTCAGCGGCCAGACGGAGCTGTCTTCGCCGATTTCGACGTCGCCGATCACCACCGCGGTGCTGTCGACAAAAGCGCCCCGGGCGAGCCGCGGGCTGTGATTCTGGTACGTGCGAAGGGTCACGATAGGCTCTCTCTTTGTTACTGATAGGTGCTGCTAGCTGCGGTGAACGTCGATTGTAATTAAGATGGGTCCATGTTTCTTCCAGCCAAGGTGTCAACCGTGAGCGTGAACAACCCTCTTTTGCAATCTTATGACCTGCCGCCGTTCTCGGCGATCCGTGCCGAGCACGTGCAACCGGCCATCGAGCAGATCCTGGCTGACAACCGTGCCGCCATCGCTGAAATTCTCAAGACCCAGGGCAGCCAGCCTACCTGGGCCGGCCTGGTGTTGGCGATGGACGAACTCAATGATCGCCTGGGCGCTGCCTGGAGTCCGGTGAGCCACCTCAACGCCGTGCGCAACAGCCCGGAACTGCGCGAGGCCTATGAGGCCTGCCTGCCGGCGTTGAGTGCCTACTCCACCGAACTGGGGCAGAACCGCGAGTTGTTCCAGGCCTTCGAAGCCCTGGCGAACAGCCCTGAAGCCGCCGGTTTCGACGTGGCGCAGAAAACCATCCTGGAACACTCCCTGCGTGACTTCCGCCTGTCGGGTATCGACCTGCCGCCGGAGCAGCAGAAGCGCTACGCCGAAGTGCAGAGCAAACTGTCCGAGTTGGGCAGCCGCTTCTCCAATCAATTGCTCGACGCGACCCAGGCCTGGACCAAGCACGTCACCGACGAGGCCACCCTTGCCGGCCTGACCGACTCGGCCAAGGCGCAAATGGCCGCGGCCGCCCAGGCCAAGGAGCTGGACGGCTGGCTGATCAACCTGGAATTCCCCAGCTACTACGCGGTGATGACCTACGCCGAAGACCGCGCCCTGCGTGAAGAAGTCTACGCCGCGTACTGCACCCGCGCCTCGGACCAGGGCCCGAATGCCGGTCAGAACGATAACAGCCCGGTGATGGAGCAGATCCTCGACCTGCGTCAGGAACTGGCTCAATTGCTGGGTTTCGCCAACTTCGCCGAGTTGAGCCTGGCGACCAAGATGGCCGAGTCCAGCGATCAGGTCCTCAGTTTCCTGCGAGACCTGGCCAAGCGCAGCAAGCCGTTCGCGGCCCTGGACCTGGAACAGCTGAAGGCCTTCGCCGCCGAACAGGGCTGCCCCGACCTGCAAAGCTGGGACAGCGGGTTCTACGGTGAAAAACTGCGCCAGCAGCGTTACAGCGTCGCCCAGGAAGCCCTGCGCGCGTATTTCCCGATCGACAAAGTGCTGGGCGGCCTGTTCGCCATCGTGCAACGCCTCTACGGCATCGAGATTGCCGAACTGAAAGGCTTCGACACCTGGCATCCAGACGTGCGCCTGTTCGAAATCAAGGAGAACGGCCAGCACGTCGGCCGTTTCTTCTTCGACCTCTATGCCCGCGCCAACAAGCGTGGCGGTGCCTGGATGGACGGCGCCCGCGACCGTCGGCGCACCTTCGAGGGTGTTCTGCAAAGCCCCGTCGCGAACCTGGTGTGCAACTTCACCCCGGCCGACAGCGGCAAGCCGGCGCTGCTGACCCACGACGAAGTCACCACCCTGTTCCACGAGTTCGGCCATGGCCTGCACCACTTGCTGACCCGCGTCGAACACGCTGGTGTGTCCGGCATCAACGGCGTGGCCTGGGATGCCGTGGAACTGCCAAGCCAGTTCATGGAGAACTGGTGCTGGGAGCCCGAAGGCCTGGCGCTGATTTCCGGCCACTACGAAACCGGCGAACCGTTGCCTCAGGACCTGCTGGAAAAAATGCTCGCGGCGAAAAACTTCCAGTCCGGCCTGATGATGGTTCGCCAACTGGAGTTCTCGCTGTTCGACTTCGAGCTGCACGCCACCCACGGCGACGGCCGCAGCGTGCTGCAAGTGCTCGAAGGCGTGCGCGACGAGGTGTCGGTCATGCGTCCGCCGGCCTACAACCGTTTCCCCAACAGCTTCGCCCACATCTTCGCCGGCGGTTATGCGGCGGGCTACTACAGCTACAAGTGGGCTGAAGTGCTGTCGGCCGATGCGTTCTCCAAATTCGAAGAGGACGGCGTGCTCAACGCCGACACCGGTCGCGCCTTCCGCGAGGCGATCCTGGCCCGTGGCGGCTCCCAGGAGCCGATGGTGCTGTTCGTCGACTTCCGTGGCCGTGAGCCGTCGATTGACGCACTCTTGCGCCACAGCGGCCTGACCGAGGACGCGGCAGCATGAGTGAGGGGCCTGTGATTACCAAACGACGCTTCATCGCCGGGGCGGTCTGCCCGGCGTGCAGTGAGCCGGACAAGTTGATGATGTGGAACGAAGACGGCGTGCCTCACCGCGAATGCGTGGCCTGCGGTTATAGCGACACCCTCAACGAGCAAGGCCTGTCGGTGCCCAAGGAGTTGGGCACCCGCGTGAACACGTCGGCGCTTAAAGCGCCGGACGCCAAGGTCCAGGCGGTGCAGTTTTTCCCCAACCCCAAGTTGAAGAAAAAAACCGACTGACATCTGCGGCATCACCTTCCGGGCCGCCCGGCTCGGAAGCGATACATATATACCGCAGGGCTTACGGCCTTCCTGCCCAGACTTGTCCATCAAGTCCACTCACAGGAAGGCTTCATGCCCCACGCTGACAACCCGCTGTTGCAGGCCTACGACCTGCCCCCTTTCGCCCGGATCAAAGCCAGGCATTTCTCACCGGCCCTCGACCGGATCCTGGCCGAGAGCCGTGCCCAGGTCGCCCAGATCATCAAGACCCAGGCGCCGTTTCCCACCTGGGACGATCTGGTGCTGGCCATGGATGAAATCCACACACGCCTGGAAGGTTTCGACGCCCTGCTGGACCTTCTGGCCTCGGCCAGGACCGGGGACGCGTGGGCGCAGGCTTCACTGGACTGCACGCAGCGGCTGCATGATTTCCAGCGCTCGCTGAGGCAGCATCCGCAACTGTTCGAGCTGTATCAGCGCCTGGCGGACAGCCAGATCGCCCAGCATTTCGAACCGGCGCGCAAACGCGTCCTGGAAAAAGTCCTCCGACAATTTCGCCAGAACGGTCTGGCACACGCCTCGCGGGCCGACCTGGACGCCTTGAAACGCCGCATCAAAGGGGCTCAACAACTGTTTTTGGAGAACCTGCACAAGGCCAATAACGCCTGGAGCAAAACCTTCGACGATGAGCGCGAGTTGAGCGGCCTGCCATCGGCGTTCAAACAGCAGATGGCCCGCCAGGCGCGTGAGGCCGGGCACACGGGATGGCGGCTGACCCTCAACGACGAGTCGTTTGGCATCGTCACGGGCTACGCCGACAATCGCCTTTTGCGCCAAGCGCTGTACGTGGCCTACAGCACCCGCGCATCGGACCAGGGGCCCCAGGCCGGTCAGTTCGACAACGGCGAGGTTCTCTGGCAATTGCTGGATGATCGACACCAGTACGCAACATTACTCGGCTACGCAAATTTCGCTCAGATGGCTGTCGAACCCGAGCAGGCCGAGTCGGCTGACCAGGTCACGGCGTTCTTGCACAGACAACTCACCCTTCACCAAAGCGCTTTTGCCAAAGACGCAGAACAGCTCCAGGCCTTTGCCAGCCAGCATGGGTACAGCGAGCTCCAACCTTGGGATTATCCGTACCTGACGGAAAAGCTTCGTCAGCAGGCGGCGGGAATCTCCCGACCGGCGCTCAGCGCCTGGTTTCCCCTGGAATCCACGTTTTCACAATTGCTCTTGATCGCCAAAGAGCTGTTCGGGGTGGATTTCATCGAGCGTCAGGACATTGCTACCTGGCATCCCGAGGTGCGTCTCTTCGAAGTCCATGAGTGGGGGCAGCTCATTGGCTACCTGTATTTCGATCCGTTCGATGATGCGAGCCGCAACGGCTACCCCAATACCACCACCCTGCGAAACCGCGCCGTCACCGCCGAAGGTCGCCCCCGGCACCCTATCGCGATCCTGCATGGCTGGCTGCCACGCGGCTCGGGCGCCCAGCCGGCCGTGCTCGACCACTTGCAATTGCGCATTCTGTTTCATGAGTTCGGCCATTGCCTGCACCATCTGTTGACCCGGGCCGAGTACCGCGAGGTGTCCGGCATCAGCGATCTCTCCCGCGATACGTCCGAGTTTGCCGGCATGTTGTTCGAACAATGGTGCTTCTCCAAGCCATGCCTGGTCCGCGTGTCAAAGCACTACCAAACCGGCGCGGCGATGCCTGACAAGGTCGCCGATCAATTGCTGACCTTCGCCAACACCCAGGCCAGTTGGGAAACCGCGCTCCTTTTGCGCAACGCGCTATTCGACATGGAGTTGCACCGGACCCACGGCGACGGGCGTACCGTCCAGCAGGTGTTCGACCAGGTCAATGCGCACACCAAGCACCTGCCCGTGTACGCGAACGAACGCTGGCCCAATGGCCTGGACTATATGGTGACTGGCTACGCGGCGAGGATTTACGCCTATGCCTGGTCGAAGGAATGGGCCCTCACCGTGTTCGAGCGGTTCACGCGCGACGGGTTGTTCAACGCGGCAACAGGTCGGGCGCTGCGCGAAACAATCTTCGCTCCGGGGGATTCGCGACCGTTGTCCGAATCCATTGCAGCCTTTACCGGAACACCGCCGATCAGCGCTCCGGTTGCCCAACCTGAGGCTCGAGGTGCTGCGCCGTCGTTGTTGAATTGACCCAGCTTTCCAGGGAGCAAAGGGCAAACACACTGGTGCTGCAGTCGCCGTTCGCCAACGCCGTGCGGAGTTTTTCTACATCGGCCTGCATCATGTAGCGAACCCCATCCTTGAAGTGATGGCTGTCACCGAAGCCGCCTTCCGTCATTTCGTTCAGGGCGTCTTCTTTGCTCCAGCCCTGCACCACCACCCGGTACATGGCGGCCACCAGCCCGGTGCGATCCGAGCCGTGCTTGCAGTGCATCAGCACCGGCCCCTTGGCCTCGGCGGTCTGGACGGCGCGCAGGGCCCGGAGGATGTCGCTGTCATCGACATGGTTGGTGCGATAGGGCAACTGCACTTGCTCGATGCCGGGGGTGGACAGCCAGCGCTTATCCGACTCCGGCAGGAAGGTAATGACCGTGCCGATCCTGAGTTTGCTCAGCAAGGGCAAAGCCCCACCGTCCGGCAAGGAGCTGCGGTACAGCGTGGGAGACATCTGGTAAAGGTTGTAGTCCTTTTCCACGGGTTGGGCCCATTCAGCAGGCCTCGTTTCAGCGGCATCGGCCGCCTGGGCCGGGGATTCGGCCAGCCCGATGAGCAAGGCCAGGCAGAGCAGTGAGCGGGAACATAGCGTGAGCATGCAGGAGGGACCGGGAGCGAAAGAATGCGAGGTGACCAGTTTCGGCTCGCTCCGGTTAAAAACCCGTAAGAAGGACGTCAAAGCGTTGTGAATTGCGCACCGGGATGACGCCAATGCCCATCGGACTGCTGAATGGCACTGGCCTAACTGAAAGGCAGCGAATACTGTATGCGCATACAGCTTTCGGAGCATATCCATGTCAGCCTCTCTGCCGCCGCGCGGCCGCGGCACCGCAACCAACCCGCATAACCGCTTCGCCCCGAGTCGCTCGGTGGCCGAAGATGACGGCTGGTATCAGGAAGTCCCGCCGACCCAGGGCACCGAAGTGCGCTTCGAAATGGCGAAGACCATCATCACCCGCAACACCTCGCCGGATATCCCCTTCGATCGCTCGATCAACCCTTATCGGGGCTGTGAGCACGGCTGTATCTACTGCTATGCGCGGCCCAGCCATGCCTACTGGGACATGTCGCCGGGGCTGGATTTCGAAACCAAGCTGATCGCCAAGACCAACGCCGCCGATGTGCTGGAGGAGCAGCTGTCCAAGCGCGGCTATCAATGCGCGCCGATCAACTTGGGCTCCAACACCGACCCTTACCAGCCCATCGAACGCGAGCAGCGAATCACCCGCCGGATTCTCGAGGTGCTGCTGCGCTATCGTCATCCGGTGACCATCGTGACCAAGGGCTCATTGATCCTGCGGGACCTGGACTTGTTGAGCGAACTGGCGCAACAGCGACTGGTGGCGGTGATGATCAGTCTCACCACCCTGGACGATGAGCTCAAGCGCATCCTGGAACCGCGCGCGGCGGCGCCCAAGGCGCGGTTGCGGGCGATAAAGGTGATGCGCGAGGCCGGTATTCCGGTGGGGGTGCTGTGTTCGCCGATGATTCCGATGATCAACGACAGCGAGATCGAGAGCCTGCTGGCCGAGGCCCATGCCGCTGGCGCGCAGAGTGCCGCCTACATCATGTTGCGCCTGCCGCTGGAAGTGGCGCCGCTGTTCGAGGAATGGTTGCAGGCGCACTACCCGCAGCGCGCCGCCCATGTGCTGAGCCTGGTCCGCCAGAGTCGCGGCGGCGAGCTCTACGACAGCCAGTTCGGTAAACGCATGCGCGGCGAGGGGCCTTTCGCCGACCTGCTGGCCCAGCGGTTCACCAAGGCGATCAAGCGCCTGGGGCTTGATCGCCGCGAAGGCTACAACCTCGATTGCGATGCCTTTTGTCCGCCGGGCCGACAGATGTCTTTGATTTAAATACAGTTGACCTTAAATTGGCTTTCGAACCCGATGGCTTACACGCTTCAACCACGTTGTTTATGCCTTGCAAGATACGTCCTAGAGCCTTCGATTCAGTTTGAGTTAAGTTTCGGCCGCTACCTTGTTCATCGAGTGACTGACAGGTCGGGCCCCTTCGACCTGGACGTTTTTTAACCAGCCACTGGCGTCGTACCGTCAAAAGAGGATGAATCATGAGTGACAAGGATAAACAGCCGTTGGCTGCGTCGGCTTCAGCCCAACCCGAGGCGGAGACCGCCGATGCAGCGCTGCAGCATATTGTTGACGGCTTTTTGCATTTCCATCACGAGATCTTTCCGCAGCAGGAAGAACTCTTCAAGAAGCTCGCCACCGCCCAGGCTCCCCGGGCGATGTTCATCACCTGCGCCGATTCGCGCATCGTGCCCGAGTTGATCACCCATAGCTCCCCCGGCGACCTGTTCGTGACCCGCAACGTCGGCAACGTCGTTCCGCCCTACGGGCAGATGAACGGCGGCGTCTCCACCGCCATCGAATACGCCGTGCTGGCCCTCGGCGTGCAACACATCATTGTTTGTGGCCACTCCGATTGCGGCGCCATGCGTGCGGTGCTCAACCCCGACACGCTGGAAAAAATGCCCACGGTCAAAGCCTGGCTGCGCCACGCCGAAGTGGCCAAGACCATGGTCCATGACAACTGCCCGTGCGGCGACGAAAAACAGGTCATGCCTGTCCTTACCGAAGAGAACGTGATCGCGCAGTTGCAGCATTTGCGAACGCATCCCTCGGTGGCCTCGCGCATGGCCAATGGTCAATTGTTCATTCACGGATGGGTGTACAACATCGAGACCAGCGAGATCAAAGCCTATGACGCGGACCAGGGACGTTTCCTGCCGCTCGATGGCAGCCATCCGATTCCGGTGGCGACGCCCAAAGCGCGCTTCTAACCACTCCTAATCATCCTTGCATGGTTCAAGCCTTACCGCTGTTTGCGCGGTAGGGCCTCGCCATGCCAGAAGAAATCTGCGGGAGAGTCGCCATGCGTGCTGCTCAACAATTCAAAGCTGTTCTGCCTCGGGAGCTGTTGGCTTCGGTGGTTGTGTTTCTGGTGGCCCTGCCTTTGTGCATGGGCATCGCCATCGCTTCTGGCCTGCCGCCGGCCAAGGGCTTGATCACCGGCATCATCGGTGGCTTGGTGGTGGGTTTCCTGGCCGGTTCAAAGCTGCAAGTCAGTGGCCCGGCCGCCGGCTTGGCGGTGTTGGTCTTCGAACTGGTGCGCCAACATGGCGTGGCGATGCTCGGGCCGATCCTGTTGCTGGCGGGTCTTCTGCAGTTGCTGGCCGGGCGCTTTCGCCTGGGCTGCTGGTTCCGCGTGACTGCGCCGGCCGTGGTCTACGGCATGCTGGCGGGTATCGGCGTGCTGATCGTGCTGTCCCAGGTCCACGTGATGCTCGACGCGGCACCCAAGCCTTCCGGGTTGGATAACCTGGCGGCGTTCCCGGCGGCAGTAGCCCAGGCGTTGCCGTCCTTTGGCTGGCAGGCCGGCCTGCTCGGTTTGTCGACGATCGCGGTGATGTGGCTGTGGGAAAAGTTTCGCCCCCATAGCCTGCGTTTCATTCCCGGCGCCCTGCTCGGCGTAGGCCTGGCGACCGTTGCCAGCCTGATGCTGGCCTTGCAGGTCAAGCGTGTGGAAGTCCCGGAGAACCTCGCCGAAGCCATCGATTGGCTGCGTCCGGCGGACCTGTTGAACCTGGCCGATCCCACGTTGCTGATCGCCGCCTTCGCCGTGGCCTTTATCGCCAGCGCCGAAACCCTGCTGTCGGCCGCCGCCGTGGACCGCATGCACAGCGGTGAGCGTGCGGACTTCGACCGCGAACTGTCGGCCCAAGGTATCGGCAACATGTTGTGCGGCCTGCTCGGCGCGTTGCCGATGACCGGGGTGATCGTACGCAGCTCGGCCAACGTCCAGGCCGGGGCCACCACACGGATGTCGACGATTTTCCACGGTCTGTGGTTGTTGCTCTTCGTGCTGTTGCTGTCCAGCGTGCTGCAAAGCATTCCGGTCGCCAGCCTGGCGGGTGTGCTGGTGTACACCGGTTTCAAACTGGTGGACCTCAAGGCGTTTCGCAGCCTGGGCCGTTATGGCCGGATGCCGATGTTCACCTATGCCGCGACGGCCCTGGCGATCATCTTCACCGACCTGCTGACCGGTGTGCTGATCGGTTTCGGCCTGACCCTGGCGAAACTGGCCTGGAAAGCCTCGCGACTGAAAATCAGCCTGATCGATCTGCCCCAGGAGGGTGAGATGGAATTGCGCCTGGTGGGGGCGGCGACCTTTCTCAAGGTGCCGGCACTGACCCAGGTACTGGGCACCATACCGACCGGCGCGACCGTGCATGTGCCGCTCAACAACCTGAGCTACATCGACCACTCATGCCTGGAGTTGCTGGAAGAATGGGGCCGGGCGAATGCCAGCAAGGGCTCGAAGCTGCTGATCGAATCCCGTGGGCTCAAGCGTAGGTTGGAAGGGCGGTTGCGTACGACCGTGGGGGTTGGCGCGGCTTCTGCCTGACACCCAAGAAACCCTGTGGGAGCGGGCTTGCTCGCGAAGGCGTAGTGTCAGGCAACTCATTCGTTAACTGCTACACCGCTTTCGCGAGCAAGCCCGCTCCCACAGGGGGATTGTTGCTGGACACCTACTTTTATGAACCACCCGGATTCAATGTGGGAGCGGGCTTGCTCGCGAAGGCGTAGTGTCAGGCAACTCTTTCGTTAGCTGATACATCGCCTTCGCGAGCAAGCCCGCTCCCACAGGGGTTATGTGTTTCAGCCCGATCAAGCCGCCGGCTGATCCAGCTCCAGTCCCACGCCCAAGCGGCGGGACATGCACGGCCAGCGCTTCCAGGCCGCGCCGGTTTCCGGGCTGCTGAGCTTCTCGCGGTAGGTTTCTACCGACTCCAATGCAAACGTCTCGTCGTTGAGCATCTCATCGAACGTGTGATGGACCACTTCATCGAGTTGGTTGGCAAATGCCTCACCGATCAACTGGTGAGCGATCAGATTGGCGACCGTCATGTCCAAGGGGATCAATGGCTGGCCGAAATGCTTGATGTACAGGTCGTTGACCTCTTCGACAAACCGATGTGCCAGGTAGGCTTCGTCCAGAAGGCTGTCGAGCCCGACATGCCCGGCCATGATGGTCGGCGGCTGGAGGAAGTACTGTTCGGCAATCTTCAAAACCGGTTTGATCTGCGACTCGATACCCGCCTCCCTGGCGACGTCATTGGCTGCATCCAGCAGGTCAGGTACTTCATCAATGTAGGCGGCGACAAAACGCGCCAGGACGTCGTTGGCGTTCGCGTCCGGCAATTGAATGGCTCGGTGCAGGTTCGGCAGCTGGGCCGTCAACTGACGGGTCAACTGGCCGGTCTCGGCCTCGTGTTGTTGGGCTTTTTGGATCTGCTCGCGCAATGCGGCGGTGTTCATGACAACTCCAGTAAACAAGGCAATGAAATAGGGAAGACATAACTTAGCTGGCGCAAAAACACTCCTAAGACCTATTTTTCATAACCGTCGCTTCCTTGCTACGTCGCAGTTATATCGATTTGCCATCACTCAGGTTCGCATCCTTCTCCATTCGCGGGCTCTAGCGCAAGCCCCGTCTGTTTCAAACGATTTACGCCATCGCGTTGCGAGGTTGCAGTCGCTGTCTATACTCGGTTTGGAATGGAGTTAGCTGATGACACCCGATTGCATGTGCAGCAAGGCGCGGCGGTTCAAGTTGGTAGTCTGAAGTAGCCGATCCCTTGCCGCAGGCTTTACGCCTACGGGATAACAAGAACGATAAGGGGAACCCGCAATGACGCGACATCCACACGTATGGATGGGCCTCCTGTTGTGGTCGATTTTCAGTCAGGCGCAAGCGGCCTGGACTGTGAATATGGCGCCTGGAGCGACACAGATCAGCAACGCAGTGTTCGACCTGCACATGACCATCTTCTGGATCTGTGTAGTCATCGGCATCATCGTCTTCGGCGCCATGTTCTGGTCGATGATGATGCACCGCCGCTCAACCGGCCAAAATGCCGCGCACTTCCACGAAAACACCCGCGTCGAAATTCTCTGGACCATCGTGCCCTTCCTGATCCTGGTGGCCATGGCGATTCCTGCCACCGCGACCCTGATCAAGATGTACGACTCCAGTGAATCGGACATCGATATCCAGATCACCGGCTATCAATGGAAGTGGCATTACAAGTACCTGGGCCAGGACGTCGAGTTCTTCAGCAACCTGGCCACCCCCGCCGAACAAATCCATAACCAGAGCGCCAAGGGCGAGCATTACCTGCTGGAAGTCGACAAGCCGCTGGTGCTGCCGGTCGATGCCAAGGTGCGCTTTCTGGTGACCTCCGCCGACGTGATCCACTCCTGGTGGGTGCCGGCCTTCGCGGTCAAGCGCGATGCGATTCCCGGGTTCGTCAACGAAGCCTGGACCCGTGTCGATAAACCCGGCCTGTACCGCGGTCAGTGCGCCGAGTTGTGCGGCAAGGACCACGGTTTCATGCCCATCGTGGTGGAGGTCAAGAGCAAGCCCGACTACGAAAAGTGGCTGGGCGAGCGCAAGGCCGAGGCCGCGCAGCTTAAAGAGCTGACCAGCAAGGAATGGACCCTCGAAGAACTCAAGGAGCGTGGTGACAAGATCTACCACACCACCTGCGTGGCCTGTCACCAGGCCGAAGGTCAGGGCTTGCCACCGATGTTCCCGGCGCTCAAGGGCTCGAAAATCGCCACCGGGCCCAAGGCTGATCACCTGAGCATTGTCTTCCACGGCAAACCCGGCACCGCCATGGCCGCGTTCGGCAAGCAGCTGTCGGAAGTCGATATTGCGGCGGTCGTGACCTATGAACGTAACGCCTGGGGCAACAACAAGGGCGACATGGTTACGCCTAAAGAAGTGCTGGAACTCAAACAGGCAGAAAGCAAATGAGCCGGCCTGACGTGTGTTCCCGTAACCGGTCGGGGCTCATCGCCCCGCGCCGTCCAGCCCACTCGATCGAAGGAGACAGGACATGAGTGCTGTGATCGATGACCACGGTCATGCCGGTGCCGACCACGCCCACGGCCCCGCCAAGGGCCTGATGCGCTGGGTACTGACCACCAACCACAAGGATATCGGCACGCTGTACCTGTGGTTCGCGTTCTCCATGTTCCTGCTGGGCGGCTCGTTCGCCATGGTGATCCGCGCCGAGCTGTTCCAGCCTGGCCTGCAGATCGTGGAGCCGGCGTTCTTCAACCAGATGACCACCATGCACGGCCTGGTGATGGTCTTCGGCGCGGTGATGCCGGCATTCGTCGGCCTCGCCAACTGGATGATCCCGCTGATGATCGGCGCGCCGGACATGGCCCTGCCGCGCATGAACAACTTCAGCTTCTGGCTGTTGCCGGCGGCGTTCCTGCTGCTGGTGTCCACACTGTTCACACCCGGTGGCGGGCCTAACTTCGGCTGGACCTTCTACGCGCCGCTGTCCACCACCTATGCGCCGGAAAGCGTGACGTTCTTCATCTTTGCCATCCACCTGATGGGCATCAGTTCGATCATGGGCGCGATCAACGTGATCGCCACCATCCTCAACCTGCGCGCCCCCGGCATGACCCTGATGAAAATGCCGCTGTTCGTCTGGACCTGGCTGATCACCGCGTTCCTGCTGATCGCGGTGATGCCGGTGCTGGCCGGCTGCGTGACGATGATGCTGATGGACATCCACTTCGGCACCAGCTTCTTCAGTGCCGCCGGCGGCGGTGACCCGGTGCTGTTCCAGCACGTGTTCTGGTTCTTCGGCCACCCCGAGGTGTACATCATGATCCTGCCGGCCTTCGGCGCCGTCAGCTCGATCATCCCGGCCTTTTCGCGCAAGCCGTTGTTCGGCTACACCTCGATGGTCTACGCCACGGCCGCCATTGCGTTCCTGTCGTTCATCGTCTGGGCGCACCACATGTTCGTGGTCGGCATTCCGCTGGTGGGCGAGCTGTTCTTCATGTACGCCACCCTGCTGATCGCCGTGCCCACCGGGGTGAAAGTGTTCAACTGGGCCAGCACCATGTGGCAAGGCTCGCTGACCTTCGAGACGCCGATGCTGTTTGCCGTGGCGTTCGTGATCCTGTTTTCCATCGGTGGTTTCTCCGGGCTGATGCTGGCCATCGCCCCGGCGGACTTCCAGTACCAGGACACCTACTTCGTGGTCGCGCACTTCCACTACGTGCTGGTGCCCGGCGCGATCTTCGGGATCTTCGCCTCGGCCTACTACTGGCTGCCGAAATGGACCGGCCACATGTACGACGAAACCCTCGGCAAGCTGCACTTCTGGCTGTCGTTCGTCGGGATGAACATGGCGTTCTTCCCGATGCACTTCGTCGGGCTGGCGGGCATGCCTCGGCGGATCCCGGACTACAACCTGCAGTTCGCCGACTTCAACATGGTCTCGTCCATCGGCGCCTTCATGTTCGGCACCACGCAGATCTTCTTCCTGTTCATCGTGATCAAGACCATCCGTGGCGGCGAGCCGGCACCGGCCAAGCCGTGGGATGGGGCGGAAGGGTTGGAGTGGAGCGTGCCGTCGCCGGCGCCGTATCACACGTTTACTACGCCGCCGGAAGTGAAATGAGATGACACAGAGGACCTGTGTGGGAGCGGGCTTGCTCGCGATGGCCGCGACTCGGTGTGTCAGACACACCGCTATCGCGAGCAAGCTCGCTCCCACAGGGTTCCTGGTAGGGACTGGAAATCATGGCTGATTCAATCTCGATGAAAAAACTGGTCACCCGCCTGTTGCTGGTGGTGGTGGCCATGTTCGTCTTCGGGTTTGCCCTGGTGCCGATCTACGACGTGATGTGCAAGGCGTTCGGCATCAACGGCAAGACCGCCGGGCAATACGAAGGCGAGCAAACCGTCGATGAGTCGCGCCAGGTTCGCGTGCAGTTCCTGTCGACCAATTCGGTGGACATGCCCTGGGACTTCTACCCCAAGGGCAATGAGCTGGTGGTCCGGCCGGGGGCGGTGAACGAGATGGTCTTCGTCGTCCACAACCCCACCAACCGGCCGATGAGTGCCCAGGCGGTTCCGAGCATCGCGCCGAGCAACGCGGCGGCCTATTTCCACAAGACCGAATGTTTTTGTTTTACCCAGCAAGTGCTGCAACCCGGCGAACGCATCGAAATGCCCATGCGCTTCATCGTCGACCGGGACATGCCCAAGGAAGTGAAGCACCTGACGCTGTCCTACACGCTGTTCGATATCACCGCTCGTCATCCACCGGTGGCTCTAAGCACTGACCGATAGCGTGCCCGATAAGGAGAACAATAAATGGCAACTCACGAACACTATTACGTTCCGGCCCAGAGCAAATGGCCGATCATCGCCACGGTCGGGATGTTCGTCACGGTATACGGCCTGGCGACCTGGTTTAACGACCTGAAGGCCGCCCGACCCGAATCCCACGGCCCGCTGATCTTTTTCGTCGGCGGCCTGCTGGTGGCCTACATGCTGTTCGGCTGGTTCGGCGCGGTGATCAAGGAAAGCCGCGCCGGGCTCTACAGCGCGCAGCTCGATCGCTCGTTCCGCTGGGGCATGAGCTGGTTCATCTTTTCCGAGGTGATGTTCTTCATCGCGTTCTTTGGTGCGCTGTTTTACGTGCGCACGATCTCCGCGCCAGGTTTAGCCGGTGAAGGCGCCAAGGGTATTTCCCATATGCTCTGGCCGACCTTCGAGTTCGCCTGGCCGTTGCTGAACAACCCCGACCCGAAACTCTTCCCGGCGCCCAAGGAGGTCATCAGCCCCTGGGGCTTGCCGCTGCTCAACACCATCCTGCTGGTCAGTTCCAGCGTCACCGTGACCATCGCCCACCATGCGTTGAAAAAAGGCCATCGCGGCGCGCTAAAAATCTGGCTGGCCCTCACCGTACTGCTGGGTTGTGCCTTCCTGGGCTTCCAGGCCGAGGAGTACATCCACGCTTATAAAGAGCTGGGCCTGACCCTGGGCTCCGGCGTCTACGGCGCGACCTTCTTCATGCTCACGGGCTTTCACGGCGCCCACGTCACCATCGGCACGATCATCCTGTTCGTCATGCTGATGCGGATCATGCGCGGGCACTTCGACAACGAGCATCAGTTCGGCTTCGAGGCGGCGAGCTGGTATTGGCACTTCGTCGATGTGGTGTGGATCGGCTTGTTCATCTTCGTCTACGTGCTCTGAGGCAGGCGTTACCAAGGAGCATGCGACACCAACTGGCCGCTGAAAAAACCCCAGGCAATCAAGCCGACGGTGATAGCGGCCAGACCGACCCGAATCGCCAGGGCGATGACCAGGCGATTGGAATTGCCCTCATCCTTGACCAGAAAAAACAGACCGCTGAACAGGCTGGCAATCGTGGCAATCAGCATCAGGACGATGGCTGCTTTTAGCATTAGGGACACTCCGGGGGGACGCGATGCACATGAGTATAGCTATCCCGTTCGACGGCTTTCGGACGGCGCCATGAAACACTTTCGGCCGGGCATCGTGCCGTCGCTGGTGGTCGCCATTCTGGTGCCGGTGATGGTGTGCCTGGGCTTCTGGCAATTGAGCCGGGGCGAACAGAAACGTGTGCTCATGGAGAGTTATGCCGAGCGCCGCGTGGCGCCGCCGCTGGACAGCGCCGAGCTGCAACACACGACAGATCCGGCGTTTCGCCCCGTCAGCCTGCACGGCCAGTTCGACGCCGAGCACAGCATTCTCCTGGACAACCGCCAGCACGACGGCAAGGTCGGCGTCGAACTGCTGCAACCCTTTCTCGATCACGCCACCGGGCTGTGGTTGCTGGTCAATCGCGGCTGGTTGCCGTGGCCGGACCGACGCACCCCGCCGGTCTTCAACACGCCTGATGCACCGGTGAGCCTGCAAGCCTGGGTCTACGTCGCCCCTGGCGCGACGTTCCAACTGCACGCCGATCCGGCCGGCGCCGCGTGGCCGCGCCTGGTCACCGCCGTCGAGCCCGACAAGCTCTGGGCCGAACTGGGCCGCAGCGGTTTCACCTATGAATTACGCCAACAAAACGGCCCCGGCGCCTACCGGACCGATTGGCCCGTGGTGGCCATGGGGCCGGAAAAACACCTCGGTTATGCCGTGCAGTGGTTCGCCATGGCGGCGGCGCTGTTCGGCCTTTTTCTTTATCTCGGATGGCACAACGCAGGGAGACACCATGGGAACCGCCATGAATCCAACCAACACGTCTGAAGCACCCACGGCCCACAACCGGCGCAAGGGGCGTCTGCAATTGCTGCTGATTGTGCTCGGGGTGGTCGGCCCGATGCTCCTGGCCACCGTCATGTACAAATTCCAGTTCTGGGTGCCGGACAGCCGCAGCTACCACGGCGAGCTGATCGGCACCGGCCAGACCCGCGCCGAGATTGGCGTGCAGGCCGATGAACAGCGCTGGCAGATCCTGGTCACGGCGCCGCAGGGCTGTGCGGTGGATTGTCGCCAACTGGTGTACCTCGCCCGCCAGGTGCAGATCGGCCTCGGTCGCGAAGCGTCCCGCGCCAGCCACGCCCTGGCCATCGCGCAACCGTTGGACGCCGAATATGACGCGCAACTGCAACGCGAATACCCGCAGCTGCAACGTTATCCACTGGACCTACCGGCCTATCAGAAAGGCGCCGAAGGCTCTGGCGGCGCTCAGCTGTGGATCATCGACCCCCACAGCAACCTGGTGCTGCGCTACGACGCCCGGGTCAAGGGCAAGGATCTGCTCAACGACCTGCGCCACTTGCTGAAACTGTCGAACATCGGATGAGGGCATCGACATGGCCAAACCTGGATTTCGCCTCGCGCTGTTTGCCACGCTGCTGGCACTGATCGTCGTCCTGCTGGGCGCCTACACCCGGCTCACCCACGCCGGCCTCGGCTGCCCCGACTGGCCCGGTTGCTACGGGTTCATCAGCGTGCCCAAGAGCGAAGCCCAACTGGCCCATGCCGAGTTGCACTTTCCCGACACTCCGGTGGAAGCCCACAAGGGCTGGAACGAGATGGTCCATCGCTACTTCGCCGGGACCCTGGGCCTGCTGATTACCGTACTGGCCGCCCGCGCCTGGATGAACCGCCGTCATCCTGGCCTGCCGTTGAAATTGCCGCTGTTCCTGCTGGCCGTGGTCTTTGCGCAAGCGGCGTTTGGCATGTGGACCGTGACCCTCAAGCTCTGGCCCCAAGTAGTCACCGGGCATTTGCTGGGCGGGTTCGCGACGTTGAGCCTGCTGTTCCTGCTCACGCTGAGATTGTCCGGCGTCCTGCCAGCGCTGACCGTGCCCAAACGCCTGCAACACTGGGCCACCGCCGGGCTGCTGCTGGTGATCGGCCAGATCGCCCTCGGCGGCTGGGTCAGCTCCAATTACGCCGCCGTGGCCTGCATCGATTTCCCCACCTGCCACGGCCAATGGCTGCCTCCGGCTGACTTTGCCAACGGCTTCCACCTCACCCAGCACATCGGCCCGAACTACCTGGGCGGGCAGCTCGACAGCGACGCCCGCACCGCCATCCACCTGACCCACCGCATCGGCGCCTTGCTGGTGACCGTGGTACTGCTGGGGTTGGCCTGGCAATTGAAGACCGTCGGCATGACCCGACTGGCCGGCCTGGTACTGGCTGCACTGGCAGCACAGATCACCCTCGGCATCAGCAACGTGCTGTTCCACTTGCCGCTGCCGGTGGCCGTGGCCCACAACGCCGGGGGCGCCGCGCTGCTGCTGACCCTGGTGCTGGTCAATTATCACGCCCGCACCAGCCTGGTCCGGGTCAAGCATCAAGTCCCGCTGCGCTGGCGGTTCAACCCGCATAAACACGGCGCCAGCCCCATAACTATAAAAGGAGAGATGCCATGGCAACCTTGACCGGTGAACGCCACAGCCAAGCGATCTGGCGCGATTACCTGGAGCTGACCAAGCCCAAAGTGGTGGTGCTGATGCTGATCACCTCACTGGTCGGCATGTTCCTCGCCACCCGCGCCGGCGTGCCGTGGACGGTGCTGGTATTCGGCAACCTGGGCATCGCCCTGTGCGCCGGTGGTGCGGCAGCGGTCAACCATGTGGTGGACCGGCGCATCGACGCGGTGATGGCCCGCACCCACAAACGGCCACTGGCCGAAGGGCGGATCTCCCCGGCCGCCGCCCTGACCTTCGCCCTGGCCCTGGCCGTGATCGGCCAAGCCTTGCTGCTGGCCTTCACCAACCCGCTGACAGCCTGGCTGACCCTCGCCTCACTGCTGGGTTACGCAGTGGTCTACACCGGCTTCCTCAAGCGCGCAACGCCGCAGAACATCGTCATCGGCGGCCTCGCCGGCGCGGCGCCACCGCTGCTGGGCTGGGTCGCGGCCACCGGGCACGTCAGCGCCGAACCACTGCTGCTGGTGCTGATCATCTTCGCCTGGACCCCACCGCACTTCTGGGCCCTGGCAATCCACCGCAAAGAGGAATACGCCAAGGCCGACATCCCGATGCTGCCAGTGACCCACGGCGAGCACTACACCAAGGTGCATATCCTGCTCTACACCCTGGTGCTGCTGGCGGTGAGCCTGATGCCGTTCGTGATCCAGATGAGCGGCATGCTCTACCTGATTTGCGCGCTGGTGCTCGGCGCCCGGTTCCTGCAATGGGCCGTGGTGTTGTACCGTGGCACTCGGCCGCACGCGGCGATCAACACCTTCAAGTACTCTATTTACTACTTGTTCCTGCTGTTCATCGCCCTGCTTGTAGATCATTACTTACTGTTGAGCCTATGACTCGAACCCAGAAAACCGTCTTCATCCTCGTGGCCGTGATCGCACTGATTCTCGGCCTGACCATCAACAAAGTGCTGTCGGGCAAAGGCCAGGGCGACCCGACCGCACTGATCGACGCCGGCATCATCCTGCTGCCCCAGAGCCGCAACCTGCCGGACGTGAAAATGACCGACCAGGACGGCCAGCCCGTGGCAATCGATGGCTTGAAGGATAAATGGAGCCTGCTGTTCTTCGGCTACACCTTCTGCCCGGACATCTGCCCCACCACCCTCGCCCAACTGCGCCAGATCAAAAGCGAGCTGCCGAAAGAGGCTGTGGATAAGTTGCAGATCGTACTGGTGAGCGTCGACCCGAACCGCGACACGCCCAAGCAGTTGAAGCAGTACCTGGGGTACTTCGATCCGCAGTTCATAGGGCTGACAGCTTCATCGGTTGAAGACCTGCAGAAACTGGCGAATGCGGTGAGCATTCCGTTTATTCCGGCGGATACCAGTAAGCCCAATTACACCGTCGACCACAGCGGTAACCTCGCAGTGATTGGCCCGGACGGCACCCAACGCGGCTTCATCCGCGCGCCGTTGAATAACCAGAAACTGGTGGCGCAGTTGCCGGAGATGCTGAAGCGCAAATAACCCTTCCAAGGGCATGCCGTTCAGCTAACCATCCATGCCGATCCATTGTGGTGAGGGAACTCCTTGTAGTGAGGGAATTCCCTGTGGCGAAGGGATTCCCTGTGGTGAGGAGTCCCTTGTGGCGAGGGGATTTATCCCCGCTGGGCTGCGCAGCAGCCCCCCAAGCCTGAACGCAATCAACACGGCAAAACGCTGTGGCTGGGCACTCTATTGGGCAAAAGCGTTGGCGCGTAACCCCGTGGCTGCGGCTCGGTAGATTTAGCTTTGTTCATAGCAAGAACCAAAAAAAACCGCCCATGTGGTGGTTTTTTTGTGTCAACAAAGCTCAGGTTCTGACACCAGCCATTAGGCCAATGGGTTCAAGCTCCTTACCTTTGGCGAGGCTGACCGACAAGAACTGGCGCTCGATGCTGGACGGGCAACCAGCCAGAAGGCGGGCCTCTACCTGGTACCGGGCAGCAAGCAACGGCTTTGGAGTACGCGTTGAAGTTTTCATGGAAAACTCGGGCAATAAATAAGATGGCGGAAGTGTTAGGAAACAATAGGACTCACGGACCAAGTCGCACAATCAGGCTGGGTCCGGTTTGGTTGTAGGCAAAGTCGCAGGGGCGTGGGCGTAGGCGTTTGTTCCTGTTGCCACTCTCTGTGGGAGCGAGCTTACTCGCGATGGGGACTGTCAGATATTTTGTGTGCGGGCCGGTAACGGCCTGCCGTTAGGCAGGCCATGCTTTTACCAGGTCGGTCTGATAAATCGATCTCCGTACAGAATCGCGAATTGATTCATCGCACTTTTCCAGTCATGGGCCGCTGAACCCCAGTTTGCTGTGATATTGCGCAGCCCAAGCCAGATCAGCTTGGTCGCCGCATCGTCGGTCGGGAAGTGGCCTCGGGTCTTGATGATCTTGCGCAGTTGAGCGTTGATGCTCTCAATGGCGTTGGTCGTGTAGATCACTTTTCGGATCGCCGGCGGGAAAACGAAAAAAGGAATCACACGATCCCAAGCGCGGCGCCAAGCAGCCACTACCGTCGGATACTGCTTGCCCCATGGCCCGCTTTCAAACGCATCCAGCGCTTGCTCGGCCGCTTCGGCGGTGACTGCCTGATAGATCGGTTTGAGCGCCTTGGCCAGTTCGCGGCGCTTATCCCAAGCCGCGTAATCAAGACTGTTGCGGATCAGATGAACAATGCATGTTTGCAGTGTCGTGTCCGGAAATACAGCGCTGAGAGCTTCCGGCATGCCTTTAAGGCCATCGGTCACAGCAATCAACACGTCTTCGACGCCGCGTGTCTTGAGGTCGTTGAACACCTTCATCCAGAATTTGGCGCCCTCGGTCGTTTCGATCCAAATGCCGAGAATATCGCGTGTTCCGTCAGGCAAAACACCCAAGGCCAGGTAGATTGCCTTGTTGCGAACCAGCCCCTCTTCGCGGATTTTGACCCGCAGAGCATCGAAGAAAATAACCGGATACATCGGCTCCAAAGGCCGCTGTTGCCAGGCACCGATCTCTGCCATGACTTCGTCGGTTACAGAGCTAATGAAGTCGGGAGAAACGTCCGTACCGTACTGCTCGGAAAGAAACGCACGGATCTCTCTAACAGTCATTCCGCGGGCATACATGGCGATGATCTTGTCGTCGAACCCAGTGTAACGCCGCTCGTGTTTGGGGATCAGGATGGGAGAAAAACTGCCGTCCCGGTCGCGAGGAATATCCAGTCGGAGCGGACCATCACCGGTTAGAACCGTCTTGCCGCTTTTGCCATTGCGCTGGTTGGTTTCATCCTCTGGGCGCTGCGCGCCCGGCGGATAGCCCAGGTGGTGGCCAAGCTCAGCACTCAAGGCTCGCTCGATCAAAGCCTTCTTGAACGCCGCAGAGGCATCCTCAATGGCTTCAGCGGTCATCGGTCCATCGGTAAATTGCTCAAGCAGCTCTTTCGGGATTTTCGGCAGCTCTCGCAACGCGGGTTTCTTCTTGGTTGGCATACATGCACCTCTTACTCATGTTATGCCCGAACACAAAATTTCTGACACCCCCTCGCGATGAAATCGACTCGGTTCCAGACCAAAACAAGTCACCCGCATCGCCGACAAACCCTGCTCCTACAGACTCCACCTACACCCCACCACCAACCCACGCATCCTTGCGCCTTTGCCTACAACTACGCCAGAATCCGCCCGCTTGTGCGCCTTGTCCCGGGGTTCTATTGTTTTCCTGCCACTGCCCATCAGTGGTCGGGTTTAGTAGCCCGGTTCACATCACGGTTGTACAAGTCTCATCAGATAGGCATTAGCCTATTCTCGATGGTGGCTGTGCGCATGGCGCCTTCGGGCGCGCCGGGTTTGGTGTGATCACCGGTCTACTAACTTGCGCACAGCCGCCTCCATTCCGTTTAGTAGCGAAATGGTGCGGCCCGTTAGAGGATCACACCAATGTTCAAAGTAACTCCGAACCCACCAGAAACAGACTCCACCGCACAGTCCGCAAAATCCAAAGCCAAGAAGCAAGACGAAACCACCAAACGCGTGCTCGATCACTACTTGCTGCCGAAATCTGAAAAATCTAAAGATGAACCAAAACCGGGCCAGCTATTCACCGTCGTGAAAGGCCTCGATAACGAATGCTTGCTCGCTAACCTCAGTGAGACGCTGGCTTCGGCTGATGCGATGGTGAGTGATTTGGCGTTTGAGTTGGATGGATCGAGGCGTCATGTGGCGCTGGGGATTCAGCAGTTGATTGAGCTGGGTTCGTTGTTGGCGAATCGGGTGTTGGATAATGTGGAGCCGCGGCAGTAGGTAAACGTTTGCCCATGAAAAAACCCGGCGTTCTGCGTCGGGTTTTGGTTCTTCCGTCCGTAGGAGCTGACGAAAAAGCTCTAGAAGTCTCGGATAGTTTTCCCCGCGTATCCCACCACACTCAAGCAGGCATCCCGTGTATCTACAAAATAAAGGGATCAGATGGCAAAATACAGATGAAAGACTACGTCCCCAGGGAGTAGCCCTCTTCGTAGAGTGAAGCGGCGCACCTCCATACTTTAGTAGCCCGGGGTGATAATGTACGTAAGCGATACGAGTTGTTCTGGCAAGCACTGTACTTTACCTTGCATCAACTCTAGAGCACATGTTCTACAAGACGCGGCAGATTTTTACCGCAGCAATTGCTACGATGACATGCCGCCGGCTCAAAACCCACCGAGAAAAGTGAGTAAACAAATGTTAGCGCAGGATTTACTTGAACTATTAGAACCACTTGCAGCAATCGAACACGAGCGCTGGTCCCACTGGCAGAAATATCTTCATTCTCAGTGCTCAAAGAACCGTGACGGTTCCCTGACAATTCCTTGCGAACTTGTTGAGAGATGGGAGCAGCAATTAAAAACGCCCTACCACAACCTTTCTCAAAAAGAAAAGGATAGCGATAGAGAGCAAGTCAAACGCTATTTGGATTTCATCCTGCAACAAATTGATATCTAACGATCAATCTCGGTAAATACCAAATTCACCGTCTCACTCAGACGAGGTTGCATAAATAAAAACCGTAGAAGCGACGACGCCAGAACCCGCCCTTAATTTTTTCTGCATTGCTTTATCAATGGAGTCAAAAAACTACGCTTAAATTATATCCTCTTCATTTCTGCCAGTTTTCTGTAGTGCGCCCCAAGGCCTGTCAGTTTACATCCTGTGGAATTAATAGCGGCATAAAACATGTGATCTGCATCTACCGGAACCACTAGACCATAACGATTGCATTTTTGGAGTTCTTTAAAGACTTTTACATTTTCATCGTTAACGGGCAGATGCCTATATTTCTCTGGAATGTTTATCCTATCAGGCTCGAAAGATGGATCAAGTGCGAAAACATCAGTCTTGTTGGGGAAGTATGTCACTAGCCTGCGCAACACATCCTTTGGGACTTTCGGTTCAACTTTTCGCAATGTTACAAAATGCTGAACATTTGCTTTATACATTGGCCGCTGCTCCCATGGCCCAAGGGTTTGATCGACGTGCGAATAAATTGCAGCCGGCGTGATATTTCCAAGAATGTCCGAACACCCGCCTCTAAGACCATCAAGCAATATATCCGTGAAAATTCCTCGGCCGTCCTCCTCCATTGCGCCACCTTCCCGATGGCTAGCAGTCAATATCGTGACACCAGTACCGATCGCTGATGCATTTCCATCAACTCCCGCCACTTCTCCAGCATAACCCGAATGGCAACAATCAAGGATGATCACACAAGACTTAATCTTCGGGTGGGCTCTATTCGCCAAACCGAGAATTTCAGAAAGTGAAGTGCCCCAAGCGCCACGGCGTCCATCACTACTCACAATATATCCAGCATTTGTCTCGGGCACGATTATTCCATGCCCGGCAAAATATAAGAGCGCCGTATCAGCCTCCCCGCTGAACAACTCAGAGATCGCATTAACCAGCGACTCACTCGTAACTTCCTGTTCATTGCTGACCAATTTTACAACAGAAAAATTGGGATCACCGTTTCCGTCATTCTCTAGCAACTCAGCGATAGCAACAGCATCATTCACACAACCCATTAACGGGGCACTAGGATATGCATCTATGCCAATTACTAAGGCTTTTTTCATTATCGTCCCCCGCCGATCAAAGCCTTCAGATTATCCCACGTCCACTTGTAAAGCTTGTCACCAAGTAATGCAGCTTTAGGTTTGACACACACAGCTTCTGAGTAGCCTTTAAGAAAAAAGTACGGAATATTTTCTTCTTGAGCAATTTTTACTTCCGCGCTTACGCCGACGGCTGTATCGGTGTTCTCGCCGCATATTACGCACACAACATCAACAGCCTTAATCCTCGTTCTAGCTTTCGCCTTCCAGTCATCATCAATGTGTTCTTTGATTGACCAATCCGCTAAATAAAAAGGGCTGTCCTCCAGCTTTGCTTGGCCGACGAGAAGGTTTTTCAAGGTTACATCATTGTCATAGTCAAAAGAAATGAAAGCGCGTGTTTTCATTGGAGAAATCCATATCTACTTGCGTTTAAGTTTGTGATATCACCTAGATGTCAGCCTCTCAAGATCATCAGGTTCAATGCGGTCAAGTACCTATCAGTCGTAGTTCCTAGATAAAAATAAACTATGAATTTTTTTAGAGCATTTATTTTTTAAAAAAACAAACTTTACAGCGCACGGTATCTTCGATTTTGACGGCTGGCGCACGTCGGCCGACGAAGCTACTGATTCGCACATCTACCAACGGACAAGATCTACTCTGAAAAATTTGCCAATTAAGTTCCGATCCGTTGCAGATAAGAGTCAACCCTGAGCGATTTAAGCTCAGGGGTTAAGTTTCTTTCAACTTAAGCTTTCTTGGGTAGCGGCGGTGGCGGTGGCTCACGACGTGGCAACGGCACATCACCTCTAACATTGCGCATCGGTGGTGGCGGTGGTGGTGGCGGCTTTTGGTCGGACATCACATATCTCCCTGTTGTTAGTTGCTGCATAAGCTGGAATAAAAGCGATAACTGACGCGATAACCGCGTAGATAACATATTTAGAAAACTGGTCTAGCTGGGCACTACGGCTATCATTATTCGTCGCGTTTCTCGTTGCGCCCATAATGTAATAGTCCATCATGGTCTGCATGAACTGCCCATTGGCTTGTACGATATTCCCATCATAATAGTCGAACAACGATTTTCGGTGACTTTCGAGTTTTTCAGCAGTCGGAATGACCAAATCGTCCTTGCGCACCCGCCAAGCTTTTGAAAAATGGGCCATCGCGACCAAGAGATAGACTCCGGCCATAAGATAAGCGATCCAGAAAAGAACCCCTTCGGTGGTTTCGACGCTTGGTGCCTTCGACAAAAGATAAGAAAGAAAGCTAAGCAGCGCCACAATCATTGCCAAAGGTAGATTGAGACGCGACATCAGTTTTTCTTTTCGTTCGGCTTCTGCGAGGTAAATTTTCTCGTAAAGCTTGTATTCTTCGTCGTCTGACTTCATCTGCATGCGACCATAACCCAAGGTTAAACCCATCATAGTATCAAAAAGCCATTTTGCGCCAGAGCAAAGTCGTACGATGGATCCAATTTCGCGCACTTGCTCGATAATCTGCTCATGAGCGATTTTTCCTTTCGTCACGACCAGAAAGGGAACAGCTTTATTTTTACAAAATAAACCCGTCCCGAATGGCACTTATTTACAGCTAACTAGCTGATAAAATTAAGGAAAACATTAAAAACCTGACTTTGCGCTACAAAAAAGGGGACGACAAAAAAGGAGACAGATTTATTTTAAGAAATCTGCCCCCTTTTTGTTGGGCTCAGGAAGGTGTGTTGGCCGGACGGATACGTTGAATCCACAGTCGATTGCAACCTTCGGTGACAGGCAGCAATCGGCCGAAAGCGGTCAGTGATGAGCGGCTGCTTCCGCCCCATAGCGGGAGGGTCAAATTTCTCGGCGACCGTAAGCCCGGGAACGGTGCAGGCCCATTGCGTCCCGCCAGTACAACGTACTCTCATACTGGAAGGTTAGCAGGAAGAGGGATGAGCAAGTCTGAGCAATCGACTCAGCGATTTTTTCCAGCTCATCCATAGATGACTGACCTTCAGGTTCAGGACCTTTGATTCTAATGCTGCAACGCATACCGACTTTGAATTCAAGACCTTTCTTGTCTTCGGCGTATATCGTGAAGTCAGTGGTTTCGTCGTCTGCTGTCAGCCTTAGCCCGGAGGCGAAGGCGGCCTCCAAAGCGCCATTCACATTTTCGACCTCTGTCGCACCGGCTTTTGCCAATGCCGTGCTCAGCATCGGAATTGTCAAAACGCGATCAGCTTCTATGTGCAGATCAAGACTCATTCAATATCCCTCCAGCTCCCGAACAAAGGGACAGATTTACTTCCAGTAAATAAACTTGTCCCTTCATTTAGTCCTCTTTCGTTTACGCGCTGAATTTAAACTACTCTGCCTCGAAAAATCCATATTGTTTTACAAACCGACGCTCGTCAGCCGCGTAACCTAGCCGCTGGTAAAATGTGTGGGCCTCTATTCGGTGGTCACTGCTAGTCACCTCAGCCCGGATGCAAAGTTGACTTGTAAAAAACGCATCGGCAGCGGCAACTAGCTTTGCCCCTACTCCTTGTCCTCGGAAGTTATCGTCAACGACTAACGAGGTAATACGTCCGAGTCTGCCTGGCTGATGAAACAGCTCAAGTACGTGCAAGCTTATAACACCAACAATATTTTCACCGTCTTGAGCCAGTAGCACTGGTATCGCAGGTACTAACGTCTAAAGCCTCAATCTTATTCCGGATAAGCTGTGGCGAGGCTTGGTAACCTAGCTGCCCTAGGAGTTTAGACACCGATTCCGCATCGGTTAGTAAGGCGTTTCGAATTTTCATATTGTTCTCGACAAAGTGAAACTCAAATAAAATCCATTACAAATAGTCATACTGCTTTACCGCAATTTTTCCGAACGCGCTCTATGAACCGTCCAACAGTCTATTAACTGCCGCCGTCAGCGCAGGGATTGTAAATTTCTAGCACATCAATCATTTCAGTGGTACTTACAGTAGACAGACCGACAGGAATGAAAGTTATCTGTTTGATTTTTTCACCGGTCGGACGCTGAAAGTTCACTTCCGGCCCGCTATAGCTATGTTGACCCTTGCTGTGAAGATAGTAGAACATGTTGGCTTTGAAGCGCGTATTGATCTCATCCCGATCGGCTTTCAGGGGGCCCAGCATATAAGCCGCATTGGAAGCAAACGCAAAAAAATACCCGTCTGCAGATGCTCCGCCAGGTACGGCTGAGCACATCACTTCCCCGATTTAAGAATACGTGCTAACACATACTTACCTTCGACAAAATGGGCCATCACTAAGCCGTCCGGGGTAACAATGCCAACGCCCTTCTCCGGCTTACATCCCGGAGCGCTCCCGTAGGGGTGAACGCACCAGTTCATTCTGGAGGAGTCTATGATCGTGGCCAGATGCAGATCCTGCTTCATTTGCTGTTTAGCTACAGGTGTGTCGTGAGCTATGCCTGCACAGGCGGCGAGAAATAGAGCGGTTGCTGCCATAAGCAAGGTGCGAAGCATCGTCGTTCCTTCGGTTAATCTTGAGCCATGTAGCCCTTCAGTCGGATGATGCCATAAGCTGATCGTGCGCTGACGCCGGCACTTAGCAAAGCCTTACTCTATGAGTGCTTCGCACTCAAGCGGGAGCAAGCTCCCTCGCCACGGGACCTTTGTCGGCTTTAAGGGCGGTGTCAGGATGGCGATCCAGTTTTTTGAGGAATACGATCATTTCTTTTTCGGGTTCTCGACAGACAGTTGCTCATGAGCTCGGATACCACGATCCACTGGCTTACCTGAACTCCCGCTTCATCGTAAGCAGTCAACCACCAACGCCCTTACCTTTCCAAAACCAAATCCGAAGGATCCCACCCTTCAGGGCGCTTCTGACCGAAAGCATCGCGTAGCTCGACATCAACATTCTCCAGCAAGAGCATCTGCCCGTTGCCGAGCTGCCAATCATAGAAGTCTGAAAAGTCTGCTTTCGCCAAGGCCCGGATCGTCTTTGCAACGAAGCCGTGGGCGACCAGCAAAACGTGTTTCGACGGGTAGCGCTTTTGCAGCTCGAGCAGCCCCTCTCGAACACGCTGAACCACGTCGCGAACCGACTCTCCATCCGTTGGCCCAACCGCCCAGCACCGCGTGATGTTTTGAGACCAAAGCTGCGGGTAACGCTCGCTTGCATCAGCCTGAGTCAGCCCCTCGAAAACACCCACACTGCGTTCGCGAAACGCATCCAGGGTTGAGCTTGGGAGGTTCAACGTGCGGTTCAGGATAACGGCGGTTTCTTGGGCTCTACGCAGAGGGGATACAACCATCGCATCCAGGTTGTCGGGCAAGTGCTTGGCTAGCGCGAGAGCCTGCTCTCTACCCCGCTGATTTAGCCCGGGATCAATGGATCCGACGTAGCGCTTCTCAGCGTTAGGCTCGGTTTCCCCATGCCGTACTACCCATAGATTCACGAGATCCATTTCCATCGCTCAGGGCAGGAAACTATAACAGCCTCGCCAAAAGGCAGCCCGCGCAGGCGTCCGCGTTCGCTGTCGGTGAGGAGCAGCGCCCTCGCCACGGAGCGCTTTGCAATAAACAACCAGAAAGCCGCTTCGCGTGTTCCGGACCGCTATGGCGGGCCGCCTGTCTGGACGATCAGGAGGCGACCGCTGCCCGGCGCATCGACGCTTGCCTGGCTTGGCTGCGTTTGTTAGCCATGGCCAGCTTGCCGACCAGTCGGATCGCCACGGCGGCGCAGGTGAGGCCGAAAGGCAGCACGTACCAGTCACTCATCGGGATACGTTTGAAGTTGGAGAAGGCAAATACCGCGGCGATGACCCACATGCCGGTGACATGCAATGCCTTCCAGGCCTTGGGCCCCAGCAGTCGGGCGGGCCCTTTGAATGAGGTCAGGGCCATCAGCAGGATGAAGGCGTAGGCGGTCCCGCCCGGGATGTTGTTGGCAACGGTGCGGGCGGGCCAGAACTCGGTGTTGAGTTGCCCATAGGCGTAGATCAGCACGGCATGCACCAGGTGGGAGAAGGCAAAGGCGAGGCCGATGAAGCGTCTCTCGCGGACCAGTGCCTTGGCGAGCGGTGAAGGCACCAGTACGGCAAAGGCCGACGCGGTGAACGCGATCAGAAACAGTGCGAAGGAGGAACGTGCGGTGGCGCGGATGGCGCTGCGCAGGCCCTCGATAAGGTCGGGTTGTACCGCGACAGCCGCGATGCTCATTGCCACCACCAGGGCGGCGATCAGGCTGAACAGCTGCCAGCCTTGAGGACGGTAGGATTGGGTATTCATCGCAAGATCTCCTGAAATAAGGGCTCGTCATTCGGGGATCCGATGGCGAGTCGATGGGGAGGATTCTGGCAACGGGATGTATACCGGCTATGTTCGAGAACCGGCGTTTATGCGTTGTTTTGAGTCTGTGAAGGCGCTGGATACAGTGGCTTACAAATGCAGGTCATGAATCCGAACGGTAGCGGCTGCACTTGGCGTGCAGCTAGAAAAATAGGGGGACGGATTTATTTTCTGCCCCCCTTCGTCAGTCCTAAAAGCTGCCCCCTTCAACATGGTAAACCCTCGGCTCCTCCGAAAAATATTCCTCCAACCCCATCATGAACAGCCGATGGTCTTCACTCGCTTCAAAGCCCGGTGTGTGGTCTTCCAGCGATTGCCATCGCACGATCAGGTTGAATTGCTCGGGGGTTTCGATCCCTTGCGCCAGCATGTGGCCGCCGTAACCCTTGGCCCGTGTGAGCAATGGAGCGACCTCGGCAAATGCACCTCGGAACGTTTCAATGCGTTCTTTGTGAACAGGAAACACAGCGATTTCGTAAACCATGACGCACCTCTGAATTGGCTAAAAGTCCGCACTTACGGGATGAGCGATGGCTCGACGGCAATCGCGACTTTTCCTCGAAGACCGTTGTTGGGGCTTTCCAACCGGGCATGAGCCAGGGGTATGTCGGCCAGCGAATAGACGGCGCCGACGTGGGGGCGCAGCTGACCGCGGGCGATCAATGCGCTCAACTCGTCCAGCTTGCCGCGGTTTTGTCGGGTGAATACGAAGTGATAGCTCGCGTTCTTGCCCCAGGCCTGGACGAGGTTTTGTGGCTGGGCGATGTCCACGATCGAGACGACGCGTCCCAGTTGGGCGAGGACGTCGGGGCTGCGGGACAGTGTGTTGCCGCCGATCGTATCGAACACCACATCCACGCCGTGGCCAGCGGTTTCCCGAAGGACAGCGTCGACATAATCTTCTTTTTCGTAGTCGATGATCACGTCGGCCCCCAAGTTGCGGGCGAACTCAGCGTTTGTTTCGCGCACAGTGGTAAACACCCGGGCGCCCATGGCTTTCGCCACTTGGATCGCGACATGCCCGACGCCTCCAGCGCCGCCGTGGACAAGAATGCTCTCCCCGACCCTGAGCGCCGCGCGCACCACCAGCGCCTCCCACACCGTCCCGCCCACCAGGGTCAGGCTTGCGGCCTCAAGATGGCTCAGCTCGGGCGGTTTCTTCCCGACAATGCTTTCGGCCGCGACGTGGTACTCGGCATAGCTGCCTGACCCTTCAAATATTTGCGGGGTGTACCAGACTTCGTCTCCAGGGGCGAAGGTGGTCACACCGGGCCCAACGGCTTCGACCACGCCGGATACGTCGTGGCCGGTGATGGCCGGCAGTGGCACCAGGTCGGGATAGTCGCCGCGTCGAACCTGGTAATCCAGCGGGTTGATGGAAGTGGCGTGTACGCGGACCAAGACTTGCCCCGCTTGCGGAACGGGCTTGGGCACGTCGCGGAGTTCGAACGATTCAGGACCGCCGAATGATTTAAGAATCATCGCTTTCATAGTAAATCCTCGTATCGACAAAAAGGGATATCGGAATATCTCGATATTCTGTGGTAAAAAAACGCTACAGGTCTTTGCCAATGATCTCGGCGAGAGCACTGATGGTTGCTTCATTGCGTTTGTAATAGGTCCACTGGCCGATGCGCCTGACTTCGACCAGACCCACCCGTTGCAACGTGGCCAGATAACCGGACACCGTTGACTGCGACAGGCCGATCCCTTCCTGGATACTGCTGACGCAGACGCCGACCGTGTGAACGTCACCCTCATCCTGCGGGGGGAAGTTCTTTGCCGGATCCTTCAAACCTTTCAGGATTTGGAGACGTGTCGGGTTTGAGAGGGCTTTGAATATTTCGAGTAGGTCCATGCGGCGAGGATATCGAGATTTTTCGATATGTCAATACGTGAATTTGGATAGCTCGTGAGCTAGGGTTTTGAGGTTGCTTCGCAGCCTAGCGGGGATAGATCCCCTTGCCACAGGGAGTTGTGTGTCGGTTGCTTGGGGGGGGCTGGTATTGAATATGAGTGCTTCGCACTCAAGCGGGAGCAAGCTCTCTCGCCACAAAAAGCGGTTTTTTGTGAATTCAGGGATGGCGATCCAGTTTCTTGAGGAACACGGTCATCTCTTTCTCGGCTTGTTTGTCGCCGTGGGCGCGGGCGGCTTCCAGGCCTTGCTCCCAGGCTTGACGGGCGGCCGGTAGGTCTCCTTGGCCTTGGTGGGCCTTGCCCAGTAGTTTCCAGGCGGCTGAGTACTTGGGGTCGAGTTCGACGCAACGTTGGAAGTGTTCGGCGGCTCGGGTGAATTCGCCGAGGTCGAGATAGCCCTTGCCCAGGCCGAAGCGTAGCAGGGCGTTGTCCACGCCTTTGGCGAGCATTTTTTCCAGGGAGTCGAGCATGGGGGCGTCCTCGGTTGTGTCAGTGATTGATCTGTTGGCCGTTGGACCGCTTTCGCGAGCAAGCCCGCTCCCACAGTAGATCTGTGTTGCTCACAATTGTCGTGAACAACACCTAATCCTGTGGGAGCGGGCTTGCCCGCGAAGTCGAACGATCAGGCATCGCAGATTCCGGATCAGAAGAAACTCAACCCCACATGGAACAGTTTCTCGACGTCGCGAATGTGCTTCTTGTCCACCAGGAACAGGATGACATGGTCGCCGGTCTGGATGGTGGTGTCGTCGTGGGCGATCAGTACTTCTTCGTGACGGATGATCGCGCCGATGGTGGTGCCGGGCGGCAGGCCGATGTCGCGGATGGCTTTGCCGATGACTTTGCTGGACTTGGCGTCGCCGTGGGCAATGGCTTCGATGGCTTCGGCCGCGCCGCGGCGCAGGGAGTGGACGCTGACGATGTCGCCGCGGCGCACGTGAGCGAGCAAGGTGCCAATGGTTGCCAGTTGCGGGCTGATGGCGATGTCGATGTCGCCGCCCTGGATCAGGTCGACGTAGGCCGGGTTGTTGATGATGGTCATGACCTTCTTCGCCCCCAGGCGCTTGGCCAATAGCGACGACATGATGTTGGCTTCGTCGTCGTTGGTCAGGGCCAGGAAGATGTCGGCGTCAGCGATGTTTTCTTCCATCAGCAGGTCGCGGTCAGAGGCACTGCCTTGCAACACCACGGTGCTGTCGAGGGTGTCCGAGAGGTAACGGCAGCGCGCCGGGTTCATCTCGATGATCTTGACCTGGTAGCGGCTTTCGATGGCTTCGGCCAGGCGCTCGCCGATCTGCCCGCCGCCGGCGATGACGATGCGCTTGTAGTTCTCATCGAGACGACGCATTTCGCTCATCACCGCGCGAATATTCGCTTTGGCGGCGATGAAAAACACCTCGTCGTCCGCTTCGATCACCGTATCGCCCTGGGGCAGGATCGGCCGGTCACGTCGGAAAATCGCCGCGACCCGCGTCTCCACATTCGGCATGTGCTCGCGCAGCTGGCGCAGTTGCTGGCCCACCAGCGGCCCGCCGTAGTAGGCCTTGACCGCCACCAGTTGCGCCTTGCCTTCGGCGAAGTCGATCACCTGCAGGGCACCGGGGTGCTCGATCAGGCGCTTGATGTAGTTGGTCACCACCTGCTCGGGGCTGATCAGCACGTCCACCGGAATCGCTTCGTTGTCGAACAGGTCGGCGCGGGTCAGGTAGGCCGCTTCGCGCACCCGGGCGATTTTGGTCGGGGTGTGGAACAAGGTGTGAGCGACCTGGCAGGCGACCATGTTGGTTTCATCGCTGTTGGTCACGGCCACCAGCATGTCGGCATCGTCGGCACCGGCCTGGCGCAGCACCGTAGGCAAGGAACCCCGGCCTTGTACGGTGCGGATGTCGAGGCGGTCGCCCAAGCCCCGCAGGCGTTCGCCGTCGGTGTCGACCACGGTGATGTCGTTGGCCTCACTGGCCAGATGTTCCGCCAGCGAACCGCCGACCTGCCCTGCGCCGAGGATGATGATTTTCATCCAGTCACTCCTATCGAATCGGTTTTAACCGCGTGCGGCGGCGATCTTGATCAGTTTGGCGTAGTAGAACCCGTCATGTCCGCCTTCCTGGGCCAGCAACTGGCGGCCATGGGGCTGCTTGAGACCGGCCTGGCTGGCGATGTCCAGTTCCCGGGCGCCCGGGGTGCGGGCGAGGAAGGCCTCGATCACTTCGGTGTTCTCGGTCGGCAAGGTCGAGCAGGTGGCGTAGAGCAACATGCCGCCGACTTCCAGGATCGGCCACAGCGCATCGAGCAGTTCGCCTTGCAATGTGGCCAGTGCGGCGATGTCGTCCGGCTGGCGGGTGAGTTTTATGTCCGGGTGGCGACGGATCACCCCGGTGGCCGAACACGGCGCGTCCAGCAGGATGCGCTGGAACGGTTTGCCGTCCCACCAGGTCGCGGTGTCGCGGCCGTCGGCGGCGATCAGCTCGGCGTCCAGGCCCAGACGTTCGAGGTTTTCCTTGACCCGCACCAGGCGCTTGGCTTCCAGATCCACCGCCACTACGCCGGCCAGCTTCGGCTCGGCCTCAAGGATGTGGCAGGTTTTGCCGCCCGGCGCGCAGCAGGCGTCCAGCACCCGTTGGCCGGGGGCCAGCTCCAGCAGGTCGGCGGCCAGTTGCGCGGCTTCGTCCTGGACGCTGATCCAGCCTTCGGCGAAGCCCGGCAGGGCGCGCACATCGCCCGGGGTTTCCAGCACGATGCCGTCGCGGCTGTACTGGCACGGGATGGCCGGGATGCCCGCCTCGCCCAGTAAGGCCAGGTAGGCATCGCGGGTATGGTGACGACGGTTGACCCGCAGGATCATCGGCGGATGGGCGTTGTTGGCCGCGCAAATGGCTTCCCATTGCTCGGGCCAGAAGGCCTTCAGGGATTTCTGCAACCAGCGCGGGTGGGCGGTGCGCACCACCGGGTCGTGTTCCAGCTCGGCCAGCAGGGCTTCGCTTTCCCGTTGGGCGCGGCGCAACACGGCATTGATCAGGGCCTTGGCCCAGGGCTTTTTCAGCTTGTCGGCGCAACCCACGGTTTCGCCGATGGCAGCGTGGGCGGGAACGCGGGTGTAGAGCAATTGATAAAGCCCCACCAGCAGCAGCGCTTCGACGTCAGCGTCGGCGGCCTTGAACGGTTTCTGCAGCAACTTGGCCGCCAGGGCCGACAGCCGCGGCTGCCAGCGGGCGGTGCCGAACGCCAGGTCTTGGGTGAAGCCGCGATCACGGTCTTCAACCTTGTCCAGTTGGGTCGGCAGGGAACTGTTGAGCGAGGCTTTGCCACTGAGGACAGCGGCAAGTGCCTTGGCGGCGGCCAGACGCGGGTTCATGAGGCATCCACCGCTTGGCCCAAGAGGGTGCCGACGGCAAATTTCTCACGGCGGCTGTTGAACAAGTCGCTGAAGTTCAGGGCCTTGCCGCCGGGCAATTGCAAACGGGTCAGGCACAGCGCTTGCTCACCGCAGGCGACGACGAGGCCGTCCTTGCTGGCGCCGAGGATTTCACCGGGGGCGCCCTGCCCTTCGGCGTAACTGGCCGCCAGCACTTTCAGGGCTTCACCGTTCAAGGTGCTGTGGCAGATTGGCCAAGGATTGAAGGCGCGCACCAGGCGCTCCAGCTCAATGGCCGGGCGACTCCAGTCGATGCGGGCTTCGTCTTTGTTCAATTTGTGTGCGTAAGTGGCGAGGCTGTCGTCCTGCACTTCGCCTTCCAGCGTGCCGGCAGCCAGGCCGGCAATGGCCTCGACCACGGCGGGCGGGCCGATCAGCGCAAGGCGGTCGTGCAGGCTGCCACCGGTGTCTTCGGCGCTGATGGGGGTGCTGACCTTGAGCAGCATCGGCCCGGTGTCCAGGCCGGCTTCCATGCGCATCACCGTGACGCCGCTCTCGGCATCGCCGGCTTCCACGGCGCGCTGGATCGGCGCCGCACCGCGCCAGCGCGGCAGTAGCGAGGCGTGGCTGTTGATGCAACCCAGGCGCGGAATATCCAGCACCACTTGCGGCAGGATCAAGCCGTAGGCGACCACCACCATCAGCTCCGGCTGCAGCGCGGCCAGTTCGGCCTGGGCTTGGGCATCACGCAGGGTTGGTGGCTGCAACACTTGAATACCGTTTTCCAGGGCCAGCTGCTTGACCGGGCTGGGCATGAGTTTTTGCCCACGGCCGGCCGGCCGATCCGGCTGGGTGTAGACCGCGACGATTTCGTGGGGGCTGGCCAGCAGGGCCTTGAGGTGTTCGGCGGCAAATTCGGGAGTGCCGGCAAAGACGATGCGCAGTGGCTCAGTCATGGGAAGCTCTCAATTACAAAGCAGTCGCAAAAAGAAAAAGGCTTGCCGTGGCAAGCCTTTGAAAGGAGGCATCAAGCATTCTGGCGATGAAGTTTTTCCAGTTTTTTCTTGATCCGGTCACGCTTGAGGGTAGACAGGTAATCCACGAACAGCTTGCCGTTGAGGTGGTCACACTCGTGCTGGATGCACACCGCCAGCAACCCTTCGGCGATCAGTTCATAAGGCTGGCCGTCGCGGTCCAGGGCCTTGATCTTGACCTTTTGCGGACGGTCGACGTTTTCGTAGAAACCCGGCACCGACAGGCAGCCTTCCTGGTATTGGTCCATCTCGTCGGTCAGGGTTTCGAACTCGGGGTTGATGAACACTCGCGGTTCGCTGCGGTCTTCGGAGAGGTCCATCACGACAATACGCTTGTGCACGTTGACCTGGGTCGCGGCGAGGCCGATACCTGGCGCTTCATACATTGTTTCAAACATGTCATCGACCAACTGACGCACTTCGTCGTCCACTACGGCCACGGGTTTGGCGATAGTGCGCAGGCGCGGGTCCGGAAATTCGAGAATGTTCAAAATGGCCATAAGCTTGATAAATGCACGTGTGAGGTAAAGTCGGGTGGCTGGCCTGGCGTGTCTTGGGATGCAGGCTACCGTTGTAAAACGTAGCTTCTGAGACACAGCTTCTCAAGAAGCGAGCCACGGGGGCTCTGGCGTTTTACGCGAACGCACATAATAAAGGGATTCACCGCATGAGGAAATCACTACTCGCCCTGCTGCTCCTGGCCTCGGCCGGTATCGCGCACGGGCAAGTGCAACTTCGGGAAGGTTTTCCCCAGCAATACACGGTGGTGACGGGGGACACGCTGTGGGACATTTCCGGCAAGTACCTGCGCGAACCCTGGAAATGGCCGGAACTCTGGCAGGCCAACCCGCAGATCGAAAACCCCAACCTGATCTATCCCGGCGACACCCTGTCGCTGGTCTACGTCAACGGCCAGCCGCGCCTGACCCTCAATCGCGGCGCCTCGCGGGGCACCATCAAACTGTCGCCGCGCATCCGCAGCTCGCCAGTGGCCGATGCCATCCCAAGCATCCCGCTGCAAGCCATCAACAGCTTTTTGCTGAGCAACCGCATCGTCGACACAGCCGAGGACTTCAACAAGGCGCCCTACGTCGTCGCCGGCAATGCCGAGCGGGTACTCAGCGGCATGGGGGACCGGATCTTTGCCCGCGGCACCTTCGAGACGAGCCAATCGGCCTACGGCATCTTCCGCCAGGGCAAGGTCTACACCGATCCCGAGACCAAGGAATTCCTGGGCATCAACGCCGACGACATCGGCGGCGGCGAGGTGGTTGCCACCGAAGGTGATGTCACCACCCTGGCCCTGCAACGCACCACCCAGGAAGTGCGCCTCGGTGACCGCTTGTTCAGCGGCGAAGAACGCTCGATCAACTCCACCTTCATGCCCAGCGCGCCGAAAACCGACATTAACGGGCTGATCCTTGACGTGCCTCGCGGCGTGACCCAGATCGGCGCAATGGATGTGGTCACCCTGAACAAGGGCCGTCGCGATGGGCTGGCCGAAGGCAACGTGCTGGCGGTGATGAAGACCGGGGAAACCGTGCGTGATCGCATCAGCGGCGAGCAGGTGAAGATCCCGGATGAACGGGCCGGCCTGCTGATGGTTTTCCGCACCTACGACAAGCTCAGCTACGGCTTGGTGCTGTATGCCTCGCGCTCATTGGCCGTGCTCGACAAGGTGCGCAATCCGTAACGGGTCTCACAAGTTACCAACAGAGTTATCCACAGCTTGTTCCCGTTTGAACGGGGCTTATCACGATCAAGGATGATCACATGTCACTGCCTGAATTCGCTTCGGTTTCCCCTGCGGAACTGGAAGCCCGTCTGCGCCTGCACCGCTTGCCGGAGCTGGGACCCAAACGTTTCATGACCTTGATGGAGGCGTTTGGCTCAGCCTCCAAAGCCGTCAGCGCGCCGGCCAGCGCCTGGCGAGCGCTGGGCTTGCCCGCGACGTGTGCCGAGGCTCGACGCCACCCGGATGTGCGTGACGGTGCCTACCACGCATTGGCCTGGCTGGAGCGTTCGGGCCAGCATTTACTGATGTGGGACCAGCCTGACTACCCGGCGTTGCTGGCGCAGATCAGCGATGCGCCACCGCTGCTGTTCGTCGCCGGCGACGCCGGATTCCTGGAAAAACCGCAGCTGGCGCTGGTCGGCAGCCGCCGGGCATCGCGTCCGGGCATGGACACGGCGGCGGCATTTTCCCGAAGCCTGGCCGGGGCCGGTTTTGTCATCACCAGCGGCTTGGCCCTGGGCATCGATGCGGCGGCTCATCAAGCGGCCCTGGATGTCGGCGGGCAGACCGTTGGCGTGTTGGGCACCGGGCTGGAAAATTTTTATCCACAGCGCAATCGACGGCTGGCGGACGCCATGATCGACCAAGGCAGCGCGGTGGTGTCGGAGTTCCCGCTGGACGCGCCACCCCACGCCAGCCACTTTCCGCGCCGTAACCGGATCATCAGCGGTTTATCCCTGGGTGTGCTGGTGGTTGAAGCCAGTGTCGCCAGCGGCTCGCTGATCACCGCACGCCTGGCGGCGGAACAGGGCCGCGAGGTGTACGCCATTCCGGGATCGATCCACCACCCGGGCGCCCGCGGCTGCCATCAATTGATCCGCGACGGCGCGGTGCTGGTGGAAACCGTCGAGCACATCCTGGAAGCACTGCGCGGTTGGCAGCGGTTACCGCTGACCGCGGAGCCTGTGCCTGTCACGCATCCGCTGTTGCGCTTGCTCCATGCCGCACCGCTCACCAGCGAAGCGTTGGCCGACGCCAGTGGCTGGGGCTTGCCCAAAGTGTTGGCGGCGCTGACCGAGTTGGAAATGGAAGGACGGGCCACGTGCGACAACGGGTGCTGGTTTGCGCGGACACGCTAGGTTTTATGGGGAAGATCGGTAAACTGCCCACAGCCTTATTTGTGTTGCGGAGAATCTTTCATGGTCAACAGTTGGCGTGTGCAACAAGCCGCGCGGGAAATTCGCGCCGGGGCGGTGATTGCCTATCCAACCGAAGCGGTCTGGGGCCTGGGTTGTGATCCGTGGAACGAGGAAGCGGTGGAACGCCTGCTGGCGATCAAGTCGCGGTTGCCCGACAAGGGCTTGATCCTGGTGGCGGACAACATCCACCAGTTCGATTTCCTGTTCGAAGACTTCCCCGAAACCTGGATGGACCGCATGGCCAGCACTTGGCCGGGGCCTAACACCTGGCTGGTGCCGCACCAGAATCTGCTGCCGGAATGGATCACCGGCGTGCATGACACGGTCGCGCTGCGGGTCAGCGATCATCCCACCGTGCGCGACCTGTGCTCACTGGTGGGACCGCTGGTGTCCACCTCGGCCAACCCCCAGGGCCGCCCGGCGGCGCGCACGCGGATTCGGGTCGAGCAGTATTTCCGTGGGCAGATCGACCTGGTGCTGGGTGGCAACCTGGGCGGGCGCAAGAACCCCAGCGTGATTCGCGACCTGGCGACCGGCAAGGTCGTGCGGCCGGACTGAGCCCGGATACAAACTCTGCATCTTGCACAAAACCACTGTGGGAGCGAGCTTGCTCGCGATGGCGCCAGGTCAGCCAGCATTGATATTGACTGACACACCGCTATCGCGAGCAAGCTCGCTCCCACAGGAATTTGTGGCGAATGCCGGATCTGTGGTCACTGCAAAACCCTTGTGGGAGCGAGCTTGCTCGCGAAGGCGTCAGGTCAGCCAGCATTGATGTTGACTGACACTCCGCTATCGCGAGCAAGCTCGCTCCCACAGGAATTTGTGGCGAATGCCGGATCTGTGGTCACTGCAAAACCCTTGTGGGAGCGAGCTTGCTCGCGAAGGCGCCAGGTCAGCCAGCATTGATGTTGACTGACACACTGCTATCGCGAGCAAGCTCGCTCCCACAGGTTTTCAAGCAACCTGAACCATCAAATCTCAGGGCAAGAGAATGGTCGACCCCGTCGTCCGTCGCGCCGACAACTCGGTCTGGGCCTTGGCCGCTTCCGCCAGTGGATAACGCTGGTTGATGTCCACCTTGATCTTGCCGCTGCTGATCATCCCAAACAGCTCATCGGCCATGCGCTGCAGGTTCTCGGCGTTGTTGGCGTAGGTCGCCAGGGTCGGGCGGGTGACGTACAGCGAGCCCTTCGCCGAGAGGATCCCCAGGTTCACGCCGTCCACCGCACCGGAGGCATTGCCGAAGCTCACCACCAGGCCACGGGGGGCGACGCTGTCCAGGGAGGTCAGCCAGGTGTCCTTGCCAACCCCGTCGTACACCACCGGCACCTTTTTGCCGTCAGTCAATTCCAGCACTCGCTGTGCGACGTTTTCCTTGCTGTAGTCGATGGTTTCCCAAGCGCCGTGGGATTTGGCGATGGCGGCTTTTTCCGGTGAACTGACGGTACCGATCAGCTTCACGCCCAAGGCCTTGGCCCATTGGCAGGCCAAGGAACCCACACCACCGGCGGCGGCATGGAACAGGATGGTTTCGCCACCCTTGAGTTCATAAGTCTGGCGCAACAGGTACTGCACGGTCAGGCCCTTGAGCATCACACCGGCCGCCTGCTCGAAGCTGATGGATTCGGGCAAATGCACCAGGTTGGCCTCGGGCAGCACATGCACATCGCTATAGGCCCCCAACGGACCGCTGCCGTAAGCCACCCGGTCACCGACCTTGAATCGCGTGACCTCACTGCCGACCGCCTCGACCACGCCCGCCCCTTCGGCGCCCAGGCCCGATGGTAGCGTCGGCGGCGGATACAGACCGCTGCGGTAGTAGGTGTCGATGAAGTTCAGGCCGATCGCCCGGTTGCTGACGCGCACTTGCTGCGGGCCCGGCTCGGCGGGCTGGTAGTCCACATACTCGAGCACTTCGGGGCCGCCGTGGGAACTGAACTGGATACGTTTGGCCATCTTCACTTTCTCCTTGTCGCAGTGATGCTATTGACTTAAGGCCACCGACAAACCCGTGGCGAGGGAGCTTGCTCCCGCTCGGCTGCGAAGCAGTCGTGATTCGTCGGCGCGGTGTGCCTGATGCGGCGCATTCGGCAAGTTTTGGGGCCGCTTCGCGACCCAGCGGGAGCAAGCTCCCTCGCCACAAGACTTTTTACCAAGCCTGCTATCGGACTCCTAAGCTTGACCTTCGTCAACTGTAGCGTCGCCAGGTGCGGTGTTATCCTGTGCGCCCATTTGCCACCGGCCCGTTGCCCGCCGCGTAGCGTAGCCCTGATCAAGGTGATGTCATGTCCACTCGCACCGAGGCCGTGAAAGCCTACCTGCTCGACCTGCAAGACCGCATCTGCGCGGCCCTGGAAACCGAAGACGGCGGCACGCGCTTCGTCGAAGATGCCTGGACCCGGCCTGCCGGTGGTGGCGGGCGCACACGGGTGATCGAAAACGGTACGGTGATCGAAAAGGGCGGCGTCAACTTTTCCCACGTCTTCGGCAGCGGTCTCCCACCGTCAGCCAGCGCCCATCGGCCGGAACTGGCCGGGCGCGGCTTCGAAGCCCTGGGCGTGTCGCTGGTCATCCACCCGCACAACCCCCATGTGCCAACCTCCCACGCCAACGTGCGGTTCTTCATCGCCGAAAAGGAAGGCGAAGAACCGGTCTGGTGGTTCGGCGGTGGCTTCGACCTGACGCCCTACTACGGCGTAGAGGAAGACTGCGTGCATTGGCACCGCGTTGCCGAGCAGGCCTGCGCGCCGTTTGGCCCTGATGTGTATTCGCGCTACAAGGCCTGGTGCGACAGCTACTTCCATATCAAGCATCGCAACGAGCCCCGGGGCATTGGCGGCTTGTTTTTCGATGACCTGAACGAATGGGATTTCGACACCAGCTTCGCCTTCATGCGCGCCATCGGCGATGCCTACATCGAGGCTTATCTGCCCATCGTGCGCCGCCGCAAGCAGGACCCGTTCACCGCCAAGCAACGGGAGTTCCAGGAGTTCCGCCGTGGGCGCTACGTGGAATTCAACCTGGTCTACGATCGCGGCACCCTGTTCGGCCTGCAATCGGGCGGACGTACCGAGTCGATCCTGATGTCCCTGCCGCCACAAGTGCGCTGGAGTTATGACTGGAAGGCCGAACCGGGCAGCGAAGAAGCGCGGCTGACCAACTACTTCCTGCAGGATCGCGATTGGCTGGCGAAGGCCTGAACGGGGATTACTCATGGATCGCTACGTTGTAATGGGTAACCCCATCGGCCACAGCAAGTCGCCACTGATTCACCGCTTGTTTGCCGAGCAGACCGGGCAAGCACTGGACTACAGCACACTGCTCGCGCCGCTGGATGATTTTGCCGGTTGCGCCCGGGCATTTTTCCGCGAGGGCCGTGGGGCGAATGTCACGGTGCCGTTCAAGGAAGACGCCTTCCGCTTGGCCGACAGCCTGACCGAACGGGCGCAGCGGGCCGGGGCGGTCAACACGTTGAGCAAGTTGGCCGACGGCCGCCTGTTGGGTGATAACACCGACGGCGCCGGGCTGGTGCGGGACCTGACCGTCAACGCCGGCTTCAGCCTCAAGGGCAAGCGCATCCTGTTGCTGGGGGCTGGCGGCGCGGTGCGAGGCGCCTTGGAACCGCTACTGGCCGAAGGGCCGGCCTCGCTGATCATCGCCAATCGTACGGTGGAAAAGGCCGAGTTGCTGGCTGAGCTGTTCGCGGACCTGGGCCCGGTGTCGGCCAGTGGTTTCGACTGGCTGCAAGAGCCGGTGGACCTGATCATCAATGCCACATCCGCCAGCCTGTCGGGGGATGTACCGCCGATTGCCGCCAGCTTGATCGAGCCCGGCAAGACGGTCTGCTACGACATGATGTATGGCAAGGAGCCGACCTCGTTCTGCCGTTGGGCCAGTGAGCACGGCGCGGCGGTGGCGATGGATGGGCTGGGTATGCTCGCCGAACAGGCGGGCGAAGCGTTCTATTTGTGGCGTGGGGTACGCCCGGACACCGCGCCGGTGCTCGTCGAGCTGCGCCGCCAACTGGCGCTGTAGGTTTTAGGCTGTTGTGGCGAGGGGATTTATCCCCGCTGGGGCGCGAAGCGGCCCCGCTTTTTTGGGACTGCTTCGCAGTCCAACGGGGATAAATCCCCTCGCCACAGGGTATGTCTGCCTTAAGCCCTAGTCTTCGAAGTGAATCGGGCAGTGCTCCGCCCCTTCCAACTTCTTCAACTCCTCCACCACATGCGGCCTGGCCTTGCGCAACGTCAGGCTACGCCCCTGGCTGCGCAGGCGCCGGGCTTCCTGGTGGAGCATTTCCACCCCGGAATAATCAATGAAGTTGATCTGCTGGGCATCGATCACCACCCGCGGCGCTTGCAACCGTTGCAGCCGCACTTGCAGGTAATGGCTGGCACCAAAAAAGATCGAGCCGCCCACCCGTAGGATGTCGGCCTCCCCCTCACAGGAGTGGTGCACGCGCGGCTGTGAGGTGCGCTTGAGGTAAAAGAACAGCGAGGCCAGCACACCGGCATAGATGGCGGTTTGCAGCTCCAGCAGCAACGTGGCCAGGCAGGTCAGGCCCATCACCACGAACTCGGCGCGGCTCACGCGGTACAACGCGCGGATGCCGCGATGGTCCACCAGTCCCCAGGCGATCAGCAGAATGCTGCCGGCCATGGCCGGAATCGGGATGTGCGCGATCAGCTTCGCGCCAGCCACGGCGAACAACGCCACCCACAAGGCCGAAAACACACCGGCCAGGGGCGAACAGGCTCCAGCGTCATAGCTGAGGCCGGAACGGGTGAAAGAACCGGCCGACAATGATCCAGAGAAAAATCCTCCGACGATGTTGGAAAGCCCCTGCGCCCTCACCTCTTGATTCGCATCGAGCAATTGCCCGGAACGTACCGACAACGAACGGGCGATGGACAGGCTGGTGACCAGCCCAAGCATGCCCACCGCGACTGCGCCGGGCAGCAGGCGCAGGATCAATTCCAGGTCCAGCGGCAACACTGTGAACGGCGGCAGGCGCCCGGCGAAGGCGCTGACCAGCGCCACATGCCCGAACATCGCCGGCCATAGCCAGACCACCAGGCTACTGATGACCAACGTTATCAACAGGCTCGGCCAGCGTGGCAGCAGCCTTTTGAGCACCACGCCCAGGACCAGCGTGCCTAACCCCAGCAGCAAGGACGGTTTATCCACAGCCCCGATGTGGCTGAGCAACATCAGCAAGCCCTTCAACGCCGTGGCTTCATTCGGCAAATCCAGGCCCAGCAGGTTTGGCAGCTGCCCCAATGCAATCACCACCGCCGCCCCCAGGGTGAACCCCAGCACTACCGAGTGCGAAACGAAATTCACCAGCGCACCGAAACGCAACAGCCCCAACAGCCATTGGAAAATACCCGCCAGTACTGTCAGCAACAGAATCAAGGTGATGTAGTCCTGGGTCGCGGGCACGGCCAGGGGACTGACGCTGGCATACAGGACGATGGAGATCGCCGCCGTAGGACCGCAGATCAAATGCCAGGACGAACCCCACAGGCAGGCGATCAGCACAGGGACAATCGCCGCGTACAAGCCGTACTCAGGTGGCAACCCGGCAATCAGGGCGTAGGCAATGGATTGCGGCAACGCGAGAATCGCGCCGCTCAGGCCGACGATCAGGTCGCGGCCGACACTCTGGCGGGTCTGTCGGGGCAGCCAGCTCAGGAACGGAAAGAGTGAATGGCGAGTGGGGATTGCCATGGGGCCTCAAGGATGGGGTTTGGCGCAAGAGTATCAGGCGAGCGCCCACCCGTGGCGAGGGAGCTTGCTCCCGCTGAGCTGCGAAGCAGCCTCAAAATCTGAGACGGCACGACACCGTATCGGTTTTGGGAGGGCTTCGCCCTCCAGCGGGAGCAAGCTCCCTCGCCACAAGAGCAACTCACCGGCACATGGGCTTTACAGCTTGGCCTTCACCGCCGCCAACGCATCCTTGCCATCCAGGGTCTTCACGCCGTCCAGCCACTTATCCAGCACCGCCGGGTTGGCCTTGATCCAGGCCTTGGCCGCATCGGCGTTGCTGATTTTGTTGTTCACCACCTCGGCCATGATGCTGTTTTCCATTTCCTGGGTGAAGCTCAGGTTGGTCAGCAGCTTGCCAACGTTCGGGCAGGCCTGTGCATAACCCTTGCGCGTCAGTGTATAAACACTGCCCGTGTCGCCGAAGTATTTCTCGCCACCCTTGAGGTAGTGCATTTTCAGCTGCACGTTCATGGGGTGCGGCGTCCAGCCGAGAAAGGTCACGAACTTCTGCTTCTTCACGGCCCGGGAGACTTCCGCCAACATCGCCTGTTCGCTGGATTCCACCAGTTTCCACTCGCCCATGCCGAAGTCATTGGTCTTGATGATGTCTTTCAGGGACAGGTTCGCCGGAGCGCCGGAACCGATGCCGTAGATCTTCTTGTCGAACTTGTCGGCAAACTTGTTCAGGTCGGCAAAGTTATGCACACCCGCGTCCCAGACATAATCCGGAACCGCCAGGGTGAATTCGGTGCCGTCGAGGTTCTTGGCCAGTTGCGTGACATCGCCAGTGGCCACGAATTTGTCATAGAACCCCTGCTGCGCCGGCATCCAGTTACCCAGGAACACATCCACCTGGCCGTCCTTGAGGCCGCCGAAGGTAATCGGCACCGCGAGCGTATCGACCTTGGCCTTGTAGCCCATGCCATCCAACAGGAAACCGGTGATGGCATTGGTCGCGGCGATGTCACTCCAGCCCGGGTCGGCCATCTTCACGGTCTCGCAGCTCTGCTCGGCCCACGCCGAAACACTGCTCAACGCCAACAGCCCAGCGGTCAGTACTGTGGATAACTTTTGCATGTGCTTCCCCTTACGTTATTGGTTTTGGCAGGGTTGTGGATAACGGGCCTTGCGCTCCAGATCGTCGAGGTCGATGTGGTTACGCATGTACTGCTGACTGGCGTCCACCAGCGGCTGGTGATCCCAGCTCTTGAGTTTGCCCAAGGCCAGGGCCTGGGCGACGAAACGGCGGCGGCGCTGACTGGCGAGCACCTGTTGATGAATGGCTGGAATGTCCCATTTGGCCCGCGCCTCGGCGAGAAATTCGGCGAACAGCGCCTGGTGCTCAGCTGATTGGCTGAGGTTTTCCTGCTCCTTGGGATCGTTGCGCACATCGAACAGCAGGCACGGGTCATCTTCGCTGTAGATGAACTTCCACGGGCCACGGCGGATCATCATCAACGGGCTGATGGTGCCTTCGGCCATGTACTCACCGAAGACTTCGTCATGCCCGCCCTGCCCTTGCAGATGCGGCAGCAACGAACGGCCATCCAGCGGCAACCCGGGCTCCAGCGTACCGCCGGCGAGTTCGACCAAAGTCGGCAGCAGGTCGGCAGTGGACACCGCCGCGCCGACCCGGGCGCTGGCGAACTGGCCCGGCGCGCTGATCAGCAGCGGTACACGGGCGGCCATTTCGAACCAGTGCATTTTGTACCACAGGCCTTTTTCGCCAAGCATGTCCCCATGATCGCCGGAGAAAACGATGATGGTGTCGTCCAGCAAGCCGGTGTCTTCCAGAGTCTGCAGCAGTTTGCCGACGTTACTGTCGATGTAGCTGCACGCGCCGAAGTACGCACGGCGGGCATCGCGAATCTTATCCACAGGCAGCGGTTTGTCCCACAGGTCATACACTTTCAGTAGGCGCTGGGAGTGGGGGTCGAGTTCCGTTTGCGCCGGGGTTTGCGGCAGCGGGATGTCGTTGTCGTCATACATATCCCAAAAGGCCTTGGGAATCGTGTACGGGTCATGTGGGTGAGTCATGGAGACCGTCAGGCAGAAAGGCTGGTCGCCGTCCTCACGGATGTGGTCGAACAGGTACTGCTGGGCCTTGAACACCACTTCTTCGTCAAAATCCAGCTGGTTGGTACGCACGCACGGCCCGGCCTGCAACACCGAAGACATGTTGTGGTACCAGCTCGGCCGCACATCAGGTTCGTCCCAATTCACCGCCCAGCCGTAATCGGCCGGATAAATGTCACTGGTCAGGCGTTCTTCGTAGCCGTGCAGTTGGTCCGGCCCGCAAAAGTGCATCTTGCCGGACAGTGCCGTACGGTAGCCAAGGCGACGCAGGTAATGGGCATAAGTGGGAACGTCTGCCGGGAAATCCGCGGCGTTGTCGTAGGCGCCGATCTTGCTGGGCAATTGGCCGCTCACCAGGGTAAAGCGTGACGGCGCACAGAGCGGGCTGTTGCAATAAGCAGCGTCGAAGACCACGCCCTGCTCGGCCAGGCGCGACAGGTTGGGCAGCTTGATCGGCGAAGGACCGTAGATCGGCAACATTGGCGCGGCCATTTGATCGGCCATGATGAAAAGAATGTTCTTGCGCTTCATGTATTCGCGGCATTCCATAGTGGATAGTTATGCGACATTGCTGCGATTGAGCATGTAGCGCCCATCTTTTGGGGTAAAGCCCATGCAAGGTAATGACTAGGATAAGCACAGCTTATGTATGAAGCCTTGGGTGACCTGTCTCTGGACCTGTTCCGTGCCTTTGAAGCCGCAGCCCGCCATCGCAGCTTTACGGCGGCGGCGATTGAGCTGGGCACTACGCAACCGGCCATCAGCCAGCAGATCAAACGCCTGGAAGAACAACTGGGTACACGGTTGTTCGATCGCATCTATCGCGGCATCGAAATGACCGAGGCCGGGACGATCCTCTTCGAACAGGTGCAGGCCGGTTTGCAGAGCATCGACGCCGGATTGCACGCGATCACCGCCCAACATCAGCATGAGGTGCTGCAAGTCGCCACGGACTTCGCTTTCGCCGCCTATTGGCTGATGCCGCGACTGCATCGATTTCACGCCGCCAACCCGCAGGTGGACGTTAGCCTGGTGACCAGCGAGCGCAACCACAACATGCTGCGCACGGATATCGACGTTGCCGTACTGTTCGGCGATGGACGCTTCAAACAAGGCGAAAGTCATTGGCTTTTCAGCGAAGAAGTTTTTCCGGTGTGCAGCCCGCTGTTGCTTAAGGAGCGCCCCCTGCCCTTGCCCGCCCAGGCCTTGTCGGAATTCCCCCTGCTGCACCTGCGCGGAGAAAACAGCAGCAACTGGTTCGACTGGAGTGGTGTATTCCGTGAGCTGGGCATCACCTCGCCGCCGGCACCCGGACAGCTACGGTTCGACAATTACACCTTGCTGATCCAGGCCGCGATTGGCGGCCAAGGCGTGGCGATCGGCTGGCGCCACCTTGTGGATAACTTGCTGGCGCAGGGGCTCTTGTGCCGGCCCATCGCTGAAACGGTGTTATCGCGGTTGGGGTATTACGTGGTCCTGCCCCAGCGTAAACGGCGCGGGGCGTTGATCCGGCAGTTTGTGGATTGGTTGACGGAAGAACAGGCCAACAGTGCTGAATCGCTCACGGGGTTGCCGTTGCCTTCGATTGCGGTTTGAGGCGGTGGTGAGGGGTGCTCCGGCTCGGTTGCGCAGCGGCCGCAATATCTTGGGGCTGCTTCGCAGCCCAGCGGGAGCAAGCTCCCTCGCCACAGGGGTGGATGTCGACAGCTAGTTGGCGGCCACGAAGCTGACGTGCTCGCCGACGTGCAGGTTCAGGCGCAGCTCGTCGGCGATGCCCACCGCCACCCGATTAAGTCGCTCCAGGGATTCGGCCATGCCCGGTTCCAGGCTGGTACTGACCTGGCTGAAATGCTCGATGCCCAAGCCTGGAGCAGCATAGGGGGCATTGACCAGAGTCCATTGCAAGGTGCTGTTCTTCAGGGCATCGAGGACTTCCTCGGCGGCATGGCGTTGCAGATCATCGTCCGACGCTTCCTCGTCGAGCACCGCGAAGTCACCCACCAGAAACAGCCGGGAGATGCTCACTGCCTCCATGCCGGCGATCAATGCATCCACGGCCAGCACCTGCTCCACGGGGCCGGGAATGAGCGTACGTTCTACCTGTTCGCTGTTCATCGGCAACCCCGGCGCGTTCAGCAGACACACCACGGCGCTGGCGCCGGCCACGCTTTGCTTGACCCGTTCCGGGTCATAGAGATCTCCGGTCTTGGTCCGCAGGCCCGGACGGGGCGCCAGGGCCGTGAGATCATCGAGAATGGCAATGACTTCATGCTGGCGTCGCAGCATTTCAGCCATCAACGCACTGCCAAGGCTGCTCATGGCACCATAGAGCACCACTTTGACGGCCGGGGTTTCGGCATTTTTCATGGCTGGTTTTCCTTTTAATCCGCGTGTAAGGCCTCTGACCCGCGGAAAACGAAGAGGGTTCGGCCTCTTTATCGAGGAGCGACAGATGCAGCGGATCAAGGGCTACCATGCCCACGTATATTTCGACGCCAGTACGCTCGATCAGGCGCGGGCGCTGTGCGAGGAAGCGGCGCAACTGTTCCCGTTGAAAATGGGCCGCGTCCACCAACGCCCGGTCGGCCCGCATCCGGATTGGAGCTGTCAGCTGGCGTTCGATCCGCAGTACATCGGCGTGGTCCTGCCGTGGTTGGCGCTCAATCGCAAAGGCCTGGTGATTTTCATGCACCCGGACACCGGCGACGACCTGACGGACCACACCGAGCATGCGATCTGGATGGGCGCGATGCGGCCGCTAAATCTTTCGGCGTTTAAAGTCAGTCCCTGACTGACCTCTGTGGCGAGGGAGCTTGCTCCCGCTGGGCAGCGAAGCGGCCCCAAGATTTTGCGGTCGCTGCGCAACCGAGCGGGAGCAAGCTCCCTCGCCACAAAGGCAGGGCCAACCGTCAGTCATTGCCAGCCGCGAAAGGTTACTGAAAGCTAGCGCGATTAGGATCGCCCCCACTACCGGCAAAAGACCGGTGGCCAGAAGCGAGTGTTGAACGCTCGTTTGGCCCTTTTAACAACAACAATGGTGATTCTGATGTCCGCTGCTCCCCACTCCGTTGCACCCACTCCGTCCGTCCGTCCCGAGCCTTGCATCCCGCGCTGACCTGTCCGGTTCGCCTTTGCCCGCCGCGCCACGCCTGGAGTATTTCCTATGCTGACTTTCCTTGGCTTCGCCATGGTCATCACGTTCATGTTCCTGATCATGACCAAGCGCCTGTCCGCGCTGATCGCCCTGATCATCATCCCGATCCTGTTCGCCCTGTTCGGTGGCTTTGCGCCGAAGATCGGTCCGATGATGCTCGAAGGCATTACCAAGCTCGCCCCCACCGGGGTGATGCTGATGTTCGCAATTCTCTACTTTGCCCTGATGATCGACTCCGGCCTGTTCGACCCGGCCGTGCGCAAGATCCTCAAGCTGGTCAAGGGCGACCCGTTGAAAGTTTCGGTCGGTACCGCCGTTCTGGCGCTCGTCGTTTCCCTCGATGGTGACGGCGCGACCACTTACATGATCTGCGTGGCCGCGATGCTGCCGCTCTACAGCCGCATCGGCATGAGCCCACGCATCATGGCTGGCCTGATCATTCTCGCCGGTGGCGTGATGAACATGACCCCCTGGGGCGGCCCGACTGCCCGGGCGGCCAGTGCGCTGCATGTCGATCCATCCGACATCTTCGTGCCGATGATTCCTGCGATGCTGGCCGGTGTGGTGGCGATCCTGGCGATTTCCTACATGTACGGTAAACGCGAGCGCGCTCGCCTGGGTGAATTGCACCTGGCCGGTGATGACATCGACCACAGCGAAATCAGCGTTTCCCAGTTCCCGGACGCCCGTCGTCCGAAGCTGATCTGGTTCAACGGCGCGTTGACCCTCGGCCTGATGTGCACCCTGATTGCCGGCCTGTTGCCGCTGCCGGTGTTGTTCATGGTGGCCTTCAGTATCGCGATGATCGTCAACTACCCTTGCCTGCAACAGCAGAAGGACCGCGTCGCGGCGCACGCCGGCAGCGTGTTGGCGGTGGTCGGGCTGATTTTCGCGGCGGGTATCTTTACCGGCATCCTGTCCGGCACCGGCATGGTCGACGCCATGTCCAAGAGCCTGCTGGCGGTGATCCCGGATTTCCTCGGCCCGTACCTGGCGGTGATTACCGCCCTGGCGAGCATGCCGTTCACCTTCTTCATGTCTAACGACGCATTTTATTACGGGGTGTTACCGGTTCTCGCCGAAGCGGCCAGCCACTACGGCATCACCGCCGTTGAAATGGCACGTGCCTCGATCGTCGGCCAGCCCGTCCACCTGTTGAGCCCGCTGGTTCCGTCCACCTACTTGCTGGTGGCCCTGGCCGGGATCGAGTTCGGCGATCACCAGCGCTTCACCCTGAAGTGGGCAGTATTGGTTTGCCTGTGCATAATGTTCGCCGCGTTGCTGATGGGGATTTTTCCGCTGTTCAGCACTCTATAAAAGCAATGCCCGCTGCGTCACCCCCAGGTGACGCGGCTTAACACTCGCTCAAAGGAACTCACATGGAATGGCTGACCAACCCGGAAATCTGGGTTGCCTTCTTTACCCTGACCGCCCTGGAAATCGTTCTGGGCATCGATAACATCATCATGATCTCGATCCTGGTCAGCCGCATGCCCAAGCACATGCAGGCGCGCACCCGGATTTTCGGCCTGGCGCTGGCCATGGTCACGCGGATCCTGTTGCTGCTGTCCATCACTTGGGTCATGCGCCTGACCAACGACCTGTTCGAAGTGTTCGGCACGGGCATCTCCGGTCGCGACCTGATCCTGTTCTTCGGTGGTCTGTTCCTGCTGTGGAAAAGCTCCCAGGAGATGTACCACGCGCTGGAGGGCGAAGACGAAAGCAACGACGAACCTTCGGGCAAGGGCGGCAACTTCATCTACACCATCATCCAGATCGCGATCATCGACATCGTGTTCTCCCTGGACTCGGTCATCACCGCTGTCGGCATGGTTTCCCATGTACCGGTGATGGTGGCGGCAATCATCGTCGCCGTGCTGGTGATGATGCTGGCCTCGGGCACCATCAGTGAGTTCATCGACAAGCACCCGTCGCTGAAGATGCTGGCGCTGTCGTTCCTGCTGGTGGTCGGTACCGTGCTGATCGCCGAGTCGTTCGACGTGCACGTGCCAAAAGGCTACGTCTACTTCGCCATGGCATTCTCCCTGGCGGTGGAAGCGGTCAACATCAAGATGCGGACTGCCATGGCGCGCAAGCGCAAGCAGCAGGATCCGGTGAAACTGCGTAAGGATGTTCCGGGTCAGTAATGGCGTGGGGCATTTGAATGAAGGGGCTCTTTGGAGCCCCTTTTTCATGCCCCGAGAAAAGCCCGGTGCGCATAACCCTGTGGGAGCGAGCTTGCTCGCGATAGCGTTCTGTCAGCCAATGAAGATGTTGAATGTCAGGGCTCCATCGCGAGCAAGCTCGCTCCCACAGGGGCGCGGTATTTTTTATGACAGTTTTGTTTCAATCGATTCTTTAGCTGTGCAATGCTGGCGCTCGAACCATTAGCCAACTACAGCTTAAGTACATACCTAAAAATGATGTGGCACTGTCAATTTGTCCCTTTGGGACGCTAACAGGGGGCTCCTCATGCTGACCCTGCTGAATCTACTCTCCGCCGTGGCCCTGCTGATCTGGGGCACGCACATCGTCCGCACCGGCATTTTGCGGGTCTATGGCTCGAACCTGCGCCATGTCATCGGCCAGAACATGTCCAAGCGCTGGCTGGCGTTCGTCGCCGGCATCATGGTCACGGCCATGGTCCAGAGCAGCAATGCCACGGCCATGCTCGTCACCTCGTTCGTCGGCCAGGGCCTGATGGCGCTGACCCCTGCCCTGGCAACCATGCTCGGCGCCGATGTCGGTACCGCGCTGATGGCGCGGGTGCTGACCCTGGACCTTTCGTGGTTGTCACCGTTGCTGATTTTCCTCGGGGTGATTTTTTTCCTCTCGCGCAAACAGACCCGCGTCGGGCAAATGGGTCGGGTCAGCATCGGCCTGGGCCTGATCATCCTGGCATTGCAATTGATCGTCGAAGCCGCCGCGCCCATCACCCAGGCCCAGGGCGTGAAGGTGATCTTCGCCTCGCTGACCGGCGACATCCTGCTCGATGCGCTGGTGGGCGCGCTGTTCGCGATGATTTCCTATTCCAGCCTGGCCGCCGTGCTGCTGACCGCAACCCTGGCCGGTGCCGGGGTGATCAGCCTGCCGGTGGCCATCGGCCTGGTGATCGGCGCCAACATCGGCAGCGGCATACTGGCCTTTCTCAGCACCAGCATGCAGAACGCCGCCGGACGTCAGGTGGCACTGGGCAGCCTGCTGTACAAGCTGATCGGCCTGTTGCTGATCATTCCGGTACTCGATCCGCTGGTGGGCTGGCTGGACGGTCTGGATTTCAGTCCCCAGGAAACGGTCATTGGTTTTCACCTGCTCTACAACTCCGTGCGTTGCCTGGTGCTGCTGCCCAGCGTCGCACCGATGGCCCGGCTCTGTGCCTGGCTGCTGCCGGAGCGTCCGGACCTCAACGGCACGGCCAAGCCCCGCCACCTGGACCTCGCCGCCCTCCCCACGCCGAGCCTGGCGCTGGCCAATGCCGCCCGGGAAACCCTGCGCATCGGCGACCTGATCGAAAACATGCTCGAAGCCATGCTGGACGTGCTGCGCGGTCAGCAGACGGCGGTCACCCAGGAAGTGCGGCGCATGAGCGATGACGTTGAGGCGTTGTGCAGCAGCATCAAGTTGTACATGGCACAAATGCCCCGTGAGGACCTCAGCGAACAGGACAGCCGCCGCTGGGCGGAAATCATTGAGCTGGCGATCAACCTGAAGCTGGCCAGCGACCTGATCGAACGCATGTTGCGCAAGGTCCAGCAGCAGAAAACCTCCCAACGCCGTTCATTTTCCGATGTGGGCCTGGAAGAACTGGCCGGGCTGCACAGCCATTTGATCGCCAACCTCCGGCTGGGGCTGTCGGTGTTTCTCAGTGCCGATCGGGAGAGCGCCCGTCAGTTGCTGCGGGAGAAACGGCGCTTTCGGGCGCAGGAACGGCGAATGGCCCACGCCCACGTCAGTCGTCTACAGCGCAAAGTCGTACAAAGCCTCGAGACCAGCTCCTTGCACCTGGAACTGATCGCCGACATGCGGCGCCTCAATTCGCTGTTCTGTGGCAGCGCCTACGTGGTACTGGAAACCGCCGAGATCGGTGCGCTGGCGGCGGATGAAATGTCCGACATCACCCATTCGCCGTGAACGACTGGCGCATTGGCCAGTCAGTAACAGTGGCTTGGGTTTAAAGCCATTCGCGAGCCAGCACGCTCCCACCGTGTCATCCAGCCAATCGATTCAAGGTGGGAACACGCTTGCTTGCGATAACGGCCTGCCCGGCACATGGACCCCACTCAGCCGCCAGGAAGCCCGTTATGCGTTGTCTGTTGTTCGCCTTTCTTTTGCTCGGCTCGCTGCCTGCGGTAGCCCAGGATCGATTCCAGGTCGAGGGTTATGCGTTGCCCAACGGCCTGCAACTGCTGCTCAAGCCCGGCAGTGAACGCGGGCACGTGGCGATCCGGCTGGTCGTCGGCGTGGGCCTGGACGATTTCAGCTGCGCCGACAAGGAACTGCCCCATCTGCTTGAGCATTTGCTGTTCAGCGGTGTCGATGAGGGCGGCGAAGGCGGCCTGGAAGAACGCATGCAGGCATTGGGCGGCGAGTGGAACGCCTTCACGAGCAATGCCGACACCACGTTTGTCATCGAAGCGCCGGCACGCAATCAACGCAAGATCCTCGACCTGCTGCTGGCGCTGTTGACCCGCACCCGCATCGACGACAAAGCCCTGGAGGCTGCCAAGCGGGTGGTCGAACGCGAAGACGGCGGCCATTACACTCATCTGCAACGCTGGCTCGACCAGCAGGACCTGAGCCACAAGGCCAGCAATCAACTGGCAGTGGAATTGGGCCTGCGTTGCGCGGAACGGGCCGAGGTCGAACGCCTCACCCTCGCCAAGATCGAGCAGGCGCGCGAGGCCTGGTATGCGCCGAACAACATGACGCTGATTGTGGTCGGCGATCTCGACCGGTTGCTGCCGGCCTATCTGGAACGCACCTTTGGCGCACTCGAGCCGGTCGAACCCAGCACCCACAAACCGCTGCCACAGATCCGCTACAGCGCGGTCACCAAGCGCAACCTCATTCGTGGCCTGGTCGGCAATGGCGCCAAGCTTCACTGGCTTTTTCCGGAGCCGGTGCTGGAGCAGCAACACGACGAAACCTTCGACCTGCTCAAGGATTACCTGGACTGGGCGCTCTATCGCCAGTTGCGCCTGGCCCGCAGTCTGTCCTATGGGCCGTGGGTGGAACGGGAAGTATTCGGCGGCGTCGGCTTCTTCAGCCTGAACGCGGACCTGGCCCGCGAAGACCTGCCGCAAGCCGAACAAGCCCTCGAAGAGCTGCGCAGTACGTTGCTCAAGGATGGCTTGGACCCCGACAGCTTCATGCGCATCAAACGAGCGGCCATCGCGCATCAGACCTGGGCGGTTCAAGGTAACAGTGCCTTGGCCGATTACTATTGGGGAGCCCTGGGCGATTATGAAGACGGCCGCTTCGCCAACCCGGCCGTGCGTTTGCAGGGGGTGAGCCTGGAACAGGCCAACCAGGCCCTGCGCGAGCTGCTCAAGGACCCAGGTTATCTGCGCATCGAGAAGCCTTTGCTCAGCGATGACGAACTCGTTTGGGGGCTGGTCGGTGTGCTGGGCTTGTTGTTGCTGGGGTTGGTGGCTTGGCAAGTGCGTCGCCGGGCCCGACCGACCGAGGGCTGAGTCCGCGACATGTACCTGTGTGATGAGGGATTTATCTGTGGCGAGGGGATTTATCCCCGCTGGGCTGCGAAGCAGCCCCCACTGAGTAAAATCGAGCCGCCCTTGATAGCGACTGCTTCGCAGTCGAACGGGGATAAATCCCCTCGCCACAGATAAATCCCCATGCCACAGGTATACCTCATGCCACAGATAAGTCCCCTTGCCCGATGAATCCCCTCACCACAAAAGCATGCTCGTCACACCGTTGGCCTGGCGATATCCTGTCAGGGATATTTCCTACGACTTACTGTGAAACCACCTAATGCAGAACCTGACCGTCTACATCCAGCGCCTCCTTGAGTTGATGAAGCGCTATCCAGGGGTCATTGCGCTGGGTGGTTTCATCTCCGGGCTCGGCAGCTTCATGTTGGTTGACCGCCAGCAGGGCCTGGCGACCTGGATTGCGGTCATGATGCTGGTGAGCTGGCTCTGGCTGATGGTCGAGAACAGCATGACCCGGCTGTTCGCGCGCATTTTCAAGCGGGAAATACCCCAGCCGTTGTTGCGTTACGCCACGCAGATGATTCACCAGGAAAGCCTGTTTTTCGTCCTGCCGTTTTTCCTCATCACCACCACCTGGAACAGCAGCCAGCTGCTTTTCACCGGCCTGCTCGCTACGGCGGCGCTGATCTCAATCGTTGACCCTCTGTACTACAAATGGCTGGCGCCCCGGCGCTGGGCGTTCCTGGCGTTGCATACGCTGACACTGTTCGCCGCCCTGCTCACCGCGTTGCCGGTCATTCTGCATTTGACCACCGACCAGAGCTTCAAGCTGGCCCTGGGCATCGCCATGCTGCTGTCGTTTCCGAGCCTGGCGTCGATCTTTCCGATCCGCACCGTGCGCAACGCCCTGGCCATTTTATGTATTACCGTCGGGATTGGCGCCGCCGGCTGGGTGCTGCGCTCCTGGGTACCGCCGGCCACGCTGTGGATGACCGAAGTGGCGATCAGCACCCAACTGGAAGACCGCACGCCCGGCGCCAGCCTCAAGGAAGTCAGCGCCGCCCAGATCCGCGGCAACGGCCTGTATGCCTACACCGCCATCAACGCGCCACGGGGGCTCGATGAGCGTATCTACCATGTCTGGCAGTTCAACGGCAAAGAAGTGGACCGCATCGCCCTGGACATTCACGGCGGGCGCAAGGAAGGCTATCGCGCCTGGACCCACAAGCAGAACTTCCCGGAAGACCCGACAGGCAAATGGCAGGTGCGGGTGCTGACGGAGAACGGCCAGATGATCGGTGTGCTGCGTTTCAATGTGAGCGCCCCCGCACCCGAAGCAAAATGATGGCGGTCGTGCTATTAGGTAGCGCTGCTTAAGCCAAACGAGCATGGAGCTTATGATCCCCAGCCCCCCCACTGGCAGTGCCCGACTCGACACGTCTCGCTCTCCGGCGCAGCTATGGATCAGCGGCGACTGGACGCTGGCCCATTACACACAGCTCAAGCGCTTGAGCGAATCGCTGCGCGGCCAGTACGACGAAAACACCCAAATCGACCTCAACGGCCTCGGCGCCCTCGATACCGCCGGGGCCTCGTTGCTGGTGGAACTGCTGGGTTCCGAACGGCTGGGCAAGACCGCCGAACACCCCGATTGCCGATTGCCGGCAGCCGAGCGAGCGCTGTTACAGACGGTCTATTGCTCGCTGACGGATTTCTGCGTACCGGAAAAAGAGCCAAAAGTCAGCGTCGTGATCCAGTTGCTGACGCGGATCGGACGCGCCGTGGAGAAGGTCTGGCAGGACACCCTGCAATTGCTCGGCTTTATCGGCTTGATCCTGGAAACCCTGGGCCGCGGCCTGTTTCACCCCCGGCGCTGGCGCATTACGCCGATGGTCGTTCACATCGAGCAAACCGGCCTGGACGCGGCGCCCATCGTCGCCTTGCTGACGTTCCTGGTGGGCGCGGTGGTGGCCTTCCTCGGAGCGACGGTGCTGGCGGATTTCGGCGCCAGCATCTTCACCGTGGACCTGGTGGCGTTCTCGTTCCTGCGCGAATTCGGCGTGCTGCTGACGGCGATCCTCATCGCAGGCCGCACCGCCAGCGCGTTCACTGCGCAGATCGGCTCGATGAAGGCCAACGAAGAAATCGACGCGATCCGCACCCTGGGCCTCGATCCCGTCGAGCTGCTGGTGGTGCCGCGGGTGTTGGCGCTCTTGGTGGCACTGCCCATGCTGACCTTCGTGGCCATGCTCTCAGGCATCATCGGCGGCGCAGTCGTGTGCGCCCTGTCGCTGGGTATCTCCCCGGCCATGTTCCTGACGCTGTTGCAATCGGACATCGGCGTTCAGCATTTCGTGGTGGGCATGGTCAAGGCGCCGATCTTTGCCTTTCTGATCGCTGCCGTGGGCTGCCTGGAGGGCTTCAAGGTCAGCGGCAGCGCCGAGTCGGTGGGGGCTCACACCACGTCCAGCGTGGTGCAGTCGATTTTCGTGGTGATTGTGCTGGATGCCGTGGCCGCGCTGTTTTTCATGGAGATGAGCTGGTGAGTCGACCTTCCAGAGCGCCCGCCGAGGCGGTGATTCAGGTGCGTGGCCTGTGCAACCGCTTTGGCCGCCAGAGTGTGCACGAAAACCTCGACCTGGACGTATACAAGGGCGAGATCCTCGCCGTGGTCGGCGGTTCCGGCAGCGGCAAATCAGTGCTGCTACGCAGCATCGTCGGCTTGCGCCGGCCCAGCGAAGGCTCAGTGCGGGTGTTCGGCCAGGACTTGCCAAGCCTGCCCCAGGAACAACGTTCACGGGTAGAGCGGCGCTTTGGCGTGCTGTTCCAGAAGGGCGCGCTGTTTTCGTCCCTGACCGTGACCGAAAACGTCGCCCTGCCCCTGATCGAACACGCAGGGCTCAGCCGGGCCGATGCCGAACACCTGGCGGCGGTGAAGCTGGCACTGGCCGGGCTGCCGCTCTCGGCGGCGGACAAATACCCCGCCTCGCTGTCCGGCGGCATGATCAAGCGCGCCGCCCTGGCTCGCGCGCTGGCCCTGGACCCGGACATCCTGTTTCTCGACGAACCCACCGCCGGCCTCGACCCCATCGGCGCGGCGGCGTTCGACCAGTTGATCCTGACGCTGCGCGATGCCCTGGGCCTGAGCGTATTCCTGGTCACCCATGATCTGGACACGCTCTACACCATCACCGACCGGGTGGCTGTACTGGCCCAGAAAAAAGTCCTGGTGGCCGATGCCATCGACAAGGTATCGGAAACCGACGATACCTGGATTCACGAATACTTCCATGGCCCTCGCGGTCGCGCGGCGTTATCGGCCGCTACACAATTGAATGAGGTCTGACATGGAAACCCGAGCCCATCATGTATTGATCGGCCTGTTCACCGTGATCGTAGTGGTCGGCGCCCTGCTGTTTGGCCTGTGGCTGGCCAAGTCCAGCGTGGACAGCGAGTTCAAGTATTACGAAGTGGTGTTCAACGAGGCGGTCAGCGGCTTGTCCAGGGGCAGCTCGGTGGAATACAGCGGCATCAAGGTCGGCGACGTGGTCAATCTGCGCCTGGACCCGAACGATCCGCGCCGGGTGCTGGCACGGGTGCGCTTGAGCGGTGAGACCCCGATCAAGCAAGACACCCAGGCCAAGTTGGCCCTGACCGGCATCACCGGCACCTCGATCATCCAGCTCAGCGGGGGTACGCCCCAGAGCCCGCCATTGACCGGGCATGACGGCGAGCCGCCGGTGATTATCGCCGCGCCCTCGCCGATCGCCCGCCTGCTGAACAACAGCGATGACTTGATGACCAGCATCAACCTGCTGCTGCACAACGCCAACGAGGTGTTTTCCTCGGACAACGTCCAGCGCCTGAGCAATACCCTCGATCATCTGGAGCAAACCACCGGGGTCATCGCCGAGCAGCGCGGTGACATTCGCCAGGCCATGCAGCAACTGGCGTCCATCGGCAAACAGGCCAGCGCCACGCTGGAACAGACCACGGCGTTGATGCGCAATGCCAATGGCCTGCTCAACGACCAGGGCAAACAGGCGTTCGGCAACGCCGGGCAGGCCATGCAATCCCTGGCTCGCAGCACGGCCACCCTCGACAAACTGCTGAACGACAATCGCGACTCGCTGAATAACGGCATGCAGGGGCTCAATGCCCTGGCGCCTGCCGTGCGTGAGCTGCGCGAGACCCTGAGCGCTCTGCGGGGTATCTCCCGGCGCCTGGATGCCAACCCCAGCGGCTATTTGCTGGGCAATGACAAGAACAAGGAGTTCACGCCATGAAGCCCTTCGATCGATTCGTCTGCCCTGGCCTCGTGCTGGCGGGGTTCATCCTGATGGCCGGTTGCTCGATCCTGCCCAAGGCCGAGCCCTCGGACATCTATCGCCTGCCCGCCGCCCAGGCACCGGCCTCCGCCGGCACGCCGGTGAACTGGTCATTACGCCTGGCCAGCCCCCAGGCCAGCGAAGTGCTCAACAGCCCGAAAATCGCGGTCATTCCCCAAGGCAATCTGTTCAGCAGCTACGCCGCCTCGCGCTGGAGCGACCCTGCCCCGGTGTTGCTGCGCAACCGCCTGCTCGATGGCTTTGCCCAGGATGGACGGGTCAGGCTGTTGAGTGTCGCCGACAGCAACCTGCAAGCCGACCTGGAGTTGGGCGGGCAATTGCAGGCGTTCCAGACCGAATACCAGGGCAGCGCCGCCAGCGTGGTGATTCGCCTGGACGCGTTGCTGGTGCGAGGGTTCGACCAGCGCATCCTGGCCAGCCGCCGTTTCGAAGTTCGCCAGCCATTGAACGACGTGAAAGTGCCGGCAGTGGTGGATGGCTTTGGCCGGGCCAGTGATCGACTGACCGCCGAGGTGGTGAGCTGGACGTTGGAGCAGGGCCAGCGTTTCGCAACGCCGGCGCCCTGAAGGCCTCAGCCGAAGAACCAGTAGCAGACCCCAATCGCCGCCACGACCCCGGCGAACTCGGCCAGCAACGCGCAGCCCACGGCATGGCGCGCCCGCTGGATGCCCACGGCGCCGAAATACACCGCCAGCACATAGAACGTGGTTTCCGTGCTGCCTTGAATGGTCGCCGCCACCAGGGCTGGGAAGCTGTCCACGCCGGAGGTTTTCATGGTCTCGATCAGCATCGCCCGGGCGGCGCTGCCGGAGAACGGCTTGACCATGGCGGTCGGCAAGGCATCGACGAAACGCGTGTCCCAGCCGGCCCACTCCACCAGGTGCCGGATCCCGTCGAGGCCGAAATCCAGCGCCCCCGAGGCCCGCAGCACGCCAACCGCGCAGAGCATCGCCACCAGGTATGGCAGCAACGTCTTGGCGACGTCGAAGCCCTCCTTGGCGCCCTCGATGAAGGCTTCATACACCTTGACCTTGCGCAGGGCGCCCACCACCAGAAACACAATGATCAAGCCGAACAGTGTCAGGTTGCCCAGGATCGATGACAACCCCGCCAGCGCCGTGGCCGAGAGCGTTGCCAGCAGCGCCATGAAGCCGCCCAGTACCAACGCACCCGGAATCAGATAGGCCAGCACCACCGGGTCCCACAGCCTTAGGCGCTGCATGAACGCGACCGACAGCAGCCCCATCAGGGTCGAGGCGCTGGTGGCGAGCAGGATCGGCAGGAACACCAGGGTCGGATCCGGTGCGCCTTGTTGGGCGCGATACATAAAGATCGTCACCGGCAGCAGCGTCAGCGACGAGGCGTTGAGCACCAGGAACAGGATCTGCGCGTTGCTGGCAATGGTCGGGCTGGGGTTGAGGTCCTGCAGGGCGCGCATGGCTTTCAGGCCGATGGGGGTGGCCGCGTTGTCCAGTCCCAGGCCGTTGGCGGCAAAGTTGAGGGTAATCAGGCCGATGGCCGGATGGCCAGCCGGTACTTCTGGCATCAAGCGCAGAAACAGCGGGCCGAGGGCCTTGGCCAGCCAGTCGACGATGCCGGCTTTTTCGGCGATCCGCAGGAATCCCAGCCATAAGGTCAAGGTGCCGAACAGCAGGACCATCACCTCCACCGACAGCTTGGCCATGGCGAATATGCTTTCCACCATGGCCGCGAAGATCCCGGCGTTGCCGCCGATCAGCCACTGCGCCAGCGCCGACACGGCTGCCACGATAAAGAAGCCAAGCCACAGGCCATTGAGCATCGGTTAAATCCCCCGGAAGATGCGGCGAATGATAGCGGGGCTGGCAGAAACGACAAACCCCGGATTTCCCCGGGGTTTGGTGGTCACTGCACAGGCCCCCCTGTGGGAGCGAGCTTGCTCGCGATGGCGTCGGCTCAGTCAGTACTGATGTTGGCTGACACACCGCAATCGCGAGCAAGCTCGCTCCCACAGGGGGATAGGCGCATCAATGGCTGGAAACTTCCCCCGCTGGCAGCGGCTCTTTGCTGCGCCAGTGCGGCAGGGAGTTCCAGTAGCGCTGGCCCTTGGCATCGTCGTACATGCCTTCCCAGCGGGAGATGACCAGCACGGCCAAGGCGTTGCCGATGACATTCAGCGCGGTACGGGCCATGTCCATGATGCGGTCGACACCGGCGATGAAGGCCAGGCCTTCCAGCGGAATGCCCACGCTGCCCAGGGTGGCCAGCAAGACCACGAAGGACACGCCCGGCACGCCGGCAATACCCTTGGAGGTGACCATCAGGGTCAGCACCAGCAGCAATTGCTGGCTGATAGACAGATCGATGCCGTACAACTGGGCGATGAAGATCGCCGCGATGCTCTGGTACAGGGTCGAACCGTCGAGGTTGAACGAGTAACCGGTGGGGACCACGAAGCTGCAAATGGCCTTCGGCGCGCCGTAGGCTTCCATCTTCTCGATCACCCGCGGCAGCACGGTTTCGGAACTGGCGGTGGAGTAGGCCAGCACCAGCTCATCCTTGAAGATGCGCATCAGCTTGAGTACCGAGAAGCCGAACAGACGGGCGATCAGGCCCAGCACCACGAAGGCGAAGAAGGCGATGGCGACGTAAACCAGGATCACCAGTTTCGCCAGCGGCAGCAGGGAGGCGAAACCGAAGTTGGCGACGGTCACCGCGATCAGTGCGAACACGCCGATAGGCGCGTATTGCATGATCATGTGGGTGACCTTGAACATGCTTTCCGACACGCCCTGGAACATTTTTACCAGCGGTTCGCGCAGGTCCGATTGCAGGCTGGACAGACCCAGGCCGAACAGTACGGAGAAGAAAATGATCGGCAGCATCTCGCCACGGGCAACCGCTGCGAAGATGTTCGACGGGATCAGGTTGAGGATGGTCTGGACGAAGGCGTGTTCATGCTGGACTTCAGCGGCGGTGGCCTGGTACTTGGAAATATCCACCGTCCCCAGGGTGCTCATGTCGATGCCGCTGCCCGGCTGGAAGAAGTTGGCCAGCAACAGGCCAACGACGATGGCGATGGTGGTGACGATTTCGAAGTAAAGAATGGTCTTCAGACCGATACGCCCGAGTTTCTTGGCGTCACCGACCCCGGCAATACCGACGATCAGCGAGGAAATCACGATCGGGATCACGATCATCTTGATCAGACGGATAAAGATATCGCCCGCCGGTTGCAGCACGTTGCTGATCCACCAGGCCTTCTCGGCACTGAAATGGTTGAGCAGCGCGCCCAGTGCAATCCCGAGCACCAGACCGATGAGGATCTGCCAAGCGAGGCTTAGTCTTGCCTTCTTCATATCATTACCCTTACTTCAGTTGGACTCGGGCAGTTGCACGAACCGAAACGCCGACGGCGATCCGAACTCGTGCCTCTGCCCCCATATAAGGTCACCTCGAGCACGCGCTTGCGGCTTACTGCCAGGCGAAAAAAGGCGCAACTATTGCGATGCGAGGGTGCCCCGTCTAATGCCGTAACGGCCTACCCTATGCCGAATCGGCATGAGATTCTCCAAACGGAACGCACGTCCCAACCGGTTCGAATACGACATTTCAGCAGGCATAAGTGCCGTGAAACGGCCGTTTCAGCGTAGCCGGGCTTTCTTTCATAAAAGTGGAGAACCGATAAAAGGGTGGCGATCCGAAATGCGCCTGCGCAGGTGACTCGCCTGGGTATTGTCCGATATACGGTCAGCCAAGGGGGAATAAGTTGAGCGCGGGAGACAATATGCCGCAGCGTGAACCTGCTGGTGGCGCCCCTATTAACAGGCCGCTCTGGCACAAGCCTTTTGAAGCACAAGCTCTACGCAAGTTCGCCAAGCCTTCACGACTTCGCGAACCTGCGTCGCAGCTCTTACCTGACCCGGCCCTTTCGCAGGCACCCCTTGTGCCCGTAGGTCACTCCGACCCTGAACGGTCAGAACGTCCCGGCCCCCTGGTCATGCATCGGCCCTCCTCGGGCTGTGCAGAAGAGAAAAGCAGGGCTGCTTCTCTCGTTTTCAAAACTCAATACCAGTTGGGATCTTTCTTGAGTTGTTCCATTAACAGTTTCTGCATACCGTCATCGGGCTTGCCGAGGAAACGGTAGTCAGCGTGACGGGTCGGCGACTTGTCGGCTGGTAGTCCGGCGGGGACTTCAACCAACATGGCGTAGGCCTCGTCCTTATCAAAACTGAAGGCAACGATCAGGCGTTTGCTGCGGCACGTCGCTTGGGTTTCGCACAACGGGCCCACCAGATACTTATCGCCATCTTCCTCGACAGCATTCATCTGCTCCGAGTCGCCCGACAAATTCATCACCCATTCCGGCAGGCGCTCTTCTTTTTGGACCAGGTGCTGCCAGGTCTCACGGTATTGCGGGTCGGCTTCAAGCAATTGATTGACCCGCATCTGCCCATCGTTGGCAGCCATTGCCATGGCACTGCCGCCCAACAGCAGGGCGGCGGCCAGTCCTTTAAATGAAGCGTTCATGGTCAGCCACGGCCGCGACGGCCAAAGAAGAAGGAAGCGATGAACATCACCAGGAACACGACAAAGAGAATCTTGGCGATGCCCGTGGCGGTGCCCGCGATACCACCAAAGCCCAGTACGGCGGCGATGATGGCGATGATCAGGAAAGTAATTGCCCAGCTCAACATGGTGATTCTCCTTACGCTTTTCTACTTAGTTTGGGTCTTGCGGCGATGGTTCCGGCGCGGTAGACGACCGGTCCATCAAGTTAAAACACCCAGCGCTCCTGACGGGGCATGTCGGCCACAGGCTGTGCCTGATCGACGTCCATCATTCGCATGGAAGCGGAAACTTCCGAGAAATTGCCAACGGCGCTGAAATGGGTTTGGGGAGCACGCTGAATCGACACCAGCGGCGCCTCGGGCTGTTGACTCTGATGCCAGAGGAGCAATTGCTGGCCTGCTACCAGGGTGACCAGCAGCGCCACGACAGCCCACAAGATCTGCTGAACGTGCAGGGAAGTGATTCGAAATTGGGCGGCACTTTGACGATTCATCCTGGAATTCCTCCCCCACCCGAGTGGTGATCTGGTTGAAGCGCCTTTAGCGCCACGTTGATCAGATCATTGCAGTCGCCGTGCCAGATTTTTGGCAAAAAAAATACGACTAAAATCAATAGGTTACATCTGATACGTAAAACACCGGGGGCGCATCCTGCACGATGACGTCGGAGCGAGTCGTGCGTATTGCACGAGCGAAGCGAAGGGGGGCATCAGATTCTTTTTGAATTGCCCGTCCCAAACAGCTGTCGGAATGAGCAAGCCGAGCCGTCCGAGACGGGCGAACAACAAAAAAAGGAACTCAAATCAATCTTTTAGGAGTCAGACGTCTACAGGGAGGCTGTCGGTGGGTAATATCCCCTCAGAAACGACCATGCAACTTGCCCGATTTTTCTGACACTAACCAACATCATTCATTAAGGAGCGTAGGAAAATGGAATCCGCCACCGAGCATCAAGGCCGCATTCTGCTGGTAGACGACGAGTCCGCCATCCTGCGTACGTTCCGTTACTGCCTGGAAGACGAAGGCTATACCGTCGCCACCGCCAACAGCGCCGCCCAGGCCGACACCCTGCTGCAGCGCCAGGTGTTCGACCTGTGTTTCCTCGACCTGCGCCTGGGCGAAGACAACGGCCTCGATGTCCTGGCGCAAATGCGCATTCAGGCGCCGTGGATGCGAGTCGTGATCGTCACCGCCCACTCGGCGGTCGACACTGCGGTCGATGCGATCCAGGCCGGCGCCGCCGATTACCTGGTCAAGCCTTGCAGCCCGGATCAATTACGCCTGGCGACCGCCAAGCAACTTGAAGTGCGCCAGTTGTCGGCACGGCTCGAAGCCCTCGAAGGGGAAGTGCGCAAACCCAAGGACGGCCTCGATTCCCACAGCCCGGCGATGAAAGTCGTCCTTGAAACCGCCCGCCAGGTCGCCAGCACCGACGCCAATATCCTGATTCTCGGCGAGTCCGGTACGGGTAAGGGCGAATTGGCCCGGGCGATCCACGGCTGGAGCAAGCGCGCGAAAAAGTCCTGCGTCACCATCAATTGCCCGTCGCTGACCACTGAGTTGATGGAAAGCGAATTGTTCGGTCACAGCCGCGGCGCGTTCACCGGCGCCAGTGAGAGCACCCTGGGGCGCGTCAACCAGGCTGACGGCGGCACGCTGTTTCTCGACGAGATCGGCGATTTTCCCTTGGCGTTGCAGCCAAAGTTGCTGCGTTTCATTCAGGACAAGGAATATGAGCGGGTCGGTGATCCGATCACCCGTCGCGCCGATGTACGGATTCTCGCGGCCACCAACCTCAACCTTGAAGACATGGTGCGCGACGGACGTTTTCGCGAAGACCTGCTGTATCGTCTGAACGTCATTACCCTGCACCTGCCGCCGCTGCGCGAGCGCACCGAAGACATCCTGACCTTGGCCGATCGCTTCCTGGCGCGCTTCGTCAAGGAATACGCGCGCCCGGCCCGGGGCTTCAGCGACGAGGCTCGCGAAGCACTGCTAGGCTATCGCTGGCCAGGCAATATCCGCGAGCTGCGTAACGTGGTCGAGCGCGCCAGCATTATCTGCCCCCAGGAAAAAGTCGAAATCAGCCACTTGGGCATGGCCGAGCAACCGGTCAACAATGCGCCGCGAATCGGTGCCGCGCTGAGCCTCGACGAGCTGGAGAAAGCGCACATCGGCGCAGTATTGGCCACCGCCGACACCCTGGACCAGGCGGCCAAGACCCTCGGTATCGATGCATCCACGCTGTATCGCAAACGCAAGCAGTACAACCTGTGAGCAACACCCTATGAAACTGGCGATGAAGCTGCGCACGCGACTGTTTCTCAGCATCTCGGCCCTGATCACCGTGGCATTGCTGGGGTTGGTACTTGGCCTGGTCAGCGTGCTGCAAATGGCCAACACCCAGGAACAATCGGTACGCGACAACTTCATCCTGCTGGACCTGGGCCTCAAGCTGCGCCAGACCCTGGGCGACCAGTTGATGGTGATCCTCAACGATAAGCCTGACCTGGCTGCGCTGGAGGTTTCCAAGCGGCAATATCTCGATTTGCTGGAGGAGGGCATCGCCCATGAACGTGGTCAGGAGAATCCGACGAACACCTTCAGCAGGGCGAAGGCCGACTACATCGCCTTTCTCGAGGCCTTCACGGCGACTCACCAACAGCCGGCCCAGCAAAAAAACCTCCAGGAGCTGACTACAAAATTCAACGCGCTGCGCAATGGACTGGTGGAGGGATATCGCGTCGCCTTGAACAATATCAGTGAAACCCAGACCCGTGCCCGTGACCGTGCACTGTTGATTTCCGGGCTACTGGGGTTGGTAGGGCTGGCGGTGTTGATCATTGGTTTCGTCACGGCCCATGGCATCGCTCGGCGTTACGGGGCGCCGATCGAGGCATTGGCCGCGGCGGCGGATGACATCGGCCAGGGCAATTTCGAAGTGATGCTGCCCGTTTCTTCCGCCTCCGAGTTGAATCTTCTGACACGTCGTTTCGGAGTCATGGCCCAGGCCTTGCGGGAGCACCAGGCCACCAATGTCGATGAACTGCTCGCCGGCCAGCAACGCTTGCAGGCCGTACTGGACAGCATCGATGACGGGCTGCTGATGATTGATCGCCAAGGCCACCTGGAGCATCTCAATCCCGTGGCACAGCGCCAATTGGGCTGGGATGAAGAACGCCTGGGGCAGGGGCTGGGCGAGGCGCTGGGACGCCTGGAACTGGATGAAGAGTTACAACTGGTGCTTCGCGGCGGTACCCAGGACCGGGCACCGGACGACCTGAGCATCGAGGTCGATGGAGAGACGCGCGTGCTGACCTACAGTCTCACGCCGGTCAGTCATACCCAAGGCCACATCCTCGGCGCGGTGATGGTGCTGCACGATGTCACGGAACAGCGTGCTTTCGAACGGGTACGCAGTGAGTTCGTGTTGCGCGCGTCCCACGAGCTGCGCACCCCCGTCACCGGCATGCATATGGCGTTCGGCCTGTTGCAGGAGCGTGTGCATTTTCCCGAAGAATCCCGTGAAGCCGACCTGCTCAACACCGTCAATGAAGAAATGCAGCGCCTGATGCAGCTCATCAATGACCTGCTGAACTTCTCTCGCTACCAGAACGGCTTGCAAAAGTTGACCTTGGGACCTTGCTCCATCGAAGACCTCCTGGAAGCGGCCCGGCAGCGGTTCACCGCGCAAGCGCAGGCCAAGGGCATCAAATTGCTCGTCGCGATCCAAGACCCGCTGCCGCGTCTGCATGCCGACGCTGCGCAGCTGGAAAAGGTGCTGGATAACCTGATCGACAATGCCCTGCGTCACACCGGCGACGACGGCCAGATCCGCCTGCAGGCCCGGCGCCACGGCGAACGGGTGATCATCAGCGTCGAAGACAACGGTGAAGGTATTGCCTACGGTCAGCAGGGACGGATCTTCGAGCCTTTCGTCCAGGTCGGACGCAAGAAGGGTGGCGCTGGCCTCGGCCTGGCGCTGTGCAAGGAGATCGTCCAGCTCCACGGCGGGCGCATGGGGGTTTATTCAAGGCCGGGGCAGGGCACGCAGTTCTACATGGCCCTGGCGGTCTGAGGCGACTCAGGCTTCGTCGTCCAGGCGTCGTCCGCGCAGGCGCCGACCGCGGGTAATCAGTTCGATGAGCTGCACCGCACTGAGTGCATGGGCGAATAGCCAACCCTGGCCAAACTTCACCCCTTCGCTGCTCAAATAGGAGGCCTGGGCTTCATACTCGACCCCTTCGGCGATCACCTTGAGTTGCAGCGCGTGGGCCATGCGAATGATGTGCGGCGCGACACCGCTGCTGGCGGCATCGTGGCCCAAGGCGTCAATGAAGGCCTTATCGATTTTCAGGCAGTCCACCGGCAGGGTTTGCAGGTAGGCCAGGCTGCAATAACCGGTGCCGAAATCGTCGATCAACACCTGATGCCCGACGTCGCGCAACGACTGCAGGTTATCCCGGGCGACCAGCACATCGATCAGCCCGCGCTCGGTCACTTCGAAGGCAATCTGGTGCGCCGAGACCCGATGCAGCGCCAGCAGGCGGGCGATCACTTCGCCGATACGCGGCACCATCACATCGCACGCGGCCAGATTCACCGAGATGTAAAGCTGTGGATTAGCCCGCAATAGTTGGCCCAATTGATCAAACAGCCGCTGCAGCACGAAATCGGTGATCTGGCGGATCTGCCCGGTGTTCTCGGCCATCGGGATAAACAAGTCCGGGCTAGTCAGGGTGCCGTCCGGTCGTCGCCAACGCAACAACGCTTCGGCCCCCACGCAGTTGCGGCTGCTCAGGTCGAAAATCGGCTGGTACAGCACCTGCAACTCGCCACGCCGGATGGCTCCATGCAATTCGGCATCCATGGATTGACGGTGGCGCGCCAACAGAAACACCTGGAAGCCGATCCCCAGGCCCAGCATCAAACTGATGGGCAACATCCACCAGGCGTTGGCCGGAACGATAAATCCGTTGCGCGGAGCGATCAGCACCAGTTGATATTCCGGGCTGTCGGTCGGCATCCGATAGATCAGCCGGGTCTGGGTCACTTGCAAGGCATTGTGGCTTTTCGGTGGCCAGGGCTCTGTCGGCGGCCAGTATTGGTCGGTGCCCAGCACGGGAATGGCTCGCTCACCGTGATCCAGGACGACCAGCAGACTGCTGCCCGGCGGGAGATCAACCACATCGGTCAAATGTCCGCGAGAGGTGGCAACCCGAAAATTACCGCGCCCCAGCATCAATGCCGCGCGGTCTTCATCGGGTTCGGTGGTGGTGTTAAGCCAGTAATTGTAGGTCGGCCCCCGGATGTCGGGCGGCCGGGTCACTGACAAGCCGCTCTGGTGTGGACGATTGGAGCAGACGCCGCTGCCGTCGATGTACACCGCTTCGTAGACGAAGCGGTAATTGAAGCTGACCTGGCGCAAGGTCGCGATCATGTCATCGTCGCATCCGCGCAACGGCTGGTTTTGCAGATCGTCTAGACCTTCGCGCAGCTGTCCGAAGAGTTGCTCCAAGCGTTGCAGAAAGCGCTCGCCCTGGGCATTCATCTGATCGCTTTCACGCTGCTGGATCTGCTGCATCACCACAGCCAGACTCCCCGCCAGCAACAGCACCGCGCTCAAGGCAGCCGCCATCATCGCCAGGAAAAGAGGGCGATGGAGCCAGCTCTGCAGGGTTTCTCGGGCAGCCGTCATCATGGGTAATCCGAAAGTTACCAATGAGTTATAGCTTCTGATTTGGATTTAGCGCTAACCGTCAGACGGGCGTCATTATTTTGTCTGGTTAAGCACCTGCAAAATCGCCGCACTTTGCGCGTCTGGGGTACCGTCGAAGCGGGTCGGCCGGTAGTGCATCTGGAAGGCGGCCAGCACATGGTGGGTGGCTACATCCCATTCGCCCGTCTGGGGCGTCGGGTAGCCGAGGCGGGCCAGTTCGCCCTGGAACCAGCTGGCACTCGGCAACTGCGCGGCGAAGACTGCCTGCTGGCGCGCCACGGCCTGTTCGTCTGGCCAGACTCCCAGGCCTGCTTCTGCCAGGCGCTTCCAGGGGAACAGGGGGCCCGGATCGAGCTTGCGCAGGGGAGCGATGTCGCTGTGGCCGATGATGTTGCGCGGGTTGATCGCGTTACGCTGGGTGATGTCCTTGAGCAACACGATCAAGGCCTGGACCTGAGCTTCGCTGTAGGGATACCAAAGGCGCGCGGTGGGCGTGTCGACGAAACCTGGATTGACGATCTCGATACCGATGGAGCTGGAGTTGAGCCAGGTCCGGCCTTCCCATTCGCTTTCCCCGGCGTGCCAGGCGCGACGGTTCTCATCCACCAGCTTGTAAACGGTCGCGTGTTTATCGTCGCCAATCAGATAATGAGCGCTGACTTCGCCGTGGGTCAGCAACGCCAGGGATCGCTCGAGGGAGGCCGAGGTGTAATGCACCACCACGAATTGGATGCGGCTGTCCTGATTGACTGAAGGGTGGCTGGTATCGAGCCGAGGGCCGCTGGCGCAACCGGCCAGCACCAATAAAGCGACAATGAGCGAAAAAAATTTCATGGCGGAATGCATTACACGCTGGAAGTAATGCAACAGTGTAACGTATAGCCTGGCGAATGATCGGGCTCACCCGCCGATATAAACAAAATGGAACAATTAGGTTTCAGCCCAGTTCCACCCGGTTGCGTCCGGCATTTTTTGCTCGATATAACGCCTGATCGGCTCTTTTGATTACCAGATCGCTGCGTTCTCCAGCTTTGAAGGCGGTCATGCCTATGGACACCGTCACCGTCACCGGTTCGCCCTTGAAGTGGAACGGACAGACCTCGATGGCCGCGCGCAAGGCCTCCGCCAATTTGACACCAGCCGCCAGGGGCGTGTTGGGAACCAACAGGACAAACTCTTCGCCGCCGAAGCGGGCAATGAAATCGCCGCCCCGCAGGCGTCTACGCAGCACCGAGGCGATAAGCTTCAACACTCGGTCACCGGCCAGATGGCCGTAGTTATCATTGATGCGCTTGAAATGGTCGAGATCGAGCATGGCCAACAACAGACTATTGCCATGCTCCTGCCACTGGGTGACTTCATGTTCGAGGCGCTCGGACCAGGCGGCGCGGTTAGGTAACCCCGTGAGCGGATCGATGAGGGCTTTTTGCCGCTGTTCTTCGAGATTATCGCGCACGACCTGAGCATCCTGCTCCATCAACGCCACGCGCTCGGCCAGGCTTTTCAGGCGAGCCGAGACTTCTTGCTCACGCAGATCACGCTGCTTCTGGTGTTGATCCATGGTACCCAGCAAGCCTTCGAGGTGATTCTCCAACACTCGCTTGAGGCCTTCCAGATCATCAGCCTCTTGAACGCTACTTTGCAGGCCGTCCACCTGTTCGCGAATCTGGGTGTCCATGTCCCTGGAGGCTGACAGATTATCGGCATGGTCTTCGCTGGCAGCCCGTAGGCTGTTCTGGAATGACTCAAGTCGGTCATTGAGCCGCTGCAGGTAAGCTTCAAACTCATGCTGGCCGCTGTCGGTAATGGCCAGCATGAGTACCGCAAGATCATCGAGGATCGGCAGCAATTCGTACCAGTTCAAGCCATTTTTCAGCCGTTCACGCATGGCCTCGGCTTGGGGGCGATGCCGCTCGGGCAGGGTCAGGTCGCCCAACAGACCCAGCAGGGTGTCTTCGATATGCCTGGCCACCGAGCTGTAGGAGGGCTCCGGTGAGTCGGGTAGGGCGTAGTGGGCCTCATCCGTTTCGGTGGGCAGCGGATCGACGGCTGCCAGAAGCTCGGCTGCTTCGGCTGGTTCCGCTGGTTCGGCTGGGGGGAGCGGCACTTCGGGCAGCGCCTTGGACGGCTCCTCCGACAGCAGCTCATCAGGATTTTCGACGGCGGGGAGCGGTTCCGTGCGTTCGCCTGGGATCGGCGCCGGTTCAGCGGCTTCATCCGGCTCAATGGCGGCTTGAGAAGCTTCGGATACAAGGGACGGGGTGGGCGCTGGATCAGGCCCGTCCATCGGCACAATGCTGGCGACCGGCTCGGGCGCCGCCTCCAAGGCTCGGGCTTGCTCCGGTACCGGTATCGGTTCTTGTGCAGGCGTAGGTGGAGCAGGAGTCGGTGCCGTAGGTGCAGGTGCAGGTGCAGCAGGTGCAGGCGAGTCAGCCACAGCCACAGCCACAGTCTCGGCCTCGGCTGCCGGCAGCACAGGTACCGGCGGCTTCGCTTCCGACACAGGCACCGCGCGCGCCTGGGCAGGCTCGTTTGGCTGGGGCGCGCTTTCTTCGTGGCCAGACCCACCAAACAGTCGCTGCAACAGGCCGGGGCGATTCGGTTCGGCGGGTGCATCCAGCGCACTCAACGCCTTGCCCTGCAAGCTGCTCAGCTCGCTGAGCAACAGCGGCATCTCCCGGGCCTGGCCGACACGGTCCTCCAACTGCTTGGAAAATTTCTTCAGCGGTCGACTGACTTCCTTTGGCAGCGGCAGGGTTTGCAACTGATCAACCAGGGCCGTCAATGCGGTACTCATCTGTTCGATCCGGGTCTCGCGGCGCTGCTCGGAATCGAGTACGGCTTTCTCCAGGCGCGGTAACAGGGCGGCGAGGGCGGCATCCATGTCATCGGTGCGCACCACATCGCGCATCTCTTTCATGCATTGATCAACAGCCCGGTCAGTGCCCTCGGCGGCCAGGGTGCTACGCACCAGGCCACGACGCAGCAAGTCGAGCCGAGCGTCCCAGCGGCGCTCAAGCTTTTCCTGCTGTTCGATACTCTTGAGGTACTTCTCTCTCCAGCGTTCGGCGTCGTCGCTCATTCATCGGATCCGCGAGGGGCAGGACTCAGCGCGGGAAATGCATCAACCGTGAGCGAACCCGGCAAACGAATTTCGACCGCGACAGGCAGGTGATCGGAAATGGGCTGGGCCAGCACCGCGACGCGTTCGAGGGTCAGGGTCGGGCTCAGCAGGATATGGTCCAGGCAGCGCTGGGGGCGCCAGCTGGGGAACGTCGCTTCCAGTTGCGGGGCGAGCAGGCCGAGATCACGCAGAGGTGAGGTTTGCAGCAAGTCGGTGGCGTGGGTGTTCATGTCGCCCATCAGCACCTGATGCTTGTACCCGCCGATCAGTTCGCGGATGTAGGCCAGTTGCATCGTCCGGGTACGCGCCCCGAGGGCCAGGTGCATCATGACCACCACCAACGCCTCCGGACCTTCGCCAAAACGCGCCAGGATCGCCCCGCGCCCCTTGGGGCCCGGCAGCGGATGGTCTTCAATCGCCCACGGTCGCAAGCGACTCAACACACCATTGCTGTGTTGGCCGAGACGACCGAGGTTGCGGTTGAGCTGCTGATACCAGTAGGGAAAAGCGCCCAGTTGGGCCAGGTGTTCCACCTGATTGACGTAGCCTGACCTCAAGCTCCCGCCATCGGCCTCTTGCAGGGCCACCAGGTCGAAATCTTTCAGCAGGTCGCCGATTTTCTGCAGGTTGCCGGCTCGCCCGGTGTGTGGCAGCAGGTGTTGCCAGCCTCGGGTCAGGTAATGCCGATAGCGCTCGGTGCTGATACCCACCTGGATATTGAAACTGAGCAGCCGCAGACAGCCGTCGGCGGGCAGGCCCGTGGAAGTGACATGATGCTCGTTGACCCGCGGTTCATGCAGGCCAACGATGCGTTCGGTGCTCCAGCGGGCCATGGGCGAGGCCGCGCTTAGTTGGCAGCAGCCTTGGTGGCCGCTCGCTCTTTGGCGACCAGCTGGTCGGCCAGTTGCAGCGCTTGCTCGGCACCGCCGGCAGAGCCGATGTCAAAACGGTATTTGCCGTTGACGACCATGGTCGGTACGCCGGTGATCTCATACTTCTTCGCCAGCTCTCTGGCCTTCTTGATCTGACCCTGGATGGCAAAGGAGTCAAACGTAGCCAGGAACTTGTCCTTATCGACACCTTGGGTGGCGAGGAAGTCAGCCATGTCTTCTTTCTTGACCAGTTTCTTGCCTTCTTTCTGGATCGCGTTGAAGACCGCAGCGTGAACCTTGTGCTCGACGCCCATGGCCTCGAGGGTCAGGAACATCTGGCCGTGGGCGTCCCAAGGGCCGCCGAACATGGCGGGAATGCGTACGAAGTTCACATCCGAAGGCAGTTTCTCGACCCACGGGTTGATGACCGGCTCAAAAGCGTAGCAATGCGGGCAGCCGTACCAGAACAGCTCCACCACTTCGATCTTGCCAGGCACGGCCACCGGAACGGGGTTGGTCAATTCGACGTAGGGGGCCTTCGATTCGTCGGCGTTGGCTTGGACGGCCATGCCGAACAGGCTGGCGAGGACGAGCCCGGCGCTGATGATCAGATTACGCATGCTTTACTCCTGGACAATGAGGGGACCTCGCAAGGCCTTTTTTAAGACAGGCCCTGGCAGGTTCAAGTTCGCTAGTGTAACGGCAGCGGCCACAAAAAAGGGCAGCCAAAGCCACCCTTTTGATGCTCGCATCGAGAGATTAATCGAGCGTTAACGTTGCAAGGGGAGTACCCCCCTCGCAACGCCAGCCAAAGCCTCAGTGCAGGCCCTGGATGTAGCTGGACACCGCCGCGATATCTTCGTCGCTCAGCTTTTTCGCAATGCTCTGCATAGGCTTGGTATCGCCGTCGTTGGTGCGGCCGCCTTCTTCTTTTCGGAAGTCGGTCAGTTGCTTGCCAACGTACTGGGCGTGCTGGCCGCCCAGGTGCGGGAACCCGGCTGCAGCGTTGCCTTTACCGTCAGGGGAGTGGCAACCGGTGCACGCTGGAAGCCCCTTGTTCAAGTCACCACCGCGGAACAGCGCTTCACCACGAGCCACGAGCTTCGGATCGGCAGCGCCGATACTGCCCTTCTGGCTGGCGAAATAGGCCGCGATGTCCGCCAGGTCCTGATCGCTCAGGTTGGTCAGCAGGCCGGTCATTTCCAGCACCGTGCGCTTATTGGACTTGATGTCGTGCAACTGCTTGTTCAGATAACGTTCGCCCTGGCCCGCCAGTTTCGGAAAGTTTGGCGCCATGCTATTGCCATCCGGGCCATGGCAGGCCCCGCATACGGCCGCTTTCGCCTGACCGGCGGCGGCATCGCCAGCGGCGTGGGCTACACCGGATATCCCCAAGGTCAACAGCAGACTCACGATCAATTTGTTCATCAGCTAATCCAACTACGGCTAAGGGTTAAAGAGTTATGGACCGGGCTTACTCGCTCATCCACTGGATGATGGTTCGGTAATCCTCGGCACTGCAGTCCATGCACAAACCACGCGGCGGCATCGCCTTGAAACCCTGGGTCACGTGTTGCACCAGCGTCTCCATACCTTTCGCCAACCTCGGCGTCCAAGCTTCCTGATCACCCTTGCGAGGTGCCGTGGGGAGTTGGCCGGAATGACAGGCACCACAAACACGGTTGTACACAGCTTCCGGATCCTGTGTAGCCTGAGCGCTGTAAAGCGGCATCAAGACACCGGCAGCTAGCAGCCATTTCGTCATAAAACGACCTTTTCAGGGTTGAGAGCGAGCTGCGTTCTAATGCGCAATTTCGGTCGATCGCTCCCGTGAGCTTCATCCTACGCTGGGACAAAGCGCACACAAAATCTGCGGCATTATATACTGGCGTCACTGAAACGGAAACGACACAGCTTGCCGCGTCCATTCCCGACGCCGCCCACATCGGAAATCCCATGCAACTGAAGAACCCCATCCTTGGCCTGTGCCAACAGTCCACCTTCATGCTCAGCGCCGCCAAAGTCGATCAATGCCCCGACGATGAAGGCTTTGAAGTGGCTTTCGCCGGGCGTTCCAATGCCGGCAAATCCAGCGCGCTGAACACCTTGACCCATGCAAGCCTGGCACGCACCTCGAAAACCCCGGGGCGCACGCAGCTCTTGAACTTCTTCAAGCTAGACGATGAACGCCGTTTGGTCGACCTGCCCGGCTACGGCTACGCGAAAGTACCGATCCCGCTCAAACAACATTGGCAGCGCCATCTGGAAGCTTACCTGGGCAGCCGCGAGAGTTTGAAAGGCCTGATTCTGATGATGGACATCCGCCATCCGATGACCGACTTCGACCTGCTGATGCTCGACTGGGCTGTCGCCAGCGGCATGCCCATGCACATTTTGCTGACCAAGGCGGACAAGCTCACCTACGGCGCGGCAAAAAACACCTTGCTCAAAGTGCAGTCGGAAATTCGCAAAGGCTGGGGCGACACGATCACCATCCAGCTGTTCTCGGCCCCCAAGCGCATGGGCCTGGAAGAGGCCTACACTGTGTTGGCCGACTGGATGGAATTGGCTGACAAGGGCAGCGAAGCGGCCGAGTAAGCCAAATCGCAGGCAAAAAAAACCCCGGACTTCTTATGGGGAGGGGGAAGTTCGGGGTTCAAGTTCCGGACCGCTAGGGCGGGGTCCAGATATCTGCCAACACTTAACACAACATAGGAGCATTGAAGGGCTTCACCACCCATTCAAAATCTCTGAGTGGCATTTGACGGGTTTAGTTCAGATTATTTTTGGAAATAGCCTTAGGAATTTTCCGAACTAAAGACACCGTCCCGGGGTTTCAGTGAGCCAATGTGGCGAGGGAGCTTGCTCCCGCTGGGTGGCGCAGCCGCCCCCAAACATTTGGTGAGCGCTTCGCACTCAAGCGGGAGCAAGCTCCCTCGCCACGGGACTTGCGCCAGCTTCAGAGCCCACGACTCAGTGCGCCTCATCCCAGTTATTCCCCACGCCCACTTCCACCAGCAGCGGCACGTCCAGCGTGGCGGCGGCGCTCATGTGCTGGCGAATTTCCTCGCGCACCTGGTCGACCAGGTCTTCGCGCACTTCCAGCACCAGTTCGTCGTGTACCTGCAGGATGACCTTGGCATCCAGCCCTGAGGCCGTCAGCCAGCGATCCACCGCCACCATGGCTTTCTTGATGATGTCGGCGGCCGTGCCTTGCATCGGCGCGTTGATCGCCGTGCGCTCGGCGCCTTTGCGCAAGGCCGGGTTTTTCGCATTGATATCGGGCAGGTACAACCGGCGACCGAAAATGGTTTCGACGAAACCTTGCTCGGCCGCCTGGGCGCGGGTGCGCTCCATGTACGCCAGCACACCTGGGTAGCGGGCGAAGTAGCGGTCGATGTAAGCCTGGGACTGCTTGCGATCGACACCGATCTGCTTGGCCAGGCCGAACGCGCTCATGCCATAGATCAAGCCGAAGTTGATCGCCTTGGCGCTGCGACGCTGGTCGTGGGTGACGGCCTCCAGCTCAACGCCGAACACCTCGGCGGCCGTGGCCCGGTGCACGTCCAGATCGTTGCGGAACGCATGGAGCAGACCTTCATCCTTGGCCAGGTGCGCCATGATCCGCAATTCTATCTGCGAGTAGTCCGCCGCCAACAGCTTGTAGCCCTTGGGCGCGACGAATGCCTGGCGAATCCGCCGGCCTTCGGCAGTGCGAATCGGAATGTTCTGCAGGTTCGGGTCGATGGAGGACAGGCGCCCGGTCGCGGCGACGGCCTGCTGGTAATTGGTATGCACGCGACCGGTGCGGCTGTTGATCTGCTCCGGCAGGCGATCGGTGTAGGTGCTCTTGAGCTTGCTCAGCGAGCGGTACTGCATCAGCACCTTGGGCAGGGGGTAATCCTGCTCCGCCAGCTCGGCGAGCACCGCTTCGGCGGTAGACGCCTGGCCCTTGGCGGTCTTGCTGAGCACCGGCAAGCCGAGTTTTTCGTAGAGGATCACGCCCAATTGCTTCGGCGAGCCCAGGTTGAATTCTTCACCGGCGATGGCAAACGCCTCACGCTCCAGCGCCACCAACTTCTCGCCCAACTCGACACTCTGCACGCCCAGCAGGTTGGCATCGACCAGCGCACCCTGGCGTTCGATGCGCGCCAGGACCGGCATCAGCGGCATTTCGATTTCGGTGAGCACTTTGCCCAGGCTTGGCGTGGCGGCCAGTTTTTCCTGTAGTGCCTGGTGCAGACGGAACGTCACATCCGCGTCTTCGGCGGCGTAAGGGCCAGCCAGTTCCAGGGAGATCTGGTCAAAAGTCAGCTGTTTGACGCCTTTGCCAGCGATGTCCTGGAAATCGGTCTTGCTTTGGCCCAGGTACTTGAGCGCCAGGCTGTCCATGTCGTGGCGGGTCGCGGTGGAGTCCAGCACATAGGACTCCAGCATGGTGTCGAAAGCGATGCCTTGAACCAGGATGCCGTTGCTCTGATCACCGCCGATGGCGCAGTTGGCCAGGATGTTGGTTTCAAACTTGGCGTGCTGGCCAACCTTGAGCTTGTTCGGGTTTTCCAGCAGCGGCTTGAGGGCCCTGAGCACTGTGTCGCGGTCCAATTGCTCCGGCACGCCCATGTAGGAATGAGTCAGTGGGATGTAGGCCGCTTCAAACGGGGCAACGGCGAACGACAATCCCACCAGTTGCGAATGCTGGGCATCGCCGCCGTTGGTTTCGGTGACGAAGGCAAACAGCGGCGCTTTGTCGAGTTTGGCCAACCAGGCATCGAAGCGCGCCTGATCGAGGATGACCTCATATTGGGCCTCGGCAGCACCGGGCTGTTCTTCGGTGACTTCGACGATCTCCTGGCCGGCACGCTTGGCGTCGCGCTGGTTTTCTTCGAACCAGCTCTTGAATTCCAACAGGGTGTATAGCTCGGCGAGTTTCTCGTGATCCGGCGCACCCATCTGCAGGTCGTCGAGACCGACATCCAGAGGCACGTCGGTCTTGATCGTCGCCAACTCATAGGAAAGCAGCGCCATTTCCTTGTGCTCTTCGAGCTTGGCGGCCAGGGTCTTGGCGCCACGGATTGGCAAGGTGGCAACGATGTCCAGTTGCGCATACAGCTCGGTCAGGCCGCCATTGACGCCCACCAGCAGGCCGGATGCGGTCTTCGGACCGATGCCCGGTACGCCGGGGATGTTGTCGGACGAATCGCCCATCAGCGCCAGGTAATCGATGATCTGCTCTGGAGCGACGCCAAACTTCTCCTTCACGCCAGCCACGTCCAGGGCGCTACCGGTCATCGTATTGACCAAGGTAATGTGCCCGTCGACCAGTTGCGCCATGTCTTTGTCACCGGTGGAGATCACCACCGGACGGTCGGCCGCCGCGCTGCTGCGAGCCAACGTGCCGATCACGTCATCGGCCTCGACGTTGTCTACGCACAGCAGCGGGAAGCCCAGGGCCTTGACGCTGGCATGCAGCGGCTCGATCTGCACGCGCATGTCGTCGGGCATACTCGGGCGGTTGGCCTTGTATTCGGCGTACAGCGCATCACGAAACGTCCCACCCTTGGCGTCGAACACGACGGCGAACGGGCTGTCCGGATACTGCTTGCGCAGGCTCTTGAGCATGTTCAACACGCCCTTGACCGCGCCGGTCGGCAGGCCCTTGGAAGTGGTCAGCGGTGGCAGCGCGTGAAAGGCGCGGTACAGATAAGAAGAACCGTCCACCAGGACGAGGGGGGCTTGGCTCATGAGCAGGATCAACCTTTTCGGCGGGTCCGGGGCTAGAATAGCGGGACCGTTGACGACAAAGGGACAAGGTTATCATGCGTACACTCAATCGCCTGTTACTGGCTGGCTTGTTTGCAATCACCCCGTTGGCCGTCATGGCGGCGGACGACGCACCCTCGGCGGACCCGGATGTCACCATCCGCACCGAAGGCGATAAAACCATTCAGGAGTACCGGCAAAACGGATTTTTGTACGCGATCAAGGTCACGCCCAAGAACGGCAAGCCCTATTTCTTGGTGCGGGCCGACGGCAGCGATGCAAACTTCATCCGTTCGGACCAGCCGGATATGCTGATTCCGTCCTGGAAAATCTTTGAGTGGTAATACCGCTCTGCACTTCAACCGGCGCCCGCTGAAGGGCGCCCGTACTGGCAGTTTTAACCATGTCTGTGTTCACGCCCCTGGCTCGGCCCGAGCTGGAAACCTTTCTCGCCCCTTATGGGCTTGGCCGTCTGCTTGATTTCCAGGGGATCGCCGCCGGTAGCGAAAATACCAATTTCTTTATCAGCCTGGAGCAGGGCGAATTCGTCCTGACCTTGGTCGAGCGCGGCCCGGTGCAGGAAATGCCGTTCTTCATCGAACTGCTGGACGTGCTGCACGACGCCAACCTGCCAGTACCTTACGCCTTGCGCACCACTGACGGCGTGGCGCTGCGGGAACTAGCGGGCAAGCCGGCGCTGTTGCAACCGCGCCTGGCGGGCAAGCACATCAAGCAGGCCAACGCGCAGCATTGCGCCCAGGTCGGGGAGTTGCTGGCGCATCTGCACTTGGCGACCCGGGACAACATGATCAAGCGCAAGACCGATCGCGGCCTGGACTGGATGCAGGAGGAGGGCACGAAGCTGCTGTCGCACCTCGATGCCGCGCCGCGTCAGTTGCTGGAGGCTGCGCTGGAGGAAATTTCGCTGAAGAAGGTAGGCATCCTGGCGCTGCCCCGAGCCAACATCCACGCGGACCTGTTCCGCGACAACGCGATGTTCGAGGGCACGCACCTGACCGGGCTGATCGACTTCTACAATGCCTGCTCCGGGCCGATGCTGTATGACGTCGCCATTGCCTTGAACGACTGGTGTTCGGATGACGACGGTGTGCTCGATGGCGCAAGGGCGCGGGCGTTGCTGGGAGCCTATGCGGCGCTGCGACCGTTCACCGCCGCCGAGGCCGAGCTATGGCCAACCCTGCTGCGCGTGGCGTGCGTGCGGTTCTGGCTGTCACGGTTGATCGCCGCCGAATCGTTTGCCGGGCAGGACGTGTTGATTCACGATCCGATGGAGTTCCAGCAGCGGTTGGCGCAGCGGCAGACGGTCAGCGCGTTGTTGCCTTTCGCCCTGTAACCAGGCGCGAAACAGGATGCTCTTGTGGCGAGGGGATTTATCCCCGTTGGGGCGCGCAGCGGCCCCCAAGAAATATCTGCCGCTGCGGTCCGTCAGATCGAAAACAGGGGCTGCTTCGCAGCCCAGCGGGGATAAATCCCCTCGCCACAGGTTTGTGCATCGACGGCGTTATAACGACTCCAAGCACCCCGCCAGATCATTGCCCAACTTCTCCAACAACTGCTCATACCCCTGCGCTGTCGCCGGGGTATAGCCGCCGAGTGCATCCAGCTCCGCCAGCTTCACCGGCAACCCGGCCACCAGGGTCTCGGCCAGGCGCGGGCGCAAGGGCGGCTCGCTGAACACACAGGTCTTGCCCACGGCCTGCAAGCGCGTGCGCATCGCCGCCACGTGTTGGGCACCGGGCTGGACTTCGGCGGCCACGGCGAACACCCCGGCGTGCTTGAGGCCGTAGGTGTCCTCGAAATAGTCGAATGCTTCGTGGAACACGAAATACGGCTTGCCCACGACCCCGGCCAGACGCGCCTTCAGCCGTGTATCGAGGGCGTCGAGACGCTGGTTGAAGCCCTTGAGATTGCTCTGATAGCGAGCGGCGTTGGCCGGGTCGGCCGCACTCAAGTCGGCCGCCATTTTTGCGGCGATCACCCGCGCATTGGTCGGCGAAAGCCACAGATGGGCGTCGACCGTACCCGGGCGATGGTCGTGATCATGCTCGTCGCCGTCATGGTCATCTTCGGCGTGGGATTGGCTGTCCTGGGCAAAGTGACGCAATTTGAGCCCTGGCAAATCCTGTATGGCCACGGAAGGGAGCGTACGACCGTTGAGCACGCGCGGCAGGAAGCTTTCCATGTCGGGGCCGATCCAATAGAGCAGATCCACCGACTGCACCTTCCGTACGTCGGATGGCCGCAGCGCATAGTGATGGGGCGAAGCGCCGGGTGGCAGCAGCACCTCGGGAACGGCCACGCCGTCCTGCACCGCCGCGGCGATCAGCTGCAGCGGCTTGATGCTGGTCAGTACTTTCACGTCGGCCCAGGCCGGGCCAGTCAGCAGAAAACTTGCGACAAAAACGACAAAGATCGAAAAAATCCGGGACACGATGACCACTCGAAGTGCTGAGAACGGGTAACATAATAACGTCTCTCACTAAACTCGTCGCTGCCCATGCCTATCACACCCCTTGCCAGTCGCCCCCACGATCACTCTCACTGCGTGCACACCGCGCTGTCCGAGGCCGATGCCATCTGCGCACGCCAGGGGTTGCGCCTGACCGCGCTGCGTCGACGCGTGCTCGAGCTGGTCTGGCAAAGCCACAAGCCGCTGGGCGCCTACGACATCCTCGCCGTGCTCAGTGAGCAGGATGGCCGCCGCGCCGCGCCGCCAACGGTCTATCGGGCGCTGGATTTCCTGTTGGAGAACGGCCTGGTGCACCGCATCTCGTCGCTGAACGCTTTCGTCGGCTGCAACCATCCGGAGCACGCCCACCAAGGCCAGTTCCTGATCTGCCGGCAATGCCACGCCGCCATCGAGCTGGAACAGAAGTCCATCAGCGATGCGATCATCGCCAGCGCCAAGGACGTCGGCTTCGTGGTCGACAGCCAGACCGTCGAAGTGGTGGGTCTGTGCTCCGGCTGCCAGGGGGCCTGATGAGCAACGCCTTGATCCGCCTCGAGCAGGTGGCCGTGACGTTCGCCGGGCAAAGCGTGCTGGACAACATCCAGCTGAGCGTCGAGCCGGGGCAGATCGTCACCCTGATCGGCCCCAATGGCGCCGGCAAGACCACCCTCGTGCGCGCCGTGCTGGGTTTGCTCAAGCCCGACAGCGGCAGTGTCTGGCGCAAGCCGAAGCTACGGGTTGGCTACATGCCGCAAAAACTCCATGTCGACCCGACGCTGCCGCTGTCGGTGTTGCGCTTTCTGCGCCTGGTGCCGGGGGTGGATCGCGAGCGAGCCTTGGCGGCGCTCAAGGAAGTCGGCGCCGAACAGGTGATCGACAGCCCGGTGCAAAGTGTTTCCGGTGGCGAAATGCAGCGCGTGCTGCTGGCCCGTGCCCTGCTGCGTGAACCTGAATTGCTGGTACTCGACGAGCCGGTGCAAGGCGTCGACGTGGCCGGCCAAGCCGAGCTGTACAGCCTGATCACTCGTTTGCGCGACCGCCACGGTTGCGGCGTGCTGATGGTGTCCCACGACTTGCACCTGGTGATGAGCACCACCGACCAGGTGGTCTGCCTCAACCGGCACGTTTGCTGTTCCGGGCACCCTGAGCAGGTCAGTGGCGATCCGGCTTTCGTCGAGCTGTTCGGAAAGAACGCACAAAGCCTGGCGATTTATCACCACCATCATGACCACGCCCATGACCTGCATGGCTCAGTGGTCAGCGAATCCTCTGTTTCTACCCATGTTCATGGAGATGGCTGCAAGCATGGCTGATTTTCTGTTGTACGCCCTGCTCGCAGGCCTGGCCCTCGCGCTGGTGGCCGGCCCCTTGGGTTCGTTCGTGGTCTGGCGGCGCATGGCCTATTTCGGCGACACCCTGTCCCACGCGGCGTTGCTGGGCGTAGCGCTTGGGTTTCTGCTAGACGTCAGTCCTGCGGTGGCGGTGACCGTCGGCTGCCTGTTGCTGGCGGTGCTGCTGGTGACCTTGCAACAGCGCCAACCGCTGGCATCCGACACGCTGCTGGGCATTTTGGCCCCCAGTACCCTGTCCCTCGGGCTGGTGGTACTAAGCTTCATGCACGACGTGCGAATTGATCTGATGGCCTACCTGTTCGGTGATCTGTTGGCCATCAGCCCCATGGACCTGTCGTGGATCCTGGGCGGCAGCGCGGCGGTGCTGCTGTTGCTGGTTGCGCTCTGGCGCCCGTTGCTGGCCGTCACCGTGCACGAGGAATTGGCGCGGGTCGAAGGCCTGCCCGTGGTGGGTTTGCGTTTGGCGCTGATGCTGCTGATTGCCGTGGTGATCGCCGTGGCGATGAAAATCGTCGGTGTGTTGCTGATTACGTCGTTGCTGATCATTCCGGCGGCGGCGGCACAGCGGCACGCCCGCTCCCCGGAGCAGATGGCCCTGGGCGCGAGCCTGCTGGGCATGCTCGCGGTGTGTGGCGGGCTGGCGTTGTCGTGGTTCAAGGACACCCCGGCGGGGCCGTCGATCGTGGTCAGCGCCGCTGCGCTGTTTCTGCTGAGTTTTGTCCTGCCCCGCCGAGGGGTGTAGACTTGCTCGCTTTTTGCGCAAATAGAGAGTCGCAGGAATGAAGCCGTTCGCCTCCCGTTATCTGCTCCTTGTCGCATTTTCCCTGCTACTGGGCGCTTGCCAGAGTTCACCGCCGGTCACCGAGGCTCCCGATACGCGGGGCCCGGCCATCGCGCAGCTGGAACAAAGCCTGGCCAGCAATGAGCTGGCCACCGCTGAAGATCAACTGGCCGCCTTGCAGGCCCAGACGCCCGAAGATCCGGCGCTGGAACCCTACCAACGGCAATTGGCCGAGGCGTATCTGCGCCGCAGCCAGATCGATCTGCAAAAAGGCGATGTAAACGCCGCCACCACCGCACTGAGCCGTGCACGTGCCTTGATGCCCAAGGCGCCGGCACTGTCCGGTGAGGTCAACAGCGCCATTGCCGAAGCCCGCAAGGCCGAGCTGGAAAAAGCCGAGGCCGCCCTCCAGGCCGCCGAAGCCAAACCGGTTGCCAAAGTGATTGATCCGAGTGCCGAGAGCACCACCGTTGCGCTTAATATCGGCGATATCCAGAAAATGCGGCGCCAACTGGACGCCATTGCCGCCGATGTAGTGAATTATCAGTGTGACGTCAGCATCCAGGCGCCGCGCACCGATGACTATCCGTGGCTAGCGACCTTGCTGACCAAGCGGGTTAAAAAGCTTGATCCGGGGTTTGAACTGAACCTTCGCAAGCAGACCCTGCGCAATGTGCCGGCGCAGATGGTGCTGACTCCGCGCAAGCCCTGAAAGCATCGTCGGAACGCCGCCCGGAGCAAGCTCGCCCCCACAGTAGTCATGTGTCGATCACTAAACTGTGATCACCCTAGATCCAATGTGGGAGCGAGCTTGCTCGCGATAGCGCCCTACCAGACAACAAGTCTCTTTCGGACACCCATCAAGCCGGAATCGCCTTCGCCTTAGGCTCCCGCGCCCACACCCGATGCTGGGCAATCGCGTCGAAGAATGCCTGGAACTTGCCAGCATCCGCGTCAGGAATCAGCCCCGCATCCGCCTCCAGCTTCAACAACACCAGCAATTGCCGCGCTTCGCCATTCAGAGCAATGGCCTTGAGGTGCTTATAGGCTTCAAGCAAGTAATGCAGGGCCACGCCGTCGGTACTCAAGGCCTTGATCGACTCCGCGCCACCCGGCACGAACACCGCATCAAAGGCAATGGACGGCAACCCTTCCATGGACGCATCCACCGGTAGCGTTTTCCCATCAGCGGTGGTCACTGGCGCAGAAGTCGGCCCCAGCACCTTGGCGTGGGCGCCCTGCGCCTTCAAAGCCTGCTTGAGCGCATCGATGATCGCGCCATCGACACCGTTAGCCACCAGCACCGCCACTTTTCGCGTCTTGATGTCCCCAGGCAGCAGGTTCGCCTGGCTCAAGGCCGGCGATTGCTCCAGAGAGGTTTTCGGCACATCGACGGTGCCCGCAGTGGGGGCGGTCAGCCCCAGGTTTTTTGCCACCCGCGCAGCCAGTTCCAGATCGATGTTAGCCAGGATCTCGTTGACCTGCCGCGCCCGGATGAATTCACGCTCTACCTTGCCCAGTTCGAAGCTGTAGGCGGCAATGATGTGCTCTTGCTCGTGGGCACTCATGCTCTTGTAGAACAGCCGGGCCTGGGAGAAGTGATCGCCAAACGACTCACTGCGCTGGCGGATCTTGTAGGCATCGATGCGCTCCGGATAGCTTTCGAAGCCACCGTCTTCAGGGCCTGGCGGGGTTTCCTTCGGCCAGCCACCATCGATGGAGTTCGGCTCGTAGGACGTGCGCCCCTTATCGATGGTGGTGCGGTGCATGGCGTCACGCTGACCGTTGTGCACCGGGGTGATCGCCCGGTTGATCGGCAGCTCATGAAAATTCGGCCCGCCGAGTCGGCTGATTTGCGTATCGGTGTAGGAAAACAACCGGCCCTGCAGCAAGGGGTCGTTGGAAAAGTCGATGCCCGGCACGATGTGCCCAGGGCAGAAGGCGACTTGCTCGACCTCGGCGAAGAAATTGTCCGGGTTACGGTTCAGCACCATCTTGCCCAGGGGCGTGATAGGCACGAGTTCTTCCGGGATGATCTTGGTCGGGTCGAGCAGGTCGAAGTCGAATTTATGCTCGTCTTCCTCGGCGACGATTTGTACGCCAAATTCCCATTCTGGGTAGTCCCCCATCTCGATCGACTCCCAGAGATCGCGACGGTGGTAGTCAGTATCCTTACCCGCCAGCTTCTGGGCTTCGTCCCACACTAACGAGCAAGTACCGACTGTTGGCCGCCAGTGGAATTTGACGAAGCTGCTTTTGCCTTCGGCGTTGATCATGCGGAAGGTGTGCACACCGAAGCCCTGCATGCTCCGCAGGCTTTTCGGAATGGCCCGGTCGGACATCGCCCAGATCACCATGTGCGCCGATTCCGGCACCAGCGAGACAAAATCCCAAAACGTGTCGTGGGCTGAACCGCCGGTAGGGATTTCATTGTGGGGTTCGGGTTTCACCGCGTGGACAAAATCGGGGAATTTGATCGCATCCTGGATGAAAAACACCGGCATGTTGTTGCCCACCAGATCGAAGTTGCCTTCCTCGGTGAAGAACTTGACCGCAAAGCCACGAACGTCCCGCACGGTGTCGCCGGAACCCCGTGGGCCTTGCACGGTGGAAAAACGCACGAACACCGGGGTTTTCTTGCTTGGGTCTTGTAGGAATCCGGCCTTGGTCAGTGCCGAATGCGCTTCATAGCTCTGAAAGTATCCATGGGCGCCGGTACCGCGGGCGTGAACGATGCGTTCCGGGATCCGTTCATGGTCAAAATGCGTGATTTTTTCACGCATGATGAAGTCTTCCAGAAGCGACGGGCCGCGGGCGCCGGCCCGGAGGGTGTTCTGGTTATCGGCGATTTTCACACCCTGATTGGTGCGCAAAGCCTGCTCGGTGGCGTCGGAGCGAAACGGCTCCAGGCTCTCGAGCTTGGCGTTGGTGTTGCCGCGATCCAAGGTGTCGGTCCCGGCCAGTTGGCTCTTGTTGACCGTGGGCTTTTTGGTACTCATCAGGCATAACTCCTCTTTGCGATCCCGGAGGCCAGGACTCTTGAGTTCGATACCGCAGGTTCCGTACCCGGGCATTTTCGAGTGGCTTAATGAGTGACCGATGCCGTTTGGCCGTGTTCCTTTTTTATGGCCTTTGATCGTGTTATTGCCAAATCACAGGTCTGATCGCAAATAAATGCTAAGAACCTCTATACGGACAGGCTAAAATGCGCCCCCGGCTAACCGCTGACCCTTTTCCAACGCGCCCCACAAGGTTCGCTACGTGATCGAGTTTCAAAACGTCCATAAAACCTACCGGGTCGCCGGTAAGGATATCCCCGCCCTGCACCCGACCAGTCTGACGATTGAGAACGGGCAGGTCTTCGGCCTGATTGGCCATTCCGGTGCGGGAAAAAGTACCCTGCTGCGCCTGATCAACCGCCTGGAAGACTCCAGCGGCGGCAAGATCATCGTCGACGGCGAAGAAGTCACCGCCCTGGACGCCAGCGGCCTGCGGCGTTTCCGTCAACAGGTCGGGATGATTTTCCAGCACTTCAACCTGCTGGCGTCCAAGACCGTGGCCGATAACGTGGCGCTGCCGCTGACGCTGGCGGGCGAATTGTCCCGCAGCGAAATCGACCGCCGTGTTGCCGAGTTACTCGCTCGCGTGGGCTTATCCGATCACGCCAAGAAATACCCGGCGCAATTGTCTGGCGGTCAAAAACAACGCGTCGGCATCGCCCGCGCCCTGGCGACCAAACCCAAGATCCTGCTGTGCGACGAAGCCACCAGTGCCCTCGACCCGCAAACCACCGCCTCGGTCTTGCAACTGCTGGCGGAGATCAATCGCGAGCTGAAGTTGACCATCGTGCTGATCACCCATGAAATGGACGTAATCCGCCGGGTCTGCGATCAAGTGGCGGTGATGGACGCCGGCGTGATTGTCGAGCAAGGCTCGGTGGCCGAGGTGTTCCTGCATCCCAAGCACCCGACCACCAAGCGTTTTGTCCAGGAAGACGAGCAGATTGACGAAAGCGAACAGCGCGACGACTTTGCTCACGTACCGGGGCGCATCGTGCGTCTGACATTCCAGGGCGAAGCAACCTACGCGCCATTGCTCGGCACCGTCGCCCGGGAAACCGGCGTGGACTACAGCATCCTGGCCGGTCGCATCGACCGCATCAAAGACACCCCCTACGGGCAACTGACCCTCGCCATCACCGGCGGTGATATGGAGGCGGCGTTTGCCCGCTTCACCGCGGCTGATGTCCACATGGAGGTGCTGCGCTAATGGAACTGTTGAGTTCGTTCTTCTCCAACATCGACTGGCTGGAAATCTGGCTAGCCACCGGCGACACCTTCCTGATGCTCTTCGGTTCGCTGTTGTTTACCGTGCTGCTCGGCCTGCCCTTGGGCGTGTTGCTGTTCCTCTGCAGCCCGCGCCAGTTGCTCGAAGCCCGGGGCGTATATGCGCTGCTGTCGCTGATCGTGAATATCCTGCGCTCGCTGCCGTTCATCATCCTGTTGATCGTGATGATTCCGTTCACGGTATTGATCACTGGCACGTCGCTGGGCGTGGCTGGCGCGATTCCCCCGCTGGTGGTCGGCGCGACGCCGTTCTTCGCCCGCCTGGTGGAAACCGCCTTGCGCGAAGTCGATCGCGGCATCATCGAAGCGACCCAGGCCATGGGCGCGACGACCCGGCAGATCATCGTCAACGCCTTGCTGCCGGAAGCCCGTCCAGGCATTTTTGCAGCGATTACGGTGACAGCGATTACGCTGGTGTCCTACACGGCCATGGCCGGTGTGGTGGGCGCCGGTGGCTTGGGCGATCTAGCGATCCGTTTCGGTTACCAGCGTTTCCAGACCGACGTCATGGTGGTCACGGTGGTGTTGCTGCTGGTGCTGGTCCAGGTCCTGCAGACCGCGGGCGACAAACTGGTTGTACATTTTTCTAGAAAATAAGGCCTCGCGGCCAATAAACCATGAGCCGGCCATTCGCTGGCAGGCGCCGAGAGCAGGCGCCTCACAAGGAGTTAGCTGAATGAAAAAACTACTGGTTGCCTTCGCTGCCGCCGCAGCGTTTTCCGCCCACGCCGCCGACACCCTGACCGTCGCCGCAACGCCGGTACCGCACGCGGAAATCCTCGAATTCGTCAAACCGGCCCTGGCCAAAGAAGGCGTCGACCTGAAGGTCAAAGTCTTCACCGACTACATCCAGCCGAACGTACAGGTCGCGGAAAAGCGCCTGGACGCCAACTTCTTCCAACACCAGCCGTACCTGGATGAGTTCAACAAAGCCAAGGGCACGCACCTGGTGAGCGTGGCCGGTGTGCACCTGGAACCCCTGGGCGCGTACTCCAGCAAGTACAAGGCACTTACAGAACTGCCGGGCGGCGCCAACGTGGTGATCCCGAACGACGCCACCAACGGCGGCCGCGCGCTGTTGCTGCTGGCGAAGGCTGGGGTGATCAAGTTGAAGGATTCGAACAACATCCTGTCGACTACCAAGGACATTGTTGAGAACCCGAAGGATTTGAAATTCCGTGAACTGGAAGCGGCGACCATTCCGCGGGTGCTGACCCAGGTGGATCTGGCGTTGATCAATACCAACTATGCGTTGGAGGCGAAGCTTGATCCTTCCAAGGATGCGCTGGTGATTGAAGGTAGCGACTCGCCGTATGTGAACATCCTGGTGGCTCGTGACGACGACAAGGACAGTGAGGCGATGAAGAAGCTGGTTGCGGCGTTGCACACGCCGGAAGTGAAGGCTTTTATTCTTGAGAAGTACAAAGGCGCGGTTTTGCCGGCGTTTTGATCTGATCGGGTGGTGAAAAAACGGGGCTGCGTGGGAATGCAGGCCCGTTTTTTTATGCTCGGAATGTCGAGAAGCTCATGGATAGCTCACTTTCGCCGTCGATAGAGCGAACCGATTAGGCTTCATAGTCCTATTGCAGCCTGTGCAATTGACATGTGTGGACAGTGGACAAGGTGATGGCAAATAGATAGCATTATTATCAGCTAGCAAGGCTTGTCGTCATCTATCTCGTGTTTCTTCCCTGACTAGTGTCAAGTCTGCCAGGGCCAGCTCGAGCTAGACAGGGTTTTGTAGAAAAAAAGAAACTTTTTACGAGCGCGCCATCAATGACAAGAACACAACAATCACATACCGCCCAGTAGTGGTTGTAAACCGGTGAGATGTGGTAATAATCACCGCGCTGTTTTAGAAGAGGCCCTAGAAGAAATCATGTTATTTTATTTGACACGATTGTTTTTATATCACCTTCCTGACGCGCTCTTCCAGCTCCATCTATAGTATTACGCTCAACAAACACCGCTCGCTCCGCTCAAGATATTCGCAAAGCTATACTTTTGTTCGTCTGTAGCTCGACCGTAAAACAATAGGAGTTCCAGTGAAAAACTTTGATCCATTCATGAAAAAATCATGGCTCATCCTAGTAATCAGCGGGGTGATGATTAGCATTCTACCCTCAACAATATCCTACTCAGTAGGCTTTCTTTTAATAAGTTCAGTCTGGTTAGCCATCTACATTGCTTTTGTTATATTTTCATTGAATAAATTAGCCACCGAAGACGGTCTTCTGAAAACAAAAAAACCTATAACAATTTGGGGCTATATTTGGCGTTCAATTATTGTGTACTGGATTTCATGGACTCTAGCCATGTTCCCAGCCCTCATGATCATTGGGACACAACCGTACCCGTCAAACCCGTCAATTCCTGCTTTCCTTTTTATAAGCACACTTCAAGCGCTGTTCTCAATAATCGTGATATGGGCCATTTTTTCGAACGATAGAAAGTCTCAGATTCGTTGGCTTATCTCGTTGGGTCGTGGTTATTGATTTTTACTGGATAAAGTCGTTTCGCTTCGTTTAATGGGGCTGGATAAAGCCAGCCCACGACAAAGTAGTTATCTCCTAGAGAGTTTTTCCCGCAACCAGTTTTATAAAAAAGGCTAGTGGCTTTATTGGAAGCGTTGAACTCGGATAAAAGCTTGCTTTGAGGAACCATGACTTAGCTTGTGGGGATGGAATAAGTTATAAACTTGATTATCAAAAAATTCCGTATTTGTCTGAGCAATCGAAGGCTGTTTATGCTACGACATATAAAAACAAGGAGCGACAAATGAAGAATATTAGCTTTCAAAGAGTCGCACTAAAATCGCTATCAGGCCTAGAATATTTAAGACCGTTGTATCGCCAGGCACTTCAGCTGAATTTCATTTTTTTGTTTTCGTTTCTTATATCGGGTTGTTTGAGCGCCGAGTATATAGACCCTTATATTACTGATGAAGTTCGACAACACCCTATGTCGGATACGGCCGTTTTTTCAGCGGTTCAATTCTCCGGAAATATCTTGGGGCAAATAATTAGTGTAGACGGTGTTGAGACAAGCTGTTGGAGGGCTGGTTGCCCTGGTTGGGTACGGGTAACGCCGGGTGATCATGTATTCAAGGTAAGATTTAGCATTTTTTACGGTATCAACTCATACAAGCACGGAGAGGACGATTTGCATATAACGCATATGGAAGCTAAGCACGTCTATGACACGGTGTTTACCTATCAAGACAATCAGTTTTCCGTGGCGCCTAGAGACTTGGGTGAGGAACCTGAGTACGGAATGAATGTCGGGCTCAAGGGAGTCAACCAACGATATGTTCCGGTGCGTTTTAAGTGATTCCAGAATCCCCATGTTATTTACACCCTAATTAAAGAACGGACTAAAGAACAATTAAAAAACGTGACAAAAAACGTGACGGATTTATTTCCACCTAAAGCAAATGCATTATTGAGTTATGCGGGCTGTCGGCACCAAATAACGAACCCGCCACGAGGTGTCGGGTTCGCTTTTATCGACAGATGTTTATCTGCTATTGCGGATCAACGTTATCCAACACCCGGTTCGCCAGCAATGAACTCAATTCAATCAACTGCTGGATGCCGAGGAGGATGTGACGGCGAGGGCCTTCCAGGTCGAAAGCCAGGTTGCTGACCATCGCGTCGGCTGCCGCCAGGGTTTCGCTGAGGTTTGCGAGAAGGGATTCGTTGTCAGCGTTTTTTGCGACGGTGAAGAGCTGACCCGGTTGGGACGCATCTTCGGACCTTTCCGATTTTGGTAGCAGGTAGTAATCCAAGGCGCGATTGGTAGCTTCGTCGTGCTTTTTGGCCTTGGATTTGGTATGCGGGGAAGTACGGTCCGCCTGTGGCGGATTCGGTGTAGGTTTGAACATGTACTAAGTCCTATAGGTGAAGCCGCAACCCTCTAGCTACTAAACAAGGGGAGGCAGCTGTACGCAGGTTAGTAGACCGGGGACTTAGCAAGCCGGCGCGCCCGAAGGCGCCCTGCGCACAACCGCCATCAAATACAGGCATGGAGACGCCTGTCTGACGGAGCTAATGCACCTACTAAATACCTCGGGCTACTAAACCCGACCACTGATGGGCAGTGGCAGGAAAACGATAGAACCCGGGGGCAAGGCGCACAAGCGGGCGGATTCTGGCGTAGTTGTAGGCAAAGGCGCAAGGTTGGGTAGCCTGGCGGACGGGGAAGGATGCGAGGATAAACAGGGCTTGGTTTTGACCCGTAAATTGGCGCTAGACGGGTTTGGTTGGGGAGGTTGAAGTGGGGCTGCTTTGCAGCCCAGCGGGAGCAAGCTCCCTCGCCACGAATGTTTGACCGGTCCCTCGCTCGATGCCTGGTGGCTACTGTCTTTCGGTCTGCAAAGGGGGGTGGAGGGCAGGGTAGACTTGCCCCTTTTTTATCCGAATGCACTCATGAATTCATTACGCGAAGACAATCGAAAGCGCTTGATACGACTCATCGACCAGATCCCTGTCGATGAGAACCCCGAGGGTTGGACTCATATTGCTTCGATAGCCGTCGGTGGGCTGCTATCGGTAGGTTTTTCACAAAAAGGTCCCTACTTGCTGGTCGTCTCAAGCTCGGGTCGGAGTGTCGTGCACTGCGACACAGGAGAAAAAATTGAGCGCGACTATGAAGAATATGCGGGCCTGAGCGAGCTCGGGTTGCATTGCCAGGGCATTGGCGTGATCGCCGATGAAGTCATACCGCTGTGTGGCATTCAGGGTGGTGGCTTGCCAACTGGCAACGTCGCCGGGGAAGGACTGGAGTTGGTTTCCCCGGATTGGCCTGAAAACAGCCTTATTCTGAGCAAACCCTTCAAAAATGCTCTGATTGAGGGTCATCAGGCGGATTGCACGGTGATCTACAGGGACCACGTGAGGGCGTTCGGATTCTCCTGGTGTGGGAACTACATCGTTGCGGCGTGCAGCAGCGACCTCGATCTTTGGTCGAGAAAGTCAAAGTTGTAACGAAAGGCAGTCGCCGGCTGCGCGGCGGCCAAGGGCGTTGCAGTTCTGCTTCATTGTTCAACAACCCTCATGATAAATTCCCCGCCGCGACCTCTAATCAATAGAGGGCATTCAGGGAGAGAAGTAAGTGATCAAGTCTTTGTTGGTTGGGGCATTGCTGGCAATGGCATCCGCATCGGCATCTGCGATGAGTTGCGATAACCCTAGAAACGCCTATGACAGAACCTATTGCGCGTCGCTGAAAATGGTTCAGTCGGATCAGGAAATCAATGATCAATACAAGAAGACGATGAGTGCCTTGAACCCGGATCAAAAGAAAAAAGTGAAAGCCGCTCAAATCCAGTGGATCAAAAATCGTGACAGCGCCTGTTCCAACGATGGCCTGCTCTACCTGGACTGTGCCAATGAGAAGACCGAGGCGCGTATCGTCATACTCAAAGCTGTCGAGCGCGAGTGCCGTGCTGCCGGTTGCGACGACGCCAAGCTGTCGCAAGTCGAGTAACCCAAGTCGTATTCCACGAAAAACCCGACGTAAAGCGTCGGGTTTTTTCATTATCAGTACTTCGCAGCCCAGCGGGAGCAAGCTCCCTCGCCACGGGTTTTGGTTCAATCGGGGCCGTGGGTGTAATTCAGTTGTTTGCATTGGTGGCAGGGTGCCACAATCGCCGTTTTCGTTGCGTCACGATCAGGTGGATCACATGCATGGCCCAAGATCACGGAATGACCAGGCGATTTTCATAGCCGAGCAGGTGCGAACTGACCGATTGCAGCAACTCTTTAGCCAATCCGTGTCTGCCGTTTTTGGTAGCTACCTCGCTGCCATCCTGCTGAGTTGGCTATGCTGGGATCGTTTTGAACACAGCGTTATCTTTTGGTGGCTGGCCATCCTGACCGGATCGACGCTGTTGCGTATCTCGTTGTTTGTTGCCTACGTTCGCAGCGACAAAAGTGAGCGAACGCCTCAACGCTGGGAGCGCAAATACTGGATCACGCTCGTGCTGTCCGCCAGCATCTGGGGCGCAGGCGCATTAGCGATCATGCCGGCAGACGATCTTTTGTCCCAGGCCTTGGTCATGCTCTTTACTGTCGGGATGTCTGTCAGCGCGGTGTCCTGCTACTCCGCCTACCGCAATATGACACTCGTCTCCATTGGCCTGGTTCTGTTGCCGTGCACCGCCTGGCTGCTGTTTCAACCGTCCCCGATTCAAGTCGGCATGGCATTGTCGATCGTGGTGTTCACCGCATTTGCTGCCCGCGCTACCAGCAAAATGTCCCAGGCATTGGAAACCGCTTTTCGACTCACCCGTGAAATGGAACAGGCGAACAGCATTTCGACCCGTGCAGCCCAAACCGATGAACTGACCGGCCTGAAGAGTCGGCGGGCTTTTTTCGAGCATGCCCAGCAGCTTTATGACGAATGTAAGACCAACCGGTTAGGGTTGTGCGCCGTTATGTTGGACATGGATCACTTCAAGCACATCAACGACACCTACGGCCATCAGGTCGGGGATCAGGTTTTGCGCGAGATGGGGGCGGTCATCAGTTCGTCGTTTCGGGCGACGGACATTCACGGCCGGCTAGGTGGGGAAGAGTTCGCCATTCTGCTTCCGGACACGTCTATTGAGGTCGCCACCCAGATTGCAGAACAGCTCATCGATACGATTGCGGGTTTGATGATCGAGCCTGTTCACTGCATAACCGCCAGCCTTGGCGTCGCGTCTACGGAGGCCTGTAATAAGGATCTTCACGGCTTGATGAACGATGCGGATAAGGCCCTGTATCGGGCGAAGGCGCTGGGACGCAATCGAGTGGCTGTTGCTTAGTCGGGTTGGCTTTGCCTCATCAGTCGGAATTTGATCGTATCCAGGCTCTGCGTCACCTTTTGGAAGCGGAACGCGGAGCGTCCCTGGCGGCATTCCCACGCGGGAGCGTGGGAATGATCGAGAAACCCTAGACGCCCTCTCTTCAAAGGCCTGCAATTGCGCGGGCACTGATCCCTCTGACACCTCCTTCTCCTTGGTTCACCTCGCGGCTGGTGATACTGCGCTGTCTGAAAAATAAATTCCTTTTTAGATCAACCAGTTAATTCGAAATTGATCATTTCTTGAAAATTTATCTTGCGCACAAAGTATTTGAGCGTTAACTTTATCTCAACTGGTTAGCGCACAAACATTTAGCGCAAACCAAAACAAAACTCGATCAGCCCATTCAGCAAGAGGAAACACCATGAACGTTCTCTACACCGCAGTCGCAACCTCCACCGGTGGCCGTGATGGCCGTGCTGTTTCCAGCGACAAGATTCTCGACGTGAAACTGGCCACGCCAAAAGCCTTGGGTGGTGCCGGTGGTGAAGCCACCAACCCTGAGCAACTGTTCGCAGCCGGCTACTCGGCCTGCTTCATCGGCGCACTGAAGTTTGTCGCCAGCCAGAGCAAACGCAGCATTCCCGCTGACGCCTCGATCACGGCACACGTTGGCATCGGCCAGATCCCTGGTGGTTTCGGTCTGGACATCGACCTGCACATCAGCCTGCCAGGTCTGGATCAAGCCGAGGCTCAAGCGCTGGTCGACGCGGCTCACCAGGTTTGCCCGTACTCCAACGCGACACGCGGCAACGTCGACGTCCGCTTGCACGTCACCGTCTAACTCACTTTATCTACGAATAAAAAGGATCAGAACATGAACACTCTCACCAAAACTCTCGTTGGCTCGCTTCTGGCACTGTCCATCGGCAATGCGTTCGCCACTTCTTTTGTTCAACCTACGTTCGTTGAGGGTGGCTCGGACCGCCTGATCGAAAACCGTGTAGCCGAGGGTGGCTCGGATCGTCTGATCGAGAACCGTGTGGCCGAAGGTGGCTCGGATCGCCTGATCGAAAACCGTGTAGCCGAAGGTGGCTCGGATCGCCTGATTGAAAAACGCGTAGCCGAGGGTGGCTCGGATCGTCTGATCGAGAACCGTGTAGCCGAAGGCGGCTCGGACCGTCTGATCGAAAACCGAGTAGCCGAAGGTGGCTCGGACCGCCTGATGGAAAACCGCGTAGCCGAAGGTGGCTCGGACCGCCTGATCGGAAACCGTGTAGCCGAAGGTGGCTCGGATCGCCTGATCGAAAACCGTGTAGCCGAAGGAGGCTCGGACCGTCTGATCGAAAACCGTGTAGCCGAAGGTGGCTCGGATCGTCTGATGGAAAACCGTGTGGCCGAAGGTGGCTCGGATCGCCTGATCGAAAACCGTGTGGCCGAAGGTGGCTCGGATCGCCTGATCGAGAACCGTGTGGCCGAAGGTGGCTCGGATCGCCTGATCGAGAACCGTGTGGCCGAAGGTGGCTCGGATCGCCTGATGGAAAACAGAGTGGTCTGAATAAGCCCTTCACCACTCCAAAGTCGGTCGAATTAACCCATGTTGCTTCCAAAACGAAAAACGCCGCTTATCTCATGAGGAAGCGGCGTTTTTTTGCAACGTGTCATAGGATCCTAAACGATGCTATCCACCACACCACCATCAACGCGCAACGCCGCACCGGTAGTAGCTGAAGCCTGCTCCGAACTCACATAGATAATCATGTTGGCAACCTCCTCGACACGCGCCGCGCGCTGGATGATCGAGGTGCTACGGTGCTCATTGACGAAATCCGCCGCGACCTTTTCCAGGCTTTCCCCCGTGCGCTCGACATCTGCCTGGAGCATCTGGGCAACCCCTTCGGAAAGCGTCGGCCCAGGCAGCACCGAGTTCACCGTAACGCCCGTGCCGGCAAGGCGCTTGGCCAAGCCGCGAGCAATGGAAAGCTGGGCGGTTTTAGTAAAGCCGTAATGGATCATGTCCGCGGGAATGTTCACGCCAGATTCCGACGAGATAAACACAATCCTCCCCCAACCGCGCTCGACCATGCCCTGCGCGTAGGCCCTGGAAACACGCACGCCCGACATCACGTTGGTTTCGAAGAAGCGCTGCCATTCACTGTCCGGTGTTTCGAAGAAATCCTGCTGTTTGAAAATGCCGAGATTGTTGATGACGATGTCGAAGCTTGGGTACTTGGCGATCAATGCCTGGCAGCCAGGCTCGTTGCTGAGATCGCCAACGAAGCCGTCGGCTCTGGAGGCAAGGTCGCCCAAGCGCTGCAACGCATCTTCCACGCTGCTCTCGCTGCGACCGTTGATGACCACGTGGGCGCCGGCTTCGAGGAAGCCTTTGGCTGTGGCAAAACCGATACCGCTGGTGGAGCCGGTGACCAATACGTGACGGCCGGTGAAGTCGATTTTCATGGAGGGACTCCTTGATGAATGGACCTGGGGGGCTGTGCGATATTTTTGGCTGGATGATAGTTAAACGGGGTTAGAGATGGATCTTCGAGGGTCTCGAATCGTCGTCCACCTAGCGTTTTCGATATCGCAGGGGGTTAATCATGGACGCGATTGGGGATTTGCGCCTCTTTGTGGGTGTTGTTGTGACGGACAGCCTGAGTGGAAGTAAACGAACCCGACGCAAATTGTCGGGTTCGTTTTATTGAAAAGATCTTTACCCGCTATCGCGGATCGACGTTATCCAACGCCCGGTTCGCCAGCAATGAACTCAGTTCGATCAATTGCTGGATGCCAAGGGCGACGTGGCGGCGTGAGCCTTCCAGTTCGAAGGCCAGGTCATTGACCATCGCGTCGGCTGAGGCCAGGGTTTCGCTGAGGTTGGCGAGCAGGGATTCGTAGTCGATGTCTTTTACTACGGTGAATAGCTGGCCGGGTTTGGTTGCGTCTTTAGATTTTGTCTTGGGCGACAGATAGAAATCCAGAGCGCGCTCGGCGGCTTCGTCGAGTTTTTTGGATTTGGTGCGCGGGGAAGTGCGGTCCGTTTCCGGAGGATTTGGAGTTACTTTGAACAGGAGCTTCGGTTCCTGATGTGATGCCGACACCCCTAGCTACTAAACAGGGGGTGGCAGCTGTACGCAGGTTAGTAGACCGGGGAACCGAAGAAGCCGGCGCGCCAAAGCGCCCTGCGTACAGCCACCATCAAAGGCCGGAATAGAGATCCTGTCTGACAGAAGCACTTGTACAGCTTCGACTACCACGGGCTACTAAACCCGACCACTGATGGGCAGTGGCAGGGAAACGATAGAACCCGGGAGCAAGGCGCACAAGCGGGCGGATTCTGGCGTAGTTGTAGGCAATGGCGCAAGGATGTGTGGGTTGGTGGCAGGGTGGCGGTGGGGGAATAAACAGGGTTTTGGATTGCCTTGGGATTCGGGGTTAAAGGGGGTGATTTTGCTTGGTGGGCTAGTGGCTCGTGCGGGTTGTCTGTAGGAATGATTCGGGCTGCTGCGCTGCCCAACGGGGATAAATCCCCTCGCCACAGGAGATGTTCAGTTCAATTGAAGCTGTGTCGACTGGCAGGCCGCTACTGCGAGGTTGTAAGCGGCTGGTGGGGGTTGTCTGTTGGAATGATAGGGCTGCTGCGCAGCCCAGCGGGAGCAAGCTCCCTCGCCACAGGGGAGTGCAGTTCGATTGAATCTATCCGTTCGGATGATTTATCTGACAGGGCGAGGGGGGCTGTTTTTGATCAGTCACTCAGGAAGCCGACCACACCGCCAATTCATAGCCATCTGGGTCGATAAAGTGGAAACGTCGGCCACCCGGGAAGGCGAACACTTCACGGCTGATGGTGGCCCCTGCGGCTTCGAGCCTGAGTTGGGTGCCTTCAAGATCATCGGCGTACAGGATGATCAACGGGCCACCCGGGCGCACAGGTTCACCGGTCGTGAACCCACCGGTCAGGCGACCGTCGCTGAATTCGGTGTAGGTCGGGCCGTAGTCTACGAAACTCCAGCCGAAGACGCTTCCATAGAAAGCCTTGCTTCGGGCGATGTCGTTGACATTGAATTCGATGTTATCGATCTGACGGTCTTTTCCGCGAATGCCCATTGACGCTTCCTTGGCTGATTTGGGAGTAGGCCAGCTTAGGCCATTCACTCCTCACTAAGCTTGGAAAAATCGATCCGGACGGCAGGGGTCGAGGGCAGAGGAAGGTTTGTCACCGATGATTTCTTCACTGGCCAGACGGCCCACAATCGCCGCCAGGGTAACGCCGGGGTGCATGACGCACACGTATACGCCGCCGACCTGGGGAAGATAACCAATGATGGGGATGTCATCGGCGGGCATGGGTCTGTATCCGACACAAGCCGACTGCAGGCCCATGGAGACAACGCCGTGGAGCTCGTTTTTGATGGCGTTGGCCGTTCGCAGCGCGATCTCCGAGGGTTGGTTTTCCAAGGCGTCGTCCAGGTAGTCTTCGGCCGCCAGCAACGTACCCTCTGGGGTTTGCCTCACTTCCATTTCCGGGTTGGAGATGAGGGTGCGCACCACGTTGGGTTGCGACGTGTAGCGGATGAAAATCGCCGGGGAGGCTTCTATGGGCAGGGAGACTTCAAGCAGGTCGGTCAACTTCGTGATGCCTGTGCCGGCTGCCAGTACGACAATATCGGCGTCGATGATACCTGCGGCGGTTTCGACGCCCAACACGGTGGAACCCTGGGTTTTAAAGCCGAGAACCGGCGTTTGAGTGAGCACTTTCGCACCATTCGCCTCGGCACCCGCGATCAATGCATGGGTTGCTGCTACGGCGTCCAGTGCTCCTTCTTCTGCTGCGTACGAAGCGAATTGAGGAGGGTGCTTGAGGTTTGGCTCAAGCTCGAGAATGCTCGAGCGGGATATCCGGTTCGCCGAAGTGTTTGTACTCACGCCGTAAGACAGGGCGCCAGTCCATTGGATCTTCAGGCCGGGCAGCTGTGTTTCGAGTTGGTGGTATTCCTGAATGGCGGCGCCGCGCAATGGCGCAATAGGGTCGGGGTCGACGTGTGTGGTGTTGATCCAGGCGAATGAGCTGCCGGTCACGCCTGACGCGATGCCTTCGGCCTCGACCACCGTGACATTCGCGCCTTTGGTCGCCAGGTGGTAGGCCAGGGATGCGCCTACGATGCCCGCACCGATGACGATGACGCGTTTGCCTGGAGCGTTATCCATTCCGCCTCCGTTGGGTTGTGCGCCTGGTCGGTTGGGGCTGCTACGCAGCCCAGCGGGGATAAATCCCCTCGCCACAATGACCGTCACTCAATGTCTCGTCCCGGATTCGGGACTCGTCCTGGGTGAACAGCCGTTCAAGCCTGCGCGCTAAATCGCTGCGCAGCACGCCGTTCAAGCATCGCGGCTTCCGTCTCGCGCGTCGCCCGTTCGCCTTTGTACGCCAGCTGGTTGAAAAACAGCCCGTCCGAAAATTCCTGAGGAGGCACCGAGCCGGCGCGCTTGAGCATCGGCGCCAGATCGATGGTGCTGGCGAAGTTTTCCTTGGTCAGGTTGTAGAGACCCAGATAGCTGCCGGACCATGGCGAGTCGGCGTCGACCATGTCGATAGAGGCGTCGCGGAACGCACTGGCGGCGGCTTTCAGGTCACTGGATTCATTGAGCAAATCGGTGAGCCGCTGGGTTTCCGAGCTGCTGAGCTGGCCGGCCGAGTTGAGCACTTTCAGCTTGCCGTCGGCCTCGACGGTGAAGCCGTATTTCTTGCTGGCCAAGTCCGGATCAGTTGCCGACAGCGTTGATTGGAATGTCTCGAAGGTGGTGGCCAGCGTGCTTTTCGCTCCCGCGGTGATCGCGGCAAATCGCGGGAAATCTGGCGATTGGGATCGACCGACCCAGGTGGTGGTGAACACCGGTGTTCCCACCGTGGTTTGAGTGTCTTCACTGGGGTGGTAGATGGCTGCCGGGCCGCCGTTTTCCAGTTCCTTTACGGAACCTACTGGAGGATTGGTGACCAACTTCTGCTCGGAACGGGTGAGGTTGGTGTTGGCTGGAGTGATAGAGGCAATGCTAAGGGAGAGTTCCATTTCATCGGTCCATGATTGGCGGATACATGGGTTATCGACAGTGGGGGCTCAAGCTTTAGGGTGAAGGGTGGGGGTGGGGCTGCTGCGCAGCCCAGCGGGAGCAAGCTCCCTCGCCACGATTAGAACCCTGCCTTCAGTACCACCGCGCCTCACCCGGCGGGCGTTTCTTGAAGCGTTTCATGCTCCACATGTATTGGCTCGGGTAGGCGCGCACGTAGCGTTCCACCACTTGGCTCATGGCGGCGCAGGCGGTTTCGGTGTCGGTGCTGTACATGGCGTCTGGCGCAGCTTCGAGGATGACTTTGTAGCCGGAGCCGTCGGGCAGGCGCAGGGCATGGAGGAAGACCCCGACCGCTTTGCCGCCGGCGAGCATGTTCGGGACGAACTTGCTGGTCAGGGCCTGGGTGGCGAAGAAGGGCACGAAGATGCCGGCGGACTCGGCCGGTTCCGGGTCGGCCGGGATGCCCACTTGGCCGCCCTTGCGCACTTCCTTGATGACGCTGAGGATGCCTTCCTTAGTGGACGCCGCGACTTTGTTGCCCAACTGCACGCGTTGTTTGCGCAGCAAGTCATCTACCGCCTTGAGCTTGGGCGGGCGGTAGAAAATGATCGGTTTGCACTGGCTGCAATAGAAGTGGTTGAGCACTTCCCAGTTGCCCAGGTGGCTGGTGATGCCCACCACGCCTTTGCCGGACGCCAGCGCTTCTTTCAGTACGTCCAGGCCTTCGACTTCACGCACCAGGTCGATGGAACGCTGGGCCGGCCAGATCCAGGCGCAGGCGCTTTCGGTCAGGGATTTGCCGATGTCCTTGAGGCTCTGGCCCACCAGGCGCTCGCGCTCGGCCGGGTCCATCTCGGGAAAGCACTTGGCGAGGTTGATCCGCACCACGTCGCGGGAGCGGTTGGGCAGCTTCCACATGAACCAGCCAATGGCCGAGCCCACCGCTTGCACCGCGCGCCAGGGCAGCAGCGCAAACAACCGCAGAGCGCCGACCAGCAAGGCGCCTTTCAACTTATCCACAGGTCACTCCTGAATTCATGGGCCGTGTTGCGAGCCGGCTATTCTAACCACCGTTTGCCAGCTCGGCGTAGCGGTCGCAGTCCTGGGTATGGTCCATGACCATCCCCGAAGCCTGCATCAAGGCGTAGCAAATGGTCGGCCCGACGAAGGTGAAGCCGGCTTTTTTCAGGCCTTTGCTCATCGCCAGGGCCTCGGGCGTGATGGCCGGCACTTCGGTGCGGTCCTTGAAATGATTGATGATGGGTTTGTCACCCACGAACGACCAGAGGAACGCCACCGGATCCTCCAGGGCCAGCCAGGCCTGGGCGTTACGGCGGGCCGCCTTGAGTTTGAGGCGGTTGCGGATGATGCCGGGGTCAAGCATCAGGTCATCGATTTCCGCATCGCTCATCTGCGCCACGCGCTGCACGTCAAAGCCAAACAGCACCTGTCGGTAACGCTCGCGTTTGCGCAAAACGGTGATCCAGGACAACCCGGCCTGGAACCCTTCGAGCAAAAGCAACTCGAACAAACCCTGCGCATCGCGCAGCGGCGTGCCCCACTCCTGGTCGTGATAAGCCATGTACAAAGGATCTTCGGAACACCAAAAGCAGCGTGGCATAAGGCTCCAGGGGGCGTGCGCACGAACGAATCGGGTATACTCCCGCTCTTTAAATCGCAGCCCAAGAAACAGGTGAATTTCGTGAGCCAGCCTACGCCAGCCGTGCGTACCTTCCAAGACTTGATCCTCGCCCTCCAGCAATACTGGGCCGAGCAAGGTTGCGTGGTACTTCAGCCCTACGATATGGAAGTAGGCGCCGGCACTTTCCACACCGCCACGTTTCTGCGTGCCATCGGCCCGGAAACCTGGAACGCCGCTTATGTGCAGCCCAGCCGCCGCCCGACTGACGGCCGCTATGGCGAAAACCCGAACCGTCTGCAGCACTACTACCAGTTCCAGGTCGTGCTGAAGCCGAACCCGGAAAACTTCCAGGAGCTGTACCTCGGTTCCCTCAAGCACGTGGGTCTCGACCCGCTGGTGCATGACATTCGTTTCGTCGAGGACAACTGGGAATCGCCGACCCTGGGCGCCTGGGGCCTGGGCTGGGAAGTCTGGCTCAACGGCATGGAAGTCACCCAGTTCACCTACTTCCAGCAAGCGGGCGGCATCGAGTGCTACCCGGTGACCGGCGAAATCACCTACGGCCTGGAACGCCTGGCCATGTACCTGCAAGGCGTGGATTCGGTCTACGACCTGGTATGGGCTGACGGCCCGTTCGGCAAAGTGACCTATGGCGATGTGTTCCACCAGAACGAAGTGGAACAGTCGACCTACAACTTCGAACACGCCAACGTCGAGAAGCTGTTCGAGTTGTTCGACTTCTATGAAAGCGAAGCCAAGCGCCTGATTGAGCTGGACCAGCCGCTGCCGTTGCCGAGCTATGAAATGGTGTTGAAGGCGTCCCATACCTTCAACCTGCTGGACGCACGCCGGGCGATTTCCGTGACCGCGCGCCAGCAATACATCCTGCGTGTACGCACCCTGGCGCGTTCCGTTGCGCAAGCCTACCTGCTGGCCCGTGCCAAGCTGGGCTTCCCGATGGCGACCCCGGACCTGCGTGATGAAGTGTTGGCTAAGCTGGAGGCTGCACAATGAGTGCTCAAGATTTTCTGGTAGAACTGGGCACTGAAGAACTGCCACCCAAAGCCCTGAATACCCTGGCCGATGCGTTCCTGGCCGGTATCGAGAAAGGCCTGCAAGCCGCTGGCCTGGACTTCGAAGCCAAGCACGTCTACGCCGCGCCGCGCCGTCTGGCCGTGCTGATCACCGCCCTGGCGACCCAGCAACCGGACCGCAGCATCAACCTCGACGGCCCGCCACGCCAGGCCGCGTTCGATGCCGATGGCAATCCGACCCAGGCCGCCCTGGGCTTCGCCAAGAAATGCGGCGTGGACCTGAGCGAAATCGACCAGAGCGGCCCGAAGCTGCGCTACAGCCAGAGCATCAAGGGCAAGCCGACCGCCAGCCTGTTGCCGACCATCGTCGAAGACTCCCTCAATGACTTGCCGATTCCCAAGCGCATGCGTTGGGCCGCGCGCAAGGAAGAGTTCGTGCGCCCGACCCAATGGCTGGTGATGTTGCTCGGTGACCAGGTCATCGATTGCACGATCCTGGCCCAGAAGGCCGGTCGCGATTCCCGCGGCCACCGCTTCCATCATCCGCAAAGTGTGCGCATCACCTCGCCGGCCAACTACCTGGCCGACCTGCGTGGCGCCTACGTGCTGGCCGATGCCAACGAACGTCGCGAGCTGATCAGCAAGCGCACCGAAGAGCTGGCCACCCAACAGGAAGGCACCGCCATCGTGCCGGCCAACTTGCTGGACGAAGTGACCGCGTTGGTGGAATGGCCAGTACCGCTGGTGTGCTCGTTCGAGGAACGTTTCCTCGAAGTGCCACAGGAAGCGCTGATCACCACCATGCAGGACAACCAGAAGTACTTTTGCCTGCTGGACGCCGAAGGCAAGTTGCTGCCGCGCTTCATCACGGTTGCCAACATTGAAAGCAAGGACCCGCAGCAGATCATCGCCGGTAACGAAAAAGTCGTTCGCCCGCGCCTGACCGATGCCGAGTTCTTCTTCAAGCAAGACAAGAAACAGCCGCTGGAAAGCTTCAACGAGCGCCTGAAGAACGTGGTGTTCCAGGAAAAACTCGGCAGCGTCTACGACAAGGCCGAGCGCGTATCGAAGCTGGCCGCGTACATCGCCCCACGCATCGGCGGCGACGCCCAGCGCGCGGCCCGTGCCGGCCTGCTGTCCAAGTGCGACCTGTCCACCGAGATGGTCGGTGAGTTCCCGGAGATGCAAGGTGTCGCCGGTTACTACTACGCCCTCAACGATGGCGAGCCAGAAGACGTAGCCCTGGCCCTGAACGAGCAATACATGCCGCGCGGTGCCGGTGCTGAACTGCCGACCACCCTGACCGGTGCGGCCGTGGCCATCGCCGACAAGCTCGACACCCTGGTCGGCATCTTCGGCATCGGCATGCTGCCTACCGGCAGTAAAGACCCGTATGCCTTGCGTCGTGCGGCGTTGGGCGTGCTGCGGATCCTGATCGACAAGCAGCTGGACCTGGACTTGAACGACGCCGTGGCGTTCGCCGTCAATGCGTTCGGCAGCAAGGTCAAGTCTGCCGGCCTGGCGGATGCCGTGCTGGAATTCATCTTCGACCGCCTGCGTGCGCGTTATGAAGACGAAGGCGTCGACGTTGCCACCTACCTGTCGGTGCGTGCCCTGAAGCCGGGTTCGGCCCTGGACTTCGACCAGCGCGTACAAGCGGTGCAGGCGTTCCGCCAACTGCCGCAAGCCGCAGCGCTGGCGGCGGTGAACAAGCGTGTGTCGAACCTGCTGAGCAAGGCCGAGGGCAACATCGCGGCCACCGTCGAAGCCAAGTACTTCGACAACGCCAATGAGTTCTCCCTGTACTCGGCGATCCAGCAGGCTGACCAGGCGGTCCAGCCAATGGCAGCGGCGCGTCAGTACAACGAAACCCTGACGCGTCTGGCGGCCCTGCGTGAACCGGTGGATGCGTTTTTCGAAGCGGTGATGGTCAATGCCGAAGACGCCAACGTACGGGCCAACCGCTACGCGCTGCTGGCGCGCCTGCGTGGTTTGTTCCTCGGCGTCGCCGATATTTCGCTGCTGGGGTAAGCCTTGAAACTGCTGATTCTCGATCGGGACGGTGTGATCAATCACGACTCCGACGCTTATATCAAATCGGTGGAAGAGTGGTTGCCACTGCCTGGATCGATCGAAGCCATCGCGCAGTTGAGCAAGGCCGGCTGGACGGTGGCGGTCGCCACCAACCAGTCGGGCATTGCCCGTGGTTACTACGACCTCGCCGTGCTGGACGCCATGCATGAGCGCTTGCGCGAATTGGTGGCGGAGCAGGGCGGTGAAGTCGGGCTGATCGTGCACTGCCCTCACGGACCGGACGAAGGCTGCGATTGCCGCAAACCCAAACCGGGCATGTTGAAGGCGATTGCCGAGCATTATCATGTGCCGCTGGCGGGTGTGTGGTTCGTCGGCGACAGCCTCGGTGACCTGGAGGCGGCCAAAGCCGTCGATTGTCAGCCAGTTTTAGTAAAGACCGGGAAAGGCGAAAAGACTCTGGGCAAGACCCTACCGGTGGGCACCTTGATTTTTGACGACTTGGCGGCGATTGCCGCTGAACTTATCCACAATTAGAGCTCCCAAGACATCCTGATCAAGGACTGTTCGGGAAGCGCTTAACAGGCGGGCATTGCCCGCAATGGTAAACGCCGCTATGTCGATATTGCAGGCCACCAGAACTTTTCTCTTTTATCTGCTGCTGGGCACCAGCTCCTTGTTGTGGTGCTCCTTGAGTTTTTTTATCGCGCCTTTTTTGCCGTTCCGGGCGCGCTACCGTTTCATCAATGTCTACTGGTGCCGTTGCGCGCTGTGGCTGAGCAAAGTGTTCCTGGGCATCACCTATGAAGTGAAGGGCGCCGAAAACGTGCCTGACCGGCCCTGCGTGATCCAATCCAACCACCAGAGCACCTGGGAGACCTTCTTTCTCTCGGCCTATTTCGAGCCGTTGAGCCAAGTGCTCAAGCGTGAGCTGTTGTTCGTGCCGTTCTTCGGCTGGGCCATGGCCATGCTGCGCCCTATTGCTATCGACCGCGACAATCCCAAGGTGGCGCTCAAGCAAGTGGCGAAGAAGGGTGACGAACTGCTCAAGGACAACACTTGGGTACTGATCTTTCCCGAGGGCACCCGTGTTCCTTACGGGACGATCGGCAAATTCTCCCGCAGTGGTAGCGCATTGGCGGTGAACGCGGATCTGCCGGTACTGCCGATTGCACACAATGCCGGCAAATTCTGGCCCAAGGCTGGCTGGATGAAAACGCCGGGGGTCATCACTGTGGTGATCGGCGCGCCGATGTATGCCGAAGGGACTGGGCCGCGCGCCATTGCCGAGCTTAATGACCGTGTACAAGCCTGGAATGAACAGACGCAACGGGAGATGGGTTCGCTTCCCGCAGCCCCGACCCCTACGGATCAAATCGCTGTTTGAGATCTGTGGATAAGCTGTGTACCGTTTTCGTTGAAAGCGTTGCTTTTATGTTGTAACTATATGTTTTTCATACATATTTCATAAACACATAAAACAGCCAAAAAGGTGCATAAGTTTTTATAGCGCTCCAAAAAAGATCGCGGCCTTCGGCATTTCCTGCTGGGGGTTGCGACTTTTTTTTAGTCTTCCAGCAAGGGGAATCCCAAGCTAAACGTTGTGCCTTTACCCACCACACTGTGGCACTCGATTTTCCCGCCATGGTGGTCAACCACCGCCTTGACCATCGACAGTCCCAAGCCAATGCCATCCACCCCTTGAGCGGATGAAAACCGTCGGTACTGGGTGAACAGATCCGGCAGTTCTTCGGCACTGATGCCCTTGCCCTGGTCAGCGACAGTGCAGGTCAACCAACCCATCGTGCAATGAACCCGCAGCGAGATGCAGGCGTCGGGCGAGCTGTACTTGATGGCATTTTCCAGCAGATTGAACAGAGCACGGGTCAGCAAAGATTGATCTGCTTTCACCATTGCTTCTTCATTGTGTATTTCGTAAGTGAGCTGAATGCCCTTGGCCTGGGCGATGGGCAGTGCCTGGTCGACCACGTCCATCACCAGCATGGCAAACAACGTCGGCCGAAATTGGTACGCCTCGGATTCAGCCTTGGCCAATTGCACGAAGCCATCGGTCAGGTCTAGGGCGCGGCGCACCTGGCGCTCGATCTGATCGAACACCGGGTTGGTATCGCCCGCCTGATGGCGTTGCACATCCAGCAACGCGAGGATCGCCGAGTGAGGCGCACGCAGATCATGGGACAGGAAACGCAGCATGACGCTGCGTTGCTCCTCGGCTTCTCGCTCCGCGCTCAGATCGGTGAGGCTCAGCAGCCAGCCAATCGGTGCATCGCCGTCGACAGGCAATAGGGCGGCCCGTTCCAGACGCAAGCTGCGCTCGCGGGTGTCGCGAAACTCCACCAAAGGCAATGTGGATAACCGATGAGGCCCTCGTTCCAGCGCCGGGTAACCCAGTTGCGCGAGATGCTCCAGCACATCGCCGCCCGCCAGGCCATGGCCGAAGAGATCACGCGCCTTGCGGTTACCGAGCAACAACTTGCCTTGAGGATCGCTGATCATGGTCGCCACGGGCAGGTATTCCAGGCCGTCGGCGATGAAACGACGGGTGTCCCGCGTTCGACTCATGGCTTGTTCCAGGGCCATGATCTGGCCCTGCAAGCGGTCACTGCCGGTGTACGGGGCACGGCGGCGTTCCGGGAACACCTTCGGCTCCCCATCCAGGCGCGCCAACTCCCAGCCGAAATAGGCCAGCACCACGCTCAGACGCCGCCAATTCCAGATCAGGTAACCCAGCAACATGCCCAAGACACTGGCCATCGGCGACCACCACCAGCCCTCCGCGCCCAGCACCGCGCTGAGCAACAGTGCCAGGCCCATGCCACCCACTGTCGTCCATAACGCCAGCTGCGGGCGCAGCAGCAGCAATCCCAATACGCAGGCTACCAGGCACACCGACAACAAGGCTGCAGCCGACCCGTTGCTCATGGTCTGGGCACTGAACGACAGCAGGGCAGTGAGCGGCAATAGAAACAAACTTATCCACAACCACTCCCGTACCAGTTGGCGAAACAATCGCTGGACCTGGGTCGGTTCACGGCTTTCACGGCGACGCTGGTTGCTCATAGGCACTCTGACTGATCAGTGGAACGGCAGGCTGAAAGCCCAAGACTATAGCGGACTCGCCAAGTGGCGCGCAGCTGGCTTTCCCTCGGCGCCGCGAGCCGGTATTGTCGCAGCCAGCGACAGGGAGAATGGCAATGAATCAGCCGGCACACCGAACGCTGATCAAGATTGCATGCCCCCCCTGAGATGTCCGTTACTCCCGAGATCAAGGAATCGCGTCCCATGCGTGTCGCCATACTGGATGACGAACCGGCCGAACTGCGCCGGGTGGAACAGACACTTCAACAAATCCCCAGCAAGAACGAGCAAGCCTGGACCCTGCACAGTTTTGAACGCGGCGAAGACTTGTTGCGCCAACTGCGCCGGGAAACCTTCGACCTGTTGATCCTCGACTGGCAACTGCCCGATATCAGCGGGTTGTCGCTGCTGCGCTGGACACGCGAGCACATGGACTCGCCACCGGCCGCCATCATGCTCACCAGCCGCGACGGCGAGCACGACATCGTCCAGGCCCTCAACGCCGGCGCTGACGACTACGTGAGCAAACCCTTCAGGCCCAACGAACTCAAGGCCCGGGTCACCGCCGTGCTGCGCCGCCACAACCTGCAGCGCACCCCCACCAGCGATGTGCTGGTGTTCAACGATCTGGAATTCGACGACGCCGAACTGACCGTCACCCGCGCCGGCATCCCCATCAGCCTGACCGAACGTGAATACCGCCTGGCCCGCTGCCTGTTCGCCAACCTGGGGCGTCCACTGTCCCGGGAGTATTTCTACGAGCGCTTCTGGACCCACGAGGAAATGACTTCGTCGCGTCCGCTCGATACCCATATCTATCGCCTGCGCAACAAGCTTGGGCTGACGGCGGATCGAGGTTGGCAATTGCTGACTATTTATGGGTATGGGTATCGGTTGGAGAGGGTGGCGGCGGGCAGTGAGGCGTCGGTGGCCAGTTAGGAAACCGACCGCTCATATTGGATGGCATCCCGTGGCGAGGGAGCTTGCTCCCGCTGGGCTGCGCAGCAGCCCCTTTTTTGTGAGCGCTTCGCACTCAAGCGGGAGCAAGCTCCCTCGCCACACACAACGGAGATCACCCGATCGTCGGTACCAAGCTTCCTGCTTTTGCGATCCGACGACGCTGTATCAGCACGCCGGATATCACCACCAAGACACTCAGCAGACCGGTCGCCAGGATCTCCACGCGGTGGGCTTCCTGGAACAGCATGATGGTCAAGGCACCGACGATGAACACGATCACCGCGTAGGTCAGGCCAGGAAACAACCACATACTGAAAGCGACTTTTTCACCGCGAGCCACACGCTGTTTGCGCATACGCAGCTGCGAAACCGCAATGACCAGGTACACCAGCAATGCAATGGCACCCGAACTGGCCAGGAGGAATTCGAAGACAGCGGCCGGAGCCACGTAGTTGGCGAATACCGCAAGGAACGCTGCAGCAGTGGACAGCATCACAGCCCAGTAAGGTGTGCCGCTCTTGTTGGTACGCTGGGAAACAGCCGGTGCATCACCGCGCTTGCCCAACGAGAACATCATGCGTGAAGCCGTATAGAGCGCCGAATTCAGGCAGCTGGTGACCGCTACCAGAACCACGATATCGACGATCAGCTTGGCGTTAGGAATGCCCATGCGCTCCAGCACTGTCTGGTAGGAACCCACACTGGCGAGAATCGGGTCGTTCCATGGCACCAGGGCCACGACGATGAAGATGGAGACGAGATAGAACAAGCCAATCCGCCAGATCACCGAGTTGGTTGCCTTGGAAATCTGCTGGCCTGGGTTCTTCGATTCGGCGGCCGCGATGGTCACGATCTCGGTGCCCATGAACGAAAACATGGTGGTCAGGATCGCCCCCAGCACCGCGCCCATGCCATTTGGCAAGAAGCCTTGGGTGTCAAACAGGTGCGAAACGCCGCTGACCTGGCTAGTGGGCAGCAAGCCAAAAATCGCCAGGATGCCAAGACCAATGAAGCCGATGATCGCCACGACCTTGACCAGGGCGAACCAGAATTCAAACTCGCCGTAATTCTTCACACTGAACAGGTTGGTCACCGTCAGCAGCAGGGTGATGACCAACGTGAAGACCCAGATCGCCACGTTGGGGAACCAGGCGTGCAGGATTGTTGCAGCAGCGTTGGCCTCCAGCGGAATCACCAGGACCCAGAACCACCAATAGAGCCAGCCGATGGTGAAACCAGCCCAATGACCAATCGCCCGGTCCGCATACGTCGAGAAGGAACCCGTGTCCGGCGACGCCACCGCCATTTCGCCCAGCATCCGCATCACCAGCACCACCAAGGCACCCGCAGCAGCGTAGGCCAACAACACGGCCGGACCGGCCGCTGCGATCGCATGGCCGGAGCCGACGAACAGGCCGGCGCCAATCACGCCGGCGATGGATAGCATGGTCACATGCCGTGGTTTAAGTCCTTGCTCCAGAGTGTTGGATGTTTGCGTACCGCTCATTGAGACTACCCTTGGTATTTGGATTTATTCGTACCACCTCGTACCATCGTTTCCCTGTAAATATAAAAAAACGATGTGTAATTTATTTAACACGCAAGATCTACGCCAGGCTTTTCCATCCCCCCGTATCCCGGGGCCCATGTCCCAATCTCAACCCATTGAGATTAAAAGATTTTGTTTCAGGTGTTACTGGCTTACCCGGTTTTTGACCGATGGGTCTTGTCGGGGAACACCTTGTGATTTTCAGGTATAAAAAAAGGCCAACGCATGAGCGTTGGCCTTTTTCGTTGGAGCAGGCTGCTGGATCAGAAATCCAGGTTAGACACCGCCAACGCATTGCTCTCGATGAAGTCACGGCGAGGTTCGACCGCATCACCCATCAGGGTGTTGAAGATCTGGTCCGCGCCAATGGCGTCTTCGATGGTGACTTTCAGCATCCGGCGCGAGCTTGGGTCCATGGTGGTTTCCCACAGCTGATCCGGGTTCATTTCACCCAGACCTTTGTATCGCTGGATGGTGTGGCGCTTGGTGCTTTCGGCCATCAGCCATTCAAGGGCTTCCTTGAACTCGGTGACGGCTTTCTTGCGCTCGCCGCGCTGAATGTAGGCGCCATCATCCAACAGCGTGCTCAACTGGGCGCCGAGGGAAACAACGGTCTTGTAGTCGTTGCTACCGAAGAAGTCGCGGTTGAAGGTGACGTAGTTCGACAGGCCATGGGAGATCAGTTCGACCTCCGGCAGCCAGACGTTACGTTCACGGTCTTCGCGCAGGCTGGCTTTGTAGACCAGGCCGGACTTCTCTACGGTGCGCAGACGAACTTCGTACTGGGCCAGCCAATCCTGCATCGCCGCGTGATCGGACAGCTGCTCCATGCTGACAGCCGGCAGGTAGATGAAGTGCTCGGTGAGTTCCTGTGGGTACAGGCGCGACAGACGCTTGAGGGTTTTCATCACCAGGCGGAAGTCGTTGACCAGGCGCTCGAGGGCTTCGCCGGAGATGCCTGGAGCTTCTTCGTTCAGGTGCAGGCTCGCGTCTTCCAGGGCCGACTGCGTCATGTACTCTTCCATGGCGTCGTCGTCTTTGATGTATTGCTCTTGCTTGCCTTTCTTGACCTTGTACAGCGGTGGCTGAGCGATGTAGATGTAGCCGCGCTCGATCAGCTCCGGCAACTGACGGAAGAAGAATGTCAGCAGCAGGGTGCGGATGTGCGAACCGTCGACGTCAGCATCGGTCATGATGATGATGTTGTGATAACGCAGCTTGTCGATGTTGTACTCTTCGCGGCCGATGCCGCAGCCCAGCGCGGTGATCAACGTGCCGACTTCCTGGGAAGAAATCATCTTGTCGAAGCGCGCCTTCTCGACGTTCAGGATCTTACCCTTGAGCGGCAGGATGGCCTGGGTCCGGCGGTTGCGTCCCTGCTTGGCGGAACCGCCAGCAGAGTCACCTTCCACGAGGTACAGCTCGGACAGGGCAGGGTCCTTTTCCTGGCAGTCCGCCAGTTTGCCCGGCAGGCCGGCGATGTCCAGCGCGCCTTTGCGGCGGGTCATCTCACGGGCCTTGCGCGCCGCTTCACGGGCACGGGCGGCGTCGATCATCTTGCCGACCACCAACTTGGCTTCGTTCGGGTTCTCCAGCAGGAAGTCGGAGAAGTACTTGCCCATTTCCTGTTCGACCGCGGTCTTCACTTCGGAAGACACCAGCTTGTCTTTGGTCTGGGAGCTGAACTTCGGATCCGGCACCTTCACCGAAATGATCGCCGTCAGGCCTTCACGGGCATCGTCACCGGTGGTGGCGACTTTATGCTTCTTCGCCAGGCCTTCCTGTTCGATGTAGTTGTTCAGGTTACGCGTCAGCGCCGAACGGAAGCCCACCAGGTGGGTACCGCCATCGCGCTGCGGAATGTTGTTGGTGAAGCACAACAGGTTCTCGTTGAAGCTGTCGTTCCACTGCAGGGCGATTTCCACGCCGATGCCGTCTTCACGCTGGACGTTGAAGTGGAACACCTGGTTGACCGGCGTCTTGTTGGTGTTCAGGTATTCAACGAACGCACGCAAGCCACCTTCGTACTTGAACAGCTCTTCCTTGCCGCTGCGTTCATCCTTGAGGACGATGCCGACACCGGAGTTCAGGAAGGACAGCTCACGAATCCGCTTGGCCAGGATGTCCCAGCTAAAGTGGATATTCTTGAAGGTATCGCTGGAAGCCTTGAAGTGGATCTGGGTGCCGGTGCTTTCGCTGTCGCCAACGATCGCCATCGGTGCCTGAGGCACGCCATGGACATAGGTCTGTTCCCAGATCTTGCCGCTGCGGCGCACCGTGAGAACAAGCTGTTCGGACAGTGCGTTCACGACCGAGACACCTACACCGTGCAGACCGCCGGATACTTTGTAGGAGTTATCGTCAAACTTACCGCCAGCGTGGAGGACGGTCATGATGACCTCGGCGGCGGAAACGCCTTCCTCTTTGTGTACGTCTACCGGGATGCCACGGCCGTTATCGCGAACGGTGATGGACTCATCCGGGTGGATGATAATGCTGATATCGTCGCAATGGCCGGCGAGGGCTTCGTCGATCGAGTTGTCGACCACCTCGAACACCATGTGGTGCAGACCGCTGCCATCGTCGGTGTCACCAATGTACATACCGGGACGTTTGCGTACGGCATCCAGGCCTTTCAGCACTTTAATGCTCGTTGAGTCGTACGTATTTTCTTCGCTCAATGCCTTCACTCCCGATGGTCGTGGGTCTGGGTGATACGGCCCTGTTCCACGTGGAACAGAGCGACTGGCGTTTCCGTCTGCCAGCCTTCCCTCAATAATTCGTGATCTACACAGGTGATAAATACCTGGCAGCGTAAGTCTTCCAGCAAGCGGCAAAGTGCGCGACGGTGGGCTTCGTCCAGCTCGGACGGCAAGTCATCCACCAGATAAATACACTGACCGCGACGGGCCTGGCTCACCAGGTGCCCTTGGGCGATACGCAAGGCACACACCACTAACTTCTGCTGCCCCCGGGACAAGATGTCCGCGGCGTTATGTGCGCCCAATCTGAGACGCAAGTCAGCGCGTTGTGGTCCAGCCTGGGTATGGCCCATCTGCTGGTCCCGTTGCAGCGAGCCAGCCAGCACGGCACTCAATTCCCGGTCCTTGTCCCAGCCTCGGTAATAGCTGAGCGTCAGGCCCTCAAGCTCAACCAGTTCGCTCAAGGTCTGCTCGAAGACCGGTTTCAAGGCTTTGATGTAAGCGCGGCGGTATTCATCGATTTCAGCGCTGGCCTGGCACAGTTCCCTGTCCCAAACCGCTTGCGAAACGGCGTCAAGTGTACCATGCCGCAGCCAAGAGTTTCTCTGGCGCAGCGCCTTCTGTAAGCGCTGCCAAGTGGACATGAAACGGGGTTCCACGTGAAACACACCCCAGTCCAGGAATTGCCGACGAATCTTCGGCGCCCCCTCCAACAAACGGAAGCTGTCCGGGTTGATCAATTGCAACGGCAGGATCTCCGCCAGCTGCGCGGCGCTGCGGGCGTTCTGTCCATCAATGCGAATCTGGAACTCGCCTTGCCGATCCCGGGAGATCCCCAAGGCGCTGTGCCCCCCTTCAGCCAGTTCCACCTGCCCGAACACTGTGCAAGCCAATTGCTCGTACTGGATGACCGGTAACAGACGGCTGCTGCGAAACGAACGGGCAAGCCCCAGCAGGTGTATGGCTTCCAGGACACTGGTTTTGCCGCTGCCGTTGGCGCCGTAAAGAATATTGATTCGGGGGGAAGGGGAGAAGGTCACCGGGTGCAAATTGCGCACCGCGGTGACCGAGACGCGACTTAAGGACATCTAGCTTCTGCTGGGCATGATTACAGACGCATCGGCATGACAACGTAAGCCGAATCGTCGTTATCGGACTCCTGCACCAGCGCACTGCTGTTGGAGTCAGACAGGATCAGACGTACTTGCTCAGTGGTCATCACGCCCAGCACGTCGAGCAGATAGCTGACGTTGAAGCCGATTTCCAGGGAGCCGCCGTTGTAGTCAACGCCCACTTCTTCTTCCGCTTCTTCCTGCTCCGGGTTGTTCGCCTGGATTTTCAGCTGACCATTGGCCAGTTGCAGGCGAATGCCGCGGTACTTCTCGTTGGACAGAATCGCCGTACGGCTGAAGGCTTCGCGCAGCGCCTGGCGGTCGCCCAAGACCAGCTTGTCGCCACCTTTAGGCAGCACACGCTCGTAATCAGGGAATTTACCGTCCACCAGTTTCGAGGTGAAGGTGAACTCGCCGGTGGTGGCACGGATGTGGTGCTGGCCGAGCACGATACTGACGTTGCCGTCCGGCTCGGTCAGCAGGCGAGCCAGCTCAAGGATACCCTTGCGCGGCACGATCACTTGGTGGCGATCCGGCTGACCGATATCGGCTTGCATCGAGCACATCGCCAGACGGTGGCCGTCGGTTGCAACGGCGCGGATGATGCCGGCAGACACTTCCAGAAGCATGCCGTTGAGGTAATAACGCACATCCTGCTGGGCCATGGCGAAGCTGGTGCGTTCGATCAGGCGACGCAATTTGCTTTGCTCGAGGCTGCAGGTCAGCGAGCCCGGACCTTCTTCCACCGTCGGGAAATCGTTGGCTGGCAGGGTCGACAAGGTGAAGCGACTGCGACCAGCCTTGACCACGAGCTTCTGCTCATCAACCTTGATGTCGATCAGCGCGTCATTGGGCAGGCTTTTGCAGATGTCCATCAGCTTGCGCGCCGGTACGGTGATGGAACCCGGATCGGCCGGCTCTTCAAGTTGCACACGACCGACCAGCTCGACTTCCAGGTCGGTACCGGTCAGCGACAATTGCTGGCCTTCGACAACCAGCAGCACGTTGGAAAGTACCGGCAAGGTCTGGCGGCGTTCGACGACGCCTGCGACCAGTTGCAGGGGTTTCAACAGGGCTTCGCGTTGAATGGTGAAATGCATGGTCTAGTCCCTTGCCTTAATAAGCTGCGCTGGTGGTCATCAAGTGGTCAGTGTACGCAGCAGGTTCTTGTAGTCCTCGCGGATGTCCGCGTCGGATTCCTTAAGTTCGTTGATCTTGCGGCAGGCGTGCAACACCGTGGTGTGGTCGCGCCCGCCAAACACATCGCCGATTTCCGGCAAGCTGTGGTTGGTCAGTTCCTTGGACAAGGCCATGGCCACCTGACGGGGGCGAGCCACCGAACGCGAACGACGCTTGGACAGCAGATCGGAAATCTTGATTTTGTAGTATTCAGCAACCGTACGCTGAATGTTATCCACAGAGACCAGTTTGTCCTGGAGCGCCAACAGATCCTTCAAGGATTCGCGAATCAGCTCGATGGTGATGTCGCGGCCCATGAAGTGCGAGTGAGCGATCACACGCTTGAGAGCACCTTCGAGCTCACGCACGTTCGAGCGGATACGCTGGGCAATGAAGAACGCGGCGTCGTGAGGCAACTCGACCTTGGCCTGGTCGGCCTTCTTCATCAGGATCGCAACTCGGGTTTCCAGTTCCGGTGGCTCGACAGCCACCGTCAGGCCCCAGCCGAAACGCGACTTGAGGCGCTCTTCAAGACCTTCGATTTCTTTCGGATAGCGGTCACTGGTGAGAATGACCTGCTGCCCCCCTTCAAGCAATGCGTTGAAGGTGTGGAAAAACTCTTCCTGAGAACGTTCCTTGCGGGCGAAGAACTGAATATCGTCGATCAGCAAGGCGTCCACCGAACGGTAGAAACGCTTGAACTCGTTGATCGCGTTCAGCTGCAGCGCCTTGACCATGTCGGCCACGAAACGCTCGGAATGCAGGTACACGACCTTGGCATTCGGGTTCTTCTTTAATAGGTGATTACCCACCGCGTGCATCAAGTGGGTCTTACCCAGGCCCACGCCACCGTAAAGGAAGAGCGGGTTATAGCCATGCTTGGGGTTGTCCGCGACCTGCCAGGCTGCCGCTCGGGCCAGTTGGTTGGACTTACCCTCGACGAAATTCTCGAAGGTGAAGGTGCGGTTCAGGTAACTGGTGTGCTTGAGCGCGCCTTCTACCTGGACGGTGCGCTGTTCGGCACGCACCGGAGCCTGCTGGGAGCTGGCACCGGCCATTGGATCGAAGCTGTCCCGAGAGGGCTCTTCGCTGACCTCGGCCGTCTTTTGCGCGTTACGTTTGCTCGGCGCGGGTGCGGGGGCCGGTGCGGAATGGTTAACCGGCGCCGCTACGGCCTGGGCCTGGGAAGCCGCAGCCGCCAGCGGGGCATTGGGTGCGGCCCGCGGTGCGGAGCTGCGCTTGCTACCTATTAATAAGGACAACGCAGGCGCCATGCCATTGCCATGCTCGTCGAGCAGTTCAAGGACCCGGCCCAGGTACTTTTCGTTGACCCAGTCGAGAACGAAACGGTTCGGTGCGTAGACGCGCAACTCGTCGCCTTCGGCTTCGACCTGTAGTGGACGGATCCAAGTGTTGAATTGTTGGGCAGGCAGCTCATCGCGCAAAAGCTCTACGCACTGCTGCCAAAGTTCCACTGACACGGATATCCCCTAAGTTGAAAGCCGGTGAGGCAAAAACAAGCGGCCATTGTAGCGAGCAGACGCCCACTTATCCACATGCAGCTTGCTGATCGCCCATGATTTATCAATGCCTTAACAGAAAGAAAGACGAC